>CAIRBH010000031.1 GCA_903876765.1 uncultured Pseudomonadota bacterium | reverse complement strand
TCTCACGAATCGACATTTGATCACGCAAATGCCAGCGTCTAATTACACTTAATAGTTCCACGGTGATCACTCCCATTCTCCTGCTCATAGGTTGAGCAGAATAGTATCGGTACGTGGGTCAATTTCTAGTGCAATTTATACTCCTAAGTGGGTCAATTCTGAGTGCAATTCAACATATGCCCGTATTTTTTAGTATCTAATGAAAGCATACCTAATTCATGAGCAACATTAACTAGACTTTCAAGTGACCAGTCATGTAACTGCCTAACTTTTCCATCTTTATCTTTGGGTGCTGATTGAGCAGTGTTAAATCTTTGAGGTTGCTTAGTTCCAGCATCTAGCAATAACCCCTCTAAAGTACTGCCACAGAGAAAAATTGTAGCAAGTGGTGTTCTTGCTATTAACGACTTCTGAATCTCATCAATTCTTTGGCTTATGACTTTATGAAAAAAAGTATCAAGACAAAGTTTTGACAGATCAAGCTTATTGAAAGCTTGATTAAGAAATTCATCTTCTGTTAATTCTGTTTTTGGTTTAATTTCAGCTTTGCCAGTTAATCTAGCAATAGTTTGTTTAGCTGCTTTAATATCGTCATCAGTTGGCTTCCCTATTATTTGGGCATATTCGAGTAATGCATCTAAAACTTTGCCAACTATTAAATCAGACTCTATTTCCCAAAAGGCTCTAAGCCGCTTCATTTTTGAAGGCCCATTAATTAAATACTTATCTGCATCAATATTTAATTTATGCTCCCTAAAGAATTCTGAAAAAGTGCCATCTGAAAAATCTAATACGTAACCACTTCTATCAAATAGACGCTCAAAAACCTTTTTTTCTTGCATCTTTAGGCTAGACATATTAAAACTCCACCCGTGCTTCACCCATCATCAACTTGGGGAGCAAGTTATCGCGGAGTTTTTCTAGGGTTTGGATTTGTTTTCTATTTGCTGAAATTTTGTCTATATAAGGTTGAGTAATTTCTGAAAACTCTTTTGCCTTGCTAATTGAAGGTAGCTGAGTTGTTATATTTAACATATCTTCTGGCCTTACGCGCTGGTGGCTTCCACTTGTACCTGATGCTGCCATTTCAAGTTCATCTCTGGCTTGACTTGAACCAAATAGAAAGTACAGATATGCATATAAATTATCTTGTTTTGGTTTAAATACCTGAAACTCCGTTGAGCATACTGAGTTGGTTGAAGGTAAGTTTTGGATAGCCCATATTCTTGGAAATCTTGGATTTAACTTTGAAACAAGAATTGTATTTTCTAATACTCGGTATTTGTTACTTAGAATTCCCGCACCAAGTTCAAATACAGGACATTGGTTTTCATCAAATGCTGGCAGGCTGTAATGGTGGTATTCTATTAAAGGATTCTGGGCGGGATTAACGCCTTGTTTTAAATGTTCAGCAAAATCTGAAACTTTATATTCCTCCCAATCCTCCTGCGCTTCTTCCACAAACCACTGTCTGAACAGCGTTTCGGCCATGCCTTCTAGGGTGGTGTTTTGGCGATGGAGCAGGTCGATTTTGTCATCCAAACTGCTGAGGACTGAGGAGATGGCTTTTTGTTCTTCTATCGGGGGTATTTGAATTTCGACTTTTCTTAAATCAGCTAAATTAATAACTTGCTGAACTGACCCCATTACTTTTGAAGAAAGCTGCCCAACTCCTTGAGGAGACATTAAATAATAAAGTACAAAATTAGAGTAAATATTATTTTTTAAACGGACAAGCCCAACTTGCCTTGCTAGATTGGCTCCAGCTAGGACTTTCGGTACAAGGGCAACTTCTCCCGGATTGCCAACTAACGAAACAATCAGTTCGCCACCTTCAAGAATAGTTCTTTGGTACTGCTTCGACAACTCTGGAGTAATAGTTCTTAATGTTTGGCTAATTTTGCCTTTGTAAACATCCCCACCTCGAATAAGCTTAATACCGTTTTCAAGAAAGTCACCTGGCTTTACAACGCCGTAAGTAATTGGAGTTGATACAAGATTTTCCAAAACATCAGTTTGCCACTCACTCACAACTTCACCCTCGCCAAGTTCTCTGCAATCGCCTTATTGAGTTTTTCTTCCTCAATCAACTGCGCTTCAAATTCTGCTTTTAGGGCGTTAAAGCGCTCGGCAAAGTTAAAGTCATCTTCATCATCGGGCAGGCCTACATAACGGCCTGGGGTGAGCACGTAATCAAGTTCTTTAACGCGCTCTAAACTGACGGATGCGCAAAAGCCTGCAATATCTTGGTACTGGATTGCCGCGTCGCTTTGCTCCTCGCAATGACGGGGGAGGTTACGCCATGCGTGGTAGGTATCTGCAATCTGCTTTATATCTTCGTGGCTAAGTTCTTTGGTGCGGCGGTTGATGAGGTGGCCTAGGTTGCGGGCATCAATAAACAATATCTCGTTACTACGGTTTCTAAATTTGCCATTGGTTCTATTGCGGCTCATAAACCACAAAGCCGCGGGGATTTGTGTATTGAGGAAAAGCTTGGCAGGCAAGTTGACGATGCAATCAATCACATTACATTGCTCTATCAGCGCTTTGCGAATTTCACCCTCGCCCGAAGTTTTGCTGGTGAGTGCCCCTTTTGCCAGCACTACGCCTGCTTGGCCTTGTGGGGATAGGTGGTAGATAAAGTGTTGTAGCCATGCAAAGTTAGCATTGCCCGCTGGTGGTACGCCATATTGCCAGCGTCCATCGGTACGCAGTAGCTCACCAGACCAATCGCTAACGTTAAACGGTGGGTTGGCAATAATGTAATCGGCCTTTACATCTTTGTGTGCATCGTTTAAAAAGCTGCCTTCGTTGTTCCATTTCACTTGGCTGGCTTCAATACCGCGAATAGCCAAGTTCATTTTAGCCAAGCGCCATGTGGTTTGGTTGCTCTCTTGCCCGTAGATAGAAATATCATTCACGCGACCTTGATGGTCTGCCACAAACTTTTCAGATTGCACAAACATACCACCTGAGCCACAACAAGGGTCGAATACTCGACCTTGATAAGGCTCTAGCATTTCCACCAATAGTTCCACCACTGAGCGAGGCGTATAGAACTGCCCACCTTGTTTACCTTCAGCCAGCGCAAACTCACCTAAAAAGTATTCAAACACATGACCTAGCACATCAGCACTGCGAGATTTAGCATCACCCAACGCAATATTGCCGACTAAATCAATGAGCTGACCTAGGCTGGCGGGGTCTAAGTTATCACGGGCGAATACTTTCGGTAGCACACCTTTAAGCGACGTGTTTTCTTTTTCAATGGCATCCATGGCGGCATCGACCATTTTGCCAATTTCAGGCTGGCGCGCATTGGATTGCAGATAAGACCAGCGTGCATCTTGCGGCACAAAGAAAACATTCTCAGCAGCGTATTCGTCTTTGTCTTCTGGGTCAGCCCCTGCGTATTCGTCTTCACCTGCTTGCAGTTTGGCGAAGTGCTGCTCGAAAGAGTCGGAAATGTATTTGAGAAAGATTAAACCTAAAACAATGTGCTTGTACTCAGCTGCATCAATATTTTTGCGGAGATAATCGGCGGCTTTCCAAAGTTGCTTTTCTAGTGGTTCTGATTTTTGTTCTTTTTCTTTTGCCATTTATTACCTCTTTATTAAATATTAAGACAGTTTGGCTGAGCTAATAAATTAGATATTAAATGATTCATTGCTGCTTTTGTTTTTATTATTAAGCTTAAATTTGAAAACACAGAGCAATGTGATTACCCATGACCTACATTTAATGGCAATTGAATGGAAAGCTCATGGTCAAAAACTGGTGTCATGGTTACGCTAACGCCTAGCGTTTGTTTGCCGCCGCCAAGCACCGTGCCGCGCATGGGTGATACATCGTTAAAGTCCAGCGGCAGATTTTCTGTATATACACTAGATAACTGAATATTGATTACCGTTAGGTAATTATTTATACAAAATGCAACGATATAGTCAATAAAATTACCATACGGTAATTTTTAATTGCAAAAACGAATGAATCATGTAAAATATTACCGAAAGGTAACTATAGTGGCTCATCATGATTAATAAAGACAGCAATTTTAATAAGCCAATGAAAATAAAATCGACTCAAGATTTAGGCAATTTTGTGCGTGAGTTTAGAGAAGCTCAGAAAATGACACAGGCCGACATTTTTGGCTTAGCCAATACTGGCAATCGGTTTATTGTTGAACTAGAAGGCGGCAAACCAACACTACAATTCAATAAAGTACTGAATGTGTTAGATGCGCTTGGTTTGGAATTAGTCATTCAGAAAAAAGGTAGCTTCTAATGAGCACCGCTAAAAAGCTTTTCGTTTATAGAGACGAAACGCTGGTTGGTACGCTGCTCGATGAATCACCGATTAAGTTTGTATATGATGTTGCTTGGCGAAAAAACTATCAAGAGGCCATATCCCCCAATATTGGCTTATCTGAGGTTGAGCATTCTGGAGAGTCGGTTGAGTCTTATTTTGAAAATCTTCTACCAGAGGCTGGCATTCGTGATTTATTAAAGCTTAAGTACCAAACCACCACCACATTTGGTTTATTAAGTGCCATTGGCGGCGATACTGCCAGCAACCTCACCATACTGCCTGAAAGCCAATTGCCAGAACCGCCAAAATATCAGGCAATTACTTGGCAGGATGTTGCAGATCAGTTTACGCAACAGCAAGGCGTTATTCGCAATATTCAAGAGCAAGACGGGTTAAGAGTATCGTTAGCTGGCGCACAAAGAAAATTCAGTGTTTGTATCGACAAAGACGGAAATCCATTGTTGCCTTTAGGTAGCTCACCATCCACTTATATTGTAAAACCTGATATTCAAGGCATTGAAAGTGTTTGGGCTTCTGCTATCAATGAAACATTTGTAATGAAGCTTGCAACCAAGCTAAAACTTGGCGTGGCTGAAGTTAGTTATCAGCCAATTGCAAAAGCATGTGTGATTAAACGCTATGACAGGCAGCTAGATGCTAATGGGCAAATCAAAAGACTACAGCAACTAGATTTATGTCAGATTGACGGTAAGCCATCTACGATTAAATATGAAACAGATGGTGGGCCAACGCTACTAAGATGTCGTGAATTACTTAGCCAAAGCGGTGTAAATGCAGCAGATACAAAACGATTTATACAATGGGTATTTTTTAACCTATATGTTGGAAATCATGACAGTCATGCAAAAAACCTCTCCATCTACTTTCCACCTACTGGGGTAAGATTAACACCGTTTTATGACTTACTTTCCACCTCGTTTTATTCAGGTCTATCGCGCACGTTTGCATTTAATATCGGCGGTGAAAATAAGCCATCTAATATCAATCAAGATCAAGTGATTGCCATGGCTGAGTCACTTGGTTTTAAAGCAAAGTATGTGCTAAGCATTGCAGAAGATGTTTCAAATAATTTACTGGCGGCGCTAGATACAACTTCAGAAGAAATAAATACAGTCGCGTCCGTAGGCACGGAAAAAACCATGGTAGAACGATTAAACCAACACATTGCGAGCAATACTAAGCTCTTTCAGAGACGCTTATTTACAAACCACCTGTAGCAATTTTAGCTACAAACGTAGCCAAAAAAGCTACATTTAATATCGCTCAATGGACAACAAGTTGGGTAAGCGCCATAGGGTAAATTACTTTGCCACTCAAAACGCCCCTTCGAAAAATTGGGGCGCTTTCCTTAGCAATCTCATAAAATTTTTAGGCAGCAATCAACTCCGCAGGTTTAACCTGCGCATTGAATTTACTTCTTGCTTGCCAAAGATCATAAGTGACTTGTTCTGCTAACCATAAATCAGCACGGCCACCATTTTCAACACCTAGCCATTGCTCTATGCGTAGCGCCATCTCGGGTGAAATAGCGGCACGGCCGTTAAGCACACGTGATAAAGAAGGACGCGCTACGCCAAGCTGGTCTGCGGCCTCGGTAACGCTCAATCCTAGTGCTGGCAGTACATCATCCCTTAAGGTTTCGCCGGGATGTGGCGGATTATATATTCTGCTCATTTTCAATATCCTTTCAGTGATAATCTTGATAATCAACCAAGATTGCATCTTCGCCATCAAACATAAAAGTTAATCGCCAGTTACCATTTACGGTGACGGCATAATGTCCTGCTAATTCACCCTCTAAAGAATGAAGCTTCCATCCCGGTAAATTCATATCCGCTGGGACTGAGGAATTAATTAGCCATTACCTACATTTAATGGCAATTGAATGGAGAGCTCATGGTCAAAAACCGGTGTCATGGTTACGCTAACGTCTAGCGTTTGTTTGCCGCCGCCAAGCACTGTGCCGCGCATGGGCGATACATCGTTAAAGTCTCTGCCCCATGCCACTGTGATATGTTGGTCATTCACTAGGCAGTAGTTGGTGGGGTCAAAATCTACCCAACCATTTACAGGGCAATACACAGAAACCCAAGCGTGTGAGGCATCTGCCCCTATTAGCCGTGGTTGGCCTGCCGCGGGGGTGGTTAAAATATAGCCGCTTACATAACGGCATGCTAAGCCTAGGCTTCTTAGGCAGCTAATCATTAAGTGCGAAAAATCTTGGCATACGCCACGGCGACTGGTGAAGAAGTCTATTAACGGGGTGGAGATATCGGTAGATTCTGCATCGAACTCAAAATCTCGATAGATGCGTTGTGTAAGCTCGAACGCTGCTTCAATTAAAGGCCGATTGGGCGTAAAGCACAGCTCGGCATATTGGCTAAATACTTCATCGGCTGGCGCTTTAACTGAGGCGTAAAGGTAGTTTATTGGGTCTTCTTCTTGCCAATGGCCTAGGCTGAGTTTTGCCTTTACTTCTTCCCACGGGGGGCTGGGCAAAAGCTTATCTAAAGTGGGCCTATTAAGCACATCCACAATAGATTCTGCGCTGACTTCTAAGGTTTTATGCGGGGCAAAAATAGAGATGTAATTTTTGATATTGTTAAAATAATCCGCCCCCGCTAAAGATTCATTGGGGTTGGGTTCTGTGCGAATGTTGTGGCTAATGCAGGTTTGATACCTAAAGTTTTTGGGGCTCATAAATAGCAATTGCTGAGAGAGCGTTACGATAGACTCATAGCTGTATTTGGTTTGATGCGTAATTTGGTAACGCATATTAATACCGGTTACTTTCTTGCTGAATGCTGGAATAGCTAAAGAACTTATGGCTCATGCTTTCTGAAATCTCAATACTGGCCTGATAGGTTACTTGCAACCATTCCATTAATTGAGTGCTGCCACGCTGAAAATCTTGGTCGGGGTTTAGTGCTAACAGCGCATCTAACCTTGCTGTCATGATTTGCTCTTCATGCGTATTGCCGTAATGATCATTAATGTTAGTGAGGTATTTAATAAAACCCTTGAGCTGAAAAATCATGGCGTTGGGGTTGTTCTCATCTAATAAAATTAAGTCGAGTACGGGTAGCAATTCGGGGTGGGCGCTGTATCGTGAACGATAGGTGACGATGCTGTCTGTGAGTTCTAATAACCAATCTAAGTTACTTTCTACCGGCATGTTAAGCCCGCTTTGAATAAGCGTGCATAAGAACTGAATGCGCTCTATTCTTCTGCCCATAGATAAAAAGCGCCAGCCATGGTCTCGTGTCATGCCATCTAATGAGTAGCCCGATAAAGTGACTAACGAGGTGCAGGTTTCATTAAGAATTGAAAGTACTTCACTTAACGATGCTTGCGTATTAGGCGCAATTGACGATGCCTGCGGATTAGGCGCTATATAGATTTGGCAAAATTGATTAATCGCCCGCCAGTTATCCAGCGATAAACGCTCTCTTAAATTAAAACAAAGTTGGTAAAACTGTTGTATGTTTTTAGCGAGGCTATTGCCGTCTTTTGATAGCACGGCTGAAATCAGTTGTTTTTCAATTTCGTTATGGTCTATGGATAAAGGTGCACTAGACTCTTTATCTTTTGCAGTATCTGCCATTAACCCATACCAAACACACAGGCCATGCACGGCTGTCCATTCGGTGGCTTGGTATTCTGACGATGAATATTCTAAGAAATAAAGTAATGAGGCTCTTAATAGCCTTGAAGCTAGATTGATTCTGACACTGTAGCGGCCAAACCAATATAAATTCTCTACCGTGCGGCTAGAGAGATAGGCATTTTCATGCACCAAATCTTTACTTGAAACTGTTTTGCGTATCAAACTTTGATGGATATGTGTTTGATCACCCAACACCCAAGTGTCTTTGCTGGTGCCGCCTTGTTGAATGGTAATCACCCGATTATCTTCACCCGCGGCCACCCGAGTGAGCCCGCCCGGCATGACCACATAGCCATTGGGCGTTGCGCATACGTAAACCCTAAGCCCTATGGCATTGGCGGTGAGTTTGTTTGATTCGGCTTGGTCCCACACTGGCGCTTGAGAAATTTTAACCAGCTCTTGCGCTAGGTAATGATTAGGATTGGCGCGCAGTTTTTGAATCAGTTTATCTTTATCGCTATCAGACAAATCTTCACCAAAAATTGGGCGTTCTCTGCGTTGCGGAAAAGCGGGCTTAATCACCAAATGATTTAAATTTGCAATCACGTATTCAAGTGCTGAAGCCTCGCCACACCACCATGAGGCGACCGATGGCATTTTGAGTGGTGCATTGAAAAAATGCTGACATAACTTAGGCAAAAAGCCTAACAGTGAGCCAGATTCTAAAATGTTTGAGCCTAGCGAATTGGTAATCAGCACGTTGCCCGCTCTGGCTGATTTAATGAGGCCTGAAACGCCTAACAGTGAATCTGAATTAAGCTCGAGTGGGTCGCAAAAATCATCATCCACGCGGCGCATAATGGCGTGCACTGGCTTTAGACCAGACAGCGTTTTGAGCATCACGATATTATTTCTAACCGTTAAATCACTGCCCTGCACCAGCGGAAAACCAAGGTAACCCGCCAAGTAGGATTGCTCATGATAGGTTTCATTATAGGGGCCGGGCGTTAGAATAACGGCCAGTGGGTTTTCGCCGTCTCTTAGCGGTTTAATCTGCGGGTTGGATGCCGATTGTTTAGCCGCACACAGCCTACCCCAATGGTTAAGGCTGTCACGCAGTGAGGAGAAATATTCGCTTAATCGCCTGACTTTTAAATCATAAAAAAGCTCGGGGTAGATATTAGAAATGATCGTTCTATTTTCTAGCGCGTAGCCAGCACCTGATGGTGCCTGCGTTCTATCGGCAATTACCCACCATTGACCATTGGGCGCTCTGGCAATATCTACCGCGTAATGATGTAAAGCTATATTGCCGGGCAGTGCTATGCCGTGACAAGGCCTTAAAAACCCTGCATTGGCATGCAACAATGAAAGCGGCAACTGGCCTTCTTTGAATAAACTTTGTGCGCCGTAAACATCTACCAAAATCGCATTCAATAACTCGGCACGTTGAATGACTGCGGCTTCAATGCCTGCCCATTCATCTTCAGGAATCACCAACGGCAGAACGTCTAAATCCCAAGGTCTTTGCGCACCTTGCGTATCGGCATAAATGTTGTAGGTCACCCCATTTTCTTTAATCTGCCGCTGTACGCTTTCAACGCGCTGACGCATGGCAGATTCTGAGGCGTTACCTACCGTGTTGATTAAATCTTCCCAATGAGGACGCACTTCACCATTGGGGTGAAGCATTTCATCGTGGCGATTATTTGCCCGAGGGTAGCGATTTAAAAAGGTAGATGACATGCCTAGCTATACTAAACAGGTTGCCACCTTAAGTCTAGCGTGAATGGAAATCTTGGGTTGCGTGATTCTTCCTCAAATTCAATATGGCCGGGCGTGTGGCCATAATCCCAAAATCGGCCAAAACGCCTGGCTTCTGCCTCGTTAGCATTGACTGGGAAAGCGGCGTAATTTCTGCCCCCTGGGTGGGCCACATGGTAGGTGCATCCGCCAATGGCTTTGTTGTTCCATTGATCAAACAAATCAAAAACCAAAGGCGCTTGCACACCAATGGTGGGGTGCAGTGCAGACCAAGGGCTCCAAGCTCTGTACTTAATACCAGCTACATATTCACCCGCAATGCCGGTAGATTGCAAAGGCACAGGCCGACCATTACAGATAATTTGATGGCGACTATCGGTGAGGCCGCGCACTTTAATTTGCATGCGCTCCACTGATGAATCTACATATCTAGAAGTGCCGCTACCGCTAACTTCTTCACCTAATACGTTCCATGGCTCTATGGCCTGACGTAACTCCATTTCTATGCCTTGGTAGGCAACCGTGCCGTAACGCGGAAATCTAAATTCAATGAAAGGATCAAACCAACTCTTTTCAAAGGCATAGCCGTAAGCTCTTAAATCTTGCACCACATCTTGAATATCTTGCGTAATAAAATGCGGGAGCATCCATCTATCATGCAGCTCTGTGCCCCAATGCACTAATTTGCCTTTGTAGGGCTCGTTCCAAAACCTAGCCACTAAGCCTCTAATCAATAAGCACTGCAAAAGATTCATGCGCGCATGCGGCGGCATTTCAAACGCTCTAAATTCAACGATGCCTAATCTACCGGTTGGGCTATCAGGTGAATAAAGCTTATCAATCGAAAATTCAGCGCGGTGCGTGTTGCCGGTGAGGTCTACCAGCAAGTTTCTTAATAGACGGTCGACTAACCAAGGTTTTTTGCTATATTCCGTGTCAGGTAGCATCTTCTCCATTTGCTGAAAGGCAATACTGAGCTCGTACAAATTGTCATCTCTTGCTTCATCTACCCTAGGCGCTTGGCTGGTTGGGCCTATAAAAGTGCCTGAAAATAGATAAGAAAGTGAAGGATGATTTTGCCAATAAGTGATTAAACTTTTCAGCAAATCAGGGCGGCGCAGCATAGGGCTATCGGTTGGCGTAGCCCCACCTAAGGTGACGTGATTACCACCACCGGTGCCAGTATGGCGGCCATCTAACATGAATTTCTCTGTGCCTAAGCGGGTGAGTCTTGCCTCTTCATATAGCGTGGTGGTTTTAGCCACTAGCTCATTCCAGGATGATGAAGGTTGCACGTTCACTTCTATCACGCCTGGGTCAGGCGTCACGCTGAGCACTTCAACTCTGGCATCTCGTGGTGGTGGGTAGCCCTCTATGCACACTTTTAACTTCAATGTACTGGCGGTTTTTTCTATGGTTTGAATCAAATCAAGATAATCTTCTAGCCTAATGATAGGCGGCATAAACACAAAAAGTTTGCCTAGTCTTATTTCAATACATAAAGCGGTATGTATCACTTCATTGGGCTTAGGTTTTTTAGTGCTATGTTTCATGCCGATGTTTTTAATATCGGTATTGACGCTAGCTAAAGGCTCAAGCGTTTCAAATGGATCTAAAGGAAATTCAGGTTCTATGTCAGCTGGCAACACCCAAGGCAGTGACGATAACGGCAACCTTAAGCCAACCGGCCCATCGCCTTTTAACAAGTAAAGGTGCTCTCTTTTGAATGGCCATTTACTGGTGAGCCAAGCCGTGGATTTAGTTTTTTCAACCGGCTTAATGGGCATGACATAGCCCACCACTTCGCCTAATCCAGCCTCTAGAATTCTAGCTAAACGGCGACGCTCTTCACTGTCTTTTAAGTTGACGGTTAAGGGGTCAATATTGTCGGGGAATTTTTGTTCTAGCACCGACTGCTCAATCACATCTTCGTAAGCGGGAATAAGACACGCTTGCGGAAAGCCAATTTGCTGGCATAAGGTTTTAGCAAATAACTCCGCTTGCTTGGGCTGGTATGTTTCAGAAAAATCATCCGTTGCTAAATAGCTGGCATCTTGCCAAATAGCCTTACCATCTTTACGCCAGTAAATATTAATCGCCCATCTTGGTAGTGGTTCGCCTGGGTACCATTTGCCTTGCCCGTAATGCATGAGCGCGCCCTTGGCAAATTTATTCTTTAATCGGCCCGCAAGTTTGCCAGCCAGTTTACGTTTATTATCGCCGTGCGCTAGCGTGTTCCACTCTGCGCCTTCCATGTCATCAATAGAGACAAAAGTCGGCTCGCCGCCTTGGGTTAGGCGCACGTCATTTTTGACTAAATCCTTATCTATTTTCATGCCTAGCTTGTTAATCTTCGCCCAAGCTTGTTCGCTGTAAGGTTTGGTCACGCGCGGGTCTTCATGAATTCTGGTGATGGTCATCTCATGGTTAAACACGACTTCAGCATAATCTGCCGAGCCAATTACTGGGGCGGCAGAAGATGGCATGGCGGTACACGCCACGGGAATATGCCCCTCGCCGGCAAGTAAGCCTGAAGTCGGGTCTAGCCCTACCCAACCTGCGCCAGGGATATAAACCTCAGTCCAAGCGTGCAGGTCAGTAAAATCTACTTTGGTGCCGCTGGGGCCATCTAGCGCTTCTATATCGGGGGTTAATTGTATGAGGTAGCCAGACACAAACCTTGCGGCAAGGCCGAAGTTTCTTAGAATTTGTACCAATAACCAAGCACTATCGCGGCATGAGCCAGTTTTTTTGCTTAAAGTTTCTTCTGCGCTTTGCACCCCAGCTTCCATACGCACCAAATAGCCAATTTCACTTTGTAGCTTTTGATTGACTGCCACTAAAAAGTTAATAATGGCTAATTCAGGCGCCATGATTTGTTGCTTGGCCGTTTGCATCCATGCCTCTAGTAACGGGCTGCTGGCTTCGGTTTTAAGATAAATCGCCAGCTCATATTGCAGCGAATCACTATAGGCAAAAGGATAAAACTCAGCGTATTTTTCTACAAAAAAATCAAAGGGATTAATCACCGTCATGTCGGCGACCAGATCAACCACAAATTCCAGCTTGTCTACTTTTTCAGGAAAGACATAACGTGCTATGTAATTGCCATAGGCGTCTTGCTGCCAATTGACAAAATTCTTATCGGGTGCCGTGGTGAGCGAGTAAGCCAGTATCGGCGTTCTGGCATGGGCGGCAGGTTTTAGGCGCACTTCATGCGGCGAAAGACTCACTAGCCTGTCATATTGATAGCTTGTTTTATGATGCAATTTGACGCGAATAGCCATGAGGGATATTTCCTACTTTTTTTATTTATTATGTACGAAGGTGTACGTTACTGTTCTGTGGCTTCAGCTTGGAGCATCTTGAGGTTTTCTTCTACTCCAGCGGCCTTGGTAAGACTGGCCACATTATCTTTAGTAAAGAATCCTTCAAAGTCACCATAGCGTTGCACATACTCAATAATCAACGAGGAATGCTCAGAAGCGCTAGAGAAAATTTGTTTTAAGCCCTCTTCTTTTGAGCCTATCACGTCAAGCAAAAAGTCTTTGCCTTCGGCGCGTATGGTGTCTACCACGTAATCAATATTTTCTATGCCTTTAGTTTCGCCATCGGCTACGCTAAGCGCAATATGGTGCAATCTTGGGCCATAGTTTCTGACAAAGTTTTCAGTAGGCGATGGTAAGCCCACAATATGATTAACGAAGTAAGGGTGATTAGCCGCAGTAAATACCTTGGCGGGGCTATGGCTTTCATCCGGATAATGAATGCTCTTCGTGACATTGGTCGATGAATTTTGGTCCTCAATATTGTATGAGCCCCAATAGTAATAACTAGATAGGGTGAGGTATTCTAAAATCGCCGCCTCGCGGTTTTGGCTATAAACGCGCGTGGCCAAGTGGTCAACTGGCAGAATAAGCTGATCTAGGCCAAATTTTGCTTGGATATTTTTTGCTTCAATATAGGCTTTATTCACCTCGTTATGAATAATGCTAGTGCCAAGGGCATAAATACGCAGCTCAGTTTCTGGCCTTTCCCAATAGGCTAAAACGTTATGCGTATAGGGTGATGGTTTAACTATGGCCATATTGCCCGGCAGCTCTAGCTTGCGGATTTGGTCTTGATTAAAAAAGCGAATCTCACGCGCTCTTTGTAATTCCACCACCTCATGTAAATTAGTCACATTGAATATTTCACCCATATAGCGAGAGTTAGGCTTATGTGCTCCTATGGGATAGACTTCATTCAAGCTTCTAAAAATGCCACTCAGGTTGGGGTCGCGCACTTCTCTGACTAAAATATCGGGCGAGCGCATATCGATTCTTAAAATATGCGTCCAATGGGTTTCTGACTCCAAGGTCACTAAATAATGATAAGGCGTCATCAGCGACAGCTCTTTAATATAAGCAATAGAGCAGCCTGGCTCTACGGTAATCATCAACGCATCTATTTGATGAATCATGTCGGTGAGGCCTATGCGGTCACGGTCTTCTAATAATTTAATTAAAAACTCGTTAAACCAGCTCGAGTTTTCTTTATCGCCTTGCTTGGGGTGTATAAGAGAGTTTGTCATCTTTCTTGCCAATAAATATTAGGGGGGGTAAGTTGTGGGCTATATAATCAATCTAGCAATATTTATGCCGTGTAGATTAAATGTCTTGCCTATCTAGCAGCGCAGGTTAAAATATTCTAGTGAAGTAGCAAACCCAATAAAATGGCGGGGATTAAGCACTTTTACTTGCCAATATGGCTAGCTTAGCAATGAGGCGGTCATGTTGATTAAGTAGAAGTAAATCAAGTTACTCACTATTTAAGTGCGGTAAAAAAACGCCTGCACTTAAATAGCGCTTAATTTAATAGCCGCTAGTTAGATAGCAGTTAGTCACATCGTGCTTAGTTAGTCTGATATGTTTTGAGATTTAAATTTTTTGATAGCTCTTTTTAACTGGTAGCCTACTTTTGAAAACCACCCAACTACACACCAGCGCAGAAGACCACCGCATTGCTAAGCTAGCGGCTTTTGCAATTGCGCTACACATGGTAGAAGCGGTAATTCCATCACCCCTACCTGGGGTAAAACCAGGGCTGGCGAATATTGTGACCTTGTATGTGCTGTATCAATATGGGTTTGCCACGGCGGCTTGGGTCAGTATTTTGCGGGTATTTGCCAGTAGCTTATTGCTTGGGCAGTTTTTAACGCCTACTTTTTTACTCAGCTTAACTGGCGCACTACTTAGTTTAGCGGCCTTATGGCTGGCCAAGCACATGCCAAAAACATGGTTTGGGCCGGTTTCACTTAGCCTTTTTGCCGCTTTTGCCCACATTGCTGGGCAGTTAATGGTGGTGCGGCTATGGCTTATCCCACACGCAGGGCTGGCTTATTTAGTGCCCGTTTTTGCCTTAGCTGCTTTAATTTTTGGCCTCATCAATGGCTTGATTACCGCTCAATTACTCCTGCAAAAAACCAAATAAAACGCTATGGCGGTGTTAGTTCACGCCATAAACTACGCTCACTAGAAAAGTCACCATTGACGAATCTAAAAAATCCATCTCCCGAATCTGTCCCAGCGGCTGTATTTAGAATTGTGGGCGTTGGATTTGTTGATGTGACCACCTGCAATTTAGCTTGTTGGCCAATATACATGATATTAACGCCGACTATGGTCGCACCATATTTTTTTGCCACCAAGGTATCTATCGCACTGCCAGTTTTATAATCTACATAATTAAGCCAGCCATACCCACCTGGCGTACAAGCATCATTTGAGGGAACCATAGAAGGGATAATCAAGGTGCCTTGCACCAATTTGCTATCCACATTGACTCGCTCGCCAGTATCAGGAAAATCGAAATACCAACCATATCCTGTAGAAAAATCTACCGATTTTGAGGTAATAGTTCTAGTATCCCCACCCGCACTATTAGTTAAGGTTTGTACTACCAAGGAATCACGCACACCATTGGTAAATGTTGTGCTGCCATTATCTTTAATCGCATATTGGCTTTGCCTTTGAGTGGTCGTTAAATCAGTCGTTTCTAAATACTTGCCCGTGCCTATAAATACCACATTGTAGCCAGAAACCTTACCTAACTCTGGGGTAGTGGTAATCGGCTGCGCAGTGCCAGCGGCATCTTTTAGATTGGCAAAAAGCGTGGCTGACCCAGTGCCGATTGCAGCTGAGGTGTTGCTAGTAATATCAAAGCGCCATAGATTACCCAATAAATCGCCACCATATACTATGCTAGTAGTATTACCTGCAGGCTCGTCGTTTCTTGCGGCTATTTTGGCTAGGCCGCTGCTATTACCTCCTGCTGCAATTTTACTGATGACTGCGCCAGTGGATGCATTCAGCACATATAAATAAGCTTTGCCATCCCCTGGGCTAGTATTGTTGTAACCAGAAGTCACCAGCACCACCCATGTGTATGAGCCATCGGTATTGGCTTTTCTGGTAATCACTGGCTGGCCAAAACTGTAGCCCACATTATCATCTTTTATTTTGCCTATGCCAGAAGTAGTGGTGAACTCCCACAGCAGTGTTGGTGCATCTGGGTTGGTTATATCTAGCGCATAATAACCACGCCCACCACCATTTAACCCAGCCACTAAGATGGTTTTCCAAGTTGCACTGTCACTATCGCAATTGGCCGTGCAAACATCTGAGATAATGGGGCTACCATTGATAAAATTTTTGTGCAAGGTAGCGTAGTTTATATCTGCCAGCCGCCACATATTAGGTATTACCATACTAGGCACATATGCCCAGCGCTCATTGCCATCAGCTGCATTAAAAGCATGTAGCATACCGTCATTCGCCCCCACATACACTGTCCCTGCACGGCTGGCCTTATCTGTGGCAAAAGAGCTATAGCCTGAGTAAGGGTAAGCTAGAACTGGTGCGCCGTTATATACGGGTTGCGATTCCAAAATATCACCCAACACGGTAGGCCGATAACGGTAAAGCCTATTCCCTTCATCATTAGTTGACCTATCCTCGTAGCCATACTGACCGCGTAAATAGTTAATCAAATTAGCGCCTGCCGCACTACTTTGTTGTGTAGCCGTTAGTGACGCCCATTGGTTTAGCCCAGCTAAGGTCGCACTAGAAAAATTACTGGGGTTTGCCGTGGCATATTCACTATTAAAATCTATCAGCCCATTACCTGTGCTATTAGCAGTTATAATGCTTCGCTTGTCGCTGTTTGCAGCTACCTTAAGACTCATAGTACCTGCACGTGATGTGCTCATTGGCACTTTGCAATACTGAGTGGTGCCTGAGACTGCATTGCCAGAATAGCCCACTGTACCTGAACAACTATTGCCAGCGACATATACCGTTTCACAGTTGTATATGGTGGTAGATCCAACCAATTGTGCAACGGGTGTCGTAGCGCAAGTTGAAGCTAATACATCTTCTGCAGCCCAGATTGCAGTGCTGCCAACTTCGCCCGTAGCAGTATTAACTTCTCGTGCCTCAAGGTTTCCACGCCAATCCACGGTAGTATAGCTGCCTACATAGGCAAAATTATTGCCGGTGACTGGGTTTAAAGTACTGGTTGCCGCCGCCGACGCCGATCCCTGACGGCCCGTGATATCTGCAAAAATACTGGTCAAAGATGAAGTCAAAGAGTCTGGATCTTCGGCGCTATAATATGTCCCCCTGCCATTGACTGTGGCATGCCATAAATCATCAGCATTACCAATATAATCCGTGCTGATGTTACTGACGTTACTAGTGGGAGGCCAAGTGCATGTTTTACCAGCAGTTCGCCAAGTGCAATGAGTTGAATCTGCTGTCGTACCTGCTTTTATATCATAAAAATCACCTGTGGTATCTGTTAGATAAGTAGGTGAATATGTCATATAACCAGCTGCGGCAAGCCCCAGCGCATAAGTTGTCATGTGCTGCTTCACTTGATTATCGGAACTACTGGTAAGTACATTATCAGCAAGGTCAGATCTTAGATCTGTTTGATAATAATACATGGCCACATCAGCTAGGTTATTTGCAGTGCTAAGCCCGTCATTCATAGGGCGATCGGCTGTACCATCCTGATCTCCAACGGGCGTACTACCATCAAGACCAAAACCATTACTCGAATTATAACTCCAATAACCATCTGTGGCGACTATAGCAAAGTTCTGCTGG
Source organism: uncultured Pseudomonadota bacterium (assembly GCA_903876765.1). GTDB lineage: Bacteria > Pseudomonadota > Gammaproteobacteria > Burkholderiales > Methylophilaceae > Methylotenera. Next base: position 74,551 of record CAIRBH010000031.1, on the reverse strand, counting down.
CAAGAATATTGAATTGGGTCAGTTCCACCAAGCTTAAATGCATAATAGCGGCCTGCATTTGACAATGCTGAGCGTAATGGCGTCTTGCCTTGTGTCGAATTGAAGCCGTATAGCGTGCTATAAAAACTACTACGCTGAGTACCCTCATATACACCTACGGGGAATACAGGTGATGAAGCATGAATCTCCATCAGGCCAACTCGAAATGAATTAGTTAAATTACTAAATACCTGACCAATTACCGTTTTTATCATCGATAAGCGAGTGCGGTAATAGGTGTACCAGTTTGCAAAGTTTTGCAATTCACCTTGACTAGCTTTGCGGGTTAAGGTGGTTTTAATGGTCATGCTTGAGCTATTTGCACCGGTCACTTTTATTTTTTTAATGCTATCGGCTAGGCCAGAAATCGTCACCGTGCTACCAGTCACACTAGCCCCATACCCAGTTATTTTGCTAGCTATACTAGAAGCAACAACAGTGCTGCTACTACTCTCTGCAGTGGGGCCAGACATAATCTCAATCCACCCGTCATTGTTACTGTAACTGTCATTGACCATAATACTAGTGACGCTGGTAGAAGCCGAGCCGCTTACCTCTATAGTGGCGCTTGTGGCAGTAATTGTGCTAGACAAGACCACCTTTGTAAACACTGCGTTAAGCTGTGAGTCCGTGAGTCGTGGGGTGGCCCGTTCACCTTTACACTCGTAATAAAATGTAGTGCCAGTAGTGGTGTATTTTTTTACCGTTTGATCTCCTTGATCTCCAGTATAGTCATAATAGTAAGCTGTTGAGCCTGTTGTATCATATGGACTAGAGGTACCTCCGAGGAGCTTAAAATTTACGTTTAAATTTACTGTAGAAGTATCACTAGTATTAAATACATCGCTCTTAGCACTACCAAACGACGTGGAAGCATAACTTACGCCAGTTGAAGTAACAGCTGACGTATAAGTGGTTTGAGGGTTGTAGTAGAGTTGATTGCATTGGCTGCTATGCAGGCCGTGGATACCGAAATCATAATCTGGCATGTAATCGAGAGCCATACTATTAGAAACATCTAGCAGCAGTAAAATATTTGGTTTAACTGCAATGTTGCTCGAGGTAGCTAACGGGGCGGTTGCCAAAGTCAAATCTGCACGGACTTGCAAGGGATAGGATAAGCTAGCTAGTAATATTAGGTAGCAGTGGGAACTAATAACATAATGCTGGAAGTTGTGTTTCATGCTTACCTCCTAGTGAACAAATGCCTGCACATAGCTAACCGCATTGCGTGGACCAACTGCTCTAGCCGTAATACGAAATACTGGGCTTTGCGCTGCCAAGGGACAGCCACTGCCTGTGCAAATATCGGTAGGCAAGGGTACTTTTTGCCCATTAGTGTCTTCAACCGCATCACTAAATAAACAATCCGCATTTTGAATTGTTACATTAGCCGTGCGGCACATGCGCTCAATGATGTAGCGTATGGTATTGCCACTGCTATCAGTCACGGCTTGAATGGTACTTATATTCCAAGTGGCATCTGCAAAAAGGTCTATGGTATTGGCATTAGAGTAATAACCTTTGGCCGCATCGGTAATGTTAAATGGATGGCTAGCATCAAGAATAGCATTTTTACTGCTATTGGCTGTTTGGATAGTTGCTAGCCAAGCTATTGCCGACTCTACACCAGTATCAGCGGAGTTAATGGTGGACTGCTTAAAGGCAATATTGCCAGCAATCAGTGTGTTGGTATCGACCGAGCGTATCAAGGCTACCGCCGCAAGACAAAGCACAACCAAGACCACTAGCGCCAAAAAAAATACGACCCCACGCTGTCTAGCCAGCAGCAAAACCCTAGTCTGAGGCACTTGTGTCATAAGGTATCCTTAGCCCAAAAAACATTACGCAGCGGAATAATGGTCTCAAATACGCGGTAGCGGTAATACTCCCAATTGCTGTCCGTTAAACTTAGGTCGATTTTAGGTGCAGGATCAGCCGCGGAGCCTGCCCAAGCACATAAGCCTGTTGGTCTAGCAGAGGTAAGTGAACTACAAGCAGCGGTGACCTTGCTTATCTCTTTTTTTGCATTACGCGCTACAATGGCAATGCGTATGGCTTTAATGCGATTACGCCTTGCTAAATTAAAACTACCACTCGCCCAATCCCAATTGCTCCCAGCCGTTGCATCGTACCAATCAACCACTTGGTTAAAATTTGCATTAGTATTGGTTAGGTTAGCGCTAGTAGTACCGTATTGCGCCTGTATGCTGACTATGTCGTCTATGCTATCAACTCCTGCCCGCTGTAGCTTACCTGAACTCACGGCATAAACCACTTCATTCCAACTACCTAAACAAGCCAAATTAGCCTCCGCCTTTGCCGCTGTTACATTGGCTAATGTAATGGTGGGCGGTGTCGTGGCTGATGATAAAGCTTTTACCGTAGAAAAAGCACAGTGAGTAGTACTAACAATCAAACTTATGTCATTCACCGCGCAGCCTAAATTACTCCCTGGACTATCCAAACTACCCAGTGTAATCACATTCCCCACTGGGCTTGCGCCAATAATAGTGGGCACACCCCCTGCGCTATTAGTGCCATATCGTATGGTAATTGTGTCACTCCCACCAGTACTGCCACCATCAACAATCGTTACAGGTGATATATCTTTCCAACTTATAGACGTACCTTCACGATATACTTCACCATTTTTACCGCATTCTAGGGCTGAATTGGCATACGGCATTAACGGGTAACCCGCGTTTTGCATTTCACGGCTAATCTTATAAAGCGCAATACTGCCATTGGTTTGTGCGTCGGCACTGCCAGTGCTGCTGCGTTTTTGTGCTTCAAAAACAGATAGCACTTGCACAATCACCAGCGTTACCAACATACCGATGACAAGACCCACCATCATTTCTACTAGGGTAAAGCCCGTTTGATAGCCATGCTTGCCTGTTAATTTCATTGCTTAGTTTACAATACTGGCGGTAGTGGTAAAGTTATGCTGCACTTGGCCTGGCAGCCGCCATGTGACAGTAACGCGGTATTGATTAGTCGCAACCGACGAAACACTGCGTGTGCCACTGGGTAGTAAGCTAGATATATCGGTATTGGTCTCAATGTAATTAGCTGCATTAGCTATGTCTGCCCATATCTGCCCTAGTCTATTTTGGGCGATATAGCTGGCATCACTACGGTATTTTGCATCTGAAGTATTTTTAACCATAGTCGCCTGCAAACCAACTAGCGCCAGCACCCCCATAGAAAAAATCAGCAGCGCCACCATGGCTTCTATTATCGCTATACCGCGCTGGCTAGATTTTAGATTTGGCTTATTCATGATTTTTGCTATTTGCAGTGGCATATTTAACATCCCCTAGGGTTGCTTGCATACGCCAAACTAGGGTCACACATTTTAGTATTGCCGCCTGTGCCTATGGTCACACGTAAAGGCTTGGTAGCTGCGTTGGCAGTAAAATCAAGTTGGGTAAAAGCTGTTGCCCCAGCAGAATTACTCCCTAGCCCACCTAAACTGTTAAAAGTAGCAGTCACTGGGAAAGAGACACTAACCCCAGAGTTTTTAGCCGTGACTGTAACATTGGCAGAGCCTTCAGATTTAAGTCTTTGCTGTATTTTGCTAGTCGATCCTTGGACTCGCACTATCCAGCCAGAATCAGTATCAGCAAAAAATTCAACATTAGCATTGCGGGCAATGGCTTCTGCCCTTGCTAGGTGTAATCCATTAGCAAAAGCTTCTGCCGCATTACGCACTTGAGTATTAAGTAGCATGGTCTTATAGCTGGGCACTGCCACTGATAGCAAAATAGCCAGCACCGAGATGGTGATCATCAATTCGACCAAGGTAAAGCCAGAGCCAAACCTCAAGCCATCAGCCAAAGAATAGCGAAGCCTGAGCAAACTAGATGGTGGGCATGGCTTTAGCACGTAGCGTTTTTCTTGGTTAACCAGCAAGTGCTGCCGGTGGTACCATCAAATGTTGAGGTTTTAGCATTATCTTGGTCGACGGTAAAACTAAAATTACTCATGCCTTGAGCCGAGATCCCAGTCGCCCTGAATGTATAGGCGGTGAGAGTGGGAGTAACACTGCAATCGTAAGTAAAATATTTAATTGTCATGGCTTTCGCACAAGGCCCATTGCTATAGGGGCCCCCAACATAAGTGCGATTATCTTGGTAATACTGCTCCATCTTTACTCTTAAATCGGCCAAGGTAGACGTGGCCTCTGCCGCCTTACCACTTTTTACATGGCTAGTGTAAGCGGGGATGGCAACCTTCGCTAAAATGCCTATCACCGCCACCACTATCATGAGCTCAACTAAAGTAAAGCCCTGTTGGCTTAGCGCTTTGACGCCTAGTTTATTAGGCGGCAATGGCTGACTGTCTATGGCTTTATTTTGTGCTTGGCGGTGTAAGGGATGCATGGCAATTCTCATATAGTTAAAACGCATCATGCATAATCTACTAAGCAAAATCTAGTTGTAGCCGATAGTCGGTAAAACTTGACCGATAAACGGTGCTTTTGGAATTAGGCCTTACAGTGTTAAGATTTGAGGTGTTAAAATCTTTGGGGTGTTAAAATCCCTGATATATAAAACCTGATATATAAAATAATAGAGATTAAAATCTCACCTTGCCCAGCTAACATGATGAATATTGAGCGCAAAAAACAGATGCAAAAAGTCACTACCCGCCTACTGCTGCTAGCCGCGCTTTGCTTTGCCTGCAATGCCTGTGGCATTAAAGGCCCACTGTATATTCCTGAGCATAAATACCCCCAAACAGCATCTGCCAGTGAATAATACTGGCTACTTTTTTAATCTATTAAGCCCGCCACGTGAACCCTTTTACCCTTAAAAATAATCTTTTACATGCTGAACAGGTCGCTTTAAATAGCATTGCCAACGAGTTTGGCACGCCGTGTTATGTCTATTCTAAAGCGGCACTTATACAGGCTTTTGAGCAATTTAGCGCGGGCTTTAAGGGCACTGACCATTTGGTCTGTTTTGCCGTTAAATCTAACCCCAATTTAGCCATTTTGAATTTATTTGCTAAGCTTGGCGCAGGCTTTGATATTGTTTCTGGCGGGGAATTAGCCCGCGTATTGGCCGCGGGTGGTGACCCTAGCAAGATCGTCTTTTCAGGCGTGGGTAAAACTGAGCAAGAAATGCAAGCCGCACTCAATGCGGGCATATTTTGTTTTAATGTGGAATCTGTCAGCGAGCTGCTGCGCTTAAATGATGTAGCTAGTTTTATGGGTAAGATCGCACCTGTTTCATTGCGAGTCAACCCGAATGTAGATGCAAAAACACACCCTTATATTTCTACAGGCTTAAAAAATAATAAGTTTGGCGTGGCTTATGAAGATGCGCTGGATATTTACTCACGAGCGGCCGCCATGCCTAACATCAAGGTGCATGGTGTTGATTGCCATATAGGCTCACAAATTACCGAATTATCGCCTTTTTTAGACGCCTTAGATCGAGTGCTCGCCTTAGTAGACGCACTAGAAGCTAGAGGCATAGCGATACAGCACATTGATGCTGGCGGCGGCATTGGTATTTGCTATAGCGATGAAACGCCACCTGAATTTGCCGCGTATGCCAAGGCCGTACGTGAAAAATTAGCTGACCGCCAAGTTAAGCTGGTGTTTGAGCCTGGCCGCGCCTTGGTAGGCAACGCAGGGGTTTTATTGACTAAAGTTGAGTACTTAAAACGGACTGAAGCGAAAAATTTTGCCATCGTTGACGCTGCCATGAATGATTTAATGCGCCCCGCTCTGTACGATGCTTATCATGATATTCAAGCAGTGCAGTTGCACAGCGCGCAATCAGCCATTGCCGCCGAAAATTATGAAATTGTCGGCCCAGTCTGCGAGACTGGTGACTTTCTAGGTCATGATCGCAAGCTAGCACTACAAGAAGGCGATTTGCTGGCGATTATGTCTGCTGGTGCGTATGGCATGAGCATGGCGAGCAACTACAACACCAGACCGCGCGCGGCTGAGGTCATGGTAGATGGCGAACAATGTCACCTCATTAGGCAGCGTGAGCAAATAGCTGACTTATTTGCTTTAGAAAAAATACTAGCTAACCCTTAGCGGCAATAGCTCACTTCAAGCTAGCCAAAAAAAGCTTGCCTGCATAATGAACTAAGTGTAGATTTTCGCCTTCGGTAAGTAAAAATTTACTGATGTTTTGATAATCAATAATGCAGTTTTAACGCAATTTAAGGAGAAGAAATGAGCAAGCTTTTATTAAGTTTATTGTTTGTCTTTGCTTTTAATGCTATCCCTGCGGCTTTTGCTGGTGAGGCATTACCAGAAATCGCACCAGTTGATGATCCTGTCATTCCGCCACTAGATGCGCCAGTACAAGAATAAAACGTTTAATGACTAAAAAAGGCGAAGCACTTGTGCTTCGCCTTTTGTTTTTTTAAGCGGTAGTTTTTACGCCAGCTTTTAAGGTCAATTTTAAGCGCCAGCCCTCTATGCTAATCAAAAATGACCGTCTTGTTCGCGTACAGCAAAATACGGTTTTCTATGTGCCAACGCACCGCTTTTGAAAGCACAATCCGCTCTAAATCTCGGCCTTTTTGTATCAAATCTTCTACTTGGTCGCGGTGTGAAATGCGATCAATATCTTGCTCAATAATCGGCCCTTCGTCCAGCACTGCGGTAACATAATGCGCGGTGGCCCCGATCAATTTTACGCCGCGCTCAAATGCTCTGTGGTAGGGCTTAGCCCCAATAAAGGCAGGTAAAAACGAATGGTGTATATTGATCACCTGCTTAGGGTAACGCGCAACAAAATCTGCCGACAAAATCTGCATATAACGCGCTAACACAATTAAATCAATTTGGTACTGGTCAAACAAAGCAAATTGTTCCGCTTCTGCGGCCGCCTTGTTGTCTTTATTGACGGCAATATAATGAAAATCTACTCCATAGAATTGAGCTAAGGCTTCAGTATCACGGTGGTTACTAATAATCAGCGGTATGTCGCAAACCAACTCGCCATTTTTATGTCTGTGCAAAAGGTCGGCCAAACAATGGTCGTATTGCGATACCATAATCGCCAAGCGCAATGGTTTTTGTGACAGTTTAAGCTGCCATTGCATGGTGAAGCGGCTTGCAATTGCGGCAAAATGCTCTGCAAAATCATCAGTGGCTAAGCTAAATCCGGCTAAATCCCACTCCACGCGCATTAAAAACAAATTATTTTCTGCATCTTGATGCTGGTCAGCGTGCAAAATATTAGCATTGTGCTGATAGAGAAACTCGGCAATTGCCGCGACTATGCCTTTGCTGTCTGGGCAGGTAATCAAAAGTGTCGCGGTATTTTTACTGACAGTATGGTTCATATTTAAGCGGGCTCAAGTTCTAAAGGGAATAAGCATGGGTAAATTTAGGTTAATATACGCATTATACCTTAAGTTAATTTAACCAATAAAAGTGCGTATGACAGACCAAGATTTAAGCAATCAAATAAGCGCCGATATTGTATTGGCCAATCCACGCGGTTTTTGTGCAGGGGTAGATCGCGCCATTATCATAGTGGAACAAGCTTTAGAAAAGTTCGGTGCACCTATTTATGTGCGTAATGAGGTGGTCCATAATAAATTTGTCGTGGATGGTTTGCGCGCCAAAGGGGCTATTTTTGTTAAAGAATTAGATGAAATTCCCGCGGGGAGCACGGTGATTTTTAGTGCACATGGCATTTCTAAAGCGGTGCGCCTTGAAGCCGAAGCCCGCGGACTTAGCGCTTATGATGCGACCTGCCCACTGGTGACTAAAGTGCATACAGAAGTTGCAAAAATGCGCCAAGCAGGCCTAGAAATCGTCATGATAGGGCACAAAGGCCACCCAGAGGTTGAAGGCACCATGGGCCAGTCTGAACTGGGCATGTACTTGGTAGAAACGGTAGCCGATGTGGCAAAGTTAACGGTAAAAGATAGTGAAAATTTAGCTTATGTCACGCAAACCACACTTTCTATGGATGATGCCGCCTTGGTGATTAATGCCCTCACCGCCAAATACCCCAATATTCATGCGCCAAAAAGTGAATATATTTGCTATGCCACGCAAAACCGCCAAGATGCGGTCAAATTGATGACTAAAGATTGTGATTTAGTCATTATTGTTGGTTCACCCAACAGCTCTAACTCTAATCGCCTGCGTGAAGTTGCCCAAAGGCAAGGCGTTGAGGCCTATATGGTTGATAACGCTAGTTTTTTGCAAACGGCCTGGTTGGTCGGCAAGCGAAAAATCGGCGTATCTGCTGGCGCTTCTGCCCCTGAACTATTGGTAAAAGAGGTCATTAGTAAATTGCAAGCATTGGGGGCTCAACAGGTAGAAGAATTACAGGGAGTAGTAGAAAACGTTATTTTTCAATTACCCAAAAATTTGACTACGGCCAAAAGCACTAGAGTTTAATGCAGATGGTCTGCATGGTTAAAGCATGATGTTTAAAACCCCAGTTTCTGCACTAGTACTCATTCATACGGCAGATTTACAAGTGCTGATTATGGAGCGTGCCGATAAAAAAGGATACTGGCAATCTGTTACTGGCAGCCTAGAGGCTGGCGAAACGCCAAGGCAGGCGGCAATACGCGAGGTATTTGAAGAAACGGGTTTAGATGCCACACAGTATGATTTTCAAGATTGGCAAGCCACTAATACCTATGAAATTTATCCGCACTGGCGTTACCGTTACGCCCCAGATGTAACGAACAACCTAGAGCATTTATTTGCCCTAGTTTTGCCCAAACAATTGGCCATCAAACTAGCACCAGATGAGCATGTGCAATATGCATGGGTTGATTGGCGCGAGGCGGCAAAGCGGGTTTTTTCATGGACCAATGTAGATGCGCTTAAAAGATTAGGTGAACGGCATCAATTATCGTTATAAAATACGCGCTTTCTAGCGTTCTTTGTTAATCTAAACTTATTTCTTAATCTAAATTTATTTCTCAATCTAAACCTATTTCTTAAGTCACTTAAATTCACTTAGCTAAAGTAACAGGGCGGTAAAGACCATGCAAGTATCCCCAATTAAATTTGAAAAGTTTCAGGCCGCAGATGAGGCGGATTGTCAGCGTCGCATTATTGCTGCCAAGCAAAAATTAGGTTCACGCTTGGTCATACTTGGCCATCATTACCAAAATGAAAGCGTTTATCGCCATGCCGATTACACGGGTGACTCCCTCAAATTATCGCGTTACTGCGAAAGCTTAGACGCTGAATTTATCGTATTTTTAGGCGTGCATTTTATGGCAGAAGTAGCCGATATTCTAAGCCGCCCAGATCAAATAGCCATTTTGCCAGACCTAGCCGCTGGCTGCTCCATGGCTGATATGGCAAATTTAGCTAAAGTAGAGCGCAGCTATCGCGAGCTTAATAAAGTGCTTAATTTTGACGAGCAAATCACCCCTGTCACATATATAAACTCGGCAGCCGATTTAAAAGCATTTTGCGGCGAGCATGGTGGCATCGTTTGCACCAGTACCAATGCGCCAAAAATCATAGAATGGAGCTTTAAACAGCGCGAAAAAGTCTTGTTTTTTCCCGACCAAAATCTTGGGCGCTGGTCTGGCCATAAAATGGGCATCCCCTTAGAACAAATGCCGATTTGGGACCCTGACCAGCCCATGGGCGGCTTGAGCGAAGCGCAAATTAAAAATGCAAAAATATTGTTGTGGAAGGGGCATTGTGCGGTACATCAAATGTTCCGCCTGCAAAATATCACGCAATTCCGTGCCCAGCACCCTGACGGCATGGTGATTTCTCACCCTGAAGCACCTTTTGAGGTGTGCCTAAATTCTGACTATGTGGGATCTACTGAATACATACTAAAAACGATAACTGACGCGCCAGCAAACACCAAATGGTTGGTTGGCACTGAGCTGAATTTGGTTAATCGCTTGGCCGAGCAAATGAAACCGCAGGGCAAATTAGTACAGTTTATGAGCCATGTGGTGTGTGAATGCTCAACCATGGCCAGAATAGACCCGCAGCATTTAGCTTGGGTACTAGAAAATCTAGTAGCAGGCAAAGTCGTCAACCGAATCAAAGTGCCAGAACACGAAGCCAAACTAGCCAAACTCACCTTAGAGCGCATGTTGGCAGCTTCTTGAGTGAGGATAGCACTATGAGTTACATTGCTTTTGTAGGAGCGGTCTGTGACCGCGATGCTATGCCTATGAGTTACATTGATCTTGTAGGAGCGGTCTGTGACTGCGATGCTATGCCTATGAGTTACTGAAAGCCCTTATATGATTTGTCCATTATGCGTCACTAGCCCTCATGAAATTTTATGGCAAGATGATTTTTGCCGCGTCGTGCTGCTCAATGACGCGGACTACCCTGGCTATTGTCGGGTTGAGCTGATTGCCCATGTCAAAGAAATGACAGATTTATTACCTGAGCAACGTATTCGCTTGATGCAGGTGGTATTTGAGGTGGAATCTGCGCTTAGAGCAGTTGTTAATCCTGATAAAATCAATTTAGCCAGCTTAGGTAACAAAACGCCGCATCTGCATTGGCATGTGATTCCACGTTTTGAGCATGACGCGCATTTTCCTAATTCACACTGGGCACCAGCACAGCGAGATAGCCACGCCCAGTTGCTGGACAGCAACAGCAAAAAATTACTGCTAGACCAGCTTGCCGCCTCGCTGGCTTAGATTGTCTACTAGCGGCTGGATTTTGACTGCTAACTAATCACTAGTCGCGCCACTACCTGACCCTTAATTAAGTGCGAGGCAATAATCTCATCAATATCATCATTATCAATAAATGTGTACCAAACGGCATGCGGATAAATCACCATTAGCGGGCCTTGATCGCAGCGGTCAAAACAGCCCGCCCGATTTATACGCACCTTGCCTTTAGCATTTAAGCCTAATTTTTTAACGCTGGCTTTCATATAGTCAAACGCCTGCTCTGCGCCTTTATCCATGCAGCATGCTTGGCCATCTTCGCGCTGATTTAGGCAGAAAAAAACGTGATGCTGGAAGTGATTTGTCATGTGGAGTTAGTTGGTAGTTGGTAGTTGGTAGTTGGTAGTTGGTAGTTGGTAGTTGGTAGTTGGTAGTTGGTAGTTGGTAGTTGGTAGTTGGTAGTTGGTAATTATTCTGTGGCCAAGCTATCTTCCTTAGTAAAGGTCCAAGTGCGGGTGATGCTTAAAATATCCGTTTCACTTTGCATCTGGTCAGAAAACTTTGCGTAGGGTGCGGCCAATTCTAAAATGTGCCTTGCCGCTTGATCTAATATTTTAGACCCTGAACTGCGGTTGAGCTCTATCGCTTCTATACTACCATCAGCTTTAATTGACACTGTCATTTGTAGCTGACCATAAAGTTTTAGATTTTTGGCCGCCTCAGGGTAATTCAGATTACCGACTTTTTCTACTTTTTGCCGCCAAGATTCAACATACATGGCATATTTGTATTCTCTGGCCCGTGCACCAATAAATTTACGTCTAGGGCGCTTTTGATAGTCATCTTGCTGTTTTGAGATCAGCGCCTCTAACCTGTCCATTTCTAGCGCGGCGGCAGTTAAATCTTGCATATTCAGGGTTTTGCTCGCTTGTTCTTGCTGACCAGTTTCTGGCTGCTGAGCCACAGATTTCTCTAGCGTTTGCGACTGAACTTTATGACTAGACTGTAGCTGTGACAGCAATGCTTGCGCTTGCTTTTCCAGCGCGGCCACACGTTTTTGCTCTTTTGTTTCGGTATCTGCCAAGGTACTGGCTTTTTTTATGGGCTGCATTTGCAGCATAGCAGGCTCAGTAGACTCTAGTTTTTTTCGCACTATGGCAGGTAATGCTGACTGCTTTTTTCTATCTTGCTCAGTATTGCCACCACGGTCTAAATTGGCCTGTGCTAATACGTCCGCCTTATTAGGTTTGGTTTTTGTTTTAGCGTTCACCAACATTACCTGCAAAGTTGGCAACCTATCAGCAATTTTTTTAAGCTCAGGCTCAAAATGCAGGCTTAACAACACGGCATGTGCAAAAATGGATAGCCAGATGGCAATGGCCATCGCGCTCATGGTTGTTAACTTTGTTGTAAACCTAACAATTAAACTTGCTTGAGCGCGATAAGCTGGTTTTATGCGTTGCTTGTGCAAGGCTTCACGCTTCCAAAAATTTTAGCTTTAGCCCATCAAGTATTTTTTGGTGTACGCCGCCAAAGCCACCATTACTCATGGCTAATACGTAGTCGCCAGAGTAAGCCGCAGCAACAATAGCTGCCACCATCACCGCTAAATCATCATAAACACGGGCTTTATTTTGTATGGGGGCTAGTGCTGCGCTGGCATCCCAGCCTAAATTTGCGCCGTAGCAAAACACTAAATCAGCTTGAGCCAAGCTCTCTGGTAAGGCATTTTTCATGACGCCGAGCTTCATGGTATTTGAGCGCGGCTCTAATACCGCCAGAATGTGCGCTTTGCCCACTTTGCTGCGTAAGCCTGCCAGCGTGGTGCTAATAGCGGTGGGGTGATGAGCAAAATCATCATAAACCGTGACGCCATTGACCACCCCACGAGACTCCATGCGGCGTTTTACATTTTTAAATTGTGCCAATGCCTCTATGGCTACTGCCACACTAACCCCTACATGGCGAGCCGCAGCAATACTGGCTAGGGCATTCATACGGTTATGTTCACCGAGCAAATCCCAAGCAACATGACCTTGCAGCTCACCGGCAAACATTACATCAAAACTGCCATCCGCCTGCGCATTAGCCGCTTGCCAGTTACTATCTGAGCCAAACTTTTCAACGGGCGTCCAGCAACCTTTATCAATCACACCTTGCAAACTGGCCTCTTTCCCGTTGATTACCAGCAAGCCTTGTGCAGGCACAGTACGCACTAAATGATGAAACTGCTTTTCTATGGCCGCTAAATTTTCAAATATATCGGCATGGTCATATTCTAGATTATTCAATATCGCAGTGCGTGGGTGATAGTGCACAAACTTTGAGCGCTTATCAAAAAACGCTGTATCGTATTCGTCGGCTTCTATGACAAAAAATGGCGAAATGCTCTTGCTATCTTGTTGCGGTGCTTGCGGTAAACGCGCCGAAACCGAAAAGTTTTGCGGTACGCCGCCAATTAAAAAGCCTGGCGCTAAACCTGCATACTCCAATAGCCAAGCGAGCATAGCGCTGGTCGTGGTTTTGCCATGGGTGCCTGCCACCGCTAGTACCCATTTACCTTGCAAGACATTCTCCGCCAGCCATTGCGGGCCAGAAATATAAGGCAAGCCGCGATTTAAAATTTCTTCCATCAAGGGATTGCCGCGCGTCACCACATTGCCTATCACGTAAATATCTGGTTTGAGGGTAGTTTGCGCGGGGTCAAAACCCTCGATAAGTTCTATGCCTTGCGCCTCAAGCTGGGTGCTCATGGGTGGATAAACATTGGCATCACAGCCCGTGACTTTATGGCCAGATTCTTTTGCCAATACGGCAATGCCGCCCATAAACGTGCCGCAAATACCTAAAATGTGAATGTGCATACGCTTTACCTAGCTTAAATTTGGCGCTAACCAGCGCGCTAAATATTCTGTTGTTAGGCCTCTACGCTTGGCCATATCTAGCAATTGATCTTCTGCTATTTTATCTACACTAAAATATTTCGCATCCGCGTGGGCAAAATAAAAGCCAGATACAGCCGCGCCTGGCGTCATGGCGAATGATTCAGTTAAGTGCATCGCTATGGCGTCGCATTGCAATACTTTAAACATCTCTGGTTTGACCGTATGATCTGGACAAGCTGGGTAGCCAGGCGCAGGCCTGATGCCTTGATATTGCTCTTTAATTAAATCCGCTTTTTCTAAATTTTCATTGGCCGCATAGCCCCAAAAATCGGTGCGTATGCGTTCATGCATATATTCGGCAAAGGCCTCGGCCAATCGGTCAGCCAAAGCCTTGAGTAAAATGCTGCTGTAATCGTCATGCGCGTCTTCGAATTTTTTGATGCGACTCTCTATGCCCAAACCCGCTGTCACGGCAAACATCCCGATATAATCTGCACTGCCTTTAGGGGCAATGAAGTCTGCCAAACATAAGTTGGGGCGCGGCACGCCGTCTATCACTGGTTTTACCGTTTGCTGACGCATACCATAATAGGTGAAAGCCAGTTGGCTGCGATTTTCATCGGTATAGACTTCAATATCATCATCATTGACTGTATTGGCAGGCAATAAGGCAATCACGCCATTGGCTGTTAGCCAGCGGCCATCTATGATTTTTTTCAACATGGCTTGTGCGTCGGCCATGAGTTTTGTCGCCGTTTCACCGACCAGTGCGTCAGTTAAGATGGCTGGGTAAAAGCCCGCTAAATCCCAAGTCTGAAAAAACGGTGTCCAGTCTATATATTGGGCAATCACGCTTAAATCAGCGTTTTTAATCTCTCTTCTACCAATAAATTTGGGTTTGACTGGCGCATATTTACCCGTAAAAGATAGTTTAGCTTTATTCGCCCGCGCGGCTTGAATAGTCAACATAGGCGTGCCTTTTTTATTGGCATGTTGATGACGCGCTTTTTCATAGTCCGCCGCCACTTCATCAATATAAGCGGCGCGCGTCTCTAGGGTAAGTAGCGACTGCATGACAGACACTGAGCGGGAAGCGTCGGGCACGTAAATAATTGGCCCATCATAGTGCGGGGCAATTTTTACGGCGGTATGAGCACGTGAGGTCGTGGCGCCACCTATCAGCAACGGCATTTTTAAGGCTTTAAAATACGGGTCGCGCTGCATTTCTTTGGCGATATGTGTCATTTCTTCTAAGGAAGGCGTAATGAGCCCCGATAAGCCAATAATGTCTGCATTTTCTGCTTTAGCCATGGCTAAAATTTCAGCCGCGGGCACCATCACGCCCATATTTACCACTTCAAAATTATTACACTGCAACACCACCGAGACGATATTTTTACCAATATCATGTACGTCGCCCTTCACCGTGGCGATGACCATTTTGCCTTTAGGTTTGGCCTGCACGCCAGTACGTTTTTCATCGGCGGCTTTTTCTGCTTCAATGTAAGGAATTAAATGCGCCACCGCTTGCTTCATCACCCGCGCCGATTTAACCACTTGCGGTAAGAACATCTTACCCTGCCCAAACAAGTCGCCGACGATATTCATGCCATCCATCAGCGGCCCTTCAATCACATGAATAGGTCTGCCGCCATTTGTTGCAGTCGCGGCACGCGCTTCTTCGGTATCAGCTACAATAAACTCGGTAATGCCATGCACCATCGCGTAACTTAGGCGCTTTTCTACTGGGCTGGGCGCGTCTGGCGTACCACGCCAGGCCAGTGTTGCCGCTTCTTTTTTACCGCCTGCCACTAGCGTACCTGCCATTTCTATCATGCGCTCGGTAGCGGCTAAGGGGTTATCTACATCAATCGTGCGATTGAGTACGACATTCTCAACACATTCTCTTAGCTCTGGGGCTAGGTCGTCATACACCCCCATCATGCCGGCATTGACGATGCCCATGGTCATGCCCGCTTGAATGGCATGGTATAAAAATACTGTGTGTATCGCCTCACGCGCTGGGTCGTTGCCCCTAAAGCTAAAGCTGACATTAGAAACGCCACCAGAAATTTTAGCGTGTGGTAAATGCTGTTTAATCCAGCGAGTGGCTTCAATAAAATCCACCGCATAGTTATTGTGTTCTTCTATGCCTGTGGCAATGGCAAAAATGTTGGGGTCAAAAATAATGTCTTCTGGCGGAAAGTCAATACCGAGCAATAAGTCATAGGCACGCTGGCAAATTTCAGTTTTACGGTTAAAGGTATCAGCTTGGCCTTTTTCATCAAACGCCATGACGATAATGGCTGCGCCATAGCGCCGACAAAGTTTAGCCTGGCGTAAAAATTCTGCCTCGCCCTCTTTCATAGAGATGGAGTTGACTATCGCTTTGCCTTGCACACATTTTAAACCCGCTTCTATGACTGACCACTTGCTAGAATCAATCATAATCGGCACACGAGCAATATCTGGCTCTGAGGCAATCAGGTTCAAAAAGTGCGTCATGGCTTTCACGGCATCTAACATGCCTTCGTCCATGTTAATGTCTATCACTTGCGCACCGTTTTCTACCTGCTGGCGCGCCACGGTTAAGGCTTCATCATATTGTTCATTAATAATCATGCGTGCAAAAGCTTTGCTGCCTGTGACATTGGTACGCTCACCGACGTTGACGAACAATGCGTTATCATCAATGGTAAAGGGCTCTAAACCCGATAATTTAAGCGTTTGCGCTAATGTTGGGACGGGTCTTGGCGCGATGTCTTTAATGGCCTGATAGATTGCATGAATATGCGCTGGCGTTGTGCCACAGCAGCCGCCAGCTATGTTTAAAAAGCCACTTTCTGCAAACTCTTTGACTAAGCTTGATGTCACGTCTGGTGTTTCATCAAAGCCAGTATCCGACATGGGGTTAGGCAAGCCAGCATTTGGGTAAATGCAGACAAAAGTATCGGCTATTTTTGCAATCTCTTCTACGTAAGGTCGCATTAAGGTCGCGCCTAAAGCGCAATTTAGCCCTATGGTCAGCGGTTTTGCATGGCGTACAGAATGCCAAAATGCGCTAACGGTTTGGCCAGATAAAATTCGCCCAGAAGCATCGGTCACTGTGCCTGAAATCATGATAGGTAGACGTACACCCGCTTCTGCAAAGTATGCGTCAATGGCAAATAAGGCCGCTTTGCAGTTTAGCGTATCAAAAATGGTTTCTACCATTAAAATATCTGCGCCACCTTCAACTAAGGCACGCGTTTGTTCTAAATAAGCGGTGACCAATTGGTCAAAATTCACATTACGTGCGGCAGGGTCATTCACATCTGGCGAAATACTGGCTGTTTTAGGCGTGGGGCCTAGGGTGCCTGCCACAAAGCGCGGTTTATCGGGCGTGCTATATTTCTGGCATGAGGCCTTGGCTAACTTGGCCGCTTGCAAGTTCATTTCATACACCAAGTGCGCCATGTGGTAGTCATCTTGCGCTACACTGGTGGCGCCAAAAGTATTGGTTTCAATAATGTCCGCCCCAGCAGCTAAATATTTTTCATGAATTTCTTGAATAATATGCGGCTGGGTGATTGTCAACAGCTCATTATTACCTTTAACAAATAGCTCGCGTTGCCCTGCTGGGGCGGCAAAATCAGCAAAACGCTGGCCGCGATAATCGGCTTCGGTCAATTTGTATTGCTGAATCATCGTGCCCATGGCACCGTCTAGTATCAGAATACGTTGAGCGAGTAAATCTCTGAGGATTTTTTCAGTGCTGGACGACAATGCTTGAGACATAAAAGATGTGGGGCTGTTTTTTAATAGATGGCGAATTATAACATTGGCTTATCAGTATTACTTTGTATCGCCTTGGTTTGTTAACTATCGTGTCTGCGGTATTGAATCGCTTCGGCAATATGGGCAGGCTGAATATTGCTTTGGTCGCTTAGATCACAAATGCTGCGCGCCACTTTTAAAATGCGATGGTAAGCTCTAGCAGATAGGTTGAGGCGTGTTATAGCTGTTTTTAATAGGGTTAAACTCGCTTCAGTCGTTGCACAATAAATGTCTATTTCTTTAGTCCCCAGCAAATGGTTAGGTTTGCCTTGTCTGACCAGTTGCTTGGCTCGCGCCTTTTCTACCCTAGCTCTAATCGCTTGTGAGGGTTCACTCACATTAGCGCTCATCAGCTCTTCTTCTTTCAGCGCAGGCACTTCAATGTGCAAGTCTATGCGGTCTAATAAAGGGCCAGAAATTTTTGCTCGATAACGCGATATTTGATCTGGCGTGCAGCGACATTTTTGATTGTGATGGCCTAAATAACCACAAGGGCAAGGATTCATCGCAGCAATCAGCTGAAAATTTGCTGGGAAGTCCGCCTGCCGCGCCGCACGTGAGATGGTAATACGACCACTTTCTAGCGGCTCGCGCAATACCTCTAATACTTTACGGTCAAACTCGGGCAGCTCGTCTAAAAACAATACACCGTGATGTGCCAAACTAATTTCACCAGGGCGCGGTATGCCACCGCCACCGACTAATGCCACCGCTGATGCAGTGTGGTGCGGCGCTCGGTAAGGCCTGCGCTTCCAATTTTCTAACTTGTAATTGCCATTAAGCGACTGTATGGCTGCAGATTCTAGCGCTTCTGACTCGGTCAATTGCGGCAATATGCCAACAAATCTTGATGCCAACATACTTTTGCCTGTGCCTGGCGGACCACTCATAAGCAGGCTATGGCCGCCAGCAGCTGCTATTTCTAAGGCTCGCTTGGGCATACTTTGCGCTTTGACATCGCTAAAATCAGGATAAGCAATTTCTTTGACACTATCATTGGCCGCTAACTGGCTTAATGAGCTGTGTCCAGCCAGGTGCGCGCAGACTTCAAGTAGGCTAGTGGCTGGGTAAATAATGGCGTCACGCACCAAAGCAGCTTCTGTCGCACTAGTTTGTGGCAGTATGAACGCACGCTTTTGGCGCGCCCCCTGATAAGCCGAGTTATTAGTGTCGCGCATGATACTAGAAGTCATGGCCAGCGCCCCACGTATCGGCCGCAGCTCGCCAGTGAGCGCCAATTCACCAGCAAATTCATAATGGGCTAATGGCGCTGTTGGAATTTGCCCAGAAGCGGCCAATATGCCTAGCGCTATCGGCAAATCATAACGGCCACTTTCTTTGGGTAAATCTGCTGGTGCAAGGTTGACCGTGATACGCCGTGCTGGAAACTCAAATTGAGCGGTCTGCAAGGCCGCACGCACACGGTCTTTACTTTCTTTTACCTCTACTTCTGGCAAGCCGACTATAGTAAAGCTAGGCAAGCCATTGGCAAGATGCACCTCAACCACCACCTCTGGCGCATCCATACCACTTAAGGCGCGGCTATGCAGAACGGCTAAACTCATGGCAGGCTATGCGCTTACTTGGTTTGAGCGGCTAATTCGCTTAGCTTTTTTTCTAGTGCTTCTAACTTTTCACGCGTGTTGCGCAGCACTTCAGTTTGAACATCAAACTCCTCGCGCGTGACTAGCTCCATTTTGGTGAAGACGCTCTTTAATAGTGCGTGTATATTTTTTTCCGTATCGCCCAAAGGGGAGTTGTTGACTACCTCTTTGATTTTATTAGATATTTCGTTAAGTTTATCTGCGTTAAACATATCAGCTCCTTAGGTTTAGACGTTAGTTTATCAGGTTTTAGCGCATAAAGACAAAACGCAAGTACATAAAAATTTTATCTATGTTGCTGATTATAAACATAATATTTTATGGCACGTTGCTTGCTTATGTATCTTCGAATAGTCTTTTATTTATTCTAAACGTTAATCAAGGAGAAGTAACATGCGTCAATCTTTATTATCACTAGCCGTGCTCACCGCACTATCAGTTCCAACCGCAGTTTTTGCTGAAGAAGCGGCAGCGCCCGCAGCAGCCCCAGCGCCAGCTTATACCATTAGCTACAACGTGGGTTTGTATAGCCAATACCTGTTTCGCGGCTTATCACAAACTTCACAAAAACCAGCTTTACAAGGTGGGGTAGATTTTACTCATGCCAGCGGTTTTTACCTAGGCACTTGGGCATCTAACATCAGCTGGCTAGAAGATGCTAGCGTGTATGCTAACTCTAGCTTAGAAATAGATGTTTACGGTGGTTATCGCAATACTATAGGTGCAACGGGCTTGGGTTACGATTTCACGGTACTACAATACATTTACCCAGGCGATAAGCTAGCTGATAAAACAACCGCTGATACCACTGAAGTATCAGGTGCTTTAAGTTATCAATGGCTACAGGCTAAACTGTCTTACGTAGCGTCCAAAAATGGCTTAGGTTCTCCAGATGCACGTGGTACTTATTATGTTGAATTAAATGCCAATTACCCAATTGGTGAAACAGGCATCACCGCTAACTTACATGCTGGTCGGCAAAAGTATGATGGTGCAGCATTATCTGAAGCTTCATATACTGACTGGAAAATTGGTGCAACCAAGGCCTTCAGTAATGGTGTAAATGTCGGTGGTTATTACACAGACACCAATGCTAGTGATGCACTATATGGTGCTAGTGCTTATACTGGCGGTAGTATTGCCAAAAGCACTTTCACTGCATTCGTACAAAAAACATTCTAATTTAATTTTGGCAGGCTAATCCCTGCCTCACTAGGAGGCACTCATGAAATTTGTATCTGCAATTATCAAACCATTTAAGCTTGATGAAGTGCGCGAAGCCCTTTCAAGCATTGGTGTTCAGGGCATTACCGTCACTGAAGTAAAAGGCTTTGGACGCCAAAAAGGCCACACTGAGCTGTATCGTGGGGCTGAGTACGTGGTAGATTTTTTACCTAAAGTTAAATTAGAAGTTGCGATTAAAGATGAATTGCTAGACCAAGTGGTAGATGCGATTGAAAAATCAGCCGCTACTGGAAAAATTGGTGATGGCAAGATTTTTGTCTTTAATCTCGAACAAGTCTATCGCATTCGTACCGGTGAAACCGGTATAGAAGCTTTATAAGGGGATCACAATGAAAAAATTACTTTCGATGTTTGCTTTAGTTGCGGCACTAGGCTTAGGCTTTACTGCTAATACTTATGCTGAGGACGCTGCACCCGCCGCTGACGCAGCAGCCGTAGTAGCACCAACACCAGTTGCAGCCGATGCGGCGGCACCAGCACCAGCAGAAGCGGCGGCAGTAGCTGCGGCGCCTGCACCCGTGCCGAATAAGGGTGATATTGCTTGGATGATAGTGGCAACAGTATTGGTATTAATGATGTGTGTGCCTGGTTTAGGCTTATTTTACGGCGGCATGGTACGTCAAAAAAATATGCTTTCAGTGTTAATGCAAACATTTATGATTACCTGTGTATTAGGTGTGCTCTGGGCGCTATACGGCTACAGTGTGGCCTTTACTGAAGGCAATGCCTACTTCGGTGGCTTTGGTCGTGCCTTCTTGCATGGTATTACGCCAGACTCAAATGTGGCAACATTCAGCAAAGGCGTTGTGATTCCTGAATACATTTACATGGTATTCCAGTTAACTTTTGCGGTCATTACCCCAGCGTTGATTGTGGGTGCTTTTGCTGAACGTATGAAGTTCTCTGCCATCTTGTTCTTTATGGTGTTGTGGTTCACTTTCTCTTACTTGCCAATTGCACACATGGTTTGGTACTGGGCAGGCCCTGATGCTTACACCAGTGCTGATGCTGCTACAGCGGCTTCCGCAACGGCTGGCTTTATTTGGCAAAAGGGTGCACTTGACTTTGCTGGTGGTACGGTCGTGCATATCAATGCTGGTATTGCTGGTTTGGTAGGTGCTTTAGTACTAGGCAAACGTGTAGGTTACGGTAAAGAAGCAATGGCGCCTCACAGCGTGACTTTAACAATGGTAGGTGCAGCATTGCTATGGGTTGGCTGGTTTGGCTTCAACGTAGGCTCAAACTTAGAAGCAAGCGGCTTTGCAACACTAGTGTTTGCTAATACCTTACTTGCTACATGTGCGGCTGCGACTTCATGGATGTTTACAGAATGGTTCTTCAAAGGTAAACCTTCAATGTTAGGTGCTGCTTCAGGTGCGATCGCAGGTTTAGTGGCTATTACCCCAGCTTGTGGTTATGTGGGTCCTATGGGCGCTATCGTGCAAGGCTTAATCGTTTCACCACTTTGCTTCTTCTTTGTAAGTAAAGTCAAATCTATGATGGGTTATGACGATTCACTTGACGTGTTTGGCGTGCACTGTGTTGGCGGTATCTTTGGTGCGCTCACTACAGGTATTTTAGTCAACCCAGCATTAGGCGGCACAGGCGTTTACGACTATGTGGCTAATGCTGTTGCCCCTTACGATATGGTTGCGCAAATGACTAGCCAAGCATGGGGTGTAGGTACAACCTTGGTATGGTCTGGTGTGGTAGCATTTATCTCTTACAAAATAGTTGATGCAGTGATCGGCTTACGTGTAAGTGAAGAAGTTGAACGTGAAGGCTTGGATACCACTGAGCACGGTGAACGTGCTTACCACGCTTAATGAATTAACTTAATTAAGCTGTTGTTGTAATAAAAAACGGACGCCTAGGCGTCCGTTTTTTATCCCTGCAATTCATCACTATTAAACGGTGTGACTTAAATCATTTCAGTCAGCCTATTGTTAAGTTTAACAATCCAATCTTAGATCTAATATTAGGTCTAGTCTTAGGGTTCATCTTATGTTTATCTTTTTGAGCTTATCTTTTTTGCTGCACTCGCACCCACATCGCAATGCCCACTAGCAACATAGGTAAACTTAGCCACTGGCCCATGCTAAATCCCATAGACAGCAAGCCTAAGTAGCTATCAGGCTCACGGGTATATTCGGCAATAAATCTAAAGCTACCATAGCCTATCAAGAATAAAGCGGAAATTGCACCCGTTTCTCTAGGTTTTGCAGAATAAATCCAAAGAATTAAAAATAAGGCTATCCCTTCAAGGGTAAATTCGTAGAGCTGTGAGGGGTGACGCAATAGGTCATCAACCCTAGGAAACACCATGCCGTATTGGCTATTGGTGACGCGTCCCCATAGTTCGCCATTAATAAAATTGCCCATACGCCCAGCACCTAAACCAATCGGCACTAAGGGTGCGACAAAATCCATGATGCTCAGCCACTGCAATTGATACTTGCGTGCAAATAAGCCCATGGCCACTAGCACACCTAAAAACCCACCATGAAAACTCATGCCGCCCTGCCATACTGCTAAAATTTCTGAGGGATGATGCACAAAATAACCAAACTGGTAAAACAGCACATAGCCTAATCGCCCCCCCAAAATAACGCCTAGTGCACCAAAAAACAGTGCGTCATCGAGCATGGGGATGCTCCAAGCATGCCAAGGGCGATGGCTAATTTGCCATTTACCTAAGCCGATAAATGCTAAAAAGCCAATTAAGTACATGAGACCGTACCAATGAATACCAAAGCTACCTAGATGAACTGCGATAGGGTCAAATTGTGGGTGAACAAACATATTGGGCTAAAGGGAAAAATAAAAGCTGAATTTTACCTAAGTTTTACTAGATACAGGCTTAAATAAAAGAATATTGCGGCAGTATTGGCAATTAGGCGGTTTAACTTAGTTGCCTAGAATGATGAAGGTAGGACGTTTTACCGGCCATTTTTAATCGACCATGGGCGAATAACCAAACAATTAAAACTAAGAGCGAGTCTCTGTAACCTTCACTTTAAGTGGCTTTTCATCTTCTAAAAGATTTAATAATCGATCTACATTAGGATGCTTGCCTGGGCAGTTTTCTGCATCACTGGTGTGCTCAGCAAAAAGACTTAAACCCTCCACCGCAGCGTCTAAAGAGATTTCACCATACATACGATAGAGGTGATAGTAGACCTTGACTGAACCTTGGCTGCCGGGTTTATTTTCTATTACACCCGCAGCACTGCCATCAGTATTAAACAGCTCTATACGCTGCACATGTGAGGCGTCGTCAAGCGTTAATAATACGTCACTAAATTTTTGCATTAATACTTACCTTTTTATAAAAAGTCATTTTAAATCACCATCAACTTTGCCATACGCTAGATTAAAAATTGGCAGCCAAGGCAAATAGACGTCTTGCTAGTGCGGCATCCAATCAAACAAGCCGTATGTGATGTCTATTTAACCTAGCACATAGTTTTTAAGCTAGTACATAGTTTACGCTTAAATTCCTTTGTTAAACCAGTATTTGGTTATTGATTAACAAATCCCAATTGTTTGGCCATAATCTGTACAGGATGCAATATAACCACAGGCATATTTTGCTCACGTAAACCTTTTGCTATGTGCAAGCTACAGCCAATATTTGACGTGGCAAGTATGGCTGCGCTCGCCGCCTCAATGACCATTAATTTATCATTCAGTAAGTCATTGGCCATGCTTGCTTGCGTTAACATATAAGACCCTGCACCCCCACAACATTGGCTATTACCCGCTAATGCAAGGACTTCAGCTTGTGGGATTTTTTTAAGCAAGCTATAAACAGCGGCGTGACTTTTTTGCCCGTTTCGTAAGCTGCAGGGGTCTTGCACAAAAATACGCTGCTTAAGCGGGCTAATGCTGACCCTAGACCAATCGCAAGCTGCTAAAAATGCGCTAATGTCTTGCACCTGATGGCTGGGCATATAATCAGCCAAGCCAGCGCCACAGCCACTAGCCACGGTTAATATGGGCATGGTTGCATTAAAGCTGTGCTGATTCATTGCCAAGAGTTGATTAGCTTCAAGCTCATCGCCCATTTGCCTAGCGATGCTGCCACAACACGTTTGTTGCGCGGGCACATACACATCAAACCCCAGCGTGTTTAATAGATAAATACTGGCTTTTAGCGTCTGGTTATCCAACGCCTGACTAGCACAGCCTAAAAACAAGCTAACGCTACCCTGCCTAAAAGCGACCGTCGTCGGGTATAGCGATTGCCAACTTACAGGATGATTGATGGCTGGCAATAATTTTGCCGCTGGGTTAAAACATTTAAGCAAGGCATCACACTTGCATTGCTGTATGAGCCAAACTAGCCACATTAAGCCATTACTGAATAAGCGAGAACGTATTAATGGCTTGGCTAGGCGATACCAGATACTTTTTTTCGGCAGCAAAATCGCCCGCGTACTATCAACCAAAGCACCATAATTTACATTGTTAGGACAAGCAGATTCGCAACTGCGGCAACTTAAACACAGGTCTATATGCTGTTTAAAACGCTGGTTATTGGGCAGAATATCTTGAGCCACGGCCCGCATGAGCTGAATGCGGCCACGCGGCGAATCTGCCTCTGAGCCAGTTTTTCTGTAAGTAGGGCAATGCGGCAAACATAAGCCGCAAGCCACGCAGCGATCTGCCTCTGCAATCAAGTCAGTAATCGATAAAGTCATTTGTTTATTATAAACCTCGCATGGTTATCTAAAGCCGCGTATGCCATAAAAAACCCGCCCTGTTTGCAAGGCGGGTTATTTAGCACGCTGATAAAACTACAATTACCCAGCTAGCACTTTATTTACTAGGCGTCGCTTCTACTTTTGGTGGCTCAGACTTAACGACTGGTTTACCTTTAAGAAAATTCATAGCTTGGGCAAACTGCAAATCTTCTTTGCTGGCAGGCTCAATAGGCGCCATCGCTTCTGCATATTTTTTCTCATTTAACTTAGCTTGAGCGGCCTCTTTGCTAGGTGAAGATGCCTCAGATTTGGTAGCTACCCCCGCTTGTGCATCTTTAGGGTTAGATAAATGGCGTGATAAATCAGCCTCGTGGATATTGTTGGACTGATCCGTGCCGTCTTCTACGTAGTAATCTGGCTCTATGCCTTTGGCCTGAATTGAGCGGCCCTTAGGTGTGAAATAACGCGCAGTAGTAAGCTTAATCGCCGCACCATTATTCATAGGCATAATGGTTTGTACCGAGCCCTTACCAAAGGTGCGAACGCCTATCAAGGTAGCACGCTTGTGGTCTTGTAGGGCTCCTGCGACGATTTCTGATGCAGAGGCCGAACCAGCATTGATCAGCACGACCATAGGCACGGTTTTTAAATCCGCAGGAATATCGCGCATATAATCGTTTACCGCGCCGCCACGTGCATAGTTTTCTGGATTAACGGTAAGGTTCATTTTTGAATCTGGCGCACGACCCTCGGTATACACGACCAAGCTGTCTTTGGGTAAAAACGCCGCTGCAACACCTACGGCACCGTTCAGCAGGCCACCTGGGTCATTGCGTAAATCTAATACAAAGCCTTTAAATGGGCCTTTATTTTCTTCAGCCATGGTTTTAATCGCTTTGGCTAAGTCTTCTCCTGTGTGCTCTTGAAACTGTGTGACCCTAGCGTAGGCATAGCCTGGCTCAGTCATTTTGTATTTCACACTTTTATTCTTAATAATGGCGCGAACTAAAGTAAGCAACAATGGCTTAGCTTCATTTTTGCGCAATATTGTCAGGGTAATAGAGGTGTCTGGCTTGCCACGCATAATTTTTACGGCGTCATTCAGGCTCATGCCTTTAACCAGCTTTTCATCTAACTTCATGATGAGGTCGCCGCTTTTAATGCCTGCCACATAGGCGGGCGAATCTTCAATAGGCGAGACCACTTTCACTAAGCCGTCTTCCATACCGACTTCTATGCCTAGGCCGCCAAATTCGCCTTGCGTAGCGGCTTGCATATCTTTAAAAGCATCTACGTCCATATAGGTTGAATGAGGATCTAAACCAGTAAGCATGCCGCTAATGGCCTCAGAGATGAGTTTTTTGTCTTCTACTGGCTCAACATAGTCGCTTTTGATTTTACCGAACACTTCGGCAAAGGCACGCAAGTCTTCTAGGGGGAGTTGTGGCTTTTCCATACGCTCAGCCACTGCCGAGTAAGTTAAGCTCAACATCAGCCCGAGTATTAGCCCAGAACAAACCAGAGCTACTTTAGTAAAACCTTGATATTTATTTCTAGCTTGCATGTATTATTATCCCTAGCTAAAGAAAGCGTACAAGTTTATGACAAACTTAGCATTAATAGTTCCAATGAGTGTGAATATCTATATAAATATTCACAAATGTAAATATTTACAAATGAAAGTATAGCAGTAAGGACTTGTAAATTGATTGAACACCATATCGAAATTAGTTATTGCACACAATGTCGCTGGCTATTGCGGGCCGCTTGGTTGGCACAAGAACTACTGAGCACATTTGAGCAAGATTTAACTAGCGTGTCTCTTAAACCTGGAACTAATGGTATTTTTGACATTCGCCTAAATCAGCAACTGCTGTTTTCGCGTAAAGTTGCGGGGCGCTTTCCTGAAGCTAAAGAAGTCAAACAACTGGTGCGCGATTGCATAGACCCTAGCCGAGATTTAGGCCATTCTGACACAAGCACTTAAGCTTGATAGATTTTATTGCTCTTGGTTGATGGCTCTAGCGTGCTCTATGCGTTGTGCGCCGTTAAAATGCCTTGCCCAGTAGCCATCTTGCATATTTTCTACCCGCACTTGCCCGCCTTTACTCGGCGAATGGATAAAGCGATTATTGCCCAAGTAAATGCCTACATGAGAAAAAGTCGCTTTTAAGGTATTAAAAAACACTAAATCGCCAGGCTGCAGTTCATTTTTTGGGATAGTTCTGCCTACTTGGCTGATAGCCAATGCGCTATGCGGCAATGTTAGGCTGGTTGCCTGCTTAAACACGTAGCGCACAAAACCACTGCAATCAAAGCCAGTTTCAGGGGAATTGCCACCGTATTTATACTGTATGCCAGTCAAACTTAATGCGCTAACCAGCACCTCGCGAGCGCGGGCTGACCAACTGGCATCATTGATATCTATCGATTCTGCGCGAATTTGCGTGTCCATAGGGGCATCTTCTGGCGCAGGAACAATGGCGGCGCATGAGCTACTTGCCAAACCCAGCAAGCAACAAACCAGTAAACGATTTTGAATATATTTAATCACGGTTTGATTATAACCCAACACCCCATAAATCACCTACTTTTTTACTTAATATGCTGTTTTATATAGTTATTTTTATTAAAATTAGTGGCTAAATTTACCGCCTTTTTGCTTAACAATAGTTATCTAAGGCCTGGATAAATACCTTTTTAAGGTCGGTTAAATGGCCTTTAATGCGCCAAGTCATGGGATAATAGCAGCCCTTATGACCCCATACACCATGCGCGAAGTTTTTGAAAAAGACGGCCTGTTAGCCAAGCACATCTCAGGCTATAGCGAGCGCAGCCAACAATTAGAAATGGCCGAAGCCATTGCACTGGCCATCACGCAAAACACGCAATTAGTTGCCGAAGCGGGGACTGGCACGGGCAAAACTTTTGCCTACTTAGTACCCGCCTTGCTAACGGGTGGCAAGGTGATTATTTCTACTGGCACTAAAAACTTGCAAGACCAATTGTATAGCCGCGACTTGCCTAATGTGCGCGACGCCTTAAGAGTGCCAGTGACAGTCGCCATGCTAAAAGGCCGCGCAAATTACGTGTGTCATTACCATCTTGAACGTGCTGAGCAAGAAGGCCGCTTTGCCTCACGTGAAGACGCTAAATACGTGCACCTCATTAAAACTTTTGCTGAAAATAGCAAAACAGGCGACAAAAGTGAGCTCAATACGGTGCCAGAAAATGCCATGATTTGGCCCAGCGTCACGTCTACACGCGACAACTGCTTAGGTGGCGATTGCGCCTACTACAAAGAATGTTTTGTCATGGAGGCGCGCAAACAGGCATTGGCCGCGGATATTGTCGTGGTGAATCATCATCTATTTTTTGCCGACGTCATGTTGCGCGACGAAGGCGTGGCAGAACTATTACCTAGCGCAAACACCGTCATATTTGACGAGGCGCATCAATTGCCTGAAGTCGCAGGGCTATTTTTTGGTGAAGATGTTTCAACCAGTCAATTACTAGAATTAGCGCACGACTGCAACGCCGCGCATTTAACGCTAGCTAAAGATTGTCTAGAATTAGGCACAACGATTACAAAATTAGAAAAATCTGCCAAAGATTTTAGACTGATTTTTGCCTATGAAGGCTCACGCTTACCTGTGCAAAAAGCGCTGGCTTTAGCAGGCTTTGCAGCGGCATTTGATCACATGCTAAGCCAATTAAACGCCCTTAAAACCGTGCTTGAATCGCAAGCTGCCCGCGATCCCTTGTTAGAAAAATGTTGGCAACGCAGCGAGGCTTTACATGAGCTATTTAGCCGCTGGCAATCTGCCGAAAATAATAATCTAGTGCGTTGGGTAGAAGTGTTTACCCATTCTGTGCAGTTACACGCCACACCGTTAAGTGTGGCTGAAGGCTTTGGAAAACAGCTAAACGCCCAGCCTCGTGCATGGATATTCACCTCAGCAACACTCGCTGTAAAAGCTGACTTCAGCCATTATCTGGCGCAAATGGGCTTGCAAGAGGCTAAAACTGGCTTTTGGGAAAGCCCGTTTAATTATCAAGCACAAGCACTTTTATATGTGCCGCCAGACATGCCAGACCCCAACAGCGCAAGTTATACGGCATCTGTGGTGGCAGCGGCCTTACCGGTGTTGCAGGCCAGTGGTGGCCGTGCTTTTGTGCTATCGACCAGCTTGCGCGCCATGCGCGAAATTCATGCTTTATTGAAAGAGGCCTTCTCTGAAAACGGCATAGAAAGCCCATTGCTATTGCAGGGCGAAAGCTCGCGCACCGAATTGTTAGACCGTTTTCGTAAGCTAGGCAATGCGGTATTGGTGGGCTCACAAAGCTTTTGGGAAGGCGTTGATGTACGCGGCGAAGCGCTAAGCCTAGTGATTATTGACAAACTGCCTTTTGCGCCGCCTGATGACCCCGTATTGTCGGCCCGCGTCGATAAGCTCAATGCTGAAGGCAAAAATGCCTTTATGGAATATCAGCTGCCTTATTCGGTAATCACCCTCAAACAGGGTGCGGGGCGTTTGATACGCGATGAAAATGATAGCGGCGTGTTGATGATTTGCGATCCGCGCTTAATCAGCAAGTCTTACGGCAAGAAAATCTGGCAAAGTTTGCCGCCCTTTAAGAGAACGCGTGAATTGTCTGAGGTACAGCAATTTTTTGAAGATTTACGTTAGGCGCATCACCGATGATTTTAATCGCAGAAACTGAATACGAATTAAGCGCGATTCGCGCCCAAGGCGCAGGCGGTCAAAATGTCAATAAAGTTTCCAGTGCGATTCATTTGCGATTTTATATTTTGGCCTCAAGTTTGACTGATAGCTTAAAACAGCGGTTGCTGCATTTGCCCGATAGCCGCATTACTGATTTAGGCGTTTTAGTGTTAAAAGCGCAACAATACCGCACTCAAGAAGCCAACAAAAAAGACGCTATAAGGCGCTTACATGAGATTATCAACGCAGCCAATCATGTAAAACCAATGCGCTATGCCACCAGACCGACTTACGGCGCTAAGCAGCGAAGATTACAAAGTAAAACGCAACGCGGGCAAATTAAACAGATGCGTGGCAAAATAGCATCTCAAAAAAATGAACATTAAACTAACGTGAATTTACTCGCATTCGACACCTCTACTGAATATTTATCGCTCGCCATCATGAAGGGCGACGCCTATTCCACCTTTGATATTCATGCAGGGCAAACCCATTCACAGATTATCTTGCCGCAAATTCAGGCCTTATTGGATCAAGCGGGCTTACAGTTAGACGATTTACAAGGCATAGCCTTTGGCGCAGGACCTGGCTCATTTACTGGGGTGCGAATTGCTACCGGGGTAGCACAAGGCCTAGGTTTAGGCCTGCAATTACCCGTGGTTGCCATCTCAACTTTGCTCGCTTTGGCACAAGTCACTGGCGCAGAGAAAGTCATTGCTTGTCTAGATGCACGCATGGGTGAGGTTTATCATGCTGCTTATGAAAAAATAGCTGGGCAATGGCAAACAAAGCTAGAAGCTGGTGTATATAAACCTGAGGCCGTTCCGACTATACAAACTGCTGGCTGGATAGGTGCTGGCAGTGGTTGGCAAAGCTATGAAACGGCTTTAAGTCTAGTATATGCGGGTCAGTTACAGGCAACGCAACCAACGTTATTGCCTAGCGCTAGCGCCATATTAGCCTTGGCACAGCCAATTTTTGCTAGCGGCAAGGCAAAACCCGCCCATGAGGCCATGCCTATTTATATTCGTAATCGCGTTGCTCTTAAAACCTTAGAACGCGAGCAAGGGCTGCGTTTATGATGGTGAAGCCCAGCAGCCGCTATGCATTAAGCACGGATGTTCAGTTTAGGCCCATGCAGTTAAGTGACCTAGATGCGGTGATGGCAATAGAGCCGCAGATTTACCCTTACCCTTGGACGCGCGGCAATTTTAGTGATTCATTAAGTGCTGGTTATAGTGCATGGCTGTTGTTGCATAACCAAAGCATCATAGGCTACGCCTTGGTTATGATGGTGTTAGATGAGGCACATTTACTCAACTTAAGTGTGGCAAAAGACTACCAAAAACAAGGCCTAGGCAGAATACTGCTAGAATACATGATACAAATCGCTAAAAATAATCAAGCAGCGAATATGTTTTTAGAAGTGCGCGCCAGCAACAGCAGTGCCATAGCCTTGTACGAAAATTTGGGTTTTAATGAAATGGCAGTTCGCCGCGGTTATTATCCCGCTAAACATAGCCGTGAGGATGCGATTTTAATGGGATTAGCGCTGTGAGCATAAAATATGAAGCGTGAAGACATATTACGGGAACTAGAACTATTGCCGGTCTGGCAGTTGCGCACGGCGTTAGCTTTCCCCACTGCATTGCAGACCAGCACTAAAATGGCTGAACCTAATATAGCTGAACCTAGCATGACCGAAGCGAGCATATTAGAAGCTGAGGTTAAAGAGATTGAAAAGCCAGACTATGCAGCGCTATTACACATCGCCAGTGAAGATGGCGCTTGGTTATTTGTCACGGCTAGGCCAACCTTGCAGGCCGATGAAGCGCTATTGTTAAATAATATATTTAAAGCCATCCGTATGACTGCACAGGCGCCGCAGCTATCTATGGACACTATGGCGATTATTCAAACTAGGCCGCCAAAAATCATCATCACCATGGGCGAGGTCGCCGCGCAAACCCTACTAAAATCAACAGCGCCCATCACAGCCTTGCGCGGCCAGCTTTATCAATATCAGGGCATCACGCTAATTGCGACCTTAGACCCGGCGCATTTATTGCAAAATCTGCCAGATAAAGCCAAAACATGGGAAGATTTGCGACTGGCCATGCGCAGCCTAGCTGAGCTTAGCTTGTAGGGCGAGGCAATTCGCCCAGTTTGTTATAACTGATGTCATCAATAATGCTGACTTAATCGCTGTTAAAATGTAATATTCGCTCTTTTATTTTTTTAGCAAACTAGACCCTACCATGCGCGCCTCAAACTTTTTCTTTAACACACAAAAAGAAGCTCCTAATGATGCTGAGCTAGCAAGCCATATTTTAATGGTGCGCGCTGGCTTGATTAAACGTTTAGGCGCAGGACTTTATAGCTGGATGCCTCTAGGGCTGCGTGTGCTGCGCAAAGTAGAAGCGATAGTACGAGATGAAATGGACAAAGCTGGGGCGCTGGAATTGCTTATGCCAGCCGTGCAGCCTAGAGAGCTGTGGGATGAAACGGGGCGCTGGGCGGTGTTTGGCCCGCAAATGCTTAAAATTACCGACCGTCACTCAAGAGAATTCTGCTTTGGCCCTACCCACGAAGAAGTCATTACTGACATTGCGCGTTCAGAGATTCGTAGTTATAAACAGCTGCCGCTTAATTTTTATCAAATTCAAACTAAGTTTCGCGATGAAATTCGTCCCCGTTTTGGTGTGATGCGTGCCCGTGAATTTATGATGAAAGATGCTTATTCCTTCCATACCGATTTTGCATCATTAGAACTCACCTATGCAACGATGTATCAAGCTTACAGCAATGTGTTTAACCGCTTGGGCCTTAAGTTTAGGGCAGTAAAAGCCGATACAGGTGCTATAGGCGGCGATGGATCGCACGAGTTCCATGTGTTAGCTGATTCCGGTGAAGATGGCTTGGCCTATTGTGCTAGCTCAGATTATGCGGCCAATGTAGAGCTTGCAGAAGCCGTGACACTTGCAACGCGCAGTGCACCAAGTGCGCTAATGCAAGCAGTTGAAACACCTAAACAAACCGCCTGTGCCGATGTTGCCCAGTTACTCAATATTGGTATTGAGCAAACGGTTAAGGCAATCGCGCTGATGGTCAATACCGCCCAAGGCGTCAGCCAATTTCACCTAGCCTTGTTACGTGGCGACCATCATTTAAATGAAGTAAAACTAGCCAAATTAGCTGGGTTTGCCGATTTTCGTCTAGCCACAGAAGAGGAAATTCGCGCTCACTTAAACTGCCCGCCAGGCTTTATTGGCCCAGTCGATGTAGCGGCAAATGTGCATGTGATTGCTGACAAAACCGTTGCCGCCATGAGTGATTTTGTCTGTGGGGCGAATAAGCCAAAATATCATTTAACTGGCGTCAATTTTGCCAGAGATTTAGCTGAACCCTCGCAAGTGGCAGATATTCGCAACGTGGTTGAAGGCGATATTAGCCCAGATGGCAAGGGCACCTTGTCGCTTTGTCGTGGCATTGAAGTCGGGCATATTTTTCAGTTGCGCACTAAATATTCTGAGGCGATGAACGCGACTTATCTGGATGAAAATGGCCAAACCCAAGTCATGGAAATGGGCTGTTATGGCATAGGCGTATCGCGCATTGTTGGTGCGGCCATTGAGCAAGGCAATGATGAACGCGGCATTATTTTTCCTAAAAGTATGGCGCCATTTTCAGTGGTCATTTGCCCGATAGGCTATGACAAGTCTGAACCCGTTAAATTAGCGGCCAATACTTTGTATGAGTCATTAGTCGAAGCTGGGGTGGATGTGTTGTTAGATGACAGAGGTGAGCGACCAGGGGTGATGTTTGCAGAGGCAGACTTGATGGGATTGCCGCATCGAATAGTCATCGGTGAGCGCGGCCTAGCCGAGGGTATGGTGGAATATAAGTCGAGAACCAGTGCAGATACGCAGTCAGTATTAGTAACGCATGTGCTTGAATATATACAAAAAGCTATCTTATAATTCACTATGGTTAAAATCTTGTCATGTGCTTTGCTGCTATTGATTGGAACCTTGGTTTCAAGCATCAGCTTTGCTGGGTCTCAGATTGAAGAGCCCTTATCTAACAGCGTAAAAGCCATGATGCAGCGCAGCATTAGCGATAAAGCCGCACCTAAACTCATGTTTGCCAGTGTAGAAGAGGGTAATGCTTGGCTCAATGAGATGTCGCAGCGCCTTAAAAAGCGCATCCCAGAAGATGGCTATCGTGAAGATTTTTTACGCACCGTGCACTATGAGGCAACTCGCGCTGGCCTAGACCCGCAATTGGTATTAGGTTTAATACACGTAGAAAGTGGCTTTAAAAAATACGCCGTATCATCGGCTGGGGCACGTGGCTTTATGCAGGTGATGCCATTTTGGCCGCGTAGTATTGGTGCAAATGACCATAATTTATTTCTAATTCGGACTAATCTACGTTATGGATGCACAATTTTAAGGCATTATTTAGACCTAGAACATGGCGATTTATATCGTGCGCTAGGTCGCTACAACGGCAGCTTAGGTCAGCCGCAATACCCCAACATGGTATTAGCCGCATGGCGTAAACACTGGGATTACAGCCCAATGAAAAATACTTACACACAAAAAACTGAAAATTCCGCTCTAAAAAACAGTTAGAAAATCAATAGATTTTCTAACTAATCTAGGCGCTTGCTTTATATTAGTGCTAAAAAAAGTTTACATTTACCTCAAAATCGTTCAGTATTGCCCTAGCGTTTTTATGACGGGGCAACTTCAGTCACAAAAAGTCCCGCATAGTACGCCGCTGTTCGCATTAACTGATATTCATCATAATAATTTAGGAGAATTAAGTATGTCGAAATTAACTGCACTTGCATTAAGTATTGCTATTTTGGGGGGCGTGTGGGCATTTTTAGCATTAAATCCACTCGCTGGCGTTGCTTTAGTATGGGTTGGTTTTATTGCATGGGGTTGCTACTTTCATACAGGTGGAGATGATGCCGCATTGCAAAAAACTATAGGCGGCATGATTTATGGGGCTGTTTTAGCAGGCGTTGCACTGTTCTTGGTAAGCTCTGGTGCTTTAGCTGGCTTAGGCGCTTTAGCTGCACCTGTCATTATTGCAGTGACTGTATTCGCATTAGTCATCGTAGCGGGCGTGAATTTGCTTTCAGTCGTGCCAGCTAATGTTTATGGTTATGCGGCGACCGCTGGCTTAGCTTTAACCGCCGGTACAGCAGGCAATGTAACAGCAGCCAACTTAACTAACCCTGTGATCGTGGTGGCAATATCAGTCATCATCGGCGCACTGTTTGGCATGGCTTCAGGCAAACTAGCAGGCGTACTAGGTAAATAATTCTTTCTTGAATGTAAAAAATAAAAAACCGCCTACGGGCGGTTTTTTATTGCTATATGCTCATTTAATTCACGGCTCACTTAGTTCACGGTTAATCTAGTTTTAGTGAGCAAGCTGTACTTTAAATCCATAATAGGTGCCAAACTCACCCTCAGACTCGTGATAGACAAACATCATGTCATTAGCATAGCCTGCCCCGTTGAGATGATTATGCGAGCGCAATTTTAAGGTTTTTGGCAATTCGCTCTTGCCCACATACTTACCCGTCAAATCAAATATCAATACCGCTTTATGATCAATATCTAATAATGCCAACTCTTCACCTTTAATAGCAGTATAAGCAATAAAGCAATCACTCACATCATCAAATGCCACGCCAGCCTTGGCTAAGTCTAAATTGATTTGTGCAACGGCTTCACGCACTTTTAAATCAACCACTAGCACCATATTACTGCGCCCTTGTTTTGCATAATACTGATGAGTTTCTGGGTTGTAGCTAGGCATGGTATTGGCATCGCCAAAGGCAGGATTAAAGCCGAACACATCATTAGAGCTGTCTTTCACCTCGCCTGTTTCGGTCAAGTCTATAGAAAATAGGCCAGTATTGGGAGAAAAGCCGCCAAAGCTAGAAATATTGTAGGTAATCGTTTCTAACTTATTGCTGTTGACGTTGTAATAAATTGACCGATTATCGTAACCAGGGTGCGCTGAATTCACATAACGGCCTTCGCTGTCATAGCTATGCACTTCTGATTTTGAGATAGGCGCTTCCGTTTCACTACCCATAGGCGCCAAGCCGCCATCGGCAATGTAATAGTGCTTTAAGCCAGGAATATAAGCCACCGTCATAGGCCGTGTGCTAGGCTTTTTAGCTAAAGGAATTTTAATGCCTAGCTGAGCCTCTGCTAAAATTTCTGCTTGTGCGGGCAGCCATGCTGCGCTTAGTGTTAAGGCTAATAATAAGGTAGAAATACGCATAATGATTCTTTCTTGTTGTGTGGTCATAAGTCATGCTTAAAGTTTAATGCTCTGGGTTTAGTCAAGCTGTTGACGATATTCGTTCAAGCGCCAGCAATTTATACACTGAATTCTTGCTTTTCTATCAGCATCGCATCGCCATAGCTAAAAAAACGATACTGCTGTGCTATGGCATGAGCATAGGCTTTTTTAATATTCTCAAATCCAGCAAAGGCAGACACTAACATGAGTAACGTACTTTTAGGTAAATGAAAATTAGTAAATAAGCGATCTACCACCTTAAACTGACTGCCTGGGGTGATAAAAATATCGGTCTCACTACTGCCCGCTTGCAAAACCCCAGCAGGGTTAGATGTGCTGACTCGCACTGCACTTTCTAAAGCGCGCAAAGCCGTGGTGCCTATTGCCGTCACTTTGCCACCACGCTGTTTCGTTTGTGCAATCATATCCACCGTAGACTGAGAAATAGTATAAAGCTCGCTATGCATTTTATGCTCATGAATATGTTCAACGCGCACTGGTTGAAACGTGCCAGCCCCCACATGCAAAGTCACATAAGCAACACCTATGCCTTTTTGTTTTAGTCTATCTAGCATGTCCTCGTTAAAGTGCAAACCCGCTGTAGGCGCTGCCACTGCCCCTAAATGCTTACTAAATACGGTTTGATAACGGGTTTCGTCATCACTGGTGGCGGCATGGGTAATGTAAGGCGGCAGCGGCAATGCGCCATATTGCTCAAGCAAATCTAATACTGCGGCTTCACTTAAAAACCGCAACTCAAATAAATCATCATGCCTAGCGGTGACCTCTACATCAAACGCATCCGCCAGCTTAATTAAACTACCCACTTTTGGCGCTCTGGAAGCACGCACATGCGCATAAGCCACATGCTGATTAATGACGCGCTCTATTAACACCTCAACGCTACCACCCGTATGCTTATGGCCAAAAAAGCGTGCTTTAATCACCCGCGTATCGTTAAACACCACTAGATCACCCGCCTGCAAATAGCTAGGCAAATCAACAAAAAGCGCATCGTTCAAGCGACCGTCAACCCCATGCAGATGCAACATACGGCTTGCTGTTCTATCGGCGGTGGGGTTTTGAGCGATTAATTCATCAGGTAAATAAAAATCAAAATCTTCTGTACGCATAAATCTCAGAGCTTGTTATAATAGCGAAATCGCAAATTATACAGCAATGTATTTTTCAATCATGCCGGGATGGCGGAATTGGTAGACGCACGGGACTCAAAATCCCGCGCTTGAAAGGGCGTGGGGGTTCGATTCCCCCTCCCGGCACCACAGTAAATAAAAGCTTAACCACAGGTTAGGCTTTTTTTACGCCTAAAAATCTGGGAATAGTTATTAAGGCGTATAAATTGGAAGAATTAGATTTAATCTTTACTAAGATGGTAGAGGCAAAAAGATCAATAAAGCCTAATTCTTAGAAGGGCTTTTTTGGTTGTCCACACAGCGAGCTCGACACTAAACTAGATTGGTGAGACCGCCACCCTAAACAACTTTATTTAAGCTAACAAAAATCAGCTAAAAAAACACCCTACGCGCCTGCAATTGTGTGGTTTGCCAATTGAGGTGTTGGTAATAGCCTAGCGCACCTTCATTTTCTATATCTACCAGCAATTGGGCGCGGGTTGCGCCTTTTGCTTTCGCCCATGCCAGCGTGTGTTGTAGTAATTCCTTGCCTATGCCACGCCCTCTATAGCCAGCATCTACCACCATATCTTCCACCCAAGCTGAGGGGGCGCCTTGGGCCGTTGAAATAACCAATTGCGCGGTAACCATGCCTATAACTTGCCCTCTTGAGTTTTTTGCCACTTGTATGGTGGCGCTGGCTTGGTTTTGCATGAGTAACGCTAAGCCCGTTTGTTGCTTGCTTAAATCGGGATTAAAGTCTTTTTCTATATTGAATAAAACGGACAAAAGGCTGACTAGGCTGGCGATATCCGCTGGGTGGGCTTGGCTATAAGTAATGTTGTCTATCATTCTTCGCTGTAGTCTTGGTTGGGGGAGTCGTAGTGGATAATGGCGAGAAACTTAACTGGCGTTTTGATTAGTTTTTCTGGGCGATGCGGCACACCGCCTTGAAAAGTCAGTGAATCGCCAGTGCTAAGCACAAACGTTTCTTCGCCTACGCGGTATTCCAGCACGCCTTCTAGCATGTGTATAAATTCTGTACCCGGATGTTCAAACGCAGGAAATTCTTCACCTGAATCTTCAAGCGAGATTAAAAATGGCTCAAAGGTTTTATGTGGGCCTTGGTCGTAAGCCAGCAGTTGGTAGGTATGGCCTACCCGCGTGCCGCGTCTGACCACTTCCATGCCTTCACCTTTTTTAACCAATTGCGCTGCGCCACGCGGCAGATTGTAATTTTGAAATAGCTTAGATAAAGTCACACCCAGAGCGTTGGCCAACTGTTCTAGTGTTTCTAGGCTGGTGGCGGCTAGGCTGTTTTCGATTTTACTTAACATGCCGCGGCTAATGCCTGCCCGCTCTGATACTTCGGCTATGGTAAGGTTATGTTCTAAGCGCAGTTGGCGTATTGTTGCGCCCAAGTGCCGCCCAAGTGACTTGGGTTGGACGTCTACTTTTACATTGTCATGTTGTATTGCCACGCTGATACCTATCAATCATCTTCGATTTAAATATTACATTCGATTTAAACATCACAAAAGTGTAAGCAATTCTTGTATAGACGTTCATTTTAGCAATGAACCTGAAAAATAATATATCAATATGCCAATTCTTAGCAAAAAAAGTTTCATTTAAATTAAAATTGTTTATTTAAACTAAAAATTAGTTTTATGATGTAGCTTGTGTGTATCAGACATGATTAATTTTTTACTTGTCGTTTATTAGGCCATCTTATGCATTAATAACATCTATGCATTAATAACATCTAATTATTTTAGGAGACTGTTTTGAACCAAAGAATTGTATTGCGTAGCGGTGAAGCCTTGATTGCTGGAGGACCACCAGGAACAGCGGCGGAACCAGAAATTATTATCGGCGAATTAGACGGGCCAGTGGGCGCGGCGATTGCCAACCTAACAGGTGACCAAGTGGCTGGACATACGCGTGTTTTTGCCTTATTAAATACCGATATTCAAGTGCGCCCTATTACTTTAATGGTGAGCAAGGTGACGGTTAAAGATAGTAAATATACCAATATTTTGATGGGTACGGTGCAGGCGGCCATTGCTAACGGCGTGCTAGATGCTGTACGTGCTGGCGATATTCCTAAAGAGCGCGCCAATGATTTGGGCATCATTGTGTCTGTTTGGCTTAACCCATTGGTGGCCAAAGATGCCAATCTTGATCACAAAATTTTATTCGATATTCATCGCAGAGCTACTGCCTTGGCTATTCACAAGGCCATGACTAACAAGCCTGATATTGACTGGTTGCTAGATAATCAAGATAAAATTATTCATAAATATTATCAAATGGGCTTAGACGGCAAACTTTAAATTTGTTTATGGCGGCTTGCCCAGTCAAGACATGTGGCTATCAGGTCGCCCAACAATAATTGCAGGTCTTGGGCAAGTTTTGCATCGTATTCATAAGGTGACTTTTCTTGTATATAGGTACATTGGCTGAGCTCTAGCTGTAGGGCATGTATATTGTTAGCGGGTTGGCCATAATGACGCGTGATGTAACCGCCTTTAAAACGACCGTTAAATACATAGCTATATTTTTTCGCATATTGCGATGTTTGCATAAGCTGCATCAGCGCTTGTTGCAAAGTGGCCTGGCAAGACTGCCCATCCGCAGTGCCAAAATTCAAATCGCCTAATTTGCCTGAAAAAAATCTAGGCACATGAGATGCAATAGAATGCGCGTCCCATAGTATGGCGATGCCATGCTTTGCACGTATGCTGCGCAACTCCTCAGCCAGTTTATCGTGGTATTGCTGCCAATACTGCGCCACCCGCTGGTTTACCGCTATTTCATTGGGTATTCTGCCCTTTAGGTAAATCGGCCGCCTATCAAAAGTATCCACTGGGCATATCCCTGTCGTATCTTGCCCTGGGTATAGCGAGACATCATCAGGCGGGCGGTTCAGGTCTATCACATAACGTGAATATTGCGCGGACAAGACTGAAACTTCATAAGCTTCTGCCATGTCATACAAAAGTGGTAAATGCCAGTCAGTATCAGGTACTTTTAAGGCCGCAGTGCGCATGTCGTTGGCAATGGTAGCTGGAATTTCAACACCGACGTGCGGCATAGAGATAAGTATGGGTGAACTTCTACCGCAAAAATTAAAGGTGGTTTTCATGTTGAATATGCGCCATATTGGTTTGCCTATTACTACTTAAGAAGTACTACTTAATTGACTAACTAGCACACGCATTAATAATTATTATCGTAGTTAAACAACTCTAGCATAAAGTTTAATTTTAATTAAAAAAGTTTCATACAAGTGTTGACACTCGCTCTTTAACTATGGCTTAATACCATTCATTAGTTTCACACAGATTAAAAAAGTTTATCAATTTAAAAGTTATCATTCAATCTATATGCTTTTCAAAAAACACAGGGTTCTTGGAGCTTATCAATGCCGTTAAGACTACTAAAATATGCACTATCGAAAGAGCACCCAGCACCGCGCTTTTTTAAAGCGCATGAGACTCCCAAAAAATCCTATGATGTAGTGATTATCGGCGGTGGCGGACATGGCTTGGCGGCCGCCTATTATTTGGCCAAAGACCATGGTATTACCAATGTAGCGGTGCTAGAAAAAGGCTATATAGGTGGCGGCAATACTGGCCGCAATACCACGATAGTTCGCTCTAACTATCTGACGCCTGAGGGGGTCAATTTTTACGATGCTAGCGTTAAAATCTATGAAGGTCTTTCTGAAGAACTAGATTTAAACCTATTTTATTCAACACGCGGGCACTTTACCCTTGCTCATACCGAATCTGCCATACGGACTATGCGTTGGCGTGCTGAAGTCAATAAGCACGTGGGCGTTGAAAGCCGCGTGGTAGGGCCAGATGAAATTGCCAAAGCCTGCCCACAATTAGATTTAAGCTGTAGCGGACAAGCGCCTATTTTAGGCGCACTGTTCCATGCGCCAGGCTCAGTTGCTAGGCATGATGGCGTGGCGTGGGGTTATGCGCGCGGTGCAGATAGATTAGGCGCTGAAATCTTTCAAAATACCGAAGTATTAAGTATTGATGTTAAAAATGGCAAAGTCTGTGGCGTAAAGACCAACAAAGGCTACATTGAAACCAAGCAAGTGCTATCTGCCGTGGCTGGATTTACCCCACGCATCACTGAAATGGTTGGCCTTGAAACGCCTATTGTCATCCACCCTTTGCAAGCCTGCGTCACTGAGCCCATGAAGCCTTGGTTGGATAGCATTTTAGTTTCTGGCAGCTTACATGTTTATGTTAGCCAATCCTCACGTGGCGAGTTAGTCATGGGTTCCTCCCTTGACCCTTACGAAGTCCATTCTACCCGCTCTACACTAGATTTTGTCGAAGGCCTCACCTCGCACATGTTAGATATGTTTCCGTTTTTATCTAACGTCAAAGTGGTGCGCCAATGGGCTGGCATGGCTGATATGACGCCAGACTTTGCGCCGATTATGGGAAAAACGCCGATTGAAGGTTTTTACCTAGATGCAGGCTGGGGCACTTGGGGCTTTAAAGCCACGCCTATTAGCGGCAAAACTATGGCGCAAACCATTGCCAATGATAGCGCACCAGATTTAATACACTCATTCCGCCTGTCACGTTTTGAAGATTACGAACTGACTGGGGAAAAAGGCGCGGCGTCCGTGGGTCATTAATTGACCTGATAGCGCCGAATTATCACAAGGAATATGACATGAAATTACTCAATTGTCCGATTAATGGCACTAGACCACTCAGCGAATTTATATTCGGTGGTGAGTATAGAGTAGCGCCAGACCAAGACAGCTGTAGCGATGCACAATGGGCGGCTTATGTACATAACCGCAACGGCTCCCCTGGCGATAAAAAAGAATGGTGGTATCACTCCCCCAGCGGCACTTGGTTTATTGCCGAACGCAACACCCTGACCGACAAAGTATCGCGCACCTATTTGCTGAGCAATGCCAACCTAAATCCAGCTTTGGAGTCAGCGCAATGACATTACGCATAGCTAAACAAACGGGTGAGTGGCTAAACCGTGATAAAAAAATACACTTTGAATTTGAAGGTCAGGCACTGACCGCATTTAAAGGGGACACTATTACCAGCGCACTGTGGGCCGCTGGGCTAACCGTCTTAGGCCGCAGCTTTAAATATCACCGTGCACGCGGCATATTAAGCCTAGCGAACCATGATGTGAATATACTGGTGACCGATGGCATTGACACCAATATGCGCGCCGATGTGGTTGAAGTGACAGAAGGCATGAAACTTAGCGCAGTCAATACCAGTGGTAGCGTTAAAAAAGACAAAAATAGCTACATTGATTCTATTTCGCCGCTACTGCCAGTGGGCTTTTATTACAAGGCATTCCATACGCCGCGCCGCTTGTTTCCATTTTGGGAAAACATCATACGCAAAGCCGCAGGCTTAGGCATAGTCAATTTTAACTACCCTCGTATATTAAAACGCAAACAACATACCCATTGTGATGTGCTGGTGATAGGCGCAGGGCCTTCTGGCCTCACTGCTGCCTACCTTGCTGCACAAGCTGGGTTGACCGTCACCATAGTTGATGAAAACAAACAAGCAGGGGGTAGCTTGGGCTACGACCGTGCAGGTGATGCTGCGTCAGTTGCACAATTGCAAGATTTACTCAATAAAGTCACTAGCCAAGATAACATCACCCTGCTTACCGCCAGCTATGCTGCGGGTTATTATCCTGACCATTTGATCCCCATCGTCTCGGCGCAGGGCATCAGCAAAGTTAGGGCAAGGGCAGTTATCGTTGCCAGCGGCGCCTTTGAGCAACCGCCAGTATTTAGATATAACGATTTACCAGCGGTGATGCTGGGTTCTGCGGCACAACGCTTAATCTATCGCTACGGCGTCAAACCCTTTAACCATGGCTTGGTGCTCACAGCCAATGATTACGGCTATCGGGTAGCCTTAGATTTATTGCAAGCGGGCACTAAGGTAGTCGCTGTGGTGGATATGCGAAAAGCAGGCGATGCCGCTTATACCGCTAAGCTAATCGAGCATGGCGTCAAAATTTATACTGGCCACTGCGTCTATGAAGCGCTGGCTAGCTCAGATAAATCTAGCGTTAAGGGTGCGGTCATTTGCGCCTATGATGATAAAAATAATCTAGCACTGACCAGCAATAAATTTACCCTAGCGTGCGATGGCATTGCCATGAGTGCAGGCTGGACAGGAGCGAGCGCCTTGCTATATCAGGCGGGCACTGGTATGCAATTTAACTATCAAATAGAGCAATTTATCCCCAGCCGCCTGCCCGATGGCATGTTTGCTGCGGGCAAAGTCAACGGCGTGTTTAATCTTGAGCAACGCTTGCAAGATGGTGTACGCGCCGCTAATGCCGCCATAGGCTATTTAGGTTTAAAAGCAGTGCAAACTGAAGCCATAACCCACACAGGCAGCTCACCTAGCCACCCCTACCCTATGGTGCCACATGAAAAAGGCAAAAATTTTGTAGATTTTGATGAAGACATTCAAATTAAAGACTTTGTTAATGCCGCCAAAGAAGGCTTTGATAATATCGAGCTAATGAAGCGCTTTACCACGGTAGGCATGGGGCCTAGCCAAGGCAAGCATTCCAATATGAATGCCATTCGCATCTTAGCGAAAATACGCAATCTACCTGTAGAAAAAATCGGTACGACCACGTCAAGACCATTCTTTCATCCAACGCCCATAGGCCATTTGGCTGGGCGTGGCTTTCATGCACACAGATTAACCTCCTTGCATGATTGGCATCATACTCATGGCGCGGTATTTACTGATATTGGCGCATGGAAAAGAGCCGCTTACTATCCTGCACCAGGCCAAGCCAAGCAGGACGCCATTCAAGCTGAAGCCATGGCCGTGCGTCACAGCGCTGGCATAATAGACAGCAGCTCGTTCGGCAAAATTGAATTACATGGGCCAGATGCGGCTGAGTTTCTTGAGCGCTTTTTTACTGGCGTTTATAAAACGCAAAAAGTCGGCGCGTGCCGTTACTTAATGCTATTAGATGAATCCGGTGTGGTGGTAGATGACGGCATTGCCAGTCGCCTAGCGGAAGATTTGTTCTATCTGTCAATTGGCACATCCAATGCGGCGGCCGTGTATAGAGAAATGCAGCGCTACCAACAAATGTGGCAACTGAATTTAGGTCTAGTCAATGTCACTGGTGCATTTGGCGCAATCGGCATCGCAGGGCCTGCCGCACGGATCATTTTAGCTACGCTCACTGATCTTGATTTATCAGACGAGGCATTCCCAATCAGCTGCGTGCGTGAGGCGAAAGTGGCTGGGGTAGCGGCCAGAGTGATACGGCTATCTTTTGTTTCTGACAAAACCTATGAATTGCATGTGCCTATGAGCCAAGTGCCGCATGTTTGGCATGCGCTGATGACAGTCGGCGAAAAACATGGCTTACGCCCGTTTGGTAGTGATACCCAACGCTTATTGCGCCTGGAAATGGGTCACGCCATGCCTGGGGTAGATACTGACGGTCTCACCAACCCATTCGAAATTGCTGCTGACTGGGCAATTAAGATGAATAAA
Organism: uncultured Pseudomonadota bacterium; assembly: GCA_903876765.1. Lineage (GTDB taxonomy): Bacteria > Pseudomonadota > Gammaproteobacteria > Burkholderiales > Methylophilaceae > Methylotenera. The sequence continues at coordinate 29,875 of CAIRBH010000031.1, read as the reverse complement.
GCTTATTTTATTGGGCAAAGAAGTTTGGCGATTTTAGCAAAACGGCCATTAAGAAAACAATTAGTGCCGTTTGTGTTAGCGCAAAACTTTGCTGGCGAGATGCCTATGGATTGCAATCTGGTCATAGAGGGTCAGGACATTATTGGCCGCGTCACCAGTATTAGTTACAGCCAGTTCATCGGCCGCTGCATAGGCTTTGCCTATGTCACGCCAGATAAAACAGCGCTGGGCTCTACATTCTCTATACGTACAGATAATGGCTCATTGGTGACGGCAACGGTGGTGGCAACGCCCTTCTTAAACAATCAAAAGGACGCCTAAAATGCAAGGCTTTGATGTGAACAAACAAGGGTTTGATGTGAACAAAATAGTGCAGGTTTCGCCTACTGCACACGCACAATCTGCTGAAATTACCCAATGGCAGATAGTCAATGACATGAAAATTGCCGTAGGCTTTGAAGGCGCAGATATTGAAAAATATAGAAAAAAAGTCTTAGGTGTTACCGATGTCAGTTGTTTAGCGCGTTATGGCGTCAAAGGTCCACAAGCCGCGCAATGGCTGGCCGACCATGAAATAGCCATCCCCGCTAACTCAAACAGCTGGACAATGTGCGACCAAAAAACCTTAGTTATGAGACTTGGCAGCAGTGAGTTCTTGCTAGAAGACCAATGGGGTGGCGGGGCTTGCAAGCAACTAGCTGCAGATAGCTCACGGCAAGCTAATGTTTATAAAGTGGCGCGTGCTGATGCTGCGTTTATTTTGAGCGGTAGCGCTGTGCTTAATTTACTGTCTGAATTATGTGCGATTGATTTAAGCGAACAGAGTTTATCAAGTAAAGAGGTGGTCATGACCCAAGTAGCGGGTATTTCTGCCACTGTTTTACGCCAAACCATTGCGGGTGAGCCCGTGTATCGGCTTTGGTGTGATGGCACGTATGGGGCATATATGTGGCAGGTGCTGTTAGATATTGCTGTGGAATTAGGTGGTGGTGCAGTGGGGCTAGCTCAGTATCAAAATTAAGATTGGCATGACAGCTTTTTAAGCAACAACTGAATTCACAAATTTGAACATTTTAGATTTTCGGGGAGAAATAAATGAAAACGTTAGATGAAGCAAAAAAGTTTTTAAAAGACAATAATGTTAAATACATTTTGGCTCAGTTTGTCGATATTCACGGGGTTGCAAAAGTTAAATCGGTGCCCGCATCGCACTTAAATGATATCTTAACCACTGGCGCTGGCTTTGCCGGTGGCGCTATTTGGGGGATGGGGATTGCGCCTAATGGCCCAGACTACATGGCGGTTGGTGATTTGTCGACCTTAACACTCATTCCTTGGCAGCCTGGCTATGCCCGCATCGTTTGTGATGGGCATGTGAACGAAAAGCCTTATGCTTACGACTCTCGCGTGGTACTCAAATCGCAAACCGATAGACTGGCTAAAAATGGCTGGACTTTCTACACTGGCTTAGAACCTGAATTTTCCTTGCTGCGTAAAGATGAAAAAGGCCTGATACATCCTTATGATGACAGCGACACCTTGCAAAAACCTTGTTATGACTACAAGGGCATGACTAGGCAAGCCGCATTTTTAGAGCGACTCACCGAAACCTTAATTGCCGCAGGCTTAGATATCTACCAAATTGACCACGAAGATGCTAATGGCCAATTTGAAATTAATTACACCTATGCCGATTGCCTGAAAAGCGCAGATGATTACCTGATGTTCAAAATGGCTGCCAGCCATATTGCCCACGAATTAGGCATGATTTGCTCATTTATGCCTAAACCTTTTGGCAACCGACCAGGCAATGGTATGCATATGCACATGTCCATCGGCGACGGCAAAAAAAGTTTGTTTCATGACGATAGCGACAAAACTGGCCATGGTTTATCCAAACTCGCTTATCACTTCATGGGTGGTGTGCTAGAACATGCCCCAGCCATTACCGCACTGGCCTGCCCCACCATTAACTCCTACAAACGCCTAGTGGTCAGCCAATCTCTGACAGGCTCAACTTGGGCGCCTGCTTATATCTCTTATGGCAATAATAATCGCTCAACTATGGTGCGCATCCCTTATGGCCGCTTAGAGCTACGTTTGCCCGATGGTAGCTGCAACCCTTATTTGACCACCGCCGCAGTGATTGCCGCAGGTCTTGATGGAGTGAAGCGTGAATTACACCCTGGCGCTGGTCATGCTAACAATTTATATGACTTATCCCCTGCCCAAATGCGCGAACAAGGCATAGGCATTTTGCCGCAAAGCCTGAGTGAAGCCATAGACAAGCTAGAAAATAATCAGGTTATTCGTGACGCCTTAGGTAATGGCCTATCTGAGGAATTTATAAAACTGAAACGTGCAGAGTCTATGGAATATCAACGACATGTTTCGGATTGGGAAATCAATCGCTATGTAGAATTTTTCTAAGGTTTATTTTGTAATAAGCCTAATTTAACTGAATTTGTAAGGAGACTAGAATGTGTGGAATTGTAGGATTATTAGTTAGAAACCCCAAGCTGCGTGACTCTATCGGTGAGCTCATGCTGCCTATGCTGATCGGCATGACCGAGCGCGGCCCTGATTCTGCGGGCATGGCGATGTTTACCGCACCGGTGGCTGCGGATGCCAGAAAATTTAGCCTGTATGCGGGCGTCACGGATTTTAATTGGACTAAATTAGGCCATGATTTTGAAAAACATTTAAGTATTAAAGCGACGATAGAGCCAAAGGCCAACCATGCGGTGATGACCACCACATTAGAGCCAGCAACCGTAAAAATCTGGCTCAAAGAACATTATCCGCAATTGCACCTGCTATCAGTTGGCCAGTTAATGGATATTTACAAAGACATAGGCACCCCTGCCCAAGTGGCAGAGCGTTATGACTTTAAAAACTTCAAAGGCACACACTTAGTAGGTCATACTCGCATGGCGACAGAATCAGCCGTGACGCCTGCACATGCCCATCCATTTACCGCCGGAGAAGATTGGTGCTTGGTGCATAACGGCTCATTATCAAACGCCAACAGCCTGCGCCGCAAACTGCAACATGAAGGCATAGAATTTGAAACAGATAACGATACCGAAGCGGCGTGCCGTTTTCTGCAATGGCGCATGCGTGAAGGCGATGATCTACAAACTGCTTTAAATCATGGCTTTGAAGAATTAGATGGTTTTTATACCTTGCTCATGGGCACCAGTACCGAACTAGCCTTAGTGCGTGACCCTTATGGATGCAAGCCAGCCATTATTGCTGAGCATGATGATTACGTGGCGATTGCTTCAGAGTTTAGGTCATTAGCGCACTTGCCAGATATCAAAAATGCGAAGGTTTTTGAACCTTCACCTAAGGAGATGTATGTATGGAAACTCTAAATTTTGACTTAGATGTTAAGCCACTGCGTGAAGTGAACCAATTTCTTCACGGCGATGCAAGTGGTTTAAATGGCAAAAAAGTCGTTATCGAGAACCCCAATGGCGCACATAACATTGCCGTTGGCTTAAAGTCCGAAGTAGATGTGACGATTAAAGGCCATGCGGGCTATTATGCAGCGGGCATGAACCAACTAGCGAAAGTCACCATAGAAGGCAGCGCTGGCAGTGGTGTGGCAGAAAATATGATGTCTGGCCATGTGCATGTCAAAGGCTTTGCCTCGAATGCCGCTGGCGCGACTGCCAATGGCGGCTTACTGGTGATTGATGGCGATGCGGGCTTGCGCTGCGGCATTGCGCTCAAGGGTGCCGATATCATCGTGGGCGGCTCGGTGGGCAGCTTTTCGGCCTTTATGGCACAAGCTGGCAACTTTATTATTTTAGGCGATGCCGGTGAAGGCTTAGGTGATTCTATTTATGAAGCCAAAGTGTTTGTTCGCGGCACCGTAAAAAGCCTGGGCGCAGATTGCGAAAAGAAAACCACCAGTGCAGAAGACCGTAAAATTCTGGCAGACTTACTTGTTAAAGCTGGCTACGCTGATGTAAATCCAGACAGCTTTCAGCAATATGGTTCAGCGCGCACGCTTTACCATTTCCATGTCGATAATGCAGGAGCATACTAAAATGAGTGATAATCCAATACATAAAACACCGCAAACGACTCCGCGTCAATCGGCAACATTTGATGAATATACCAACTCAGAAATCAGGCGTGCTGCCGCAACGGGTATTTATGATATTCGTGGCGGTGGCTCTAAACGTAAATTACCACATTTTGATGACTTACTATTCTTAGGTGCATCCGTTAGCCGTTATCCATTAGAAGGCTACCGTGAAAAATGCGGCACGGATGTGGTGTTGGGCACCCGCTTTGCTAAAAAGCCTATTCACCTCAAAACGCCAGTCACCATCGCTGGTATGAGTTTTGGCTCATTATCGGGCCAAGCCAAAGAGTCATTAGGCCGTGGCGCCAGTGCAGCTGGTACCAGTACCACCACTGGTGATGGCGGCATGACCCAAGAAGAGCGCGGTCACTCAACCACTTTGGTCTATCAATATTTGCCTTCTCGCTATGGCATGAACCCCGATGATTTACGCAAGGCCGATGCCATCGAATTAGTCATAGGTCAAGGCGCAAAACCAGGCGGCGGCGGCATGTTGCTTGGCCAAAAAATCACCAAACGTGTGGCAAAAATGCGTTGTTTGCCAGAAGGCATAGACCAACGTTCATCTTGCCGCCATCCAGATTGGACTGGGCCTGATGACCTTGAAATTAAAATCGCTGAAATCCGTGAAATTACCGATTGGGAAAAACCTATCTACGTCAAAATTGGCGCAACTCGCCCTTACTTTGATGTTGCGCTTGCGGTTAAAGCGGGTGCGGATGTGGTGGTATTGGACGGTATGCAAGGCGGCACAGCGGCCACACAAGAAGTCTTTATTGAGCACGTAGGCTTGCCGATTTTGGCGGCTATTCGCCCCGCTGTTAAAGCGCTACAAGATTTAGGCTTGTATCGTAACGGCAAAAACAGCGTGCAGCTTATTGTTTCTGGCGGCATTCGTAATGGTGCTGATGTGGCAAAAGCCATTGCCCTAGGCGCAGATGCCGTAGCCATTGGTACGGCAGCGCTGATTGCCCTGGGCGACAATGACCCACATCTTGAAGCTGAATATAACAAACTAGGCACCACAGCTGGCGCTTACGATGACTGGCATGAAGGTAAAGACCCTGCTGGTATTACCACCCAAGACCCTGAGCTAATGAAGCGCCTAGACCCGATTAAAGCTGGGCATAGATTAGCGAATTACATTGCGGTCATGACTATGGAAGCGCAAGTCGTTGCAAGAGCATGTGGTAAGTCACATCTACATAATCTTGAGCCTGAAGACTTAGTGGCGTTAACCATAGAAGCCTCAGCAATGGCGCAAGTGCCGCTTGCTGGCACAAATTGGATACCAGGAATCACGAAATTCTGATTATTTTCTAGCGTTTTTTAGCACCCCCCAACATGTTGTGTTGGGTTTAATGAGGGTATGCGCAATGAACAATTTTTTACTGGAATATGGGGCTGACCTCCAACGGCCTCAATAATGTTAATCAATTATTCATATTTAATGCGCATACCTTCACTTTTATACGCGCCAGTATTTCTCACTGATGACGCATCAGCGCAAGATTCATCTTGCCTTTACCCCAGTCACAACCCCCTATCACCGCCTTGTCACTACCTATTATGTCCACCGTTTGGCTGACTACTGCCATCAGTACGCTGATTTTTAATTCTAAAATAAATAAAAAATATATATGGAGATAATAATGAGTAATGACCTTAAAAAACGAATGCACGATATGTACTTGCGTGACTGCTTCATGGCTTGGTTTGATGTTTTCTTATTGTGGGCTACTGTTATTTTTCTGCTAGTTGCTATGCTGGGTATCGTAAAAGATAGCAATATCCGTCTAGTACTTTACGTTTCTAGCTTTATGCTCATGCTTTTCAACACCGCCTCTGTCTACTCCATGACTAAGCATTTCAAAGAAGATAAAGATTTTATATACGGCCTAGACCTCAAGCATTTTGATGCTAATCGTGCCGCTAGAATTAATCATTAAGGAGAATCTGATGAATAAAAACTACACCCCGCCCAATCAGGGCATGTTTGGCCAAATTTTTGACACCATATTAGTACTGGTGCTGGTTTACTCCAGCTTAATGCTACCCTTGCTTTTTAAGGCTGCCGCTAAGGCAGAAGATGCTGCGGCTGCGGCTGCAACTGCGGTCAAGGCAACTTGGGAGTCATTAGGGCAAAACGCTGTACAGCAAGCGCAATGGATTAAGCTAGGCTACGACCCAGATAAGGCGGCTAGTTTAATTAATAGTCGTTTTGATTACACCATAGATCCTGTGATGTTGATCATTACCATAGTGGTGGTTGGCGGCTATTTTTGGTTTATGTTAAAGGTATCAGACAAAGAATACCGTGAAGTCATTAGAGAAAAATTCGATAATAAATAATTAGTTGTACACTAATAGAGGAGAAGCATCATGGGATTTTGGGATATTTTGGTCTATGTAACTTGGAGCCTATCAGCGACCATGCTGATATGGATGTTGGTCGATGCATTTATGATTTCGTCACAATATGATGAAGCATATCTCATGAGTTCACGCGAAGGCAGTGAAGATGAGGTAGTGCATGGCGTGCATATGGATAAGGAGATGACATAATGGCTAGCGAAAAAATAAGCAGTAGCAGCAAACCTATCGCCATGCTCAAAGTGCTCAACCCGTTTCATATATGGGCGTTGGGCGTTGGCATAGTGCTAGTGGGTGAATTTATGGGCTGGAACTTTACCGTAGGCAAGGGAGGCGCATACGCTTCACTGATCGCTTGTTGGGTCATAGGCTTGCTTTATACCTGTGTGGCGATGATAGATTCTGAAGTCACCTCTACCGTAGCCGCGGCTGGCGGGCAATACACGCAAGCCAAACACATTATTGGGCCCTTAATGGCGTTTAATGTGGGGCTGTACTTGGTCATGGCTTATACCATGCTGTGTGCAGCTGACGCGCTGGTGGTTGGCGATCTCATGAAGTCTGGCGCAGAAGTGATGGGTTATACCAGCCTCGATACCAAGCCGTTTGTGGTGCTGACGGTGGTTTTTCTAGCATGGCTCAACTATCGCGGTGTGTTTGCCACCTTGACGCTTAATCTGGTGATCACTTTTCTCGCCTTTATGTCCTTGGTGGTACTGTTCTTTTCAGTCGACCCTTTGCACCAAGGCGTGGTTCTGCAACACGAGGGCTTGCTGACAGATCTACCTTATGGCTGGATAGGCGTCGTGGCGTCCTTGCAATTTGGTATGTGGTATTACCTCGGCATTGAGGGCACCTGTCAAGCCGCTGAAGAGGTTCGTTCCGCGGGGCGTTCTATTCCACTTGGCACCATGGGCGGCATGATGACATTGCTGGTAGCGGCCACTATCACTTGGTTTGTGGCAGCGGGCTTAATGCCTTGGCAATACTTGGGGCAAGCTGTAACGCCTATGTATGATGCTGCAACACTACTAGGTAGTAGTCAATTGCAATTAATGTTGTTTGTCGCAACCGCTTTTGCGGCGATTGCCTCAGCCAATGGCTGTATCAACGATGCATCACGCGCTTGGTTCTCGCTAGGACGGGATCGTTATATGCCAGTATTTTTCGGTGCTATCCACCCTAAATATCGCACGCCTTATCGCTCAGTACTGTTTTTAGTGCCGATTGCTATATCATTTGCATTTACTGGCTTGCTAGATCAGGTCATCACCTTCTCTATCTTGTCAGGCTTGCTCAGCTACACCTTCATGACATTTAACATGATTAAGTTCAGAAAAATGTGGCCTTTAGGCAGCATACATCGTGGTTACATACATCCTTTCCACCCTATTCCTGCCATTACATTGCTCACTTTGTGCTGTGCCACCTACTTTGCGACATTCTTAGGCTATGGCGCTTCACTATTATCTATCATGGCATTTTACATTTTAGCTTCTATCTGGTTTGTATTACGCCGTTACAAATACGTCAAACGTGCCGACCAGTTCACCATGCCCTGGCCACGCCCTAAAGGCTATTAAATTTTGATTTGAGTTTTTACAGCAAACTGGCAATTGTCTTCGGACTTTTGCCAGCCAAGGGTGAACATGAATATAGTGGTATTAGCTTTACTCGTGATAATGGTCGTGCTGATGTATCGCAAACATCGTTTTGCCGTCCATTATAAAATTCAGGCACGAGAACATCTGTTTGATGATTGCCTGTCTTTATTTCAAGACGCACACACAAGCCAAGATAAGGCCAAGCTGCCTATAGTACATGGCAGTTACGCAGATTACCCTGTGAGCTTGAGCGTTGTTGAAGATACGCTGGGTTGGCGCAAGCTGCCCCCGCTTTGGTTACTCATTAAAGTAGCGGCAAAAAAACCTAGCCATGGTAGCCTAGACATCATCATCAGACCCAGTAATAACGAGTTTTATAGCCCATCTTGGCAGTGGGATGGCAATTTAGCAATACCCCCCAATTGGCCGCAACATGCCATAATTAAATTTAAAACGCAGCCGGTAGATTTAACTTTATTAGGCCCGTATGTGCCAACATTATTCGCTGATATCAACATGAAAGAATTACTCATCACCCCCAGCATGGTCAGATTGACCTGTATGATTAAGCAGGCTGAGCGAGGTGAATATCTGATTATGCGTAATGCGGTTTATGAAAATACGCCGGTCAGCAAAGACTTGGTGGAAGCGCTGCTAAAACAAGCAATCGCCATTAGGCAGCACATAGAAAACCCTGAATTTAAGTTAATCAACTAGCCAAAATTAAAAAATACAAAATTAAAGGTAAGCGATGACAAACATACATAACAATAGCAAAAAACCTCCATTTGACGCCAAGTGGATACTACTCATTGCCATTCTATTGCCTGGCATGGGGCAGGTATTCAACAATACGCCTAAACGCGGATTTTTGATGGTCAGTTTCATGGTGATTCTTGGCCTCATCACCTTCAATTTAGCGCAGCCGCATATTTCCATGGTCGGCAAGTTGTCAGGTGGGATTTTTATCTATGCTATTTCTATACTGGATGCTTATTATTGGGCTAAGTATCGGGTAACGCTATATACCCAGAGCAATACAACTCAGGCTAATTAGCCTAAGCTTAAACTCAAGCTTAGGCTAATCTGGCGCTGTGTCATTGAGCTTTTTACCATCTATCTTTTTGATAGTCTCTTGCGGTATGTGAGAGCTGTGAAAGTCATGGCAAGACATGCAAGTACTGGTAATGCGCTTATATTTTGGCTTATTGCCAGAATGGCAGCGCAGGCAAGATTTTCTATCTGGCATGGCAACGTCTGCACTGCTCTCGGAATGTTCCACTTTGTGACAAGACTGGCATTGCTGCGTGCGGTGTGAGGCGTGATTAAAATGTGCTTTGCTAAACCAATCTTGGTTGATTTGCACTGGCGTGATGCGCCAAGGCAAGGCTTCGTCTTTTTGCGCGGTTTGCACTTCATGACAATAAGCACAACCAGTAGTTTTTAGCGTATCCAAGTGGCGCGCCAAGTCTTTAGGTGCTTGCGCCTTTAGCGCATTGAGTACATTTTGTTCTGCACCATGCGGCACGCTGAATGTATTATTTTTACTGCCAAGTTGCAATTGATTGGCGTGACAAAGCTGGCAATCACGTTGATAGACTATCGGTTTTAAACGCAATTCTTTGCCTTCTTGCTGATGGCAATTGGTGCATGAAAGTTCACGTACATCCCATATTCCATTAGGCCCTTGCACTAAGCCCACATGCTGCGAATGCGGAAATTTTAGGCCAGATTTTTCAATTAAGCGCGCCGTTTCTGCCTGTGGAATACGTTCTGTCTTTTGCGCCGCACCTCCCTCAGTGGAGCCTGTTCTAAAGGTTAGATCAAAGTCAGGATGATCAAGATCAAAATCGTGAATATTAGGCAGCTTAGTGTTTGCATCAGCCGCTTTAATGTTGGCGTGACATTTGACACAAGTGGCATTATCTTGCCGCGCTATGGGGTGTGGTGCTTTATGCTCTCTATGGCACTCAGCGCAGCGTATGCCATCAGAAAACAAGCTTGTGGTTTTAAATACACGTTTTTGCAATGCGGGGTCAGCAATATGCGGTGGTGTGTCGCGATGGCATTTGATGCAAGCTTTATCTGCCACTTTACGCGTCAGTACTTCATGGCAATTAAAACATTGTGCACCAAAATGTAGGTGAGAATTAGAAATATGCCCTGGGCTCCACACCCGATCAAAGCCTAGCGGCAGCTCTGCCATGGCTTTGTGCACTGCGGGTATTAAATTCTGCGCTAAGGGCAAAACCAAGAATATCAGCGCTATCAATGCAACCATCCACAAAGAAAATTGGCGCTTAAAGCTTGCCGCACCCCGAAGCGGCTCGTGAGTGCGCAATTTTAAATCTTGAAAGTCGTCAGGCAATCGTTGCTGCAACGATAGCGACACTGCTAGATTGACATCGGGCGGTGCTGGCTCAACTTTTAATTGATACGGGCCAATATTCACCGTTTTGCCGTGTGTTAACTCTACGTTTTGCAGCTGGGCACCATCAACCGAAAGCTCACCATTAATGGCAACTAGATAGAGCTGACCATCGTCTAATTTTTTAATCACCGCATGATGCATGGCCAAACGCGGATCTAAAAGATGGATGGTGCATTCGGCACCGCGACCTATGCTAATTTCTTCAGACGAAATAGTGCGATAACTTCGCGACAGCAAGCCGCGGGAGTTATGAGAAATCTTCATTAACAGGCAATTAATCATATTAATATTTTTAAATTACCAGTAAAAAAACACCGCCAACACATGGGCTATCATGGCCATTAATAGGGCGATTGAAAACGGCACATGAAAATACAACCAGAAACCCATCCTAGCGCGGTACATCAAATCTTGCCTGGCGCGCCTGACCAAAGATTCACGTCTCACCATAATAGAATAAAGGTCACGGTATAATTTTCGGTGCTCGACGGACAAATCATTACCCAACGAGGTTAATTTTTGTACTGCCATGGCTGATGGGCAATCTGGCTGAAAACCTTTAAGTTGCTCGAGCAAGCTCACGCCTATAGACGTTTCTCTACAAGCCCTAGCCACAGTGTCATTAATGTCATCTGGCATTAATAAGGCTATCTGCCGCGCCATTTTGTCTGATTCAGCGATGCGCAGCAGCAAGCCGTCTAGGTTTTCTTCCCCCATGTTTTCCGTCATTAGGCGCGGATAAATCATATAGGCGTAATTGCCAAAAAAACCACTGACCACCACCACCAGCAATAGGCCATATGTGACGGTATGAACATTAAGGCCAAAGTGCAGCCCGCTATGAAAGGTCGCAAGAAAAGTAAGGGCTGTGCCCAAATAAATATGCGCAGACAACCACCCTTGGGTAGTGCCTCTGCTGCGATAGCGACGTTTTCTAACCCCATACCAAGCTAAAATAAACACCAATAGCGCGGAGGCCGTGCCTAAGGCATAGCCTAACCAGCTGCCACCGTAATGCCCCACCGCTGGCTCAAACAGCAAGTAAGCAGCAAATGCAATTAAAATGATGATGACGGCTAATTTAAAGTAGCGGTATCTTTTATAGTCAAAAATATTACTATGTTGCATCAGCCTATCCGTTAACTTTCATCTGAACTGATTAAATTAGAATCACCCGCATGGCCACTGGCGTAGCTGAGCAGTTCTTCTGGCTTAACACGTAAAGCCGCCCCGACTGGACAAGCCCGAACACACACTGGCCCGCCAGTGATGTCTTTACACATATCGCATTTAACCGCTACTTTTGCACCATCTACCACTGGCAATGCTTTTGGCCGTATGCCCAGTAGCATCTGTAAAATACTGGGCTCAGGCTGATCATGTATGACTGACATCTGAATCACATCGTAAGGACAGTTTTGTTGGCAATTACCACAACCAATACAACTGTCATCAATATACACCTCGCCATGTGGCGCTCTGTGAATCGCATCAGGTGGGCAATCCTTCATGCAATGCGGATGTTCGCAATGGCGGCATGAGGTAGGGACTCGAATATTGGCAAAAATCGGCCCAGCATCGCGATCTAATCTGGTTGCGCCGCCATGCGTGTCGGCACAAGCTTGCTCACAATGATTGCAACGTACACACAAAGATTCATCAATGAGCAATACATCGGTCGCCTCACCTACCCCTTGCTGAATTAAGAAAGAGATGAGATTAGACGGGGTAGATTTTGTACCTGTGGCATTATTGCTATCAAAAGCAGTTTCTAGCTGCTGGCGGTTTTCGTTATCCTGCAAATGCTGTAGGTAACGGGCATCTAGCTCGCTGCGGATTTCTGGATTACGGGCAATGATGTCTCTCATGCGCCCAGCCTCAATTAACACGGCTTCGGTAGCAATCGCAGCTCGCACCGTTGCATAGCGTGGCTCGCCAGAAACCAGCGACATTTCACCCACATAATGGCCAGCCGCTACATAAAATAACACAACCTCTCTGCCGCCTATCATGCGTGACACTGTGACCGAGCCGCTTTGAATAAGATAAAGCCCATCGGCCTCATCGCCTTCATGAAATAGCTCCTCACCCGCTGCATAGTTTTTTAGTGTCGCGTTATTGGCCACATCATTGAGGTCTTCTTCACTCAGCGACAAACCGATACAAAGATGCACTATGGTCTTAATCGCCACTTCATTGAGTATGCGCCGCATAGACTGCACGGAATCAATCAATTTTTGCATCACCCGTCTAGGCGTTTCGATTAAGACACAGGGCGTGCTAGTGCGAACCGTGCCAGCCCGACGACGACCCGACACCAAAGCTAACTCCCCAAAAAACTCACCTGCCTTAAGCCTGCCATCTGGCACCTCATCATCGTCTATCAGAATATCTAGCTCGCCATCCACTATAAAAAAGAAGGTGGTGCTGTAATCATTCCTTTTAAAAATGACCTCGCCGGCTTTGGGTAATAAAATATTGCTTTCTAAGACTAGCTCTCGTAATTGCAAGGTGTTGAGCATAGCCAGCAAAGGCACGCTTTTGCGAATTTTCTCTAATACATCATCCACCCCTCTGTCATCGCAGAAGTTGGCGAACTTTTCTCTTAACAAAGCATTATCTGCTGGCTCTACTGGGTTGCCTAAGATGTATTCAATTACCTCATAACCTTGATTAATCCCCTGCTTAATCAAAGGGTAGCCGGCTAATGCGCCAATAATATATAAGCCAGGAATGCTAGATTCGTAATGTGAAGTCAATTGTGGCAGGGCTTCTAAATCTGGCGTTGCAAAACCGACGCCAAAGCTTTCAAGTACTGGTCGAGATGGCAGAGCGCCAAGCCGCGCAATCACACGATGACAAGGGATGCGTTCCACACCATTTAAGGTATTGGCATAAACAGTAATAGGAAAATCACCCTTAGTATTCACTTCTATAGATTGCGGCTTAGTTTCTAGCAACCAGTCTAGCGCACCACGCTTTCTCGCTTCGGTCAGTTGGCTTAGATTGCTATCTTTACAATTGCTAAAGTCTTCTGCACGATTGAGTATGATAATTTGGTTGCGGCCAGTCAGTGCCAAGGCGTTTTCAACGCCACTATCACCACCACCGACCACCACTATGGTTTCATTTTGGTAGGCTTGCGGGTCGTCTAACTGATATTGAATTTGAGGTAAGTCGCCGCCTGGAATCTCCAACTTACGCAGATTGCCCTGCACGCCCATCGCTAACACCACATGATGCGCCGTTAACTTGCCACCATCAGCCAACACCAGTTCAAGTAGATTTTCACCGCGCGTTAAACCCACTACTTTAGTTTCATAACGCACGTTGACGTTAAAATCTGCTATGGTTTTTTCCCAAGTCTCGAGCACGTTTTCGCGCAACGAAGCACTAAAAGGCAATGTGCTGCGCAAAGGCAAGCCCCGCGGCTCAGACATGACTAATTTACCGCGTTGATAACTACGAATAGTAGAAGCGGGCGCCGCCGCAGCTTCGACTAGCAAATAATCCACCTGTTGCTCGGTGGCACGAACGGCGGCAGATAAGCCGCTAGGACCAGCACCAATAATGATGACGTTAAAATGTGTTTTGGCAGCTACTACAACTGGGTTCTTAGTTTTTGCCACTATTGCGATTACCGTAGAGAGATATTTCTAGGGAATTGATCTTATGAATGTGCATTGATAATTTGCCTATATAGCCTATTGAGCCTATTGAGCCTATTGAGCCTGTGCATCATTTAAGCATAGAACCATAAGACTTTTTACTTTTATTAATGATTAGATAGTGTCATATTCACTCATATAAGTCAAAACCGCATAAGAATATGCAGCGCCATTTCCGTGAATAAACCCCCACATAAAAACCCTAGAATTGTTAATAAAATGTAATTATTTTCTTGAGCTAAATGACTTTTCGTGTTATTTTTGCACTGCGTCAAAGTGTCGCATGTTAAAAAAGCGCTTAAGCTAGGCTTTAACTCTAAAATTTATTTCTTAGACTTGAAATTAGGCGACTTAAAAGTAGCCTGTAAAGTTTTTTAATTCAGGATTGACTATGCCGGTGTCAGACTTTGGTTATAAGATTATTACAAGACCAAATAACTCGCTATCACCTAATGACAGCATTAAGCTTCTGGCAGCGCTGGCATCATTAGCATTGGTAATAGCTTTAGGTTTTGCCAGCATAGGGGCATGGTTGGTTTTGCCGTTTGCTGGACTAGAAATTTTAGCCTTCGCCTATGCCTTTTATACGGTGTATTTGCATGCGGACGATTTTGAAAGCATCACCATAGAAGAAGACCAGGTGATAGTAGAAAAAAAGCACGATCAAAAAATCACTAAAACGGTTTTTCAAAGATATTGGGCACAAGTCAACGTGCGTGATGTCTTAAAGTTTCAAGGTAGCAATGGTAAAAGTGCTCTTTTTATCAGTTCACACGGTAACGAAGTAGAGTTTGGTCGGAATTTTATCACTGACGAGCAGCGCGCTCTATTGGCGCGTGATCTCAGAAAAAAATTAAAAAATATTAACTAATATAGTTTTGGAGTAAGTGTTATGCGAGGTTATAGAAAGATTAGTTTAGGTATTTCAGCAATGTTGGCTTCACTAAGCGCACATGCTGATTACTCTTGGAACTTCCCAGAGCCAGTAACGCCTATGGCCTTAGATACATTGCATGTACATAATAAGTTTATGTTGATTGCCATGGCGATTTTCTTCATCGTGTTGGCTATCATGATTTATTCTATTTTTGCACATCGCAAAAGTAAAAACTTCAAGCCTGTAACAGATAAGGCACCATCAACCGCAGTTGAAATTTTTTGGACACTAATTCCGTTCGCCATTCTGCTACTGATAGACTTTGTGATTATGGGCATCCCAGCTTATCACAGCGTGATTATGATGGAAAACACTCGTGACAAAGCGAATATGGTGATTAAAATCACTGGTTCACAATGGCGCTGGCAGTATGAGTATATGGATGGTGATGCGCAAGGCATTAAATTTGTCAGCAATCTATCCACCCCAAAAGAGCAAACAGATAAAGGCTTTGATGGTAAAAAAGATGAAAATTACTTACTTGAAGTCGATAACCACCTAGTGCTTCCTGTAGGCGCAAAAGTGCGTATTTTAATGACCTCAGCCGACGTTATGCATAACTGGTGGGTGCCACAATTTGGCTCTTCACGCCTAGCTGTGCCTGGCTTCATACGTGAAACTTGGGTACAGGTAGAAAAAGCCGGTACTTATCGTGGCCAATGTAAAGAGCTCTGTGGTAAAGGCCATGGCTATATGCCAGTGGTCGTAGACGCCTTACCAGTAGAAGAATATAAAACTTGGGTAGCTGCCAAAAAAGAAGAGCTAGCTAAAGCTTCCGCAGGCGCAGACAAAGAATGGACCAAAGATGAGTTGGTAGCCAATGGCAAAACTGTATATGAGAAAAATTGTGCGGTTTGCCATCAAGTGTCCGGTGCTGGCTTGCCGCCTGCATTCCCAGCGCTCACTGGCAGCAAAATTGCCAATGGCCCGATTTTTGGTGCCGACGGGAAATATCTTAAAGATAGTCATTTAGATCGCGTATTAAACGGAATCCGCGTGATGCCCTCATGGAAAGCGTTGTTAAATGACACAGAAATTGCCTCAGTGATTACCTATGAAAGAAACGCCCTAGGCAATAGCGTTGGCGATCTATTGCAACCAGCGCAAGTTAAAGCCGCGCGTCAATAAGTATTGATATAATTTGAATCAACAGCAATTATTTAGTTTGAGTAATTAGGAGAAGGTAATGAGTACAACAACAGTAGCGCATCATGATGATCATGCTGAACACCCAACGGGTATTATGCGTTGGCTAACCACCACCAACCATAAAGACATAGGCACCATGTATTTAACATTTTCGCTGATTATGTTTTTTGTTGGTGGGGCAATGATTTTAGGCATTCGAGCTGAATTATTTAAACCAGGCCTGCAATTAATCAACCCTGAGTTCTTTAACCAGCTGATAGGCGTACACGCCTTAATTATGATTTTTGCCGCATTAATGCCAGCCGCTACCGGCTTTGCTAACTGGATGATTCCATTGCAAATTGGTGCGCCAGATATGGCTTTGCCGCGCTTGAATAACTGGGGCTTCTGGTTGCTGCCGCCTTCTGCAATTTTATTAACATTACCATTTACCTTGGCCTTATTTGGCATTGGTGATGGTGCGCTAGCTACTGGCTGGACATTTTATCCACCTCTGTCTATACAAGGTGGCATTGGTGTTGACTTTGCCATTTTTGCTGTTCACTTATTGGGCATTTCTTCAGTACTAGGTTCAATTAATATTATCGTTACTGTCTTTAACATGCGAGCCCCTGGCATGACTTTAATGAAAATGCCTATGTTCGTATGGGGCTGGTTAATTACTGCTTTCTTATTGATTGCAACTATTCCTGTATTAGCTGGAGCAGTGACCATGCTATTAACAGACCGTCACTTTGGTACGCACTTCTTTGATGCGGCTGGCGGTGGCGATCCAATTATGTTCCAACATTTATTCTGGTTCTTTGGCCACCCAGAAGTGTATATTTTGTTATTACCAGTGTGGGGCTTCATTCCACAAATTCTAGAAACATTCTCACGCAAACCTATGTATGGCTACAAAGCTCAAGTTTACTCATTCTGGGCAGTAGGCGTACTTTCTGTGGTTGTTTGGGCGCATCACTTCTTCACATCAGGTATGCCTGTACCAGCTCTGCTTTACTTTATGTATAGCACCATGGCAATTTCATTACCATTAGCCGTGATGTTCTTCTGCTGGATTAAAACCATGTGGAAAGGCTCTATGAGCTTTGAAACGCCTATGTTGTTTACTGTAGGCTGGATTATTCTTTTTGGTATTGGTGGATTGACGGGCCTAGTGCTAGCTGACGTTGCCGCTGATGCGCAATATCACAACAGCTACTTTATCGTAGCGCATTTCCACTACACGCTATTTGCGGGTGGCATTATGGGTATTATGGCCGGCACTTATTACTGGTTACCTAAAATGACTGGTCATATGTATAACGAGAAGCTAGGTAAACTGCACTTCTGGCTCACTGCAATTTCATTTAACTTAACCTTCATCCCTCAGTTCTTCTTAGGACTGGCTGGTATGCCACGTCGTATTCCTGACTATGCATTACAATTTGCAGAGTTCAATATGATTTCAAGCATTGCCGCATTTACACTAGGTCTATCACAACTATTATTTGTTTATAACATTGTGACCTGTGCCCGTGGTGGTAAAAAAGCGACAGCTCAAGTTTGGGAAGGCGCACAAGGTTTAGAGTGGACACTGCCCTCACCACCGCCATACCATAGCTTTACTGAGCAACCAACAGTTAAATAAATACAATACTCGGCTTAAGTATTTAAGCCGAGCTTCATTTGGGTCTATATGGATAAGCCAGTAAAAAATAAGAGTATTAGTAATACGAAAATTGCCTTGCTGTTAGGGGGTATTGCTTTAGCTTGGTATGTAATGTCAATGTTTGCTATATGGCATCAATAGACGAAAGCAAGGTATTAAGTGCAAAACAGCAACTTGATGTAAAAAACCAGCGTTTAGTACGCAAGCTTTTATGGATGTTGCTGGGTTCTTTATTGTTTGCCTTTGCGCTTGTACCTATTTACAACGTGCTATGTACCATGACAGGCTTAAATGGCAAAACACAGAACTCGGCAACGCTGCTGGCCAAAGCAAAAATAGATAATAGTAGATGGGTGAATGTGCAGTTTACTTCTAGCGTGATGTCAGGCTTAGGGTGGAATTTTTACCCCAAAACCACTAGCGTCAGAGTGCACCCAGGACAAATAGAAACTGTAATTTTTGTGGCAAAAAATACCACCAATGAGGTGGTGGTGGGTCAAGCAATACCAAGCGTTACACCAGGTATAGCGGCAGCCAACCTTAAAAAAATTGAGTGTTTTTGTTTTATTAGGCAATCACTTAAACCTGGCGAAGAAAAAGCAATGCCCTTACGCTTTTTCGTCAGCCCTGATTTGCCAAAAGATGTATCAGACATGACCTTGTCTTATTCATTTTTTCCAGCAGTGCAATTAAAGTAACAAGTATTTATGTAAGTGGTAGTTTAGGCGAGGGAATGGCTGAATAATGGCCATCATATTAATAATAAATGCACAGGAGTTATTGCATGGCGACACATTCTAACAATCAGTATTACGTACCTCACGGTAGTATTTATCCGGCAATTATCGCCACAGGCTTATTATCTTTAGCTTCAGGTTTTATCTTTAGCGTAGCCACAGACAAAAGCAAAGATTTAGCTTATTTGCAAGCGCCTGGTAAATGGATGATGATACTAGGGGCCATACTAATTTTAAGCATGGTATTTAAGTGGATGGGCGCTGTAATTACCGAAAGCGTCACTGGCCAATTTAAAAGCTGGGAAGACAAATCCTTCCGCATCGGCATGATAGTGTTTATTTGCTCAGAAATTGCCTTCTTTACGGCATTTTTTGGCGCGCTATTTTATATGCGCGTACTTTCTGTGCCAGAGCTAGGCGGCTATGATTTAGACATCACCCCCTATAAAGAATTTTTAGGTACATGGCCATCTACTGGCCCAGGTGGCATGACGGTATCTGGCGAGTTTAAGCCTGGTGTATTACACCCAATGGCAGCATGGGGTTTGCCTGCTATTAACACCGCCCTTTTACTTTCATCTGGCGCCACCATCACTTGGGCACATTGGGGCCTGATTAAAAACAATCGCAAACAGCTCATTATTGGCATGGCACTTACAGTAGCACTTGGTATTGCTTTCTTGTTATGTCAGGCAACTGAATATCACGAGGCTTATACTGAAATGGGTTTAACGCTAAGATCTGGTGCTTATGGCGCTAGCTTCTTTATGCTGACGGGCTTTCATGGCTTTCACGTCTTATTAGGTACCATCATGCTGATTGTTATTCTGCTGCGGTGCATGAAAGGCCATTTCACCCCAGAACACCATTTTGGCTTTGAAGGGGTAGCTTGGTACTGGCACTTTGTCGATGTGGTTTGGTTAGGTCTATTTGTTTTTGTTTACTGGCTATAATTAAAGCCTAATTGTTAGGCTAAGCTTTAATAAAGACTTTGAATAAAAAACACCTGAGACAGTAATGTCTCAGGTGTTTTTTTATTTTATATAGACTTTAAAGTCTATCATTATTAGCCTTTTTACTACCTCATTGATTACTGTTCAATCATCTAAATCCGATCCTCTGCTAAGCTATTGGGCCGTATGCAATACGGATAGATTGTCCCTTCATCCTACAATCCTGCACACGCTTCTCTACTAAGGGCTAATAACTAGTGGTAGCCTGTAAGTGACATTTTTTGCATCGGCAACCCAGATTTAAAATCATTTAATTTAGACATCCCAGTTTTATAAAAAAAGGAATGTATTTACTAGGTAATAGTAAATGCGTCATTAGCGTAGTAACGCCCGTAACCAATAAAAAAAGCCCAGCTAAGTGGGCTTTTAGAGCATCTGATTATTGATTTAGAATGCTAAACAAACGGTGTAACTTGATGAGTCTGATACATTTGCGGTTGTAAGCCCTGCCCCGGTAGCTGTAGCTGATAACACTGCTCTAACAGAGCCAGTTGAAGTTTCACCGTCATCCAGCGTGGTATCTAATTGTTTTGCAAATCTACCTAAAATAGCATCTGAACATACAACAAATGTACCTGTCATAGTAGTAATTTTAGTAAATCCTGACACACTTTGCACGCCGATTCTCCCACCATCAGCATTGGTTGGGTAATAATTTGCATCCCCTGTGGATGTTGGCCCAGCGGCAAGGCCTGCAAGTCTAACATGCTGCCAAAATAAAGCAGATTCATGTGTTGCAGTAGTAGAGTTCCATTCACCCTCAATAACACCATTGCCTAAAGTACCGTTCGATGCGTTTGTTCCACCAGTTAAATGCGTACTCGCACTTTTATCATCCCCAGGCAGAGCCTTGTATTTGTCTTGATAACCGTATATATAAACTTGCGTGTTTTTAAAATCCGCCGCCATATTTTTTACCTTAGCACTGTAAATCAATTCTTGCCCTTTCAATACCCCGCCCAAAAGCAAGCCTATGATCACTAATACGATCGCTAATTCTATTAGCGTAAAACCTGATTGATGTTTTTTCATTTAATTCCCCGATGCACATTTAAAGTTATCTATTAAAGTTAACTATGCTCTGTTAAATTTAAAATAAACTAAGTTAAAATAAAGTTAGTTAAAATAAAGTTAGTTAAAAAAATTTTAGGTGTAAAGCTATTAAATTTAATCTTAATTATACAAAATATGATAAGGCAATAACTGTGCCAGTTATATTTAGGGTTTTTTGCCTATAATTAGCTTTTTCGGTGGTTATTGGTAAAAAATAGTGTGAGCTATGTTGAAAAACAAACAATTACGTTAAAATTTAAACGATAATCCGCCTTAATTAAAACTGAATTAGCCGAATCTTGCCTCAATTTTCAAGCAAAAATGACTTATTAGCTAAATTATATTTTATATATATTCATTAATTATCATTGTAATGCAATTATTATCAAAATTTAGCCAGATACAATTTAATCATCCTAATCGCATCATGGCGCTGATGCTTTTATCATTGCACGCCACGTTGGTATGGACGGGTGTCACTAATTTGCACAACACCTTATTCTTATGCCATTACGGTTGCTTTTTAGTGTGGCAGCCTTTAATGCGGCATGCCAATAAGCTATCTTGGCAATCCGCCTTGTTCATTTTGGCAGGGGCTGCTGTAGGTATTCTATTAATGAATTGGTGGTTAACTGCCATTTGGATCGCCTGCTTATTTGCACTGATAGGTGGCCGTGTTTTTTCTAACCCAACTGGACCAGTTAAGTTAGCCAATATTCTAGCCTCTAGTTACTTACTTGCTATTTTGCTTTTATGGGTTGTGCCTAAGCTGCTTCACGCTGAAGCTGACCTTGCGGCAGCTGAGTTTTTACTAATTTACCTGCTACCCATATTGCCAGTCATTATTTTATTCTTACCCAAAAAGAATGATAACAATCTGTCAGTCAATGTCGATTTCTTTTATACCTTGCTGATTTTTCTACTCACGCTGATTGTCGTTCTTGGCAGCTTTGCCATCGGCATCACTTGGAAAATACACTACATTAAACCACTTATTTATAGTGTGATGGGCCTAGCGCTTACTTTGGTCATTTTAAGCTGGCTATGGAACCCTAGCGCGACGTTCTCTGGCTTAGAGCTGTTAATGTCGCACTATTTATTAAATATCGGCCAGCCCTTTGAATTATGGATAAAAAAAATCGCTGCCCATGCTGAAATAGAATCAACCGCCCATGATTTTTTGCAAGTGGCCATGCAAGAGTTAGCTAGCCTGAACTGGGTAAGTGGGTTAAGTTGGCAGGTTGAAAATAATAAGTATCAGCTTGGCAAAACAACGGCTTTTATTTCTAGCTTTAGCTTTGAGCATTTGCACTTAACCTTATATTCACGCTGGCAGTTTAAGCCTGCTTTATATTTGCACAGCCAGTTGGTGACGCAAATACTAAGCGAATTCTATGAGGCTAAGCGCCGTGAAGAAATTATTAGCCAAAATACTTATATGCAAAGTTTTTATGAAACGGGGTCTAGGCTTACGCACGACATTAAAAATATTTTGCAATCGCTGGGTAATTTAACCTCGGCGGCTGAATTATCGGCTGATAAAGCAGACGATAGTAAATTGCTTAGCCTAATTAAAAAACAACTACCTAGACTTAACCAACGCTTGGCTAATACGCTTAATAAGCTAGTAGAACCTAGTCTTATGAAAAAACGTCAATATAAAGTAAGCACTTGGTGGAGAAATTTTAGGCGTATCAACAATCACCAGCTGATCAAATTTGTAGGCCCCGCTGATATACCCAATAACGAGATAGACCCCGATGTGTTAGATAGCGTAATAGATAACTTACTGCAAAATGCCTTAGAAAAAGCAAAATTAGAAGCTGAGGTCAAAATTACAGTCAACTTGTTGCCTGCACCTCAGTTTTGCATAGAAGTGACAGATACGGGCTCGGCTATACCGAATGACGTGGCTATGCAGCTATTCCACTCACACATTAGCTCAAATAATGGCTTAGGTGTGGGCTTATTCCACGCCTACCAGCAAGCCATGCAAGCGGGCTACCAATTAAGCTTAGTCGATAACCAAGCAGGGCTTGTGCGCTTTAGATTAGCGATGATTGCCTAGCAACAAATTAATACAGCGATGAATTGTTAGGCAAAAAAATAGCAGCGATAAGCTGCTATTTTTAGCTTTTATCAGCACTTAAGTTCTATACCTTTAAATGCTGATAAATTAGCGTCTATCGCTAGCGTAAGCCTTGCACATAATCAGCCACTGCCGCCATTTCTGCATCTGTCATTTTAGTGGCTATCGCCATCATCATAGGCGCATTAGCACGCTCACCTGTTCGGAAGGTTCTTAATTGTGCCAAGGTGTAATCTGCATGCTGGCCACCTAAACGTGGAAACTGTTTTAATAAGCCTGCCCCATTTGCCCCATGACAAGCCGCACAAGCAGGCACGTTAGTTGCCGCTATGCCAGCACGATAGATTTTTTCGCCTAATGATCCTGCACCGTTGCTTTTAGCTTTACCTAGCACTAAATTTTGCTCAGAAAAATAAATCGCGACGCCCTGCATATCTTCATCACTTAACATGGCTGCCATGCCTGACATGACGGCATTAGCGCGTTTACCAGATTTAAACTCTGTGAGTTGTTTTACCAGATAATCAGGATGTTGGCCGGCCAATTTAGGATTGAGCGTAATCAGGCTATTGCCATCTGCATTGTGGCAGGCGGCACATACTGTGCTGGTGATTTGCGCTACTTTATTTTTTTCAACGGGGGCAGTATCTGCTGGCTTTTCTGCCGCTAGCGCACTCACAGCAAAACTTAACGTTAAGCTTGCTAGGCTAAGTTTTAGCAAACTGAGTCTTACAGTAGTTATCTTCATTAGGTGGCAAAATGGCATTACAACTCCTAAAATATCAAATTAACTTGCGTATTAAGTCATTTATAAAACTGACTAACCTAAATTATTCAATCAATTAAGTCAGTATTTTAGCGAAAAACCCCTATTCGTGATAGCATTTTCGCTATTGTTAATGTTACGTTCAAAACCTTCCCGTAATATACAATGCCACCAGTAATTTAGTTCCGCCAAATAGAATCGGATTTTCATGCCATTGTTTCAAAATGCTGCGTTTTATATCTCAGCACATCACTTACGAGATTTACCTATTGCCAGCGGCATAGAAGTGGCTTTTGCTGGCCGTTCTAATGCAGGAAAATCTAGCGCACTTAACACCTTAGCCAACCATAATCGCCTAGCCTTTGTTAGTAAACAGCCGGGGCGCACGCAGCTTATTAACTTCTTCACCCTAGGCAATGACCGCCATTTAGTGGATTTGCCAGGCTATGGCTATGCCAAAGTACCTGAGGCCATGCGTGCCCACTGGCAAAACGTACTTGCTCGCTACTTAAGCGAACGTTCTAGCCTAGGTGGTTTAGTATTAGTCATGGATAGTCGCCATCCGCTCACTCCACTAGACCGGCAAATGTTAGATTGGTTTTGTCCCAGCGGCAAACCAGTACATGTATTATTGACTAAGTCGGATAAATTATCGCGCGGCGAAGCTAGCTTAACCCTAAACCGCGTGCGCAAAGAGCTGATTGAAACTTGGGGCAACCATTATCACAGCGAATGCACCATACAGCTTTTTTCTAGTTTAAAAAAGCTGGGAGTAGAAGAAGCGGAAAAAGTAATAGGTAAATGGCTATTTGCTGAAGAGCCTGAGGACTTGGTGCGAAAGTCCTTTAATTTAGATCATAAAGATAATTTGGATGATAAAGAAACTGAAGACTAGCACTCATAGCCATCCTAACGCTTAATAAAGACCATATCCCATACGCCATGGCCGAGCTTGATGCCACGATTTTCAAACTTAGTAAGCGGCCTGTAGCTAGGCTTTTCGGCATAAGTATCAGCGCTGTTCTGCAATTGCGTTTCGGCAGTCAATACGGCTAACACCCATTCTGCATATTCTTGCCAGTCAGTTGCTACGTGTAAATATGCCCCTGATTTTAATTTGGCGCAGAGCAGCTTTACAAATTCTGCTTGTATTAATCTGCGCTTATGATGACGCTTTTTATGCCAAGGGTCAGGAAAGAATATGTGTATGCCATCTAGGCTGGCATCTGCCAGCATATTGTGTAGCACATCCACCACATCGTGCTGAATAATGCGTATATTTGTAAGTGCATGCTCTTCTGCTAACTTAAGCAGAGCGCCAACACCTGGCGTATGCACCTCGACAGCTAAAAAATCATAGTCAGGCAAAGTTTGGGCGATTTTCGCTGTTGTCTCACCCATACCAAAGCCAATTTCTAATATTTTTTTGCTATCTGTACGGTTAAATTGTTCATTTAAATCTAGTGTTGTTGCTGCGTAGCTAATACCAAATTTGGGTAAGCCAATTTCTAACGCATGTGCTTGGCCTTTAGTCACTCGACCTTGACGCAAGACAAAACTGCGAATTCGGCGATTTTTTAAATCGGCCTGTTGTGTTGCTGATTGACTAGAGGTTTGTTCTGTTTGATTAAATAGGGTCATAAGCGACATTATAGCAACTAGCCGTTTATCTGCGCTGTTTCATCCACGACATGAGCACAAAACTTATAAAGTGTATGATTTATCGCCATTTGAGAAGCCTAGCAGCGGCTCGGCAATGTTTTTAGTAAAGGCTATCACCTTAAATAAATCACCCATTTCAGCTGGTGATAATAGTTTTTGAGCAGCCGCCGCTAGCGGTAAATAGTTTGCCACATCTTGCGGCGAGACTAGTGACATCAAATCTAAAATACCGCAATTGATTAAAAATTGTGCTTGGCTACAAAAGCCACCTAAAGTTAAACCATGCTGGATACCTGCATCAGCAATGCTAGTAAAATCTACATGCGCTGTGATGTCTTGCAGGCCAACATTGATCAACGGTTCTGTGTGTGCATAATGTTGATAATGGCACATCAGTGTGCCTTGATTGCGTTGCGGGTGATAATATTCACGCGCTGAAAATCCGTAGTCAATCAGCAACACTACGCCGTGCTGCAACATGCCAGCAATGCTCGCTATCAGGCCGCTGGCGGCTGGGCAAAATTCTGTCAGATAATCTGCGGCCAGCTGCTGTTTATCTATCGCGGCTACTAAATCTTTATCAGTGATTGCTTGATCTTGCCAAATAAATCCATCGCACCAAGCCACACCGCGCTCATATACAGCTTGCTTTTGAATATGCGCAATATGCACTGGAATGGCGTCTAGCACTTCGTTAGCCACTACCAGGCCGTTAAAACTTGTCGGCAAGGCCTCTAGCCATGCTACACGCTGCATTAAGTCTGGTGGCAGTTTGCTTTGCAGCGTTTCTAGCTGCACTTGGCGCAAATGATTGCTGATTTCTAAAATAAAATAGTGATCGGGCAAGCTATTTAAACTGGCCAAACTGAGCAATATATCCGCTGCAAATTTACCCGTCCCTGCGCCCAACTCCAGTATATTGCCATCCACCTGCTGTAAACTCTGCTGCATTTGTCTAGCAATGGTTTGTGCAAATAGCGCTGAAATCTCTGGTGCAGTGACAAAATCGCCACCAGTTTTTTTAGCATCGCCGAACTTTTGGCTGCCTGCACTGTAATAACCAAGGTGCGGCGCATAAAGCGCCAATTGCATAAACTGTGCAAAATCTATCCAACCGCCAGCTTCTGATATTCTTTGCTGAATGAGCGCAGTGAGTTGCTCACTATGTTTTTGTGCTTCTGCTGATGGGGTAGGTAATGTAGTCATACAGTTAGATTATAATAGTTAACGATCAAGATTGGATTAAAGCGTGGAATCAAACATTACAAATAAAGTAGTTTTAATTACTGGCGGTGCTAAACGGGTAGGCGCGGCTATTTGTCGCAAGCTACATGCTACAGGCATGAACTTGATGATTCACTACAAAAGCTCACTTAACGAAGCGCGGTCCCTGCAAGCCGAGCTCAATTTACAGCGGCCAAACTCTGTAGCGATTATTCATGGTGATTTACTCAATATTGCCAGCTTGCCCAATTTAATTAGCGCAACCATTGAGCATTTTGGTCATCTTGACGTACTCATCAATAATGCATCGACTTATTATGCCAGCGAAATTGGCGATATTGACGAAAATAAGTGGCAAGACCTCATGGGTAGTAACTTAAAAGCACCTTTGTTTTTGTCGCAAGCGGCAGCGGCAGAATTACGCAAAAATAACGGCTGCATCGTCAATATCACCGATATGCACGTAGAACGCCCTAAAAAAGGTTATGTGGTTTATAGTGTCGCCAAAGCAGGTTTAGTTACCCTGACCAAGTCTTTGGCCTATGAATTAGGTCCAGAAGTGCGGGTGAATGCGGTAGCGCCAGGGCCAGTGCAGTGGCCAGAAAATAACCCACAATTTGACGAAGTGTATCGTCAGCGTGTGATTAACCAAACTTTACTCAAACGTGTAGGCGAAGCCGAGGATGTAGCCAAAGCGGTGAAGTTTTTAATAGCCGATGCGCCTTTTATTACCGGCCACATCTTGGCCGTTGATGGTGGGCGCTCCTTAAATCTTTAAATTTGCCACCTTCGGCAAATACCTAAAAAAGCCCGCCATGATTAAACATTTACCAGAGCCACACTCGAATAACTTTATTAAACTTAGAAATAGTTTAATAAGCGCCACTGGCAAAGCCATAGGTGATTACAACATGATAGAAGAAGGCGACACCGTGCTGGTATGTATGAGTGGCGGCAAAGATTCTCATGCCATGCTCATGCTATTACTGGCATTGCAAGAACGTGCACCTATCAACTTTAAGCTGATCGCGATGAATTTAGATCAAAAACAGCCTGGCTTTCCAGCGGATATTTTGCCCGCCTATTTTGAAAAACTTGGCATTGATTACCGCATTGTCGATGCCGACACTTACGCCATAGTCAAAGAAAAAATACCCGAAGGTAAAACCACTTGCTCGCTGTGTTCACGGCTACGTCGAGGTATTATCTACACCACGGCTAAGGCGCTAGGCGCTAATAAAATTGCGCTGGGGCATCATCGCGATGACATCGTAGAAACGCTATTTTTAAACCTATTTTTTGGTGCAAAAATGAAAGCCATGCCGCCTAAATTAGCCACCAATGACAAGCAAAATATTGTCATTCGGCCATTAGCTTATTGCAGTGAAAAAGACATCGCAAGCTACGCCCGCCAAATGAATTTTCCGATTATTCCTTGTAATTTATGCGGTAGCCAAGAAAACTTACAGCGGCAAAAGGTCAAAGACATGCTGCACGCTTGGGAGCTGGAGCAGCCAGGCCGCGTCAACAATATATTTCGCGCCATAGGAAATGTAGAGCCGTCGCATCTGGCAGATTTTAATTTATACGATTTTAAAAACCTCACGCAAGCTAAAGCCGAAGATGAAGACCCGCTGTTTTCTGATATAGCAAAATTTGACGCGCAGAGCAAAGAAAGTGCCGCGTTAAGTTTAAATAGTTCAGATGGCACTAGGATTGAGTTTGTACGAAATAGCTAATTCTAATCAATATAGCCAGCAATTCGTCCAGTATCTATGGTAAGTTGTTGTCTTACAGCCACTTACCTTGTTATTATGCCGAGGTAGACGCTTTAGCAAAAGTGCCAGTGTTGTAAACCCATTTTACTTAAATCCCTTTTTTATAGGCATTCATGTCAAAACTGTTAATTGTTGAATCTCCCTCCAAAGCCAAAACGCTCAAAAAATATCTGGGCAGCGACTTTGAAGTTCTGGCCTCTTATGGACATGTGCGAGACTTAATTCCTAAAAATGGCGCGGTTGATACCGCTAATGGCTTTGCCATGAAATACGACATTATTGAGCGTAATAGCAAGCATGTGGATGCCATTGCCAAAGCCGTGAAAAGTGCTGATAGCATTTACCTCGCAACCGATCCTGACCGTGAGGGTGAGGCGATTTCATGGCATATTGCAGAGATTCTAAAATCTAAGAACCTACTCAAAAACAAGATCATGAAACGTGTGGTGTTTCATGAAATTACCAAAAGTGCAGTCGAGCACGCCATTGCCGAACCACGTGACATTTCTATGCCTATGGTGAATGCGCAGCAAGCACGCCGCGCCTTAGATTATTTAGTAGGCTTTAATTTATCCCCACTACTTTGGAAAAAAATTCGCCGCGGACTGTCCGCAGGTCGTGTACAAAGCCCAGCGTTGCGGCTTATTGTAGAGCGCGAACTAGAAATAGAAGCGTTTAAATCGCAAGAATATTGGTCAGTACATTTAGATGCCCTAAAGCACAGCCATGGCTTTAGCGCAAAGCTCGTGCAATTAAATAATCAAAAAATTGAACAATTTTCGGTGATTAACCATGACCAACAAAGCGACATAGTTGGCAAATTGCTGCTAGCGAGTGCGGGTAAAACCACGGTTTCTCGTGTTGAAAAGAAGCAACGCAGTCGCAGCCCTGCCGCACCGTTTACCACGTCCACGCTGCAACAAGAAGCCGTGCGTAAACTAAGCTTTACCACCGCCCGTGCCATGCGTATTGCCCAACAACTTTACGAAGGCATAGACGTCGGCAGTGGCACAGTGGGCTTGATTACTTACATGCGTACCGACTCATTTAACATGGCGACAGAAGCCATTATGCAAATTCGCGACTATGTTAAAAAGAATTTTGATGCGGCGTACTTGCCAAAGTCCCCCGTCATGTATAAAACTAAGTCTAAAAGCGCCCAAGAGGCTCATGAGGCGATACGCCCGACTGATATTAGTCGCACACCAGCTAAAGTTAGACAATATCTGACTGACGAACAATTTAAGCTCTATGAAATGATATGGAAGCGCGCCTTGGCCTGCCAAATGTCGCCAGCTAAGTTTGATGCGGTGAGTGTAGATTTAAGCGTGGGCAGTGACGCTAACTTATTCCGCGCCTCAGGACAGACGCTAGTGTTTGCAGGTTTTATCGCGGTTTATATGGAAGGCACAGATGACGAAGAAGAGGAAGGCGAGAGTAAATTGCCACATCTGGAAACCGGCGAAGTGCTTACTGTAGAAAAAATTTATGGTGAACAGCATTTCACCGAACCGCCACCTAGGTACGGTGAAGCAAGTTTAGTGAAAATTTTAGAAGAATATGGCATAGGTCGACCATCTACCTATGCGAGCATTATTAGTACTTTGCAAGATCGTGAATATGTCTTACTCGATAAAAAGC
>CAIRBH010000030.1 GCA_903876765.1 uncultured Pseudomonadota bacterium | reverse complement strand
CCATAACCGTTGCTGCCTGCCGTGCTGGCTAATGCTGTAAACAAGTTGGCTGTACCATCCGCATCGGTTGAGGTTAAGGTACCAGTGGCGGTTTGTACGGCATTGGTTTCTGTGAGGCTGGCTGCCTTATCGCCGCTAATGACGGCGGCGGCGTTAGTCCCAGTGACAGGGGTCGAAATAGTAGTGTCAATTGGATTGTAGGTATTAAAAGTCGAGGGGGGTGTTTCTGTTAGTGGCGCATGATAAATGTCATTGGACGAATAATTAGTAACAGATGTGTCAACAAAACTAAAACCATAATCTGATGATGGTACCCCTGAACCTGCGGCGGTTGCTTCTAAAGCATCACTTATGTCATCACCGCTTTCTAAGGCTTGAATGACAGTTTGTATGGTGGCCGAATCAACCGCACTATCTGCCTGACTTAGTTGAGCTGTTTCTGTAATATCTATGGTAATAGTGACTTGTTGTTCTGCCTCAATATGCAGCACATAGCTTTCAGTAAACATGATATCTACGAAGGCGCCACGTATCGTTTCAACGATATCACCCTGAGCGACTTGATCACCTAAATTGAGCTGATGTCGGCTACCATTAGGGTTAATGACAAATACTGACCCTGTGATTGCAACTACTTTTCCAACCAATGCCATGATTACGCCTTAATTAAAATTTAATGCTAGATATGGTTTTTTACATTCGTATTAAACCTGACTATGTAGTTACAAAACTATTGTCCTAATGGACAATGATTTTGATTTTTTAATGGCGTGCATTTGAAATTCTTGGTGATTAAATAATTACAAAATGATAATCTTAGAGAATTAGTCGCTAATTTGTTTGCTGCTGAATAACCCTATCGTTATCAACCTTACTGTTAGATCTCTGCTAATAAAAATTTTGGAGTGGCGTTTATTCTGTCTGTTATGAGAAATAAGGCGTATTCAAAGCTCATTATTAGCACATTCAGTATTGCCATGCTGATGTTGGTCGCGAGTGGCCTTTATGCTACAGGCTATGACCTCAGTAAATTTAGCGGATTAGCCAAACAACGCTATGGTACGGATGCTTACAACACAACTTTAGAGCTTGATCAGCTATTGAGTCGATTAAAGTCTGCACCTGAAGCAGATAAACTTAAAGAAATTAACAGTTTTTTTAACCGTAAAATCAGCTATGCAGAAGATGTGGATGTTTGGGGACAAGCTGATTATTGGGCAACACCATTAGAAGCACTAGGTTTAGGGGCTGGTGATTGCGAAGATTTTAGCATTGCCAAGTATACTTTTTTAAAAATATTAAATGTGGCTAATGACAAATTAAGACTGACCTATGTTAGAGCTTCCCTACCTAGCAAAGGCAGCAGTGTAATTAGAGCGCACATGGTGTTGAGCTATTATTCAACGCCACAATCTGAGCCGCTGATTTTAGATAGCTTAGTAAGCGACATCTTGCCCGCATCGCGCAGAAAAGATTTAACGCCTATTTTTAGTTTTAACGATAAAGGCTTGTGGGTGGGTAATAGCAGCAAACCCCGTAGCGACGCAGTGTCACATTTATCAAGATGGCGCGATGTATTAGCGCGTATAGCAGCAGATGGAATAGAGTAATTGAAAATAAGGAGTTGACATGTCACTTATTAAACAACTGTGGTTAGCCATTACCTTCATAGTCGCCTTAGCGGCGAGCGGCAGCTTTATGCTAAGCACGCTATCTAGTAAGCATTATCTTGAAGAACAATTGCAATTGAAAAATATAGATAATGCGACCTCACTCGCGCTATCCATGTCACAAATGCCAAAAGACCCAGTCACTTTGAGCTTGCTCATTTCTGCTCAATTTGACGCTGGCCACTACCACTACATACGTTTAACTGACCCTGACGGCAAGACCATTAGCGAGCAGGTTAATATGAATAGCAAAAGCAAAGCGCCCAAATGGTTTACGCAGCTTGTGTCTATTCAGGCCCAGGGGGGCGTTGCTGATATTCAGGATGGCTGGCGCCAGTATGGCACGATTAGCTTAGCAAGTGATGTGAACTTTGCTTACGATAAACTTTGGGATTCAACTATACAAGTCGCGCTATTGACTTTGCTGATAGGCATACTAGCCTGCTATATAGGTGGCAAAGTATCAAGAAAAATCATCAGCCCACTTGATGATGTGGTGCATCAGGCAACCGCGATTGGTGAAAATCGGTTCATCAGCATAGACGTGCCAAAAACTACTGAATTTAAAGCAGTGGCGAGCGCCATGAATGCGCTTTCTAGACGCATTAAAAAAACTTTAGCTGAAGAAGCTGCAAGGCTAGAACAATTGCGCTTCAACGCTAATTTTGACCCAATTACTGGCCTGATGAACCACGATTATTTTATTAATCGGGTTGATGCCAGCATTAGTCATGAAGAAACTTTTAGCGCAGGCGTGTTGCTGGTTTGTAGACTGACTAATCTAGCAAGCTTAGACCAAAGCTTGGGCCATCAAGCGACTAATATTTTACTCAAAAGAATTGGCGATGCCTTAGAAAATCAATGCAAGGCCAATACCTCACTTTACGCTGGACGGCTTAGCGGTACTGATTTTTCGGTGTTTTCTAATCAGCCTATAGATGCTTATACGCTAGGCAATCAAATTCAAAGTTTGCTGGTCAATATTGGTCATACTGAACAAATATTAATCAACGCCAATTTTGTCACTGTGGTCATCAATATTGGCAAATCTGCCACCATAAGCTATTTAAGCCCTGCGTTAGAATCGGCCGTTAAGTTAATCTCTTTTATTAACTCATTATCCAAGAAAGTTGATAGCAATAATACATTGCATGTCATCGACTACAGCGATTTGACGCAAGTTCCGAATAACAGCCAAGTCAAATGGCAGCGTTTAATCAATGCCGCACTGACTTATAGGAGAATAAAACTAGAACAGTATCCAGTAATCAATCAGCAAGGTGAGTTAATCCACCATGAAAGCCCCGTTAGGCTGCAATTAACGCCTGAAGGAAAGTGGTATGCCGCAGGCGAGTTTATTACTTGGGCTAGTAAGCTCAACTTAATGAGTCGCGTTGATGAAATGGTCTTAGAAACAGCGATTAATATGCTCAATAATGGCGCTCAGCCTATAGGGCTTAACGTTTCAGCTGAGGCTATTTGCAACCCAAATTTTATTGAAAAAATGCTGCAACTAATACATGAAAATGCCAGCATTGCTCAGCATCTGCACTTTGAGGTTGCAGAAAAAAGTGTCTTTGAACATTTAAGCGAGTTTCGCAATTTTTGTCGCCAACTCAAAGCGCTGGGCAGCAAAGTTGGCATTGAACATGTGGGCGCAACAATCTCTCGTCTAGGCGAGTTACATGATCTAGGACTAGATTATATGAAGATTGATGTGTCTATCATTCGTGATATTGATAGTAACGAAGCCAACAAAGCTTTACTGAGAGGTTTATGCATGATAGCCCACTCTATTGGCATGATCACGATTGCTGAAGGTGTGCAAAGCAACAGTGAGCGAGCGGCTTTAAAACTAATTGGAGTGGATGGTATGACTGGGCCTGGCATTAGGTCTTAGTGCTAATTGCTAAGCGTTGGTGGTAGGCAAAACTAATCTCTGTAATTTTGATTGAGCATCAAGGCTAATTGCAGCCGGTCTTTGGCCTGCAAACGCTCAAAGGTATGCGCCAAATGCGCTTTAACCGTGCGTTCAGTGATGCTGAGTAACCTAGCAATTTCTTTGTTGGTGAGACCTTTGGCAACTTGCAGCGCCACTTCTTGCTCGCGCTTGGTGAGCTTAGCAAGTAAACTTTCCACATAGGCGGGCTGATTGCTAATTCGCTTAGTCGACACGGCAATGAGGCGCTGCAAAAGATCTTGTCCTAACCATAAGCCACCATGACTCACCACTGACCTAATCCCTTTAAGCGTAGGCGCTGCAATGTAAGCGTGGCAATAGCCGCTCGCCCCTAAACTTAACACACGGGCAGATTCCTCCTGATTGGGCATATTAGCCAAAACAACAATTTTTGCACCTTTATATTCTTTAGCAATAAGCGCCATGGTATTTACCAGCCAAGACTTGTCTTGATTAATATGTAGCCAAAAAATAATGGTTTGGTTTTGACTCAGCTTGAGCTGTGTGTTTGCTAATAAGTCTGCAATAGCGGTCAATAACAAGGCGTTAGGAAAAGCTTGAAGCCAGCTATTGAGTGGCGCAGGTAGTGAGCTAATAAAAATATCCCGCACTGTCGTTATCTCTCAGTAAACGCGTAAGATTTTGCTTTTAATACTGGCTTTAGCAAGTATGAAAGTATGGTCTTTTTGCCCGTCATAATATCGACTTGAGCCACCATGCCAGGAATAATAGGCAAGCCTTTGCCTAGGCTAGATTTTAAGGTGCGAACTCTGACCAAATAGTAAGCATTGCCTTTGTCATCGACGATAGAGTTAGCGGAAATATTTTCTACTTGTGCGTCCAAAGCTCCATAAATACTGTAATCATAAGCGGTGAGCTTCACTACCGCTGGTTGCGATAAACGGATAAAAGCAATATCTTTGAGCTGAATTTTAGTTTCTATAATCAGCGCGTCATCGGTAGGCACTAGCTCTAACACCTCTCTACCAGGCTGTATTACCCCGCCCACAGTATTAAAAAACAGCCGACTCACCTTACCGTTTACTGGCGACTTCAGAGTTGCTTGCTTCACCTTATCAGTTAGCCCTACGCTAGAGGCAGTAATTTGATTTAGTCTGGCAGTAATGTCATTTAACTCATTGCGCTCTTTGCTTTTAGCATTTTGCTGAACTTCAGTAATTTTGCGCCTTGCCTCGGCAATAGCACTATGAATGCGGCTTATTTGCGCGCGCGCTTGGTCAATTTCGCTTTTGGCTTTATTGGATTCTCTTTCTAATCGTAATAGATCAATTTCAGAGATAGCGCCACTTGCTAATAAAGGTTTATTGGCGGCTAATTCTTTAGCGGTTGATTCGTAATTCTTTTCTGCTTGCTCTTTGCGTAGCTCAACTTCAACCAGCTCTTTTTCTCTTTGTACCATCTGATCTTGAGCAATAGCAACGGCTGAATGTAACTCGTCTTTACTGGCGATGTATAAGGAATATTCTTGATCATAAGTTTGTGGCGCCTGATTTTTAACAATTTCAGGAATATTAAACGTCGTATCATCAGCGAGTGCTTTTAACCTAGCTTGCTTAGCTAACAAGGCTAAATATTGGGCTTGATTTTCTTTTAGTGAAGATACCGCTCTAGTTTCATCAATACGGATAAGCGGCGTACCTACCTGCACTGTTTGCCCTTCAGCGACTAAAATCTGAGAAACAATGCCGCCATCTAAGGATTGAATAATTTGCACTTGCTTAGACGGTATGACCCGTCCCTCGCCTCTTGTCACTTCATCCACTTTGGCAAAGTATGCCCAAACCAATAACACCAATATAGCCACAGCAACACTATAAACCAGCACTTTAGCCCTTACCCGTGATTGTTCTGAAATGGCGATGTCAGCCTCTTCATGCCAATGTAAGTCTTCTTTGGTATCTTTAGGCACCAAATGGTCTAAACAATAATTAATAGGCCGGCTAAGCCAAGTTTGTTTTTTTAGCACCTCATTGGCCGCACCAATTTTTTTAAACAAGCTTTCACTCATAGCGCTTTGCCTATTTTGCCCTGACGCAAGGCATCGGTTACTTGCGCTTTAGGGCCATCGGCCACTATGCGGCCAGAATCTATGACAATAATTCTATCTATCAAATCGTACAGTGACGAACGGTGTGAAACGAGTAATAAAGTTTTATTTTGAATAGTCTCTACCAAGCGTTTTTTAATGGCTTCTTCACCAGAATGATCCATTGCGCTAGTAGGTTCATCTAACAGCAAAATTGCTGGATGATTGATTAATGCCCTTGCGATACCCACCCCTTGCCGCTGACCGCCAGATAAGGACTCGCCGCGCTCGCCGATTAACATATCAAACCCTTTAGGATGGGCGTTGATAAATTCATCTATACCCCCCTGATGGGCAGCAGTCAGTACCGCAGCAGCGTCTGCATGTTGTGCAGATATGGTGATGTTGTCTCGCATCGTGCCATAGAATAATTGCGTATCTTGTTGCACATAGCCTACACAACGTCGTAACTCTGCTGGGTCAATTTGTCTGGCATCTATGCCATCAATCAAGATAGCCCCCGCCGTTGGCTGATATAAACCTAATATCAATTTATGAATAGTCGATTTACCTGAACCCATGCGACCCAGCAAAGCCACATGCTCGCCAGCCTTAATCTTAAATGACACTTTAGTCAGCGCGTTTTGGTCTGTTCCTGGGTAGTTAAAACTCACTTCTCTAAATTCAATATTGCCGTTAAAAGCAGGTCTGTTTAAGAATTTAGCGTCCAGAGGCCGCTCAACTTCTCTTTGCATAATTTCATCTAGCGAAGTGAGTGAAGTAGCCGCATTATGGTACTGCGTCAACAACCCAGCTGTTTGGGCGATAGGCGTTAACGCTCGCGAAGCTAACATGGTACAAGCGATTAAGCCGCCCATGGTTAAATCACCTTGCACCACCAAGTAAACACCTAACACCACCAAGGAAATATTAACTAACTGCGAAATAGTGCTCGTACCATAATTAATAGAAGAAGATAACAACCTTAATTTACTAGAAACTTCAGTTAAAAAGCGTGCACTACTCTCCCACTTGCGCTGCATTTGACCTTCAATGCCTAAGGCTTTAACCGTTTCTAGCCCGACTAAACTTTCAATCAGCGTTGAGTTTCTCTGGGCACTGGCTCTGAACATGGTTTCTGACAATTCGTGCATTTTAGTTTGCACGCTAAAGGAATAAACCAAAATTAAAATCGCCCCTATTAGCAAAGGAATAAGCATGGGCAAGGATATCCATGCGATTACGGCGACAAATATCAGACCAAAGGGAATATCAATGAATGTTGTAATTGTGGCAGAAGTGATGAAATCTCGAACGGTTTCAAAAGAACGTAAATTCGAGGCAAAAGAGCCCACAGAATTAGGCCGTAGCTCCAACCTAACACCTAGCACCTGCTCCATAATGCGAGCACTCAGTTTTATATCCATGCGCTCACTTGCCCAATCAAGAAAATAAGCACGCATAGTCCGCAAAATTAAATCGCCTATTGTGATCAGCGCAATACCAATCGCCATCACCCACAAAGTTTCAACAGCCCGATTTGGTAAAACCCGATCGTACACATTCATGGTGAATAATGGCATGACTAAAGCAAACATATTCACCACAAAAGCGGCGACCATAATGTCTCGATAAATATGGCTATTTTCTGCCAAAGTGCCCCAAAACCAATGGCGCAAGCGCACTTTTCCTACACTAGGGGCACGCTGATCAAAGGCATACTTAGCTTTAGCAACCATCAAATAACCTGAATACCGAAGCGCTAACTCATTGATAGTCATGCCTATTTCAGCATCACCCAACTCAGGAAAGATGACGCCCAATTGCCCATTATTAACATCCAACTTGGTGACAACGCAGGCCTCTTCATCGTTAAGCAGAAAAATGGCGGGTAAATATTCTGGGCGTATTTTATCCAGCGATTTCTTTAAAGTGGTGACCGTTAAATTGATGCGTTCACCAGCTCGCTTCAAAAGTGCTGGCGTCATTTTTCCATCACGCAATGGCAAGCCAGAAATGAGCGCATCTTTAGAGGTAACGACACCTTGCATACGACAGATGAGTAATAGACTATCTAATAATGTATCTACGATATCACTGGCAGCAATTCTAACCGGGGCGTCCGCAGTCAGGTTTTTTTCAATATCAATATTCATTAAGTAAAATTAACTATGTTGTTGGCAAGTAAGCATAAGATATTTAATATCAATTTTTATAAATAGCAATTTTAATGCCAGAAATAACTGCCGCGCTGCCGACATGTGCTAGAAAGAAAATGCCTACAAATAACAGAAAATATAACCGAGAACGGCATTAAATAATTCTAAGAATTAAGCTACTTTTATGGCCTATATTGGTATTTTGAAAAACTAAAAGCATGAATATTTGGCGGCAAGCACTTAACTCAACCAGCAATTAAGTTAAGTGCCATTTAGTTTTGTAGCCTATTTCAGGTGACTAAAAGTAAAGTTAATCCCGTGTTAGAGACGAGATTAACTTTACTTTTATTTTAAGGGATAATAATAATTATTGGCACACTCTTGGCACAATGAGAACTTATTATGGCAACCATTACAAATTATGGCAACCATTACAAAACGTGGTGATTATCAGTATCGGAGGGTGTAAATAATTTTGTGTAAACGTCATTTTGCAGGAAACTGCTATTTTCAGAAATGGATTAAAAATGACGACACAAAAAGCCTTACCAAACGATTTAATTGATAGCCTGCTATCCAATTATAAAAAGCCAGAAGATTTAATTGGTGAGAATGACCTGCTCAAGCAACTCACTAAAGCACTGGTTGAACGTGGAGGGTGTCCTGAATTTTGTGTGATAAGCCGCATAACGGAACACGACAATTGGCTATTGATTTGACTAAGCAAATTTATAACAAAATTTGTACTTCCAGATACAGCAATAGCTCGTCATGTGGAGGTGGTAAGGATATTCGATGGGAGGCTAATTTAGGAACAGTTGCCTATATCAATATTTACGGCGTTACCAATGAGGCAGAAATAGATGAGCTTGTGAATTTTGCGGTCAAGTTTAGCGATGATCGAGATAAACGTATTCCTGTTGATTTGACGTTTTATAGCGACCTAGATAAAACACATAAACTGAAACACCTTTAAAATAAAAGGACATTGAAATGCCAACGATTGAAATTCGAGTAGATGTTTCATATATGCCTCATAGTTTTGTTGTGCTGGATAACGGAGGAAGTGGACTTCCCCTATTTCAGTAGACATTTGATAATGTCGAAAATGAAATGGAGAGGTTTATATGAAACGCATCAGATATACGGAAGAATTTAAAGCAGAAGCCATTAAACAAATTACTGAACGTGGGCATGGGGTGGTTGAAGTATCCAAGCGGTTAGGAATTTCAGATAAAAGCCTTTATGCCTGGCTCAGGAAGAACAAAGCCGCCTCTGCGCCTGACGCAAAAGACCTGTTGGCAATTAAGCAGGAATTAAATCGGGTAAAGGCTGAACTCAAACGCACCACTGAAGAGCGTGACATTTTAAAAAAGGCCGCCGTGTACTTTGCCAGCCACCAAGAGTGAAGTACACATTCATCGACCAACACCGCAGTGACTTTAGGCTTGTGAGCATGTGTCGAGTACTCAAGGTGCATCG
This sequence comes from uncultured Pseudomonadota bacterium, assembly GCA_903876765.1. Taxonomy (GTDB): domain Bacteria; phylum Pseudomonadota; class Gammaproteobacteria; order Burkholderiales; family Methylophilaceae; genus Methylotenera. The sequence goes on along the minus strand of CAIRBH010000030.1, from coordinate 46,123 downwards.
CAGTGGCTATTATGCTTGGAAGATGCATCCTGTATCTGCCCGTGCTATTGAGGATGCCGCCTTGCTAGTTGAGATCAAGCACTCATTTGACGACAGCCATGGTATTTACGGCAGTCCTCGTGTTTACCGTGACATGCGTGAGGCTGGATTAAGTTGCAGTGAGAACCGAGTGGCTAGGGTCATGCGTGAAGCTAAGATTAAATCGGTACGAGGTTATCGCAAGCCACGCTATAAGTCAGGCAAGCCTGCCATCGCTTCGCCCAATAGACTGCAACAACAGTTTGATGACAGCCATGCCGATACCACTTGGGTGACAGACATTACTTATATTCGAACTCACGAGGGCTGGCTCTACGTAGCCGTTGTGATTGATCTCTACTCGAGATCGGTTGTTGGATGGTCTATGAAGCCGAGCATGTCGACTGACATTGTGTTGGATGCGTTGATGATGGCAGTGTGGCGACGCCAACCTAAATCGCCAGTCATCATTCATTCAGACCAAGGCAGCCAGTTCGGGAGCGATGACTTTATGCGTTGGTGCAAAGATAACAACCTAGTGCCAAGCATGAGTCGTCGTGGTAATTGCTACGATAATGCTGTTGCAGAATCCTTCTTTAGCAGTTTAAAAAAGGAGCGTATAAGGCGAAGCATTTACCCAACAAGGGAGGAAGCTAAATCGGAGATATTTGATTACATCGAAGTGTTTTATAATCGAAAACGTCGTCACAGTTATCTGAATCAGATGAGTCCGATGGCGTTTGAAAAGCTACAAATTGGAAGTTAAGAAACGTCTACGAAAGTCGGGGAAGTCCAGAATGCGCACTATGCATTGCCGAAAATGCTGCTAGAGGTAAGTTTCCTAGCCTAGAACCTATTAAGGGTGGTTTAAAGTTTGACTATGTAACAATCAAAAAGCAGCAAGATATTTACGCCAAAAGAACTTGGGGCTTATTAGTTGAGGAAGAAAAGAATAAAAAGGACTACAGCAAAATTCTGTCCTCATCGAAATCATCAAGAAAGATTAAACGTATTAATGAAGATGAGATGCTGGAAACGTGATGGGGATAATTTACATCCAGTCAAAATAGAAATAATTTAATTTTGTGTGTATGGTGTGTATAATCATTCCATGAATAGTAAAGAACTCATATCCAAACTTGAAAAAGACGGGTGGGCATTAAGGGGGTCGAAAGGATCTCACCATATATTCATCCATCCAATTAAAACAGGGCATATTAGCGTGCCCCACCCTAAAAAAGATTTAGGTATTGGATTGGTTCAGAAATTGCTAAAACAAGCAGGATTGAACTAAGGAGCATAAGATGAAATACCCAATAGCAATAGAAGCAGGTGACAATAAGACCGCTTGGGGAGTAGTTGTGCCTGATTTACCAGGCTGTTTCTCTGCTGGCGACAGCGGAATTGATGAAGCAATAGAGAATGCTAAGGAAGCCATAGAATTATGGATTGAAACAGCCTTAGATGAAGGTTCTGTTGTACCAAAACCAAGCTCAATTGCGTCACTACAAAATGATTCCGAATTCAAAAATTGGATTTGGGCCATTGTTGAAATTGATCCAGCTCTTTTATCAGACGATATAGAAAGAGTTAATATCAGTTTGCCAAAAAGAGTATTGGCTAGATTGGATTCAAAGGCGAAATCAGCCGGTGAAACACGTTCTGGTTATATAGCACATATGGCATTAATTGATCAGGTCGCATGCTAATCAAGTCCTTCATTTCACGGCAAGAACTCAACAGTTGAATTGCGTTAATAAATTGGAGGCGCGAACCAGAGTCGAACTGGTCTAAACGGCTTTGCAGGCCGCGGCATAACCGCTTTGCTATCGCGCCATCTGTGTGAGAATTATTGTGGATTAACAATTCTACATTACGAGCTGAAACTAAAACGGCGAAGCATATTTGCATTCGCCGTATTATGCCATTTGAATAAATACATGGAGCGGGAAACGAGACTCGAACTCGCGACCTATACCTTGGCAAGGTATCGCTCTACCAGCTGAGCTATTCCCGCGTCGTTAAGACAGGCGCCATTATAGCGATTTTAACAATAGCGTCAAGACTAAACGCTACTCTTAACCGTTATTTATTTATCTTTTAATTTAGGCCAAGCGGCTTTCAGGTAATAAGCCATTGATAGTAATGTTAAAAATGCGGCAATCACAATTAAGACGTGGCCAAATACTTGGGTAGGAAAAGTGCCTAACGCGCCCAAATCTAGGTCATCCCAAAACAACAAAAATGAGATAGCGATCATTTGCACTGTGGTTTTAATTTTTCCTATCATGGCCACACTTACGCTGCTACTTTGCCCCTCACCTGCCATCCATTCTCTCAAGGCACTAACAGCAATTTCGCGGCCGATAATAATCAATGATACGATTGCGCCTACTCGACCAAATTCCACCAGCACAATCAAGGCGGCTGCCACCATTAGTTTATCAGCTACTGGGTCTAAAAAAGCGCCAAATGCCGATGTTTGATTAAGCCGTCTTGCCAAATAGCCATCCAGCCAATCGGTAATGGCGGCGATCAAAAATACCGTGGTGGCGAAAATATTCACCCAATGAGACGGCATGGCGCTTAATTTATGTAGATTTTCTGGCCAATAAAACGCGCCAACAAATATGGGAATGAGCAAAATACGCAACCAGGTGAACATGGTAGGAATATTAGGCTTCATTGTATGCTCCTGTAAATTTGCGGCTGTTCATCATTAATGCAATTCCCCATATATTTTTTCAGCCAAGCTCAGACTGATACCTTCCACCTGCACCATTTCGTCAATACTAGCACTTTTTACGCCGTCTAAACCACCAAAGCGGGTCAATAAAGCCTTGCGACGTTTAGCACCTATGCCTTCAATCTCTTCTAAGCTCGAATGCATACGAGATTTTGCACGCTTGGCTCTATGCCCTGTGATGGCGAATCTATGGGCTTCATCGCGAATTTGTTGTAGCAAATGCAAGCCTTTATTGTCTTTTTCTAAATTGAGCATCTCACCCGTATCAGAAAAAATCATGGTTTCTAAGCCCGGCCTGCGCTCTTCGCCTTTGGCTATGCCTACTAGCAAAATATCAGCTAAGCCCACTTCTGCCATCACTTCAACCGCTACCCCTAACTGGCCTTTACCGCCATCAATAAAAATTAAATCTGGCCGCACACCCTCGCCCGCTGCGACTTTTTTATAACGCCGAGTCAACACATCACGCATGGCGGCATAATCATCGCCTGGGGTGATGCCAGTGACGTTATAGCGCCTATATTCGCTGTTTTGCATGTCGCCTTTATCAAACACCACGCAACTGCCCACCGTTGCCTCGCCCATGGTATGGCTAATATCAAAGCATTCTATGCGCTCGGTGGTCTCTGGCAAATGCAGCGCCTCACGCAAGGCTAATAACTTAGCTGTTTGATTAGCTGAAGTTGCCGCGCGCTGACCTAAGGCTAGCTCAGCATTGGTTTGCGCCATTTTTAGCCAGACGCGCTTATCGCCTATGGCATTGCTGTTGATTTTTATTTTACGCCCCGCCTGCTCGCTCAGCACTGCCTCTATCAATGTGGTTTCGATTTTAATGCCCAGCACAATCAATGGTGGCGTATTTTGCGCCACATAATGCTGCGCCAAAAAGGCCGCCATGCTGGTCTCTAAACTCTCACCGTCGGTGTTTTTAGGCATATAACTTCTATCACCTAAATGGCGACCACCGCGTATCATGACCAAGTTAATGCAGTGCTGGCCTTGCAGCTGAGCACAGGCAATAATATCTGCATCTGCCACATTAAAATCACTGACAAACTGCTTAGCCTGCACCTGCCGCAAAGCCTGCATACGGTTTCTAAATACCACGGCCAATTCATATTCTTGATTGGCCGCCGCGCTATTCATTTGTTCGCCTAAGGCGTCAATCACTTCGTTGGTTTTTCCTTGCAAAAACATAGCCGCATGATATACATCATTGCGATAGTCCTCATCGGTAATCAGCCCCACACAAGGCGCGGTGCAACGCTCAATTTGGTGCTGCAAACAGGGGCGACTGCGATTAGCAAATACCGTATTTTCACAAGTGCGTAGCTTAAAAACCTTTTGTAGCAACTGTATGCTCTCACGCACTGCAATAGAATTTGGAAAAGGCCCGAAGTATTGATTTCCCTTACGCTGTGCGCCTCGGTGAAAGGCTAGACGCGAATAGTCGTCTCCTGTCAGCACAATATAGGGGTAGGATTTATCGTCACGAAAAACCACGTTATAACGCGGCATGATGCTTTTAATGAGGTTATTTTCTAACAATAAAGCTTCTGCTTCATTGTGGGTAACGGTGGTTTCTATATGAGCGATATGACTGACCATCATGCGGGTACGGGGGCTGGCTAAGTTCTTATTAAAATAAGAAGCAACGCGCTTTTTTAAGTCTTTGGCTTTGCCAACATAAATCACTTCGCGTGCGGCGTTCATCATACGATAGACGCCTGGCAGATTGGGCAAGGTTTTTAAGAATGGTTTAGCGTCAAACATAGCGTTTATCATAAAACTGGCAGCAATATACTTAGCTGGCTTTAGCTTCTGCCATTCGCAATAAGCGCATTTCTTCTGCTTTCTTAATATCGTCTATCTCACGCATTACGCTTTTTAAATCTACGGGTTTATTGGTATGCCTAAAGCGGCCTGTGAGCTGGGTATCTAGCGTTAAATCACCATGTGCATACAAGGCCCAAATTTCTTTGCCGTATTCCGTTGTAAGCAGTTCTGGCGCAAAGCGTCCAAAATAGTCGCTAAGATTACTCACATCGCGCTCTAGCAGAGTACGGGCATTATTATTGCCCGCCGCATCTACCGCTTGTGGCAAATCAATAATAACTGGCCCATCGGCACTCATTAAAATATTAAATTCAGACAAATCGCCATGCACTATGCCTGCACACAACATACGCACCACTTGTTTGATTAAGCTCTGATGATGCACTCGCGCCTCATCTGCGCTCAATGTAATGTCATTTAACCTGGGGGCGGCATTGCCATTGGCATCTACCACTAGCTCCATCAGCAGCACGCCTTCGTAAAAGTTATAAGGCTCAGGCACCCTTACCCCAGCATTGGCTAAGCGATATAAAGCATCGACCTCAGCGCTTTGCCAAGCGGCTTCTTGCGATTCACGACCAAATTTAGAGCCCTTAGCCATCGCGCGGCCTTGCCGACTATTTTTGACTTTGCGACCTTCAGTGTAATCCACACTTTGTCTAAAGCTACGTTTATTGGCCTCTTTATACACTTTGGCGCAACGCACTTCATCACCGCAGCGCACCACATAGACGGTGGCTTCTTTACCGCTCATCAGTTGGCGAACCACATCATCAATCAAACCATCTTCTACCAGTGGCGCTAGTCTTTGTGGAGTTTTCATGGGTGCATTCTAACACCAGACCTATGCGAATAGCCTGTAGGTCTGAGGCTAAGTAAAAATAGCCTAGTCAGACAATAACTTTCCGCCTATGGCCCAATCCTCATAAGCTACCTCTTCAAAGGTAATGTAAGTATAAGATTTAGGCTTATGCGCAACCCGCTCTAAGGTTTCAGTAATCTCTTTGGCAATTTGTGCTTTTTGCTCATGTGTTACTTCACCTGCAAGTTTGATATTGACGTATGGCATAGATATGCTCCTTCAGTATGAATGAATTACAAACGGTATGGGTAGCTTAGCATAAGCAATATAAAGCGGGTGCTGCGGGCTGCCATCGGCATTTAATTGCAAACACTTGACTTTATCTTGCAGCTTAGCCTCGTTAAGCATAGCCATAACGGCTCTTGCCCTAGGCGCGGCCAGTGGGTGTTTACCCCAGCCACACACGGTGACATCTGCCAATTGCACAGCATTGAGTATGCTATCGTTGGCGAGGCTGACATCGCCCAATAAGTCTTGTACAGATTTTAGCAAATTAGAATCTGTCATGCGAAACGGAAATAAATTAACAATAATCATACTGCCATAGCCCATGGCGATGGCTCTGCGTTGGCAGCGCTCTATGGTGGGGTCATTATCAACTTCGTCTGCCGTGCTGGGATTGAGCATTAAAAAACTAATCGAATTCAGGCTAAGATCCCAATCCCTACGCAACCAATAGCGATACTTTTCACAGCTTGAAAAATGCGCCACAGACGCTTGTATCAAGGTATGGTGTTGCTTAACAATTATGCTCATACCGCTTTAGTGGCTCGCAGTGTTTTTACTATATCGCCCAGCAGATTTAAGGTAAACACCAATAACAATACTGAGATAAATAGCGATAATATCGGGTCTATCGGCATCCAGCCCGTGAAATAAATCACCAGCCCCGCCGCAACCGCAGTCACCGAGCCTAGCAAATCACCCATCACGTGTAAAAATGCCGCTTTATTATTTAAACTTTCACCATGATGCAAGGTTTGGTGATGCAACTGCTGAGCGACAATTAAATTCACCATCAAACCTAATGTGGCAATAATGATCAAGCCTAGGCCTTGCACTGCTTGCGGTTGTTTGAATCTATGTACGGCTTCTACGACCACATACACCACTACCGCCAACATCGTTAGAGCGTTAATTATAGAAACCGCTAATTCGGCATAAGTCACACCAGATTTGTGCCGCGCAATCTTAGGGTTTTTGCCTAAGGCCGCTGCAAGCCAAGCTAGGCTCAATGCGGCGACGTCGGTAAACATGTGCCCGGCATCACTTAGTAGTGCTAAAGAACCGGTGTACCAGCTACCAATGGCTTCAACTATGGCAAAGGTAAAAATCAGTAAAAATGGCACCAGATAATGGTCATGATCGTCATGATCATCGTGATCGTGATGCTCGTCATGGTCGTTATGGTGAAGGTGTGCAGAACTAGTAAAGTTTGTCATAGCTGAAATGCTAACCGAAAAATCATTTGATTAAAGCGATTGATGCAGAAAAATTTAATGGTTTAATTAAAGGGCTAAATTAAAAGGTTAAATTAAATGGTTCAATTGCGCAAAAAGTTATAATGCTGACATCTTACGGAAAACACTTATGCTTAGCTACCGCCACGCCTTTCATGCAGGCAACCATGCTGATGTGCTTAAACATTATGTATTAAGCTTAGTACTTGCCTATATGAAGCAAAAAGATAAAGCTTTTTGCTATATAGATACCCATGCAGGTGCAGGTTTATACCAGCTAACTACAGGCTATGCTAGTCAGAATGCTGAATTTGAGCAAGGCATCGCCAAGCTGATGACGGCCAGTCTGCTTCCTGAAACATTGGCCGATTTTGTTGCACATATTAAGCGCTTTAACCAGCAAACGCTGACGTTTTACCCTGGCTCACCCATGCTAGCTCAGGATTTTTTACGCGCTGACGATAAAATGCGCTTGTTTGAATTACACCCCAGCGATTACAAACTACTGATAGAAAATTTTACAGGGCAAAACAAGCAAGTGAAGATAGCACAACAAGATGGCTTTACTGGCATTAAAGCTTGCTTGCCGCCTGCAAGTCGGCGTGGCGCGGTGTTAATAGACCCGCCTTATGAAGATAAACAAGATTACCAGCGTGTCGTTGGCATGATTAAAGACAGCTTGACTCGTTTTGCAACGGGCACTTATATGATTTGGTACCCCTTACTGCAACGCCCAGAACCTGCCGAAATGGTCAATGACTTAATGGCTTTAAAGCCAGCTAACTGGCTAGATGTCAGCATGACTATCCATCAACCTGCTGCTGATGGATTTGGTATGCACGGCAGCGGCTTATTTGTCATCAATCCACCTTGGACCTTAGCCAGCACTTTGCAAGGCGCCTTGCCTGCTTTAACGCAACTATTGGCGCTAGATGACAGTGCTCATTACACGCTTAACAGTCAAATGGCTTAACTAAAAACCAGCAAATTGATCAAAATGGTCAATACCTTATCTGCACAGGCACTGAGCTAGCCTGTACAGTTGTCACGGTAAATTCTTGAATTGCCACCGTTTTATTAGTTTCAGTTTTTACCGCCACACGCCAATCACCGGCTTGTAAGCCCTGCTTAAAGGTATAGCCTCTAAAGCCATTTTTTCGGCCGCCAGACAAGCTATAGCCAATACGTGATTGAGTTTGCCAGCCACGTTTGTTATCGTAAAGCTGCCAAACATGGTACAGCCTAGTATTTAAGCCATTGGGGGCAAATACTGATGAAAAACAATAGACACGCTGGCCTGCTGTGGTTTTTAAATCATTACTGGTTTTTCGCCAAAAAACCCACCAATCTGAGGCTTGCTCGCTAAGTTGATAATCGTTAGCGACTTTGCTAATAGCATAGCCTACTGCGATATCACGTTTAACCAAGGGCACAGGTGGAATGACATCAAAGCTATAGGCCAACATGAGCATGATCGCAATCATCCCGACTGGTTTAATTGAGCCTAAATGTTGCGGCGTTTTTTTATAGAGCCAATAGGCAAATCCTGCCCCCAATACAGTGCTTAAATAAAACCAAATAGCGTGTATGCTACCGAGTAAAAATGGCAAAGCAAAATTAAACAACAACATGGCGCAAAAGCCAAATAGCGCCCAGCTAATGGTCAATTGCCGATAATGATCTTCTAAATACTCATTAGCGACCAACAAAATACCGAGCAAGATAGCCATCAGCCAAGCTAGTCCGTGACTGGCACTCTGAAAATATAAAATGAATAAAGCGCTAAGCATGCTACCAAATAGAAATTGCAGCATAAAATACGGCAAATTGGCCCAATAAAACCTAGACTGGCAATAGGCTGCATACAAATAACTGACTAATTTAGGCCGCCAAGCAGTTGATGGGCTGGTATTTTCTGGCACAGCTGTGGGTCGGCCTATGCTATATAAAATAGCCGCGGCGGCCAATAGATAAGCGGCCAGAATAAACAAGTCTAGTGCGGCAACCTGACGGCCTATGGTGAGCGCATCCCATAAAAACCCACCGAAAAAGAAAATCGCTGGCAAAAAATCAGCAAATTTTAGCAAGTGCTGAAAAGCGCGCGATTGCTTGATTTTAGCGATGACCATAGACTGATATGAGCAAGACTAAAGCAGACTGCCCATGACAAAGCCTATGACTATGCCCGTGATGAGCGCAATGGTAATACCACGATAACTCAATACATCTTTAGAGTAGCCACGCTTAATGGCCACGTAAGAGACTAAATAACCGACTGCATTTAATAGCCAAATAATCGACAAACTCAGTACTTTTACCAGTATGGGGCCAATAATAGGCACTAAAGTAATCATGCCCAATAGCCAAGCCAGCACGTGAGAAGCGGCAGCAACCAAGACCACGCCAGTAGTCACCGCCTTGGCATGCCAACCAAAACGCCATGCGGCAAATACCGCCAGCGCCAGCAATATCGTCAGCGGCAACATCCACTTCCAAGCGCCGCGCTTAGGCAGCTCAGCTAAGGTTTGCTCATTAAAAATATGGGTACTGGGGTTGTCAGGTTTGATTTCGTTATCTGCTGGGCACATATTGCGGTCAATTAAATTATTACCTTGTAAACTATTATAAGGCAATATAGCCTTAGGCTCACCCTTTGACAAATTAAGGATGAGCCTAAAGTTTAATAGCGATTAATTAAATCACTTCAGCAATCGGGATGATTTTCTTGGACTTAGCCAGGCTAGCAGCATAATCTGGCATTTGATCAAAATTAAGATATTTATAAATTTCCGCACTATTTTGTAATTTATTGCCCACAGTGTCTAGGTACTCGGCATGACTCGGCATACGGCCTAGTTTTGCACAGACTGCGGCCAATTCAGCCGAACCTAAATAAACCCTAGCATCCATACCCATGCGATTATCAAAATTACGCGTACTGGTTGAGAACACCGTTGCTTTATCGGCGACACGGGCTTGGTTGCCCATACATAAAGAGCAACCTGGTATTTCTGTACGTGCGCCAGCCACGCCAAATACTGAATAAACCCCCTCATCCCTTAATTGCGCTTCATCCATACGGGTAGGTGGCGCTATCCATAATCGGGTAGGAATATTACCCGAGCCTTCTAGCACTTTTGCCGCAGCACGGTAATGACCAATATTGGTCATACAACTGCCTATGAATACCTCGTCAATCTTATCGCCTACCACGGCTGACAAAGGCTTGATGTCATCGGGGTCGTTAGGGCAAGCCACTAATGGCTCTTTAATTTCGTTCAAATCTATTTCTAGCGTGTAAGCGTATTCGGCATTAGCATCAGGTTCTAATAGTTCTGGCTTGGCTAGCCATGCCTGCATACTGGCAATTCGGCGTTGTAGCGAGCGAGCATCTTCATAGCCTTGGTCTATCATGTTTTGCATCAGCACGATGTTTGAGCTTAAAAACTCTATGACAGGCGCTTTGTTTAACCTTACCGTGCAGCCATTTGCCGAGCGCTCGGCAGAGGCATCGGCAAATTCAAACGCTTGCTCTACTTTTAAATCTGGCAAGCCTTCAATTTCTAAAATACGGCCATTAAAGACATTTTTCTTGCCCTGCTTACCCACCGTCAATTCACCTTTTTGTATGGCTGCATAAGGAATAGCATTGACCAAGTCGCGTAAGGTAATACCAGGCTGCATGGTGCCTTTAAAACGCACTAAGACTGATTCTGGCATATCTAACGGCATAGCGCCCATGGCGGCGGCAAATGCCACTAAACCCGACCCTGCTGGAAATGAAATGCCGATAGGAAAGCGTGTATGCGAGTCGCCGCCAGTGCCGACTGTGTCGGGCAATACCATGCGATTTAACCAAGAATGAATCACGCCATCACCAGGACGTAAACTCACACCACCGCGACTACTCATGAATTCTGGCAGGCTATGCTGCAATTTAATGTCTACAGGTTTTGGGTAAGCTGCCGTATGGCAAAAACTTTGCATGACTAAATCTGCGCTAAAACCCAAACAGGCCAACTCTTTGAGCTCATCTCGGGTCATACCGCCAGTCGTGTCTTGCGAGCCTACTGTAGTGGCTTTGGGCTCACAATATGAACCTGGTCTAACACCCTGCCCTTCAGGCAAGCCGCAAGCTCTACCGACCATTTTTTGTGCCAGGGTGTAGCCTTTGCCGCTGTCTTTTGGCGTGCTAGCGGTGATGAATAATTCTGTGGGCGGTAAGCCCAAGGCGGCGCGCGCTTTGCTGGTTAAGCCACGACCAATAATTAAGGCAATACGGCCGCCTGCTCGCACCTCATCTGGTAGCGTTAATGGCGCTAAAGTAAAACTAGAGATGACTTCGCCTGCTTCATTGAGTACTTTTCCTGCATAAGGCTGCAAGGTGATGATGTCGCCAGTACGCATTTTTGAAACGTCACATTGGATAGGCAATGCACCAGAATCTTCAGCAGTATTAAAGAAAATAGGGGCAATTTTAGTCCCCAGAATCACGCCACCAGTGCGCTTGTTGGGAATATTAGGAATGTCATTGCCCATAAACCACTGCAAAGAATTAATCGCTGATTTACGTGAAGAACCAGTGCCGACCACATCACCCACATAAGCGAGCGGCAAGCCTTTTTGCTTCAAGGTATCAATAAGCGTTAGGCCTTCTGGCATTTTGTTGATCAGCATGGCCTTGGCATGTAGAGGGATGTCTGGGCGACTCCAAGCATCTTGCGCTGGACTTAGATCATCGGTGTTAGTTTCGCCATCGACTTTAAACACCACTATTTTAATTTCTTCAGCCAATACTGGGGCATTGGTAAACCATTCGGCATTCGCCCAAGAAGTAATGAGTTGTTGAGCATAGCTATTACCCGCTTGCATTTTTTCATGTACATCATGAAACGCGTCAAACATTAAAATAGTGCTAGATAAAGCTTTAACAGCCGCTGCTGCCATAGGCGTATCTAGCAACTTAACTAAAGCCTGAACGTTATAGCCACCTAACATGGTGGCCAGCAAATCAACCGCTTGCGCTGGGCTGATGATGGGTGACACGGCTTTACTAATCGCAATATCTGACAAGAATGCGGCTTTTACATAGGCCGCCTGATCCACCCCTGCTGGTGTGCGGTTAGCGATTAAATCAAGCAAAGTTTCGCCTTGTCCACTAGGTGGATTTTTAAGTAACTCTACCACTTGCGCGACTTGTTCCGCATTAAGTGGTAAGGGCGGTAGTTGCAGGCTAGCACGTTCTTCAACGTGGGCGGCGTAGGCTTTTAACATGGTATTTTGCATCTTTAAAGTGGGTTAAAAAATTCTTCATCATTATACTAGCTGCTCAATACTGGCAGTTCAAAAACAGCTTAGCTGTTTTACCTATTTTTCTTTTGTCTCTTTTGTCTCTTTTGTCTCTTTTGTCTCTTTTAAGCTCAGGGCTTTTACATCTTAAGCAAGTAGCTATGCTCAATTAGTTGTTAATTGAGGTATAACTCTTTTGAAAATGGCGTACTACAACTTTTACCCTTTGCGCTAGCTTCCATTTTATCCATGAGTTCTTTTTCATAGCCTTTGCCATGCTTTAATTCTAAAAAAGCCCGCACTTCATAAACATCGGCAAAACCATTCTTGTCGGTGTCCATGGCCGCCACATTGTCTTCTACGCTAGGGCCGTTATATCGCCCATCTTTATCCGCCAAATAAGCTAAAATATCTGCGGCACTCGCTATATTCACTACAAAAAATCCCATCAGCAAAACAATGCTAAGCGGCAAACGGTCTAGTATGGGCTGCACTAGCATCGTTAACTAGTTGTGCGCATTTCAATTAGGTGTTGTTGGGCAATTTTTTCTTGCCAGAGCGCTGGGCCTATACTGTGTACGGAAACGCCCTGACTATCCACCGCCACCGTCACTGGCATATCTTGCACGGTAAACTCATAAATGGCCTCCATACCCAAGTCGGCAAAGGCTAACACTTCTGCTTTTTTAATCGCCTTACTCACCAAATAAGCAGCACCGCCCACTGCCGTTAAATAAACCGACCGATATTTTGCGATTGCCGCTATGGTTTCAGCTCCGCGCTCGGCTTTGCCGACCATGCCTAATAAACCTGTTTGACCTAACATCATCTCTGTAAAACCATCCATACGCGTTGCTGTAGTTGGGCCTGCGGGGCCTACCGCTTCATCGCGCACCGCATCGACTGGTCCTACGTAATAAATAAATCGATTATTAAAATCAACTGGCAGTTTTTCTCCTGCCGCCAACATGGTTTGTATGCGTTTATGCGCAGCATCCCGGCCTGTTAATAATTTTCCACTTAACAACAAAGTTTGGCCTGGTTGCCAAGTTTGTATGTCAGCTTGCGTAATAGTATCTAAATTCACCCTTAACGACGCTGCACTGGGCGCCCAATGCACATCAGGCCAAGCATTTAAGTCGGGCGCCTCTAAAACCGCCACCCCTGTACCATCTAACTCAAAATGCACGTGCCGCGTTGCCGCACAATTAGGAATAATCGCCACCGGCAAAGAAGCCGCATGGGTAGGATAATCTAAAATTTTCACATCCAACACCGTTGCCAACCCGCCTAAACCTTGCGCGCCTATGCCCAAATTATTCACTTTTTCAAAAATCTCTAAGCGTAAGGCTTCTATGCTGTTACTGGCACCTTTTGCCTTAAGCTCATGTATATCAATAGGCGCCATCAGTGATTCTTTGGCCAGCAATACTGCTTTTTCTGCACTGCCGCCTATTCCTATACCCAACATACCAGGTGGGCACCAACCTGCACCCATTTGGGGCACTACGCTCAATATCCAATCAGCGATGCTGTCATTCGGGTTAAGCATGGCGAGCTTGGCTTTATTCTCAGAACCGCCACCTTTGGCAGCGATGCTGACCTCTACTTTATCGCCCTTGACCAATGACACATGTACCACTGCTGGCGTGTTATCTTTAGTATTGGCGCGCTTTCCAGCGGGGTCGCTGACCATAGAAGCGCGTAATTTATTCTCAGGCAATTGGTAAGCACGGCGCACACCTTCATTGACCATTTGCTCAACATTCAACGCTGCATCCCACTTTACTTGCATGCCAACTTTAATAAAAGCAACAACAATGCCAGTATCTTGGCAAAGCGGCCGCTTGCCTTCAGCACACATACGTGAATTGCTTAAAATTTGTGCAATGGCGTCTTTAGCCGCAGGCGATTGCTCCGCCTCATAGGCCCGACCTAGGGCTTGTATATAGTCTAGCGGATGGTAATAAGAAATATATTGCAGCGCATCGGCAATGCTTTGAATAAAGTCTTCTTGGTCTATGGTTGTCATGGGTACCTTACCAGCGTTTTCCTAGCTATGCTTCATCTTGAAGATTTGGCGTAAGCAATTGTATTGTTGATGTCTTTTCGTAAAATTTTGCCATTTTTAGTACGTGGAAACTCTTTAGTTAAATAAACCGTTTTTGGCGTTTTATAAGCGGCTAATTGTTGCTTGCCAAAAGCCAGCAACTCATCAGCACTCACCTCATGATTGGGCTGCAATATCACGTAAGTCACTACCAATAACTTATCTTTTTCAAGCTCTTCACCGACTGCCGCGCAATCGGCAACCGCTGGATGCGACTTATAAACCCGCTCGATTTCATACGGCGATACCCGATAGCCAAAACTTTTAATAATGTCGTCTTTACGACCTAAGAACCAAATATAGCCATCGGCATCGTAACGGGCATAATCCCCAGTAAAAAACCAGCCATCGTGTTTATATTTTGCGGTTTCTTCAGCTAAATTCCAGTAGCGCAAAAATAGCCCAGGATCATTATCTGGCACGCATATCATGCCTTCTTCGCCAGCTGCTACTTCTTCTAAAGTATCGGGATTAAGCAGTTTAATGGCATGGCCAGGTTGTGGAAAACCTGCTGAACCTGCTCTAATCGGGCGGAATATGCTTTGACTTAAATAGTAAGAAAACTCACTCATGCCGACAGCTTCATAAATATCTTGGCCAAAACGTGCACGCCATTGCTGCAAAACTTCATCAGACAAATGCTCACCAGCACTCATACAATGGCGCAAGCTGGGCACATCCGCCTGCTTTGCTGCTGATTTTTGAATAATTTGCCGATAAATAGTAGGCACGCCCACAAAAATAGTTGCCTCGTGTTTGGCGATCAAACGTGTCCATAAATCAGCATCATTTTTACCTTCATGCACAATCACGGTTTTACCTAAATACAAGGGGTCCATCAAACCCGTGCCTAGTACATAAGTCCAGTTAAATTTACCAGAATGCATAATGCGGTCTTGTAAATGATCAGAAAAATTAAACCAATATTTTGCCGCAGGCTCACGACCTATCAACGCGCGGTGGGCATGTAACACCCCTTTAGGGTAGCCAGTCGTGCCTGAGGTGTAAACTAAATAGGCAGGATCGTCTGCCGCCGTTTGCTCAGTACCTGAACAAGTCATAATTGCTGCAAGTTCGGTGGCTAAATCACACACATTTAAACTGGCATGTTTAACAACATCGCCGCTGCCAGACAACAATACATGCTTTAGATTGGGCAGTTCTGACAGATGGTCTTGTAGCGAGGGCCAGGCTGCTTTATCTGTGACCAATACCGCCGCGTTAGAATCACGCGCCAAATAAGCCACTTCTTCGGCGGTCAGCAAGGTCGATGTTGGCACAGCAATGGCGCCGCGCTTCATGGTGCCCAAAAAAGCTGTCGGGTAATCCAAACAATTAGGCAAGCGAATCAACACCCTATCCCCTAGGCTCAGTTGCAGATTTCTCAGTAATTGAGCAAATTGGTCGGTACGTTTGGCTAACTGCGCAAAGCTGATTTGAGAAGTGCCTTGCACATCATCTTCGACTATCATGGCGATGGCTTGCGCCGCTGGCGTGTTTAAATGTTTATCTGTACAGGCAGCACCAATATTGAAGTGTTTTGCTATATTCCATGGCCAGTCTGGAAATTTTTCAAATTTTTGCATCATTGAGCTTTCATAAATTGCAGAATAAATAGGGTCACTTTTAAAAATATGCTCTAAGGTCTGGCTATAAAATCGCGCCGTATGGCCAGTTTTGTCGTATCACTTGCGCTGGCAATAACTCCAGCACTTGCAAGGCAAAGTTTTTGTCCTCTGGGGTGATGGCCCTTAAGGCATGGGCACGCAGCAAGGTCTGTAGCGCCTTACCAAACATAGGCGGATCTAACATTTCACCCTCAAACTTAATCGCACCGCCGTGCAGCGCATCAGCCTCTATGGCTGCTTTCAGTATGCGGACTTTTTGGTTCACTTCGGTAGGGGATGGCGTATAAGCCGTTTTACATAAGTGAATATGGCCAGGATGTATGACTTGCTTGCCAGTCAAGCCCATGGCAGCCTCTTGGCAGGCGTGTTTATAAACCACTCTGGACTCATTATCTCCGTGCAAATCTAGCCAGCGGCGTACATCATGCGGCTCGACAAACTTTTCTGGCATGACATTGGCGCCTATCAAGGTTTCTACCCCGCCTATCACGCCTTTACCGGCAATACGGGCTTCAAACATGAGCTGATTCATATAAAACTGCAACTCTTCTATCCAGTGTTCTGGGGTTATATGTATGCCCATCGCTTTAGAAAAGTCATGAATACCAAACACAACATGCTTGACCGTGCTGTATTGCAATAACTCAGGAGCGATCTTAAGTGATTTAGGGTGTTCAATGATGGGTTGTATGGTGATGTGCGGGTTAATTTCCAGCAAAAAGCTAGATAAATCGCGCACTTCGGCCGCGCCATACGCCTCGCCAGCCTTAGCCAGCATGACCACATCAATATAATCTGACATATCACTGACTAACTGCATATCTAGTTCATATTCATCAGTGCGAAATGAGTTGGCGCGAATGGCTATGGTGACCTGCTGATTGTCTTTACGCAGCAAAGGCAGCTCTTGACGCAACAAATCTCGACTCATTTCTTTTTGGCGGCAGCCATCTTCCAAGTCAAAAATCA
The DNA here is from genome assembly GCA_903876765.1 of uncultured Pseudomonadota bacterium. Classification (GTDB taxonomy): domain Bacteria; phylum Pseudomonadota; class Gammaproteobacteria; order Burkholderiales; family Methylophilaceae; genus Methylotenera. Next base: position 29,205 of record CAIRBH010000030.1, on the reverse strand, counting down.
AGGTATGGGCATTGGTGTTGTGTGCATGTTTACGCATACGTGCTGCAGCCTGCGTTAAATCTTCATAAATGCCTAAGGCAGGTGAATATTTAACTGGCGGGTAATACAGTTGTATGCCAGGCCAGCTTTCACCCAACATAGCGCTATTGCTATAGCATTTTATTTTGTTTAGATGGTTCATGCTGGCTTCGTCGGTAATCGGGTGTACGTTATTCATATTAGCTCTTTCACTGATTTTAATTATTTATTTTTCTAACAATTGATTTTAACGATTCACTTATTCACGACCACTTAATTTAGTCAGCACACGCTGCATGGCAACCGCATCTAGTTTTTTGTCTCTTAAGGCTGCCACATTGCTCACATGGACCCGTAAAGTCACCAAATCCAAGAATTCATTGTCTGGCAAATCTAACAAGCCATCAAATGCCAGTAGCTCTTGTGGGTTCAAGTTCGCGACATGATGTTCAGAAAATCTTTGCAAGACTATATCTAGCTCTAACAACCCACGCCGACAGCGCCAACTTAGACGTCGCACTTGTTCTGGCGTCATATTGCTCTGTGTGTGCGTATTCATAGTCATACTGGCTTAATGGCTATCTGTTTTTTAAGCTGACTTTTATGCTCACGCGCTTGCTCAAACTTCAGGTCTTTAATTTTTGCTATGGCCGCACTGGGGTTCAGTTTTTTTGGGCAAACTTCCACACAGTTCATGATGTTATGGCAGCGATACAAGCGATCTGGCGCTTCTAAATTCTCTAAACGCTCATCTATGGCTTGGTCGCGGCTATCCACCATAAAGCGGTAGGCCTGCATCAACCCCGCTGGGCCGACAAATTTATCAGGGTTCCACCAAAAAGACGGACATGAAGTGGTGCATGCACCGCATAAAATACATTCATATAAGCCATCTAACTTGGCTCTATCTTCTGGCGACTGCAAACGCTCGGTCTCAGGCGGCGGGTCGTTATTAACTAAGTAGGGCTGCACTGAATTATAGTTTTCAAAAAACTGCGTCATATCAACCACTAAATCTCGAATCACTGGCAAGCCTGGCATAGGCCGCAGCACAACAGGCTGTTCTAAATCGGACAATTTGGTAATACAGGCTAAACCATTTTTACCGTTAATATTCATGCTATCCGAGCCGCAAACGCCTTCACGGCAAGATTTACGCAAACTTAAGCTATCGTCTAAGTCTTTAATGCGTAACAAGGCATCCAATAGCATTTGGTCGCTGTCTTCTAACACTACATCGTAGTCTTGCATATAGGGTTTTTTATCGACATCTGGGTTAAATCTATAAATGGAAAATTTCATCTTTTAATCTCTTCAATGCTGATCAATTAATACACACGCGCCTTGGGCTCAAAGCTCTCGACAGTTTGTGGTTTGAGGCGTACCGGTTTGTAAGCCAAACGATGGCCCTCACGATAATAAAGCGAGTGTGTCAGCCAGTTTTTATCATCACGCTCACTAAAATCTTCTCGTGCATGTGCGCCACGGCTTTCTTTTCTGGCTTCTGCCGCGTGCATGGTGGCTAAGGCTACTTCCACCAAATTATCCAGCTCTAAGGCCTCAACTCTGGCTGTATTAAACACCTGACTTTTATCTTTTATCACGGTATTTTTAGCACGTTCAGCCACTTGGTTAATTTTAGCCACACCTTCATGCAACAATTCAGGAAAGCGGAACACGCCGCAATGGGTTTGCATGGTCTCACGCAAGGCCGCGCCGACCTCTTTAACGCTTTCACCTTGTGTTTGCTTATCTAATCGAGTTAATCTGGCTAAAGTTTTATCAAACGCATCTGCTGGCAATGGTTTGTGATGGTTGTCTTTTCTCACTTCTTCAACCATTTTATCGCCCGCAGCGCGGCCGAATACCACTAAATCTAACAATGAATTTGAACCCAAACGATTAGCGCCATGTACAGAAACACAAGCACATTCACCCACCGCGTACAAACCATTCACCACAGATTGTCCTCCGGTAGCGTCTGGCACTATTACTTGGCCTTGCAGATTAGTTGGAATGCCGCCCATCATGTAATGCACCGTTGGCACTATAGGAATCGGATCTTTCACAGGGTCCACATTGGCAAAGGTTTTGGCGATTTCTCGTATGCCTGGCAACCTGTCGTTGATAAGCGCCTCGCCTAGATGATCTAACTTCAGATAAACCGCGTCTTTATTTTTGCCGACGCCACGCCCTTCTTTAATCTCAGTGGCAGTGGCGCGAGACACCACGTCACGACTGGCTAAATCTTTAGCATGTGGCGCATAGCGCTCCATAAAACGTTCGCCCTCGCTATTGACTAAATAACCGCCCTCACCTCGCACCCCTTCGGTAATCAGCACCCCAGCATTTAAGACGCCTGTGGGGTGAAATTGCCAAAACTCCATGTCTTGCAAGGGGATATTGGCCCGTGCCGCCATCCCTAAGCCATCGCCAGTATTAATAAAAGCATTGGTACTGGCTTTGAATATGCGCCCTGCACCGCCGGTAGCCAGTAGGGTGGCCTTGGCGCGTATGCAATGCACTTCGCCTGTTTCAATGTCTAAAGCCAAGACGCCTAGCACATCACCATCGGCATCTTTTAATAAATCTAGGGCTAGCCACTCAACAAAAAATTGGGTATTGGATTGAATATTGCGCTGATAGAGCGTATGCAGCATGGCGTGGCCAGTTCTATCAGCCACCGCGCAAGTGCGTGAAATGGCACTTTCTCCAAAATTTTGCGTCATGCCGCCGAACGGCCGCTGAAATATTTTGCCATTTTCTAAGCGATCAAACGGCATACCAAAATGCTCAAGCTCATAAATCGCGGCGGCGGCGTTTTTACACATAAACTCAATCGCATCTTGATCGCCCAAGTAGTCTGAGCCTTTAATGGTGTCATACATGTGCCATAACCATTGATCGTTTGCCACATTACCCAATGCCGCAGCAATGCCACCTTGCGCTGCCACAGTATGTGAGCGCGTTGGAAAAACTTTAGACAAAACCGCCACTTTTAGGCCAGATTGCGCTAGCTGCAATGAAGCACGCAAGCCTGCTCCACCACCACCCACGACTAAAGCATCAAATATTTGTGTTGCAACTGCCATAAGCAATTAAACCTTTAATAAAATTTAAAATTAACCAAAAAGCAAGTAAGTTGCCCAGGCCAAATATAGCCAAAGCACTACGACTAATAACTTAATTAATACGCCACGTAGATTGGCATTTGGCACGTAATCTTTGAGTACATCACGTATGCCTAACCAAGCGTGTATCGACAAACTTATCCAAAAAAGCAAGCTTGCTAGACGCCACCACCAAGGCCTAAAAAAATCTAGCCAAGCTTCATAATAAGTGGGCTGCAATAGTAAGAAACGCCCCAAAGCAAGTACGCTATAAATTGCCATCACCAGCCCACTTAAGCGCTGCGTTAGCCAAGCACGCATACCAGGGTAGCGCTTGGTTAAAAGTTCTATCAGCATAAGACCATCACCATAATTTAATCGCCAATAATAAAGTTGCCAGTGCCCCCAGCACTAACACCACTTTACTGGTATAGCGGGCTTTCATCAGGCTTGTCATCCAATGCACATCCATAGCTAAATGACGTATGCCAGCAAAAAAATGATGGGAAAAAGCCCAGCCTAAACCAAGTAACATCAGCTTGATGAGCGGCGAATGCAAAATGGCAACGACTGTTTCAAAATTTGCCGCCGAACTAAGTGACCATTGCAAAAGCAGCAAAATGACAGGCAGGATGAGAAATAATATACAGCCTGTTGCCCTATGCAAAATAGACACCAGCGCATTAATCGGCAAGCGTATGGTCAATAAATTAAGATTTTTAGGCCGTGGTTTTTGCGCTTTGGTTAGGCCCACTTTTGACTGGTTTTGTGATGAATCATTTAGCATAGTCAATGACACTTTTATTGCGCTTGTTGTAATCTTGCCGCATCTGCCACAGCACCAGATACGCAGGCCAACAAGCGTTTATCGAAGGGTTTGGGGATAATATAATCTTTGCCAAAACTCAAACTGGTTAAGTTATAAGCTGCAAGCACATCGGCCGGCACGGGTTCACGGGCTAGCGCAGCTAAGGCATGTGCGGCGGCGATTTGCATTTCATCAGTGATTTGCTTAGCCTTGGCATCCAGCGCTCCGCGGAACAGGTAAGGAAAACAAAGTGCATTATTCACTTGATTAGGAAAATCTGACCTACCAGTTGCCATTAAAATATCATCACGCACCGCATGGGCTAAACTGGGCAATATTTCAGGGTCAGGATTAGCCAAAGCAAATACCACGGGCTTTGCCGCCATCAGTTTTAATAAATCTGGCGATAAGGCATTGGCTGCAGAAACGCCAATAAATACATCGGCCTCAGGCATCACATCGGCTAAGGTTTTAGCGCTGCTAGGTGGCACCGCCAAATGGCGATTATTGTCATGCAAATCGCTGCGCGCGCTATCTAATATGCCTGATTTATCCACCATGGTGATATTCGTCGCACCCATCAGTTTTAGTAAACGGGCACAAGAGCAACCTGCTGCGCCAGCGCCTAAAAATACAATTTTTGCGCTAGCTAAAGTTTTACCTTGCAGCTCTAAAGCATTAGATAACGCCGCTGCCACGATTACCGCTGTGCCATGCTGATCATCATGAAACACTGGAATATCTAATCGTGCGCGTAATTCATTTTCTATCCTAAAACAATGTGGCGCGGCAATGTCTTCTAAATTAATACCGCCAAAAGTTGGCGCGATATTGACCACCGTTTCAATAAAAGCTTCTATGCTAGGCGCATTAATCTCTATATCGAATACATCTATACCAGCAAAATGTTTGAATAAAACGGCCTTACCTTCCATCACGGGCTTGCTGGCTAGCGGGCCCATATTGCCTAAACCCAACACCGCAGTACCATCGGTAATTACCGCCACTAAATTGCCTTTATTGGTGTATTTATAGGCGTTGGCTGGGTCACGATTAATTTCTCGCACCGGCACCGCAACTCCAGGCGTATAGGCTAGAGACAAGTCATCTTGCGTAGCACATGGTTTAGACGATTCGACCGAGAGTTTGCCTGGTTTAGGAAACTCATGGTAATCAAGAGCACGCTTTTTCAAATCATCCATTTTTTAACCTTCTTTTAATTTTTGTATATTCTGTAATTAATTATCTGCTATCTCTAAGCTTGCTTATTTAGCCTACTCAAGCTCGTTCATATAATGATGGTTATCTGTCACACATAATCCTAAGCGCCATTCCATGGGCTTATCGCCATAAGTAAACGACACGCGCTCTATACTTAAAATTGGCTCATTTTCTTTAAGACCCAAGTCCTTGGCCACTTCACCTTTTGCGGCCACTGCTTTTAAACGCTCTTCTGCACGTATCATGCGTACACCAAATTCTGATTCATACATGCTATACATAGAACCGTTATTATCTTCCACACGCTGGCCGTTCAAGCCTTTAAACGGGGCGGCTGGCACAATGATGTGGTCAAAAATAAGTGGCCTACCTGAAAAAGTCAGTAAACGTTTTATTTCTATGGTGGAAGCGCCCGCTTTTAAATCAAGAACCTGGCCCATACGCGCATCTGCCTTGCCTTTAGTGCATGAAATAAACTCATTTTTAAGCAGTTCTTTTTGCCCATCGACTGAAGTTAAGCGTAAAAACCGCAACTTCATGCCTTCGGCACTATGGGTGGCAACAAATGTGCCCTTACCTTGTCGGCGTATCAAAATATTTTCTGTCGCTAAGGCATCAATGGCTTTTCTGACTGTGCCTTGACTGACTTTATAACGGCCAGCTAATTCAATTTCGCTTGGAATCATATCGCCTGGACGCCACTCACCACCAATCAAACTTTGCGTGAGCAATACTTTAATCTGATCATAAAGCGGCTTATAGCTTGGTGAATTGTAGTGTTTGTCTATCATGATTTTTTATCTCATCTATATTGAGCAACAATTAAACGGTAAGCAAATGAACAGCAAACTGTATTAGGCTTATTTATATCATGCCATTTTTTAATAGTCTAGCATTTTATATCTTATATAAGACATAAGATATAGATTGACAGTTTCGATTTTCTCTCTATATAATCAAATCAAGTTGAAAAGTTACATTAAAGACCAATGAAATAAAGGGATTCGAATGACGCTATATTATCGCCCACGCCGCTCTATGCTTTACGTGCCGGGCTGCAACACTCACTACCTCGACCGCGCCAGAACCTTGCACGCCGACTCAGTGATACTTGATTTAGGTGATCCAGTCTTAGTTGAGTGTAAAGAAGAATCGCGTGATAACGTAGTACGTGCCGTGACCGAAGGTGGCTATGGCTCACGCGAAGTCGTGGTGCGAGTTAACGATTTAATCTCACAATGGGGCCAAGACGACATTAAAGCCATTGCCAAGACAAAAATTGACGCCGTGCTGTTCCCCAATATTGAATCTAAAGAAGATGTGCTAATCGCCCTGTCATTATTAGATGCTGCTGGTGGCAGTCATTTGCCTATTATGGTGATGATAGAAAGCCCGATTGCCGTGTTAAATGCCAAGGAAATTGCCAGCGTGTCTGACCGTATTGTATGTATGGTCATGGCCACTTCAGACTTAAACTCACAATTACATGCCAGAGTGACACATGAACGCTCAGCACTACTTACCTCACTATCGCTGGTGATTTTAGCGGCACGTGCTTATGGTCATGCGGTCGTTGACGGCATCACCAGTGACTTCAAAAATATGCACTCTTTTGAATACGCTTGCCGACTAGGGCGCGACATGGGCTTTGATGGCAAATCACTGGTACACCCTGCGCAACTAGCCTACAGCAATGATGCCTATCGCCCACAAGCCAGTGAAGTGACCCATGCACGTGAAATTATTGTCGCATTAAAAGCCGCCAATAAAATGGGTAAAGGCACCGTCGTCGTCAATGACAAACTAGTAGAGCGCCATCACGTCAGAGCCGCTGAGCGCTTATTAAAACTCAACGATATGATTACAACTTTGGAAGCCAGCCATGCCTAGCAACGTGAATACTACTAACAAAATCAGTAGCGGCAATTTTTTTGAGGATTTTGCCCTCAATCAAGTGATACATCACGCCACGCCACGCACCATAGGCGAAGGCGAAGTAGCTTTATACATCGCACTAACGGGTGCCAGACAAGTGCTGCACTCGGCTGATACTGTCGCCCAATCTTTAGGTTATAACGCCAGGCCAGTAGACGATTTGCTTGCTTTTCATATTGCCTTTGGTAAAACCGTGCCTGACATCTCAGTCAACGCTGTGGCTAACTTAGGCTATGCTGAAGTGCGATTTTTGCACCCGGTTTATATAGGTGACACACTGAGCACCAGCTCAACCGTGATCGGTCTTAAACAAAATTCTAACGGCAAATCTGGTGTCGCTTATGTGCGCTCTGTATCAACTAACCAGTTGCAACAGCCCGTGCTGTCTTGGGTGCGCTGGGTCATGGTACATAAAAACAACATCAACGCACCTAGCACAGAAACCGTCATCCCCAAGCTATCAGGCTTTGTGCCCAATACCGAATTGGCCGTACCTAGCTTTTTAGATGCCAGAAAATTTAACACCGCTAATACTGGCGGGCAATACTTGTGGGACGACTACACCATAGGCGAGCGCATTAATCATCCAGCAGGCATGACGATTAACGACAGCGACCACACCTTAGCCACCAAACTCTATCAAAACAATGCACGCCTACATTTTGATGATGTGATGATGAAGCAAACGGCGTTTGGGCGGCGACTCATGTATGGCGGCCACATTATTTCGCTGTGTCGCGCACTGTCTCACGATGGGCTAGAAAATGCCCTGACCATAGCAGCTATTAATGCTGGCACGCACTGCAACCCAACTTTTGGCGATGACACTATTTTTACTTGGTCAGAAGTGCTAGATAAATGGCTAATTCCCAATCGGGTTGACGTTGCAGCCGTCAGACTGCGCATGGTGGGTATCAAAAATATACCAGCCACATCGCTCTCTAGCACCCATGTCAATTATGGCGAAAATAAATCCTATCACCCCAACGTGGTGCTAGACCTAGATTACACCGTGCTTATGCCACGCAAACCATTTTAATTTAAGTATTAGGACAATATCATGGCGACAACACAACAATTGGTTCACCCTAACCTAGCCTTATTTGGCGGAGAAAAGTCTTTTCCTATCATCCCATCTTGTGAGCATTTTGCTGGAAGTGAAAAATTAATTCTTAAGGCACTGGCCATGCAAGACACGCTAGGGCCAGTATTTGATATTACTTGTGATTGTGAAGATGGCGCGCAAGCTGGCCAAGAACGCGACCATGCCGCCATGATAGTACGTCTACTCACAAGCGCTGAGAACAAGCATCAAATGGCAGGTGCACGCATTCACGATTACACCCACCCTGCTTGGAAGCTTGATGTGGATATTTTAGTCGGCGGTGCTGGTCAAGTTTTAAGTTACATCACTATCCCCAAATGTACCAGTTACGCCCAAGCCCAAGAGATGATTGCTTACATTCAAAAGGTCGCGGCCTTTCATGGCATCACGCGTGAAATCCCAATACACATCCTAATAGAAACGCATGGCGCATTAAAAGCCGTGCATGAAATCGCCACACTACCTTGGCTACAAGTATTAGATTTTGGCTTAATGGATTTTGTCAGTGGCCATCACGGCGCTATTCCTGCCTCGGCCATGCGCAGCCCTGGGCAATTTGAGCATAGATTATTAGCACGCGCCAAGGCGGAGTTAGTCGCCGCCGCACTGGCCAATGGCGTAGTGCCTGCACATAACGTGACGCTGGACCTTAAAAATGTAGAAACCACCTATGCCGACGCCTCACGCGCGCGCAATGAATTTGGCTTTTTACGCATGTGGAGCATTTATCCCACGCAAATTGAAGCGATAGTCAATGCCATGAAACCGAATTTTGATGAGGTGCAAGATGGCGCGAATATTCTACTAGCCGCCCAAAAAGCCGACTGGGGGCCCATACAATATGATGGCGAGCTGCACGATCGAGCCACATACCGCTATTTTTGGGAAATTTTACAAAAAGCCAAATTGACCAAAGTGGTCATACAAGCCGATGCCATGCAGGCATTTTTTAGCTAATTTTCAGTTTATTTTTTAGGTATTTAATATGACACAAAGAGCTACCGCTGGCGCACGTTTTCGCGCGGCACTTAAAGCCGAAAAACCACTACAAATTATCGGTGCAATCAATGCCTATCATGCCATGCTCGCCACACAAACTGGCTTTAAAGCGCTCTATTTATCTGGCGGCGGAGTGGCAGCTGGCTCACTAGGCTTGCCAGATTTAGGCATTTCTAGTTTAGAAGACGTGTTGATTGATGTCAGACGTATTACCGACGCGGTCGATACGCCATTACTTGTCGATATTGATACAGGCTGGGGTGGCGCATTCAACATCGCCCGCAGCGTAAAAAGTGTGGCTAAAGCAGGTGCGGCGGCCATTCATATTGAGGACCAAGTCAGCGCTAAGCGCTGCGGTCATCGGCCTAACAAATCGATTGTCAGCTTAGCGGAGATGGTTGACCGGGTGAAAGCCGCAGTTGACGCCAAACCTTATGCCGACTTTGTGGTGATGGCGCGTACTGACGCATTGGCCGTAGAAGGTCTGCAATCAGCCATGGATAGAGCTTGTGCCTGCGTAGAAGCAGGAGCTGACATGATATTTCCTGAAGCCATGACAGAACTGACTATGTACAAACAATTTGCTGCCGCAGTGAAAGTGCCCGTACTGGCCAATATTACCGAGTTCGGCAGCACGCCATTATTTACTGTGGATGAATTGGCTGGGGCAGATGTCAGCATGGTGCTGTACCCGCTCTCTGCGTTCCGCGCCATGAATCAAGCGGCGCTTACCGTGTATCAAGCCATGCGTAAAGATGGCACTCAAAAAAATGTGATTGGTTTAATGCAAACCCGTGCTGAGCTCTATGAAAACTTGGGCTACCACGCTTTCGAACAAAAGCTGGATGAATTATTTAAAGGAGAAAAGTAGTCATGAATTCACCTGCGCAAAACCTTGAAGAAGCGCCAAAAAAGAAAAAAGGCGTGGCGCTGGCTGGCGTTTCCGCTGGTTCTACCTCAATTTGTACGGTGGGACATACCGGCAACGATTTGCACTATCGTGGCTACGATATTACCGAGCTGGCCAAACATGCTACATTTGAAGAAGTCGCTTACTTGCTGATACATGGCGAACTGCCCAATAAAACACAATTAGCAACCTATCATGCAAAACTAAAAACACTGCGCGATTTACCGGCCGCTCTTAAAACCGTTCTAGAACAAATACCAAAAAACACTCACCCAATGGATGTGATGCGCACAGGTTGCGCCATGCTAGGCACTTTAGAGCCAGAAGTTGCCAACCGCAATACGGCAGCCGCGCAAGATTTGGGCGATCGCTTAATTTCATGCTTTGGCTCTATTTTGCTGTATTGGTACCACTTTAGCCACAGCGGCAAACGTGTGGATGTGGTGACAGATGATGACAGTATTGCTGCGCACTTTTTACACGTATTGCATGGCAAAGCGCCTAGCCCATTGCATATTCAAGCAATGAATACCTCACTGGTACTTTATGCAGAACACGAGTTTAACGCCTCCACCTTTGCTGGACGGGTTATTGCTGGCACATTATCTGACATGTATTCTTGCATCACTGGGGCGATAGGCGCATTACGTGGCGCAAAACACGGCGGCGCTAATGAAGCGGCCATGGAAATTATCGAACGCTACCAAACCGCCGATGAGGCAGAAGCGGATATTTTACAAAGAATGGCTAACAAAGAAATTATCATAGGCTTTGGTCACCCGGTGTACACCATCGCTGACCCAAGAAATGAATCCATCAAAGAAGTCAGCCGCAAACTATGTGCAGACGCAGGCAATATGACCCTATTTGACGTTTCATCTCGCATAGAAGCGGTGATGTGGCGCGAGAAAAAAATGTTCCCTAATTTAGATTGGTACAGCGCCTCTAGCTATCACATGATGGGCATTCCCACTGGCATGTTCACGCCCATATTTGTCATTTCACGCACCACAGGCTGGGTTGCTCATGTCATAGAACAACGCATAGACAACAAAATTATTCGACCCAATGCCGAATACACAGGTCCAGATAACCGACCTTATGTTCCGCTTAGCCAAAGATAAATATCACTAAATTCAATTCATACAATTAGAGGTTTTTTTAAATATGTCCGCACACATTTCAAACGTTCGCCCTGCCCCAGACCAAGTGATTGTCGATATCGCCAATTATGTGGCTGATTACGAAATTCAATCTTCCGAAGCATTTGATACCGCACGCAATTGCTTAATGGACACGCTAGGCTGTGGCTTTGAAGCATTAGACTACCCTGCTTGCACCAAATTATTGGGGCCAGTGATTGCTGGCACGGTAGTGCCCAATGGTGCAAAAGTGCCAGGGACTAATTTTCAGCTAGACCCAATCCTCGCCGCTTTTAATATTGGCGCCATGATACGTTGGTTAGACTTTAACGACACTTGGTTAGCGGCTGAATGGGGCCATCCCTCAGATAATTTAGGTGGCATCTTAGCCAGCGCAGATTATTTATCGCGTAAAAATATCGCTGCAGGCAAAGCGCCACTGACCATCAAAGATGTATTGACCGCCATGATTAAAGCGCATGAGATTCAAGGTGTATTAGCCCTCGAAAACAGTTTTAATCGGGTAGGTTTAGATCATGTGATTTTGGTTAAAATCGCCTCGACTGCAGTCGTTACAAAGTTGCTAGGCGGCAATAAAGAAGACATCATCAACGCGGTGTCTAATGCCTTTGTTGATGGCCAAAGTCTAAGAACTTATCGCCACTCACCAAATACTGGCTCGCGCAAATCGTGGGCGGCGGGTGATGCCACCAGTCGTGCAGTCAGACTAGCTTGGATGACACTGCAAGGCGAAATGGGCTACCCATCGGCACTGACAGCCAAAACATGGGGCTTTTATGACGTGCTATTTAAGGGTAATGCCTTTAAATTTCAACGTAGTTATGGCTCATACGTGATGGAACAAGTCTTGTTTAAAATCTCATTCCCTGCTGAGTTCCACGCGCAAACTGCGGTGGAATGCGCCATTCAGCTTCATGCACAAGTAGCTAGCAAACTACAAACGCTAGAACAAATTGGCCAAATTGAAAAAATTGTGATTACCACGCACGAATCAGCCATACGCATTATTGACAAAACTGGCCCGCTGGATAACCCAGCAGACCGTGACCACTGCATACAATACATGGCCACTATTGGTTTATTAAAAGGCAACTTAACTGCACAAGACTATGAAGACGCGGCAGCTGCAGACCCACGAATTGACGCAATTCGCGCAAAAATGACTTGTATAGAAAAAGCAAGCTACACGGCTGATTATCACGACCCTGAAAAACGCTCCATCGCCAATGCTATACAAATATTTTTCAAAGATGGCAGCCAATCAGACAACATTGCCGTGGAATACCCAATAGGCCACCGCCGTCGCCGCGCACAAGGCATACCAGAGCTAGTTAAAAAATTCAAAACCAACCTAGCTCGGCGCTTTGATACTCAAAAACAGGCAGATATTTTAGCGCTATGTTTAGACCAAGCTAAGCTAGAGGCCACGCCAGTGCATCAATTTGTCGACATGCTAGCGGTAAATAATTAAGCGGCAACTGACAACTTAGCGCTGATTCAATAAGCTAGGCCTGCAATGTAAATTGCAGGCCTCTTTTGTTAATTCTGGGTATTTTTTGTGGCTATACAGCCTGACTAGACTTCAGCTATCGGCAAATACACCATGACCTGCGTGCCCTGCCCGAATTGACTTTTTATCTCTATGCAACCGCCGTGATAGGTCAGGATGTCTTTGACAATAGCCATGCCTAAGCCTGTGCCTGGAATTTTGCCAGATTGATCCGCTCTATAAAATTTATCATAAACATGTTTTAGCTGCTCTGCTGTCATGCCTATGCCATGGTCTTCTATACAAATCAATACTTTAGGTACTTCTTCGTGTATTACTTGGCTGACCTGCATACTAATCTCGCCGCCTTGAGGTGAGAATTTACTCGCATTACTCAATAAATTTTTAATCACCTGTTCGATTTTGGCTTTATCAACATTGACATCAGGCAAGTTGGCGCTGATATCTAACAGCACTCGCTTATGATTTGCATCAAGCATTATGGTGCTCACTAAGCCTTGTATGATGAGGCCTATAGCTTGAGGCCGCATCTGAATAAAATTAGCTGCTTGCTGCTCTAATTTGGACATATCTAAAATATCATTTAGTAGCTCTATCATCAGGCTTGATTGCTGGTACAAAGTAGTGATCGCCTCTTTTTGTAGCTGTGTATCAAGAGGCATATTTTTTAATAACTCCGCGTAACCAAATATCACCGTCATGGGCGTTCTTAGTTCATGGGCGGCGGTAGCACAAAACTCCGATTTAAGCTGATCTAGCCAAGCTAATTTAGTCACATCTATATTGGTACCTAGAACGCGTAAAGGCTGGCCATTTTCGTCGTAAAAAACTGTTCCTAGCGCTTTAATATGGCGAATTTCAGTCTTCTTGCAAACGATTCTAAAAACAAAATCTAAAGGCTGTTGATGATAAATAGCCGCATTTAATTGATTTTCAGCATAGTCACGGTCATCAGGGTGTATGCAATCTCGCCAACCATCAATGGTATTGCTAAAGTCCGCACGCTCTACACCAAATAGCGCCAGCATGCTGTTATCCCATATCAAGCCCATGGTCTGCAAATTTAAATCCCAGATGCCTATACCAGCAGAACGGATGGCTAATGACAGTCGCTCTTCACTTTCCAGTAATACCGTTTGCGCCATCTTTAAGTCATGGTTTTTTTCAGCAAGCTTAAGTGCGGTAAAATTACTGTTAGCTAAGCTAATTTTTAATTCACCAGTTTTTTCAGACAATTCTGCTGCCATGTCATCACGCTGGCGCTTTATAGTCAGCGCAGCTAATTTAATTGCGCTAATATCGCGGGTAATACTAATGTAATGAGTGAGCTGCAAAGCTTCATTAAAGATGGGGGTGATGGTCAGGCTATTCCAAAAAGTGCTGCCATCTTTTTTATAATTTAAAACATCACCATGAAAGGCGATGTCATTTAATCTTGCATGGCGCATTTGCAGAATTGCATTTTTGTCAGTCAATGGCCCCTGTAACTTAGCACTGCATTGAGTGCCTAGTAAATCTGACTCAGCAAAGCCCGTGAGGCGGGTAAACGCAATATTGACGAACTCAATGATGCCTTGAGCATTAGCAAACAACACCCCCTCGGTAATTGAATTTAAACCAAGATAGCCTAAGCGCATATCATCGCCTAAGCATCATTGAAGTGTATCGTGGACTTGTGTCGCCATGAAGATAGTTAGCATCAAACAATCAATTGTTTGACAAACCCCTTTGCATTAAAGCTAGACTTAGCATTTAGCAGCCTTGCTCTTAACCCGAGTCAATCATGACATGAGGTCAATGTTATAAAATATTGTTTTAATTTGAAGTACTTATAGCATGGGCTTAGCGCTACAATTAAACGCTAAAGTTGTAAATTAGATAATAAATGCACGCTATAATTGTATTTTGTGCAATTAATCTTGAATACCCGATAGAAATTAGGTAGCTTGACGTCAGCAAGTTAATCTAGCTTAAGTCTATAGACAGCGAGCGAATCTGATAACTTGCCGCCACCGATAACTTACTGATACGAACTACTGATGCTAGCAGCTTACGGGTAAACTAAAACGGGGCTTAATGAATGAGACATACCATGACAGACGATATTAAAAATTTATATTCAAAAATGAGTGTGTTCGAGGGCGAACTCACTAACCTTAGGCATGGCTATGTGACTATTAATAAGCGCTATATTGCATCACTATCTGCGCTTAAAGAATTGACCATACAAGCTTCTGAATCGGCCAAGCGATCAGCTAAGGGGGCGGCCTATGCGCTAACGGCAACCAAAAATGCCTCAACTGCAGCTACTGAAGCTTGCAATGAGCAGGTGTTAAAGGCAGCAGACGCGGCGGCAGATGCGGCGGCGGCAGCAGCAGAAGCCGCTATTGAAGCGGCCGCAGCGGCCGCAGCAGCAGCAGCAGCCGCAGCCGCAGCTGTGGCACACCAAGCTGAAGAGGAGTTATTAAAAGCTTCGGCCGAGGCAGCAGAGGCAACAAAGTTCGCCACATTAGCCGCGTCTGAAGCTGTTAAATTGGCTAATTTGGCTTCTGATAATGTGCGAGCCACAAAAGATAGAATGGATAACAATCGTTAACTGACGCGCTTTACATTGGGATTCTTTAGATTGGAATTATAGAGTTGATGATTAACTAAGGTTTTTTTAATGATGTCTAGCAAGCAAAAAATAAAAGAAAATTTTAGCCTATTGTTAACCGCAGGTTTGCTAAGCTATTATCAAAAAATACCCTCAGCTGCATTTTTGGCAAAAGAGTTCAACTTAAGAGCGCTGCATAGCGAGCCTATTAGCCAAGAATCCGCTAGAAAATGGTTGCGTGGGCAAGCCATACCCGAACTAGAAAAACTATTTATTCTACAAACTTGGCTGCAAATAGACTTAAATTCGCTCAATATTCATGCAGACCAACCATTAGCCAATAGCAGCGCAACTCTAGGCATAGACCTTAATGTGGATAAAAGGCTATATCTGAAAAAAACCGACGAATTAAAAAAAACACTAGAGTTGATGATGCAAGAAATTACGGATTTAAAAAGAGAAATCATCAAAAAATAAAAGCCTGCATGGCAGCAAATAATAGCTGCGACTAGTGGTCCACCACTGTAACTGCAAAATGAGCTCTAGGCCAAAATTAATTGAACCTAAGGCAAATTTGCCAGACAAAACTGGGAACCCTATCATTAGGCTATCCCATGAAAAAAATATTACTCTTTAGTCTAGCGCTTTATGCCAACAGTGCTTTTGCACAGCCTAGTATAGGCGAGCTGTTGCAGCTACATGGCTCTATCGTGCAGATTTCTGTTGAACTAGAAAATGGCAATGTCGGCACTGGCACTGGCGTGGTCATTAGCAACGAATACGTGATCACCAATTGCCACGTACTAGCCAATGGTAAAGGCGCTAATGTCGCCAAATACGGTGATGGCTATAAACCGATTGCCCTGAAAGCTGATTGGCAGCATGATTTATGTGCGCTTAAATTTGAAGGGCTGCCGTTTAAACCCGTGCCTATGCGAGATACCGCCACAGTCGCCATTGAAGAAGAAGTCTTTAGCATAGGCTACCCCAATGGTAATAACGTGCCACAGCCTTCTTATGGCAGCATCAAAGCCAAATACCCATTTGATGGTGGCTTAATTATCCGCTCAGATGCTGCATTCTCACTAGGCTCTAGCGGTGGCGCTTTATTCGATCAACAATTCAACTTAATTGGCATTACCAGCTTTAAAAGCCCAGGCCGGCAAGGTTTCTTTTACAGCCTGCCGGTAGAATGGATTAAACAGCTCATCGCCAGTCAAGAGCTACAAAGCTTAAATACCGAGGAAAGACCTTTCTGGGCACTGCCCTACCAACAACAACCCTACTTCATGCAGGTTGTCATTCCCTACCAAAACCATGAATGGCAAAATCTTCATGCTATTGCCCAAGCTTGGAGCAAAAGTGACCCCAATGCTGCCGACGCATGGTATTTTTTAGGCGTAGCTGACTGGGCACTAAACCATGCAGATGTAGCAAAAATAGAGTTTGATCAGGCGCTGCGCTTTAACCCTAAGCATTTGGCGGCTTTAGTGCATCAATCTGAGATTGCATTAAAACAGGCGGATTTTGCCCAGTTAGATCAGCTCAAATCGTCTATCGCTAACTTAGACGGTGAGGCCTCTGAAGAACTAAGCGTTAAAATCAGCGCCCTCAGGCATAGCGCTGCTATTGATGGCGGGGTTGCCAATAAATAGGTTGATTGGCAATCGGTTTGACATTGATCATCTGCGAGCGCCTTAAATTCTCAATCGCTTCATCTTCAGAAATATGTTGCTGCTTAGCCATAGCCTTAGCTAGCGGCGCTGCATAAGCTAGCCATTGTGGATTCTCTATCAAACCACGGTCATCCATGCAACGCCGCATCACGTTAAATTTTCGCCCTTCAATTTCTAACTTTTGAAACTCTACTATGGCCTGCATATTAGCCACCGCTTTGTCTGCAATGCCAGCACACTCATCCACCACATTGGCTAGCCTAGTATCTAAGACTTTTGGGGCTTTTTGCGCTTGCAGCGCTAATGGCCTAGGGTGCATAAACTGCCAATAAAGCAGTACTGGCAACAGTAAAACAAGCAATATAAGCGCTAGTGGCTTTTTAGTCAGATTTAACTGCATATTTTTTTAGGTCATCAATAATTTCTTGAGAATGTTTTGATGTGTCAACACTCAAATAAACCTTGGATATCTTGCCAGCTGGATCAATTAGAAAAGTGTAACGCTTGGCAAGCTTGATCACTAATAAGTTAGTCAACGCCCCATAAGAGTCTGCCACTTTAGCGTCTTTATCGGCAAGCAAAGGAAATGTCAGGTGATATTTATTGGCAAATTGAGCATGCGACTGGCTGTCATCTACACTCACCCCCAGCACTTGAGCGCCCAACTTGCTAATCATCGCAAGGTCATCCCGAAAACTACAGGCCTCTTTTGTGCAGCCTGGCGTATCATCTTTAGGGTAAAAATACAGCACTAGCCACTGCCCAGCGTATTGCACAAGGGTATGCGTCTGGCCATGCTGATCGGTCAAAGTAAATGCTGGTGCCAGCTCACCCTGTTTAGGGGTTTCTGCGGCAGCAAGCTTGAGAGAAAACAAGGCCATCAAAACGCTGACTGCACATACTAATAATAAAATTTTCATGTTCTAACCTTCATATTCTAATCTTGATGCTACAAGCTGGGTTAAGTCAAAAGTACAATCAAAAGTGCTCTTGCAAACAGCAGTATTAGGCATTAATAAGGCCCATCATAGATTTTTAACGCCACTATTAAAAACCCCCACTATTAAATAAGATGAAATAGTGAATAAGATAAAATTTCTTGTAAGCGCCATGATAGCTGCCTGCAAGCTAAATTATTGATAATATGAGTGCATTATTAATAAATTGTTCCACTAAAAATTTGCACCCCCAATAAATTGCGCCCCCTAGGAATATATTGTGCTGCCTAGCAAACCTTTTTCTGCATTAGCCCTCATACTCATGACTGACATATTAAAGTAAAAAAATGACCCTCTCTAAGCTCGCCATTGATGTATCTGAACGGGGCCTAATGCCCGATTTTATGGTACGTGCTGGCATACGTAAACTTTGCAAACAAAGATTAAAAGAAATTTCTGCAAATGATGTAGAAATAGCCAGCGACATACGAACACTTTTTTTTGCCAGCATGAAATCGGCTCAGATTGCCCCCTTACCTGAAAAGGCCAATGCTCAGCATTATGAAGTGCCCGCAGCATTCTTTGATTTAGTGCTGGGTAAAAACCGTAAATATAGCAGCTGCTACTGGCCTAGCAGCATCAATCACCTAAATGATGCTGAAGACATAGCCTTACGTACAACCAGCCATCACGCAGACCTTCATGATGGCCAAACAATACTAGAATTAGGCTGTGGCTGGGGATCCCTGTCTTTGTGGATGGCGGAGAATATGCCTCACAGTCAAATCACTTCCGTGTCTAATTCGCACTCGCAACGTGAATTTATATTAGCTGAAGCGGCAAAACGCAATCTGAACAACTTAAATGTCATCACTTGCGACATGAATGTTTTTGCGACAGATCTGGCTTTTGACCGCATAGTCTCGGTCGAGATGTTTGAACACATGCGAAATTATGAAGTGCTATTTAAAAAGATCAGGCTATGGTTAAAGCCCGAAGGTAAGTTTTTCATGCATATATTCTGCCATCGCCAAGTGCCTTACGCCTTCGAAGTCCAAGGCGATGATGACTGGATGAGTCAATTCTTTTTTTCTGGTGGGTTTATGCCCAGCGATGATACGCCTTTGCAATTTCAGACTGACCTTAAGATCAGCAAGCAGTGGCGCTGGGACGGCAGACACTACCAGAAAACGGCTAATGCTTGGCTAGAAAATATGGATAAAAACTACGCAAACATCACGCCAATTTTAGCCAGCTGTTACGGTAAAGAAAATGTGACTATTTGGCGTCAGCGTTGGCGTATTTTCTTTATGGCCTGCGCTGAGCTATTTGGCTTTAATGATGGCCAAGAATGGTGGGTTAGCCACTATCTGTTTGAAAAATCAAAAGTTTAATCATGCTGATCAATATTATCGGTTTTCAATTGGGCTGGTTTTCTTGCATATTAGGCAGTGCATATCAGTTGCCTTGGTTGGGCGTGTTGTCGGCTGCCATCATACTTTTAGCCCATACGGCTAGGTCACAACACTGGCCTAGTGAAGTCAGCCTATTATTGGCGGCCATGTTCATAGGCCTAATATTTGATGCAATGGCCCTCAATCTAGGCTGGATTACTTTTATGCCAGTCAGCTATTGGCCTAGTGCACTGCCGCCGCCATGGATGATCATGCTTTGGGCATTATTTGCCAGCACCATGAATAGCAGCCTCAGCTGGTTAAAGCCAAGGCTATGGCTCGCTATATTACTGGGGGCGATTGCTGGACCGATGTGCTATTGGGCAGGGGCAAAACTTGGCGCACTTAAAATAACTGACTTAAAATTCGCCATGGTCTATCTAAGTGTGGGCTGGGCAATCATACTGCCTACCATGCTAAAAATTGCCTCATTAACAAATCATCGCCATGTGCATTGGCCTTGGGTTAGCGAGTAGCCAAAAATGTTCATCATCACACATTACTTCTTGACTTTTTTGCCCATGCTGTTACTAGCAATATTGGCCTGGTTATTGAGCTTAAAGCATAACAATGTCACATTAATAGATAGTGTATGGGCGATTTTTTTCTTAGTTGGCATTTGGGTGACGCTAGTTTTTATTACACCAGCTAACCCGCGCCCCTACTTACTATTAGGCTTGGTGACTCTATGGTCATGCAGACTCTCTTTGCATCTTCATATACGTAACCACAACAAACCAGAAGACTTTCGATACCAAGCGATACGCGCCAGAAATGAGCCAAATTTCAGATTCAAAAGCCTTTACCTAGTATTTATCTTACAGGCCATTTTGGCTTGGCTTATCTCTTTACCGCTAAACGTTGTCATGCAATCAGCCAACACTCTCAATATTTTTGATTACATAGGCATGATGCTGTGGCTGATGGGTATGTGCTGGCAAGTCATGGGGGATATGCAACTCGCAAAATTTAAGGCTAAGGCTGACAATAAAAATAAAGTGTTAAATACTGGGGTTTGGCGTTATACCAGGCACCCCAACTATTTTGGCGAATCTTGCATTTGGTGGGGATACGGATTTTTTGCCATCGCCGCTGGCGGCTGGTGGAGTGTAATTTCGCCTATTTTTATGACGTATTTATTGATAAAAGTCACTGGCGTTAAATTGCTAGAAGCCGATATAGCAATTCGGCGGCCTGACTATCTAGACTACATTAAAAAAACCAGTACTTTTGTGCCTTGGTTGCCAAAAAGCTAGGCTTAGGCGTCAGTATGGCATCCATCAAACTAAAACTCTTTTACTAAACTACATCTCATTTATTAAACGACAACTCATATTAAGCAGGTAAAGACAAATGCAATGCTCTGTTAAAAAAAACGTGTTAGCTGCGCTGTGCGCCCTAGTCACTGGCTGCTCGAACTTACCCCCTATCAAAACTGTTGATCAAGTTGATTTGCAGCGATTTATGGGGGATTGGTATGTCATAGCCTGCATCCCCACATTGATAGAAAAAGACGTGCACAACGCCATAGAGTCATACCAACTGGCTGATAACGGCACAATTAAAACCACCTTTAGCTTTAGAAAAGGCAATGCAAATGGCGAGCTTAAGCAATATCACCCTACTGGCTTTGTGCTGCCTAATACCGGCAATGCGCTGTGGGGTATGCAGTTTATTTGGCCGATTAAGGCAGAATATAGAATCGTTTATTTAGATGAGGCTTATCAAAATACGATTATCGCCAGAAATGCAAGAGATTATGTCTGGCTAATGTCACGCAGCCCCAATATGTCAAATCAGGCATACCAAGCCTATTTAGCGCAGATTAAGGGCATGGGCTACGATATCAACAAGCTAGTAAAGATTCCACAGGATTGGCATAGCCCAATCAATCATACGCAATTGAATAAGGATGTTGATTAAATGCGCATCAAAACCATATTATCCTGGTTCGACAGCAAAGCTATTGCAGAGTACCAGCTGCACCCAGACAAAATAGAACTTCTGCGCATACTGCCTTTCATAGCCTTACACTTGACCTGCTTTGCAGTATTCTGGGTAGAGTTCAGCAACATCGCCTTAGTTGTTGCTATCGTGTTATACCTATTAAGAATGTTCGCCATTACTGGCTTTTATCATCGCTATTTTGCGCATAAAGCATTTAAAACCTCTAGGGGCATACAGTTCTTTTTTGCGTTTATCGCAGCAAGTGCCGCGCAGCGAGGCCCGCTGTGGTGGGCATCGCACCATAGACAGCATCATGCCCATTCCGATCACCCAAATGACCCCCACTCGCCTAAACAACATGGTTTAATTTGGAGTCATATCAGCTGGTTTTTGGTCAATAAAAACTTCAAATTAAAAACTGAACGAGTCAAAGATTTAATGAAATATCCTGAACTGCAGCTATTAGATAGATACGATGCGATTGCCCCGCTTTTACTGCTGCTGGGCTTATACCTACTAGGCTCATGGCTAGAAGACATTGCACCCCAACTGCACACAAACGGGGTGCAATTAATGCTATGGGGCTTTGTCATCTCTACCGTATTTCTATATCACATGACTTTTACAGTGAATTCGCTTGCCCATGTTTGGGGTAAAAGACGCTTTTTGACCAATGATGATAGCCGCAACAATAGCCTGATCGCCCTGCTCACTTTGGGTGAAGGCTGGCATAACAATCATCACCATTTTCCTAGTTCTGCCAGACAAGGCTTTTATTGGTGGGAAATCGACCTAACCTACTATGGGCTAAAAATACTATCTGCACTGGGCTTGATATGGGATCTTAAAAATGTACCCATTGAAGTACTCTCGCAAAAAAGAGCCAGCCTATGAAGATTGCGATTATTGGCGCAGGAATATCAGGCAATACTATCGCTTGGCACTTACACCAAGCGCATGAAATCACAGTATTTGAGGCCGAAAGCCATGTTGGCGGCCATACACATACGCATCAAATACAAGCTTTTGGCCAGCAATATGACATAGATACAGGATTTATTGTCTACAACGACTGGACTTACCCTAAGTTTATACAGATGCTAGAGACGCTAGGAGTAGAGACCCAGCCTAGCAATATGAGCTTTAGTGTGCAAGATGAAGTATCTGGATTGGAATACAACGGTACAAATTTAAATAGTTTATTTGCCCAAAGGTTGAATATTTTTCGCCCGAGTTTTTTAGTCATGATTAAAGACATACTGCGCTTTAATAAAGAAGCACCGTTGCTACTCGATGACCACCAGTCCGATATGCCTTTTGCGGAATATTTGCAGAAAAATGGCTACAAAGATAAGTTTATTGAGCATTACATCATCCCTATGGGTTCTGCGATATGGTCGGCTACGCCCGAGCAAGTGTTAGCATTTCCTGCCAAGTTTTTTATACGATTCTTTCATCATCATGGTATGTTGAGTGTGTCTGATAGACCACAATGGCGCGTGATTAAAGGCGGATCTAAAGCTTACGTGGATAAACTCACGGCAAGCTTTAAAGAAAAAATACAAACCAATACCAGCATAGAACAGGTCACTCGCACTCATGATGGCGTCATCATCAAAGCTAAAAATAAAAAGGCGCAACATTTTGATTGGGTATTTTTTGCCTGCCACAGCGACCAGGCATTAGCGATGTTACAAGATGCCTCTGATGATGAACGTGAAATTCTGGCGGCTATTCCCTATCAGCTTAATCAAATTGTTTTACATAGCGACGCTAAGTTAATGCCAAAAAAGAAACTGGCCTGGGCCGCATGGAACTACCACATCAGCGCTCATCCACTTAACTTTGCCGCAGTCACCTACAATATGAATATATTGCAATCTATCAGCTCACCCGAGCCTATACTAGTGACCCTAAACCACAGCGCAAACATCAACCCCAAAAAGATTATTAAAACGCTGTACTATCAACATCCCGTATTCAGCCCAGCGGCAGTCGCCGCTCAGGCCAGACATGCCAGCATCAGTGGCGTTAATCGCACGGCTTATGCGGGTGCTTATTGGCGTAATGGCTTTCATGAAGACGGTGTTGTGAGTGCATTGGCTGCATTAGCCCATTTTAAGCAAGCACAGTTAGGCAAAGTGTCTGTGAATGAATAATAACAATAGCTGCATATATACTGGCTTAGTAACACATCAGCGGCACTGGCCCATAGCACACGGCTTTAAATACTCACTATTTATGATGTATTTAGACCTAGCAGAACTCGAACATTTATTTCAACCGTTTTGCCTTTGGTCTTGGCAGCGCCGAAATATCGCAAGTTTTAAGCGCGCTGATTATTTTGGCCAGAACAATCAAGACCTTGCCAGTTGCATACGTGAATTCATCACCAAACAAACTGGTGAGCACAGCACAGGCCCCATTCGATTATTGACCCATTTACGATACTTTGGCTTCATTTTTAATCCAGTGAGCTTTTATTATTGCTTTGATGCCACAGATAGCCAATTAGAGTTTATCGTTGCAGAAATCACCAACACCCCTTGGGGAGAGCGTCATAGCTATGTGTTGAGCTGCAAAAATCAACAGGATAAATTTCATTTTCAATTTGATAAAGCATTCCATGTTTCACCTTTTATGCCCATGAATATGCAATATGATTGGCGATTTACGCTGCCTTCGGATCAACTATCTATTACCATGCAAAATTTACAAAGTGGCGCGCTGCAATTTGAAGCAAGGCTGAACTTAAAACGTATTGAAATATCACACTGGCAAATGGCCAAAGTGCTTATTAGCTACCCTTTCATGACCAGCAAAGTCACACTTGCCATTTACTGGCAAGCTCTTAAATTATGGCTTAAGCGTGTGCCATTTAACCCCCACCCTTAATCGACTATACATCTGAATTATGCCCAGCCAAACCCCACAAAAAATCGCTTTACTCCGAGCCTACACCCCCAAACTCAGACGCTTAGACCATTGGGCTAAACAAATACTGTTTAATCGGTTAAAGCAACTGCAACATGGCTCAATCGAACTGCATGAAGGTAGTGAGCGGGTATTATTTGGTCATCAACCAAGTCATTCCAGTTTAGCCCCTATCACGCTTAGGTTAGATGTGATTGATAGTCGGTTTTATGGTGAAGTGGTGTTTGGCGGCTCTATAGGCGCTGGTGAAGCCTATATGCAAGGATATTTTAGCTGTGATAATTTAACGCACCTCATCCGACTAATGGTCAGGAATCAAGCATTATTAGATGATATAGAAAGTGGTTTTGCCAAACTCACAGCGCCCATGCAATCTTGGTTGCACCGCATCAATAAAAACACCCAACAGGGCAGTCGGCGTAACATCTCGGCGCACTATGACTTAGGCAACGATTTTTTTAAACTCATGCTAGATCCTAGCATGATGTACTCGTCAGCCATTTTTGAAACGCCAGAGCAAACGCTAGCACAAGCCTCTATAGCAAAACTTCAGCGTATTTGCGAAAAACTTGAACTCAAACCTAGCGACCATGTGCTAGAAATTGGTACAGGCTGGGGTGGATTTGTAATCTATGCGGCCAAGAATTATGGCTGTAAAATCACCAGCACAACCATATCACAAGCGCAATTTAATCTAGCAAATGAAAGAATTAACCAAGCGGGGCTAGCGCAAAACATCCAAGTTTTACTGTCAGACTATCGCGATTTAACTGGCCAATATGACAAACTGGTTTCTATAGAAATGATAGAAGCGGTAGGCCACCAATTTTATGACACCTACTTTGCACAATGCAGCCACCTACTCAAGCAAGATGGCATGATGCTGCTGCAAGCAATTACCATCACTGACCAACGCTACGCTGCAGCGATCAAATCGGTGGATTTCATCCAACGCTATATTTTCCCTGGTAGCTGCATTCCATCTGTGACGGCTATGCTCAATAGCATTACCAAAGCGACTGATATGCGTTTATTTGACTTGCAAGACATAGGACCACATTACGCGACCACCCTTGCTAAGTGGCGTGATAATTTCTTGATGAATATTGCCCAAGTGCGGCAACTAGGCTACCCCGAAACGTTTATTCGCATGTGGGAATTTTACTTATGTTATTGCGAAGGCGGCTTTGCCGAGCGAGCTTTAGGTGATGTACACATGCTGCTAGTCAAACCAGAAAATAGAACGCTTACCAAACGATAGCATGGCTGACGCACGATCAATTGACTGGCCGCATGGGCTTGATTTTGATAGACCAAGTCGAAGCAGCCTTAGCGCATATTGCGCAGCAGGTTGCCAGTTAGTACATCATTTTAGAGGTAGTTAAAAAGACAAAAGGCTTACAGAGTTTAATCTATAAGCCTTTATTTTATTCGGTGTGCCCGGAGCGATACGAACGCCCGACCCCTTGGTTCGTAGCCGTGTTGCTTATGAGCAAATTAATTCAATAAAATCATTATGATACATATTTTTTTGTGGGTCATAGTTTTATATTTTCATGCTTAAATATATGGGTGTTTCGCTGGTTTTAGATTAATTTATGCTCCATGTAAACTCTTCTATAGTTTGCATCGCTTTATCAAATGGTAGATTAAGTTGCCATATTTATCTGCGAGTGCGTTCACGTTGACCATTTGAAGTTGCTGGCTGCTGAGACTGTTGAATGTTATCTGGCTTGGCATCCCGTGCACTCGCCTCACGCAACTCTTGTCTGCGTATTAAATAATTAGATAGATTAATCACGAGTTGCTGTAAGTGCAGGCACTCATCTGGCGGAAGCCCGTTGGGGCATTTGAAGTTTTTGAATAGAGTCATTTGATTCCTTAGCAGAAAAGGTCTGCTACCCTAAAAGGTGAGCAATGCGCATCACTAAAGCCTAGCTATCTTCCTTAAAAGATACAAACTAAGTTGTATGAATAAGAACATACCTAAGCCCAAAAACGTATTAGTGCTGCTAGCTCCTCCAGCTTTGTAACAAAGAAAAAACATGTAGGCATATTTAAAAACAAACCAAATAATATCTAACATATTAATCTCCTCTCACTAATTTCAATGCTTCGTTTAGATGTGCCAGAGTAACTCTAAAGTTTTTATTGTCTCCAGTCGAAATCGCCTCATTGACCGCCGATTGTAATATTTCGCCAACATTGGCAAGTGACTGACCACTTAAGATTTCCACTACCGCATGAGCGGTAAAATCATCAGCCAGTTTAGCTTTGGTGTTAGTAATCCACTTATTCACATATTCATGCAAGGTGTCATCACCAGGGACATCAAAAGCAATCTTTTCAGTAAAGCGACCGCCACGCAGCATTGCTTCATCAATCAGGTCAGGTGCATTAGTCGCGGCTACAAATAAAATGTCCTTGGTTCTGCCACCAGCTCCATCCATGATGCTTAACAATTTGTTGGTCACATCTTTAGATATCATTGAACTTCTTCTGTCGGCTAATACATCATCTGCCTCATCAATAAAAATCACGCAAGGTCGAATATCTTTAGCACGATTCATCAAATCGTCCATCTTGTCAGGACTATGCAGTAAGTCATGGCCGCTTGTTTTCAAGAACGCCCATTTTGATTCTTTTGCAAGTGCCATGGCGGCAATGGTTTTACCTGTGCCTGCTGGGCCATGGAATAAAACACCTGCGGGTACGCTACCGCCCATTTCTTCAATTTCATCGATATTGATCATACGATTCGCTAATTTACGCATACGTGAGCGCATGTCAGGCTCTAATATTAATTGCTCAATAGTTAAAGTATTTTCAGGCAACTTGTCGCCTTTTGTTGCATTGAGACTTCGTAATGCATCAGCGAGCTCATCAAAACCAATCTTAGAAATTTTCTGGTCATTGAGCTTATCCATCACTTCATTTGCGACCGCACGAATACGAGCTACAGAAAAGCCTTCCCAGCGTTTAGCCGCCCGTTCTAAGCCTGTGCTATCCACTAAATGTATGACAGATTTTAGCCCAGCCTCCAACATGAATTTTCTGGCTTCGAAATCAGGTGCTGGCACTTCAATCTTGTAATCAAATCGACCTTCACGAATTGATGCAGGATCTAGTCGCGCTAAAAAGTTGGATGCCGCAACAAGAACCACCTTATGTTTACGGATGTCTTCTAAACGCTTCAAAATAGCGGAAACAGTTTTAGGGCCTTCGCTATCGGCGTTAGACACTCGGCTACGATCTATCAGCAATGCTTCTATTTCATCAATGAATAAAACGCATGGTGCTTGACGTTCCGCCTCATCAAACACTTTCATCACATTCTGCGTGGTTTCCCCTATCCACATACTTTGGAAGTTGCCAAAAGCCACGTTAATGATCGGGAGCTTCAACTCGCCAGCCAGTGCTTCCGCCATTGATGTTTTACCATTCCCTGGTTCGCCAGTGAGTAAAATACCGTTACGTGCACTTGGGTTAGTAAGTATTTCTTTTCCAGCTTTGGCTAATTTTATCTTTAATTCAGCCATGCCTACAACATCTTTGAAAGTTCTAGAAGATCGACGTGAAGGAAAAGTAGCTCCACTTAAGCCGCTACCTTGAGCAATTTTCTGCGCGCGCAGTTTGGGATATCGGTAGTTTAACCAGTCGTCCAGCGTATCTCCTGTAGCCTCTAAATAAGCCCATGTATTCACTGCGGCGAACACTCCCATTAAAGCCAAAATAAACATGTTTAAATAATCCATGTTTGTAGCTTTAACCATAAACCCAATCACAAGGAATACCGCCCATAAGCCGTGATAAGCTTTTTTGCCGTAAATGAAAGCATATATAATGAAGGCAACGGGCAGAAGTAAAATAAACTCTACCTTCTGAAGGTGATAAGCATCAAAAAAGAAAGGCCAGCGCGAAGTAACAAGTGCGTCATATTGAAATCTATCTATAGTATCTTGCCCGATGGGACATATCAGCATAGGTAGCACGCCAAAAGCAAGTAGTGCTAGGGGGAGTGCCATTAGGCTTTTGTAGGAAAATTTTCTCATTTTAAATACCCAGCTTTGACACAAAAGATATATACCACTCAGGTTTTTTTTCAGAATCAGTTTGTGTGTTTATCCCATTAATACTTACAATTTGGACTGAATCAAGCTTTCTATTCAAATGCTCTGGCAACTTAGCTTTAGCTTCATCGAAAATTGACTGCAGAATGATGTTATCTACGTTTGTAGGTTTTTTTGTCTTGATAGCAGCTTGAATTACATATTTGTGGGTATCTTTATTGATAGCCAAGTATGGAAAAAAAGTAATTTCCGTACAACCTTTCATTTTTTCACACGCCTGGTGGCCAAGTTCCTTCATAGATTCACTACGCACGATTAGGTCCCATATTTGATAGGCGTGTTGGGTATTGTAATAAAACGCTCCAAACAGCGAACAATATCCAATTAGAGATAACCAGAAAATTGCGCCTACCTTCGTAAATACATTAACTTGATTCATATTTATTCCTATCGCGTAACTATTTCCAATAGATTACCGTAAATATAATTTTTGGCAAATCTAGTTTTCAAGTGTCAATAATCCCAGAGCGTAAGGTCTAATAAGGCTGTCAAATCTAGCGTTGACATTGCGCTATTATTCTCTGCCGTCCCGTATGTTAAAGCACATTTCCAATTCCCTCTCCATGGCTATAGTGAGGATATTCTCGCGAGATGGGTTGCAAATTTCAGGATTGGACTTCCCCCGATTTAGTAGACAGTTGATAATGTCTGAAATCACTAAAAGGAAGTTAAATGAGAGGCATCAGATATACCGACGAGTTTAAGGCAGAAGCGCTTAAACAAATTACAGAACGTGGTCATAGCGCAGTTG
>CAIRBH010000029.1 GCA_903876765.1 uncultured Pseudomonadota bacterium | reverse complement strand
GAGAAATGAGCGAATAAATCGTCGCCGCCTGCATCTGGAGTAATAAAACCAAAACCTTTTGAATCATTAAACCATTTAACTAAACCTGTAGCCATATCTTATTCCATACTTTAAAAAAGGGAGGCACCCTAAATGAATGGGTTTTTAACAAAAAATCAGTTTTTACAACTAGACCAAATTAAACAACCAAACGCCGAAATTGCTTTTTACGGGGAAACGATAATGCTGTCAAGTGTTATTTGGCGATTATTTGTAAAAATAATGAAAAACTTAAAAATAGCCAGGATTTAGCATGCGAAATGGCCTAAAAACGCGGATGATTGCTAAATCTGCAGGGCAAGACTATAATGCGCGCGAGATGAGCGTTCCTTTGCTTGCAAGACAAGTTGTGTGGTTTTCAATAAGTGTCAAATCGCAACAAATCGCTATGAATACCCAGCTCATATTATTAATGGAGAGCAGCATTGGCTAAAGAAGAATTAATTGAAATGAATGGCGTGGTGATGGAGATATTGCCAGATTCACGTTACCGCGTGACTTTGGATAATGGCCATAAGTTAATTGCCTATACGGGCGGTAAGATGAAGAAAAACCATATCCGCATTCTAGCGGGCGATAAAGTCACATTAGAACTATCACCCTATGATATTAATAATGGCCGTATTACCTTTAGGCACATTGAAGCTGGCGGCGCTACATACACGCCAAGAAAACGTACTTATTAATATATTCTCTAAAATAGAGCTATTGACTTAAGTTTTTACTTTATTAGTTCTTACTTAATTTGAATGACTTGCTCTAGCACTTGCACGGTTTGACCGCGACGTATTTTTGCGGTTTTTCTAGACTCAATCCCCCCATCAACCTGCACTAAACCTTCTGCCACCATGGCTTTTCCTCGGCCACCGCTATCAGCTAAACCGACCAATTTAAGCAAATTGCACAGCTCTATATATTCCGTGCTCAACTCAAATATTATGCTTTGTGGCATGGTTAAACTCCATAAAATTCAATAAAATATTGTAAGTGAAAATACTCAATTGCTGCTGATGGCAGCAGCATATAAAGATTCACCTTCACATCTTACCAGTGATGCTAAATATTTAATGACTGCTGGCAATGATAAATCTAGCGACTGGCACCTAATCTATGCTATCTTACATTGATATGTATAGTTCCTTGCACTGCATATTTTCTACCGAGCTTGATTATTGTTTAGCGTCATTTAACTTACAACTAAAATTGCAACTAAAATTGATAGATGTAAAATTGATAGATGTAAAATTGAGTTTAAGCAAATCGACCGTTAGCTTGCATAGGAAACTAAGTGGATAATTTCTAAGTGGATAATTTAAAGCAAGCTCATATAGAAGATGCTCGTGGCAGTATCTTAGTCATTGATGATAGCCCTGAAATTATTGGCATAATCACTAGCCTACTTGGACACGACTACCAGATTAAAACAGCCAGCAGTGGTGAGCTAGCCTTGCAGATGCTTGCTAGCGGCCCTATGCCCGATATCATTTTACTGGATATTTTGATGCCAGAGATGGATGGCTATGAAGTGTGTCGTCGCCTAAAAGCCAATCTACTAACACGCGACATCCCTGTTATTTTCTTATCTACTATGCAAGACGATAGTGATATAGAAAAATGCTTTGCTGTTGGTGCAGTGGATTACCTAAACAAACCTATTCATGGCGTAGTAATGTTATCTCGGGTGAAAACTCATTACAACTTAAATCTGGTA
Source organism: uncultured Pseudomonadota bacterium (assembly GCA_903876765.1). Lineage (GTDB taxonomy): Bacteria > Pseudomonadota > Gammaproteobacteria > Burkholderiales > Methylophilaceae > Methylotenera. Next base: position 18,374 of record CAIRBH010000029.1, on the reverse strand, counting down.
GCTAACTTTGCTAAAGATAAAAACCAATTTTTAGTCATTGAAGTAGCCAAGCGGGCGAAAGAGTTGGAATTTATTCAGGATGTGACCATTTTAGCCATGGCTTCATTGGCGGAAACTCGGGATAATGAAACGGGCAATCATTTGCGCCGCACACAGCACTACGTCTTAGCACTGGCTGAGCAATTGCGTCACCACCCAAAATTTTCCTTAGTATTGACACGCCCTAATATTGAGTTAATTTTCAAATCCGCACCTTTACATGATATCGGTAAAGTAGGTATTCCAGATGCAATTTTACTTAAACCAGGCAAGCTCACTGCCGTAGAGTTTGAGCTGATGAAAACCCATGCCGCCTTAGGTTACATTGCGATAGAGAATGCGGAAAAAACCATAGGGCGTAGTGCACCTTTTTTAAAGTTTGCCAAAGAAATTACTGGCAGTCATCACGAGAAATGGGATGGTAGCGGATATCCAGAAGGCTTGGCTGGTGAAGATATTCCTATCTCAGCGAGGTTGATGGCGCTAGCTGACGTTTATGACGCCTTGGTCAGTGCGCGACCATACAAAAAACCTATGAGCCATGAAGATTCAGCAAAAATTATTATCGAGCATAGCGGTCAACATTTCGATCCCGATATCGTAAATGCCTTTATTTCACTACAAGATAAATTTAAAGCTATCGCACATCAGTTTTCTGACAATCAAATATATGGCTATGCTGATTAACTTTACAATATTAGCCAGTAGTAAAATTTCAGGGCTGGCTGTACTATGAAAAATGTACTCATCGTTGATGATCAAGCCACTATTCGTCAAATACTCTCATTGATATTACGCGATGATTTTTGCCTCAGTGAGGCGGTTGATGTGTCCTCTGCGCTTCTACAAATGCAACTATTAAAGCCCGACGCTATTGTGCTAGATATCATGATGCCAGGGATAATGAACGGCTATCAGTTGTGTGAAAAAATCAAACAAGATCCTGCGCTGGCAGATATTTATGTGCTGTTCCTTACCGCGCGGGCGCAGGTGACTGATCAAGAAAAAGGCTGGGCTATGGGCGCGAATGCTTATTTTGTTAAACCTTTTAGCCCGTTAGAACTATCACGACATCTGACTCATGCATTACATCTTAATTAAGTTCATTTGATGGCAAATACCGCTTTGTATGATTCTTTACCACCAGAGGTCTTACAAGCCTTGTGGCATAGCAGCCTATATGGAATTGCCGCCATCAACAATCAAGGCTTTGTCATTGCCGTAAACCCTACTTTTGAGCGCTGTACTGGTATAAGCCAAGCTGAGGCCCTAGGCTGGACAGAGGACGATTTTAACCTTGCCTTGCTGGCTACCCCAGTGCGTGAGTGTAAGCGAGTAGAGGTGGCCGTTGAAGGGTTGCACGCGCTTTATTATTTGCGTGTTAGGGCTGGAGCAACACCACAAAATAGCATTGCAGTGAAGCTTCAGCATATTGCCGAAGTTCTACGCGAGCCATTGGCCAGTATTTACGGCTTTACCGAGCTGCTACTCACACAGGACTACGACAAACAAACCCGCACGGATTTAACTAGCACACTGTTAAACCAGGTAGAGCTGATGTCTAACTTAATTAATGAGCAGCTAGATGTGCGAAAAATCAACAAATAAGTCTGCCATTGCTAGGCGTTCTGGGTTATTCTTAAACTGAATTTGAATGTATGAATAAACCAGCATGATTAAACTCGGCATTTTAAGCCAGTCTATTTTAACCAGCCTATGGTGCCCAGAAGAGGACTCGAACCTCCACACCCTAAGGCACATGGACCTGAACCATGCGCGTCTACCAATTCCGCCATCTGGGCTTATGGCTTGCGCCATTAGGCTATAGCCGCTGTAAATTTTATATTAAAGGTAAGCTTTGTCAATGACAAAAAAAATGCATCATAAACGCAGTAATGACCCACACGCAGCCCGAGAAGCGAGTCGTTATGACACGCCATTGCCTAGCCGCGAGGTAGTCTTAACGACCATGACAGAACAAGGCGCACCAGTGAGTGTAGAGCAACTCTATCAACTGTTAGGCATTAACGATGATGAGCGCGAGATTTTTAATAAACGCCTAAACGCCATGGAGCGTGAGGGGCAAATCATTAAAAATAGAAAAGGTGCACTGTGCATAGCCGACAAGCTAGATTTGATTTCTGGCGTGGTGCAAGGGCACCCCGATGGCTTTGGCTTCTTAATTCCAGATGACAAAACTAAATGTAATGGCGAAGACTTGTTTTTAAGCCCTAAAGAAATGTCGCAAGTGTTGCATGGCGACCGTGCGATGGTGCGTATGAGCGGTTTGGATAGACGAGGTAGGCCAGAAGGTAAGCTGATTGAGGTGCTGGAGCGACGTACCCAAAAACTAGTGGGGCGAGTTATTCATACCACAGGCGTGACTATCGTCGCGGCCGAAGATAAACGGATTAATTTAGACATATTGATTCCCTATCATTTGGATATGAATGCCAAGGCTGGTCAAGTGGTAATGGTGGAGCTGACAGAGCAGCCGTCAGACCATGCCCAACCCATGGGTAAAGTGGTTGAAATACTAGGTAACTATGCTGATAGTGGCATGGAAATTGAAATTGCATTACGTAAGCATAATTTACCGCATGAATTTAGCAAAGAAGCGGTGGCGCTGGCCGAATCTTATGCCAAATTAGTACAACCTAGCGATTACAAAAATCGCATTGACTGCCGTGAAATGCCGTTAATTACCATAGATGGTGAAACCGCACGTGACTTTGATGACGCAGTTTATGCGGAGCCGCAGGGCAAAGGTTGGCGCCTAGTGGTGGCAATTGCCGATGTGAGTTTTTACGTTAAACCTAAAGATGCCCTAGATACTGGGGCATACGACCGTGGTAACTCGGTGTATTTTCCGCGCCGCGTCATTCCTATGTTGCCAGAGGCTTTATCTAACGGATTATGTTCACTTAACCCTGATGTAGAGCGCTTGTGCATGATTTGTGATATGCAGCTTGACGGCTTGGGGTTAGTCAAACAGTATAAATTTTACCCGTCAGTGATGCGTTCAAAAGCACGAATGACTTACACGCAAGTGCATGAAATTTTGCAGCACCCCGATGCCGCGCTAGCTCAAGAATACGCTTGGTTGATGCCACATTTGCAAAATTTACAAAGTGTCTACAAGTTGATGCTAAACCAGCGCGAAAAGCGTGGTGCTATTGAATTTGAAACCTCTGAAACCATTATGGTGTTTAACGATAATGGCAAAATAGACAGCATAGTCCCTAGCCACAGAAATGAAGCGCATAAACTCATAGAAGAGTGCATGTTGGCGGCCAATGTCTGTGCAGCAGATTTCCTGCATGCTCATGAGCACCCAGCTTTGTATCGCATTCACGAAGGCCCAACTCCAGAAAAATTAGAGTTGCTGCGTACTTTTATGGGGGAATTTGGCTTTGGCGTAGGCGGTGGTGATAAGCCCCACGCTAAAGATTATGGCAAGTTGTTAGATAAAATTAGGCAACGCCCAGACGCACAGCTGCTGCAAACAGTATTATTGCGCTCTATGCAACAGGCAGTGTACAGCCCAGACAATCTTGGTCACTTTGGCTTGGCTTATGAGGCTTATGCGCACTTTACCTCGCCGATACGCCGTTACCCTGATTTGCTGATTCATCGTGCGATTAAAGCCGTACTCAATGGCGAGCAGTATAAGCCAGGTGATTGGAATCAATTAGGCGTGCAGTGTTCAATGACAGAGCGCCGCGCTGACGATGCCACGCGTGATGTGACCAATTGGCTCAAATGCTTTTATATGCAAGATAAAATTGGTGAGGTATTTGAAGGCACTGTGGCTGGTGTGACCAGTTTTGGTTTGTTTGTGGCTTTAGATGGTGTTTATGTTGAAGGTCTGCTGCACGTGACCGAGCTGGGTAATGATTACTTTCACTACGATAAAGCTAGGCATGAAATGGCTGGTGAGCGTAGCGGGGTACGCTACCGATTAGGTGATAGACTCACCATTAAAGTGGCGCGTGTGGATTTAGAAACAACTAAGATAGACTTCTCTTTAGTCAATAAAAACAACAATATAGATGATAAAGTTAATGCTGAATTGAATCAAGCTCAGCCTGATAATAAATCGCGCGCAGGTCTGCAAAAACCTGTAAAATCCAGCGCGCATTTGGCTGAAAAGCCAAGGGCAAAATTCTCTGGCAAAATCAGCCTAGCCGCTAAATCAAAAGCTGAAACTAAGCCCGTCAGTAAAAACCCAGCCAAGCCGACTAAATCAAAAAAAAGTCATAAAAGAGCGGCTAAACGTTAAGTATTAGAATTTTAAGGTGAGAAGATGAGCGATGCCCGTATTTTATTTGGCTTTCATGCCGTATTAAGTCGTTTGCGCCAACACGGTGCCAGCGTACAAGAGATTTTAATTGACCGAGACCGGTTAGATGCGCGCATGAAGGATTTGCTGAAAATAGCTGAATCGGCAGGTGTGCGTACTATGGAAGTGGAGCGTAGCCGCTTAGACGGCATGGCTGGCATGAATGGTCGCCATCAAGGGGTGATTGCGCGGGTAGTTGATACGCCTATTCCCTATAAAGACATACACGATATTTTAGAATCCGACCTCACTGAACCGCCATTTTTTTTGATATTAGATGGTGTTGAAGATCCGCATAACCTTGGCGCATGTTTACGAGTAGCCGATGCCATGGGCGTGCATGCGGTGATTGCCCCTAAAGACAGGGCTGTGGGGCTTAATGCAACCGTGCGTAAAGTTGCTAGTGGTGCGGCTGAAACCGTGCCGTTTATTGCTGTGACTAACCTAGCTAGAACCATACGCGAGCTTAAAGAAGCTGGGGTTTTTGTGGTAGGGACTACCATGGATGCGCCGAGTAATTTACTCAACATCAAGCTAGACGGGCCTATTGCCGTCGTATTGGGGGCAGAGGGCGATGGTATACGTCGTTTAACCGCAGAAAATTGCGATGCGCTGGTAACGATTCCCATGTTTGGCTCGGTAGAAAGCCTGAACGTGAGTGTTGCCAGCGGCATTTGTTTATATGAAGTGCGTCGCCAACGCAGTATGCTGGCCTAGGCTCTATTTAAAGCGGCCTGATCATACACGCTCAGCGTTAAATTCACTGGGCTATTTAAATTGCGGGTATTGCGCTTGAGGCTATTGGCTAAAGCGTATTTAGCTTAAGCGTATTTAAAGTACGCTGACGAATTTCTGCAGCTAAAGCCGCATTTTCAGTCAACGATAAGCCGTAACTAGGCACTAGCGCTTTCATTTTAGCCTGCCATGCGCTAGTTTGCAGTTTAGTGTTAAAGCAGCGTTCAACGACTTCCATCATGGCATTCACCGCTACCGAAGCGCCAGGTGAAGCGCCAAGCAGGGCGGCAATGCTGCCATCTTGTGCGCTGACTAGCTCAGTGCCAAACTCAAGCTTACCGCCTTTTACATCACATTTTTTAATGATTTGCACGCGCTTGCCAGCATTTTCTAAGTGCCAGTCGGCTTTTTGCGCTTGCGGGTAAAACTGCCTCAGTACGGCTATTTTTGAAGTGCGGTTTTTGAGCGCTTCAGTAATCAAATAGCGTGTTAAATCAGTGTTGTGGCGGCTCACCTTGAGCATGGGCTGTATATTGCCAGGTTTGACTGATTTAATTAAATCTAAATACGAACCTTCATTTAAAAACTTAGTGGTAAAACCAGCATAAGGGCCAAATAATAAGGCCAGCTCACCGTTAATCATGCGTAGATCAAGATGGGGCACAGACATAGGTGGCGCGCCAAGCGCGGCTTTGCCGTAGACTTTAGTGTGGTGGTATTTGATGACTTCAGGGTTATTACATACCAACCACTGGCCACTGACCGGGAAGCCGCCATAGCCATGACTTTCAGGGACACCTGACTTTTGCAAGAGCTTGAGTGCTCCGCCACCTGCGCCTAAAAATACAAAACCCGCGTCTATCACTTGCGTTTTTTTAGTGCTTAATTGTTGTATGGTCACTTGCCAGCGACCATTATTAAGCTGCTTTAACTGTTTTACTTCGTAATTTAATTTCAGTTTGAAGTTATCTTTTTGCTGTAAGTGGCTCACAAAACTGCGCGTTAAGCTACCAAAATCCACATCACTGCCATACTGAACGCGAGTAGCAGCTACTTTCTGCTTTGCATCACGGCCTTGCATGACCAGTGGCATCCAGCTCGCTAGCGTTGCAAAATCATCGCTAAATTCCATGTCTTTAAACAAATGGTGTTTTTTCAGTAAATCATAGCGTTGACGTAAGAATTTTACGTCGTCATCGCCCCAAACAAAACTAAGGTGTGGCGTTGGGTTGATAAAGTTGTGTGGGGCAGGCAGTGCGCCAGATTCCACCATATAAGACCAAAACTGTAATGACACTTCAAAAGCGGCATTAATGGATAAGGCACGATTAATAGCTATCTTACCTGCGGCGTCCAGCGGCGTGTAATTGAGCTCACAATAGCCCGCATGGCCGGTGCCAGCGTTATTCCAAGCGTCTGTGCTCTCTGCGGCAACGCTAGGCAGGCGTTCAACCATGAGCATACTCAACGAGTCATCTAAATGGCCCAGCAATGCACCTAGCGTAGCGCTCATGACGCCACTGCCGACTAAAAGTACATCTACTTTGTTTGTTGTGACCATTAAATTGATTTGTCTTTATTTAAAACAACTAGATTTAAAATAACTTGGTTTTAAACAAGAAAAAAGCCTGTGATAGACAGGCTTTACTTTGCAAACGGCACAATACTATCATGTGGCGTATGCAGGTAATAACGGACGTATTTTACAGCAAATTACTTGGTTTTAGGAAATATAAATAAGCCGCCAACTGGCTTTGCTAAATGGTTTTAGCGCTAAAGCTAGTCTAATGCTAAGGCGTTGGAGTGGGTTGTTTTAGGCTTAAGTAATGCTTTTCAGCTGGGAATTGTAAGGAAATTACTAGGTCTTGTACAAGAGTCTTGCGCAGATATTATGGCGTTGATTTGCTGCGTGAATTAAGTATATAAGTTTTTGTGCTACAAATTGCGACAATCCTGTCATTAGTAATGAAAATTTTTAAGTAATTTATTTTTGTGACTGACTGATTTTTATGAGTAAAATCTAAAGACTTTTAGTGTTCGTTAAGGTGATATGAATTCTGCGGATCTACAGCGTCTACTTAGCGTAGCGATGCCATACGGCAAATATAAAGGCTGCTTAATCGCCGACCTGCCTGGTCAATATTTGAATTGGTTTGCACGTGAGGGCTATCCATCTGGCGAATTGGGGCGTTTACTGGCTTTGATGCAAGAAATTGATCACAATGGCTTGTCATCATTGCTTGATCCATTGCGAAAAACTAACAGATTTTAAGGGCTTAGAATGCGAAAAAACCAGAACATAAGATATATGGCTGACTGTATTCATTACACTGAACAGTGCTGTACTGCATTTTTAGCGTAATTAGTTGCGATTATGCCAAAAAAATTTGGCGTCCCCACGGGGATTCGAACCCCGGTCGCCTCCGTGAAAGGGAGGTGTCCTAGGCCTCTAGACGATGGGGACCTAAGAATGTTAAAACTAAGCTAGTAATAAAATAAGCTTAAATCAAGCGCTATTTTAAAACCAACTTTTACTGCAATAGCGACTAACTACTGCAAGTGCAACATTTTACTACATAGCACTGATTTACTTAAGCTATTTTGGTGGAGATAAGCGGGATCGAACCGCTGACCTCTTGCATGCCATGCAAGCGCTCTCCCAGCTGAGCTATACCCCCAAACCTACTTCTTTTCAGCTATTTACTATACGAGCTATCAGCGAGGCGCCATCATAAAGACGGGCAGGTTGATTGTCAATGTTTTTCACTGGGTTGAATGAAAGTTTTTAACAAAAATCCAGATTAGCCACGTATATTTGATTGACTGTCAAACTGGCTTAAATCTATGCGAGGCAGTGGCTGCCAGCCAGATTGCCGGTGCTCGGCAACAACATTAGTAAAAATGCCACCACGGACATAAAATTTAGCGGTCACGCGCATAAATTTAGGCTGTGTGGCCGCCACTAAGTCATCTAGGATGCAGTTAGTCACGGCTTCATGAAAGCAGCCTTCGTCGCGAAAAGACCACATATATAACTTCAAACTTTTAAGTTCTACGCAATTTTGATCTGGAATATAGTCCAGATAAATGGTGGCAAAGTCAGGTTGTCCAGTTTTTGGGCAAAGACAGGTGAATTCAGGGATTTCCATGTGAATATGAAAATCTCTTGATAGATTGGGGTTTTCAAAGGTTTCTAATGTTTTTGTTGCGGGTCTGGTCGGCTTTTCGCCAATTGATTGCGTAGTCATAGCGTCTTTTTGCGTAAAAAAAGTTATTATACTATCTTATAAAATTCTATAAAAATTTCGCGCTTAATATTTCGAATCTTTCCATTTGCGTTTAACTCACTTAAAACTTGCTGGCTTTAAATCGTTCGTTGATCCAACAACGCTGCATATTCATGGGCAGCGTGTGGGGGTGGTCGGTCCTAATGGCTGCGGCAAATCTAATGTCATGGAGTCTGTGCGTTGGGTGTTGGGCGAGTCATCCGCCAAAGAAATGCGCGGCGACAGCATGGATGCGGTGATATTTAATGGCTCGGCTAACCGTAAGCCTATCTCTCGCGCTAGCGTAGAATTAATTTTTGATAATAGCTTGGGTGGTGCATCTGGCGAGTGGAGTCAATACGCGGAAATATCAGTCAAACGCATTATAGAGCGCGATAAAGGCTCTACTTATCTTATTAATAACACGGTAGTGCGGCGGCGTGATGTTGCCGATTTATTTTTAGGTACAGGCTTAGGTGGTCGTGCTTATGCCATCATAGGCCAAAATACCATTAATCGCATAGTGGAAGCTAAACCTGAAGAATTACGTATTTTCTTAGAAGAAGCGGCTGGTATTAGTAAATATAAAGAACGCCGCCGTGAAACTGAGCTACGCTTGCGCGATACTCGTGATAATTTAACCCGAGTAGAAGATATTCTGCGCGAATTAGATAAGCAAATCGCTCGCTTACAATCGCAAGCCGTGGTGGCTGAACAATACCGCGCGCTGCAAATACTGCTTAACGTGACCAAAGCGCAGGTATGGTTATTAAAAAAACGTGATGCAAGCGCTCAGTGGGAAAGGGCGCAACGTCAGGTTGAAAAATTAGTCAACGAGCTAGAAGCGCAAATTGCTAATTTACGCAGTAATGAGACCGCCTTAGAGCTTGCTCGCCAACAAAATTTTGCCGCGACAGAGGCGGTCAATTTAGCGCAGGCTGGCTATTACGAAGCCAACGCTGAGGTGTCTAATCTTGAAAATCAGGTTAAAAATACCAGTGAAGCCCGTGAGCGTATGCAGCAACAGTTGGCGCAGCTGCTTACACAGCTGGATAAAAATTCACTACAGCGCGGTGATGATGAGCAGGCTTTATTGGCGGCGCAAAGTCAGTTGCAAACTGCAAACGCTGATTTTACCGAGTCTGAGCTGGCTAATAATTCGGCCAGAGCGGCTATTCCTGAGCTATTTGAGCAGTTTCAAACTGCACTAGCTGCATTTAATAGCAGTCAATCTGCATTACTTAATGCCGAGCAAGCCGTACGCTTAGAACAAGCCAATATTGGCCATATTAAGCGCACCGCTGTTGAAACAGATGAGCGCCTAATGCGCTTACAAGAAAGCATAGACAGTATTGAATTAATGCCCGATGCGGCGCTGGATGAAAAACAATCGCATTTATTGGCAATTGAAACTGAAATTGGCCAATTGGAAGCCCAGGCAGCCGAACAATTAGCTACAGAACAATCGCTTATTCAAGCACTTAAAGACAGTAGAGATTTACATTTAGCTAAGCAGCGCGAATTCAACGTGCTGGAGGCGGAAATTGGCTCTTTGGTCAAAATTCAACAAAGCATGAAGCATGGCAATAACGAAGCGGCATTAACGGCTTGGTTAAAACAAACTGGCCTAGACCAAGGGCTGAGAATTTGGCAATCGTTAAGCATTAAAAAAGGCTGGGAATCAGCCTTGGAAGCGGCTTTAGGCGCTAGATTAAATGCCATTAGCTTAGCAACGCTTAATGTTCAAAGCCGTCCACCTGGTGCGTTGACTTTAGCCTTAGATGGCCTTGAGCTAGCACCTAGCCATGATGCAGGAGGTAAAACGGCTTTGTATGCCATTATTAAGAAAATAGAACCTAAGCAGCAAGCGGTTATGCAAGATTGGCTGGCTGGGGCGTATTTACTTGAAGATGGCACGGATGTTGTCGCCGCAAGGCAGCAGCTTGCTAAAGGCGAGTATTTAGTCAACCAGCAAGGCGATATATACACCAGGCATAGCGTGACGTATTTTGCAGCACAATCACTATTGCATGGCGTGTTAGAAAGGCAGCAGCAGCTTGATGAGCTGCAAAAGCTGCAGCCCACATTAGCGCAGAGCTTAACTCTTGCGCAACAACAGGTAGCGCAATTAGAGCTTGATTTACAAGCACTAAGAGCAAAACAGCATACGCATAGCATGCAACTTAAAACGGCAACCCAGCAAGCTCATCAGCTGAATTTAGCCTTGCAGCAGCTTAAACAAGCGCAACATAATAATGCGCAGCGGCAAAAGACATTGCAAGCTGATAGCGCTTTAGCCAGTGAGAAGTTAGTTAAAATTAATGATGAAATTTCCGTCAAAACAGCTTTGATATTAGCAATCTCGCAAAACTTGACACAGTTGAACGATCATTTGCGTGCCGCTGAGCACGATAAACAACAGGCTGAATTAATCTTTAACCAAGCGCGCGACAAGCTGCAAGCGATGGAAAAGATGCACCAAGAAAAAAGTTTCGATATAAAATTGATTGTTAATAAAATCAATGATTTAAAATCAAAAATTAATTATTTACATGAAGAAAATACCAGCCTTAAGTTACGTAGTGACGAAGCCAGCGCCACCTTAGATGCCACCAAAATGGAGGCTTTAAAGTCTAATTTAGATGCAGCGCTGAATACTAAACAGCAGCGTGAGCAGTCTTTGGCCTTGGCGCGAAATAATATGAGTGAATCTGAGATAGCATTGCAGCAACAAGAGCGCACTCGTATGCAAAATGAACAGCTACTTCATCCTCTGCGTGATAAATTAGAAGCGAGCCGCTTGGCTGAACAAGAGGCTAGACTGCATTTTGAGCAGTGTCAGGCAGAGTTGACGGCTTGCGGCTTCACTGAATTACAACTCACACAAAATTTAGAAGCCTTAGAATTGGCGGAGCGTAAACTTAAAGTGGCTGATTTAGAAGCCAAACGCGACCAACTGGTGGTTGATATAGATATGCTAGGGGCCGTCAATTTAGCCGCTATTGAAGAGCTGGCCAGTGAAACTACGCGCAAACAGTATTTAGATAGTCAGTCTGCTGATTTAAAAGAAGCGAGCCAAACACTAGAAGAGGCCATCACTAAAATAGATAAAGAGACAAGAGGGCGATTACAAGCGACTTTTGACGAAGCGAATCGGCATTTTAATGAGTTATTTATGACACTTTTTGCTGGCGGGCAGGCTAGGTTGGAGTTGCTAGGTGATGAGATTTTAGATACTGGCATGCAGGTGTTTGCCCAGCCGCCAGGCAAGAAAAATAGCACCATACACTTGTTATCGGGTGGCGAGAAGGCCTTAACTGCTTTGGCACTAGTATTTGCTTTATTTAGGTTAAATCCAGCTCCTTTTTGCTTGATGGATGAAGTGGATGCGCCTTTAGATGATAGCAATACTGAGCGCTTTTGTGCGATGGTGAAAAAAATGTCTGAAAAAACACAGTTTTTATATGTAAGTCATAATAAAATAACCATGGAAATGGCGCAGCAATTGATAGGTGTTACTATGCAGGAATCGGGTGTTTCACGTATTGTGGATGTAGATATGGAAGCCGCAGTGCGCATGATAGATGAAGTTAAGATTTAATAAATAACATCTAAAACGCAAGTCAACATTTTGAAAGTTAAGCTTAAATGAGTGATTTACAAATAGCATTAATAGCCATAGGCATTCTAATCATACTGGCGGTAGTGATCATCAATTGGTGGCAAGAAAAACGATTTCATCGCCAATTAGACCGCGAACTTTCGCCTACACAACAAGATGTGTTGCTAGAGGATGCGTCAGTAACCGACAATAAAGCAGCCCTCAATGCGCAAGAGATCGATGCGCATGCTACCGACCACTTTTACATTAATACTGAAGCGCTGGAAGATTCAGTCTCAGAGCCCACTATGGTCCCACAAAGCAGCACCTTTAGCGATAGTCAAGATGAGGTTTTTCCGCCAGAGATAGCGGAGCCAGCTTTAATAGAGCCTAGCGTTTTGCATCAAACTAAGCCAGCCTTGACCGAAAAAGAGGCTAATAATATTGCTGCCGACTCAGATCTAAGCACAGATGTTACGACAGAGGCTAATGATGTGGCCACCGAGCCCTCAGTAGAAACGCTGAAGGAAGCTGGCACAAGTTTACCAGCCATGCTACAAACTCAAATGGATTTAACTGCTTTGCTCTACTTGGCCAGTGCAACTTCAGCTCATGCGATTAACCAGGCTTTAGGTGTCCTTTTTAATGGCTTTGATAAACCAGTATTTATCCATGTGCTAGATGCAAATAAACAATGGCACTTGCTCGAAGAGCTAAGCCCAAATTCAGATGTAAGCAATAGCCAAATTTCTAGAGTAGCTTGCAGCATACAACTAGCAGATCGCGCTGGAGCCATATCCCGCAGCACTTTAAATCGCTTTGAGCTGAATGTAGAAAACTTTAGTTTGGCCATTAATAGTCATATTCAATGGCAGGCCAAGGAGGACGCGTTTGCCAATGCCATTATCTTAGATGAATTTTGCATACAGGTTGATAAAACCATAGGCTTTCATTTAACACACGGAGAAAATGGCGCGTTTACTGGCACCAAATTAAGAGGTATCGCCGAGGCGCAAGGCCTGCTACTAGGCGCCGATGGCAATTTTAACTGTATAGAGGAGCCGGACACTATACAGGCCCATCCATCATTCGTGATGTTTAATCGAGATGATTACCCATTTAACCCAGAGATGTTAAGAACATCGGTGGTTAAAAGCATTACATTTCAACTCGATATCCCACATGTTAAAAAATGCGCTGAAGCATTTAATCGCATGGTGCAAATTGCAAGACAAATGGAACTCAGTCTTAATGCCGTATTGGTGGATGATAACAACATGTTATTAGGCGATGTGCAGATTGAAAAAATACGTCAGCAACTTAAAGTGATTCAGGCAAATATGTTACTACGCGGCATAGTGCCTGGCTCAGAAAGCGCTCGCAGGTTGTTCTCTTAAGATGGCAGATGTGACACAGCAACAAAGCCTAGTATTTGATAGCCCCGCCTTAAATACCACAGCCCGGCCAGATGCAGCAGCTCGATACTCATATTTGCGTCATATCCTTGCGCAATATGATCATGAGTACTATGTATTAGACGCTCCTTCAGTGCCTGATAGTGAATACGATAAAAACTACCGTGACTTGCAAGCCATAGAGCAAGCCCACCCTGAGCTTATTACTCCAGATTCTCCAACTCAGCGTGTTAGCGGCTCGGCGGCGCATGCTTTCAATAGCATTACCCATAGACAAGCCATGCTGTCACTTAATAATGCTTTTGAAGATAGCGAACTTGTGGCGTTTGATAAACGTATTCGCGAAGTATTAGGCCGCGATGTAATTGAATATGCAGTTGAACCTAAGTTTGACGGATTAGCCATCACCTTAACTTATGAACATGGTTTATTTACCCAAGGCGCTACTCGCGGAGACGGTTACACAGGTGAAGATGTAACGCATAATTTACGCACTTTGCGCGGCATTCCTATGCGGTTAAACGTACAAAATCCGCCTGAATTGCTTGAAGTTCGCGGCGAAGTACTGATGTTTAAGCAGGCTTTTGTAAGGCTTAATCAAGTCCAAGCAGCTAAAGGTGAAAAACTATTTGCTAACCCACGTAATGCGGCAGCTGGCAGCTTGCGTCAATTAGATGCAAAAATTACCGCTACACGACCTTTAAGTTTTTTTGCCTATGGCTTAGGCGCGGCTGAGGGCATTCCTAGGCTAACGAGTCATAGCATAGCGATGGATTATTTAGCCAATTTGCATTTTCCAGTTAGTCAGGAACGTAATATTGTCATGGGATTAACTGGCTTGCTAGATTATTACCAACGCATAGGCTTAGCACGGGAAAAATTAGCTTTTGATATTGATGGGGTGGTGTATAAGGTCAATCAATTCAATCAGCAAAATGAGTTGGGGTTTGTCTCACGTGCGCCACGCTGGGCTATCGCCCATAAATTCCCTGCACAAGAGGCACTGACCATAGTCGAAGACATCACAGTGCAAGTAGGCCGTACTGGCGCAATCACGCCAGTGGCAAGGCTGGCCCCAGTATTTGTCGGTGGAGTAACGGTAACAAATGCAACCTTGCACAATGAAGATGAAGTACGCCGCAAAGATGTTCATGTTGGCGATACGGTGACCGTACGCAGGGCAGGGGATGTGATTCCAGAAGTGGTCAATGTGCTACTAGATCGCCGTCCAGCTTACGCACGGAGATTTGTCATGCCAACAGTTTGCCCAGAATGTGGTTCACATATACTTAAGCAAGATGATGAAGCGGTAGCACGCTGCACTGGCGGCTTATTTTGCCCCGCACAGCGTAAACAAGCCATTATTCATTTTGCCGCGCGCCGTGCTATGGATATTGAAGGTCTGGGTGAAAAGCTAGTAGATCAGCTGGTTGAAGCTAACTTAGTGCAGACTCTAGCCGATATTTATCAACTAAATCTAGATACTTTGAGTGGTTTAGACCGCATGGCGACAAAGTCAGCGCAAAACCTACTGAACGCGCTAGACAAAAGTAAGTCAACAACCTTAGCACGATTTATTTATGCGCTTGGCATGCGCAATGTCGGTGAAGCAACAGCCAAAGACCTCGCCAAGCATTTTGGCAGCCTTGCCACCTTAATGCAGGCTAACTTAAATGAATTACTGACGGTGAATGATGTGGGGCCAATCGTGGCAGAATCTATCATTAATTTCTTTTCAGAAATACATAATCAAGCTGTCATTCAGGCGCTTTTGGCTGCAGGTATTTGTTGGCCTGAAAATGAAGGCAAGCAGCAGCCCAGCGGCAAATTGCTTGGCCAGACGTTTGTACTTACTGGGTCATTACCTAATTTAGCACGCGACCAAGCAAAAGAACGCATTGAAGGCGCTGGCGGCAAGGTCACTGGTAGCGTGTCTAAAAAAACAGATTACGTCATCGCTGGTAGTGATGCAGGCAGCAAACTAGACAGGGCGCAAGAATTAGGACTGACTATTTTAGATGAAGTTGGCCTGCTAGCGCTGTTAGCCTGACAATTTGTATGATGAGCAACTACATGAAAGGCAGCTTATGAAGTTATATGCTACATTAAGTTTTATTTTTATATCATTGTTTTTTAACGAAGTTTATGCGAATAATTTTGATCTTGCTGCGTGCAATAAAGCATTAGAAAAAGGGGATACAGCCAGCGCACTCAGTCAGGCTAATAAAATACTAATAGCCAATAATAACGATAAAGACGCATTGATTTGCCAAGGTCGCGCATTGATAGCTAACAAGGACTTTAATGGCGCACTAGCCAGTTTTAAGTTGGCAGAGTTGCAAACCAAACAGGCATTTGACAAAACTATTGTTAGCTTACTTATTGGCCATACTTATCAATCACTTAAGCAATCTGAACTGTCAATTGCAAGCTATCAAAATACTATTTTGAATGCACAGTTAGCAGAAAATAAGGCGTTTGAGCGTATCGCTTACAATGCCATAGGCGACGTTTATTTTAATGATAAACAGTTGACGCAAGCCTTAGATGCCTATCAGCAAGGTCGTCAACTTGCAGCGAACGACAATGAGCGGGGCGAAAGTTGTGAAAAGGTTGCTTTAACTTACCATCATCTGCAACAAGATGATTTGGCATTAGAGTTTCAAATTAAGGCATATCTATTGCATGATACGGCCGGAACTTTAGACCAATATGCACACTCCAGTATAGAACTGGGCCGTTATTACGCCATAGTTAAAAATTATGCAAATGCAGAAAGAACGCTCAATAAAATTATTAAATTTGCAAAAGAGCAGGGTGGTGCCTACTATGAAGCGCAAGCCAGCTATGTTTTAGCAAAAATTAAGGTGGCTACAGGCGACATAGCAGCGGCTAAGCAATTACTAGAAAATGCTAAATCTATCGCTAAAGCCAATAATGACAAAGCTTTAGACGAAGAAATTACTCAAGAAACACAGGGTTTGTTTTAAATTTAACGCAAATTTTTATGAGGGCATCGGTATGATTATCCGCACAAAATCAGACATTATATCCTCAGAAATCACGCCTAAAGAAGTCTTTAACAATAGGCGAGAATTCATCAAAAATGCTGGCTTAGGCTTGATCGCAGGTAGCGCCATACTACTTAATCCTCCTATTCTTGCGGCTACATCGAGTGATGCAGCTAATCGATCTAATGGACAACAGGCCAAGTCATCACGGCACAAAATTGCAAATTACGTAAAAACGCCTTACGGGGCAGGTGAAAAGCTTAATAGCTATGAAGATATCACGACTTATAATAATTTCTACGAATTCGGTACGGATAAAAATGAACCTGCCATTAACTCAAAACTGTTTAATCCTAGCCCTTGGCTAGTCAGTATTGAAGGTGAAGTTAAAAAAGCAAAATCTATAGGCATAGAAGATATTTTTAAACTGGCGCCCCTTGAAGAGCGCATTTATCGCATGCGCTGCGTTGAAGGCTGGTCTATGGTAGTGCCATGGATAGGTCTGCCACTAGCGCAATTGATTAAATGGGCAGAGCCCAACGCAAATGCAAAGTTTGTAGAATTTATTTCACTGGAAGACAAGCAGCAAATGCCAGGGCAGAATTTACAAGTGCTAGATTGGCCATATACAGAGGGCTTACGCATGGACGAGGCAATGAATCCCTTAACTATCATGGCAGTAGGGCTGTATGGTGAGCAATTACCAAACCAAAATGGCGCCCCTATGCGCCTAATCACGCCATGGAAGTACGGATTTAAAGGGGCGAAATCCATCGTTAAAATTAGGTTTACTGAAAAAATGCCTATTTCTAGTTGGATGAAGGCCGGGCCTAGTGAATACGGCTTCTATGCAAATGTTAATCCTCATGTTGACCATCCACGCTGGACCCAATCAAGCGAGCGCAGAATTGGCGCTGGTCTATTTACCCCAAGAATAAAGACAATGATGTTCAATGGCTATACAGACCAAGTAGGTCAAATGTACGCGGGCTTAGACCTACGCAAAAACTTCTAGTAATAAATACATCATGATTGCCAATTTCAGTAACTTCATCAAAAAAGTACCTAGTAAAAGCCAGTTAAAAGTTATTAAAGTGATGGTATTTTTTATTGCATTGCTGCCACTGCTACGCCTCTTGCTACTAGGTTTAAATGACAAACTAACTGCTAACCCTGTAGAATTTATTGAGCGTAGTACAGGGTTTTGGGCGCTATTGATATTATTAATGTGCTTAACTTTGACGCCTATTAGATTGATATACAAGCGCGTATGGCAGGTTCAACTGAGGCGGATGTTAGGCTTATTCATGTTTTTTTATGCTTGCCTACACATTGCGGCATACTTGTGGCTAGATTTTTCTTTTGTCTGGCAAGATATCAGTAAAGACATAATCAAGCATCCACGCATACTGGTTGGCTTTCTTGCATTTGTGCTGGCAGTGCCGCTGGCCATTACATCAAATACCGCAATGATTAGATGCTTGGGCACAAAATGGAAGCAACTGCATCAATCAGTATATCTAATTGCAATACTTGCGGTGATTCATTTTTGGTGGCTAGTAAAGAAGGATATACGCGAACCTATGCTATATGCTGGAATATTAGTTTTGCTACTGGCAATCAGGATCTATTACCAGAAAGATCTGCTGCTGAACAAGCTAGGGCTAATTGATCATAAAGCTTAATAATTAAGTTAAGCATTAAATATAATAGGCTGACTTAGAGTAGGTCGTTTATGTATACCTGCCAATATTTACTCGTATCTTTAACTTTTTAGTCTTTAGTACTGATTTTAATATTGTGAGTTAATTTTACATAATATACATTATGCGAAGTAAAGAATAATTCTTTGTTAAGCACTTTTGATTTACAACCCTACTTTAGCCTTATAGATTACTGCTTAAATAAAAACTAAATTAATGCTTAGTAGAATATAAAAACAAAATTAATCGTTCTAATCCATAG
>CAIRBH010000028.1 GCA_903876765.1 uncultured Pseudomonadota bacterium | reverse complement strand
TCAACTGCGCTATGACCACGTTCTGTAATTTGTTTAAGCGCTTCTGCCTTAAACTCGTCGGTATATCTGATGCCTCTCATTTAACTTCCTTTTAGTGATTTCAGACATTATCAACTGTCTACTAAATCGGGGGAAGTCCAAATAGCTGACTTGTTTCTAGTACAAGATGCAAATGAAATAATTGATGACGTAATGAATGCAATTGATAGATGGAGCAATTTTGCTGATCAAGCAAACTTACCTCTTGAAGAACAAAAAAGAGTCCAAGCCGACTTTAGATTTGTAAGTACAAAAAGTAATAAATTAAAAGGCATGCTACTAAAATAATTAGTAAAGAATTCTAAATGAAAACTCAAAGGCTTGAAATTAACTTACCAGAGTACGTGTGACACACCTAAAGGTGTGTGTCACTGATAAAGATTTGTAGCTAAGAAATGGATAAAAGCTAAATGTAATTTTTATAGTGTACTGGCTCAAATTTAATGCATTTCAACATGGTAATAATCATAACACCTAAAGAGTTGACTTCAATATTTTATGTAGCAAGCTTAGCCCGTGTGTAACACGGGACTAACTCTACTTTTAATCACGCGAAATCCCCGTAATTCTTACGGGCTACAAATTATAAAATCTATTGACAAAAACTAGTGCAGACTATGCGCTAAAGCTAATCAGCATTAGCTGTTGCACTGCAAAATGATAGTTTACAAGCTCTGCTTGATATATTGACATGCTGTGCATTTACCTATCACCGATAGTTCTTGCAGGCTGGTCACGCCTAATAGCGTCATGATTTTAGCTTTGGTAACTTTGACGGTGATTTCTGCAACGCCTATATGCTTGGCGATCTCTTTAACCATCATGCCGCTAGCCAGTAAATCAAATATCACGCGCTGCTTTTTAGTGAGTAAGGTCAATTTTTGTGCGTAAAGTTGCACAAGTTGCATTTCGTCCATTTGCAACAAGGATGGCGCTATAACTGTAGGTTTTTCCATGAATTATCCTAACTCAATCTTAGCCCAGCATCTCTTTGCTGATGCACATCATATAATAATTTGATTCATATTAGCTTTTTCTGGCGTCTAGCGCTTCCCAGCGCGCTAGTAGATTTTCTAACAGGCTGTCAATTTCAATCAGCCGCGCTTGCAAGGTTTTAACTAATTCTGCTTGTGTTTTGTATAGCTCGCTATTTGCCAGTTGCTTATTGATATCGGCCTGTTCGCTTTCTAATTGCTCAATTTGTACGGGGATGTCGGCGAGCTCTTTTTCTTCTTTAAAGCTTAGTTTTGCTACAACTTTAGTTTGGGTTGCGGGTGCTGGTTTGGCTTGATTTTTTGCGGTTTGCGCTAAGTCGTTTAAGCGTTTATCTTCGGCTTTATTGTCTTGCAAGCGTTGTTGGGTAAAGCGTTGCCAGTCATCATAGCCGCCGCCAAACTCAGTCAGTACGCCATTGCCTTCAAAGGCAATCACTTGGGTAACGGTGTTTTCTAAAAACGCGCGGTCGTGGCTGACTAAAAACAGTGTGCCGGCAAATTCTTGTAATAAACTTTCTAGCAGTTCTAGGGTATCGATATCTAAATCGTTGGTCGGCTCATCTAGCACCAGCACATTGGCTGGGCGGGCAAATAGCCGCGCTAATAGCAAGCGGTTGCGTTCGCCACCTGATAGCGATTTAACTGGAGAGCGCGAGCGTTGTGGTGGAAACAGAAAGTCTTCTAAATAACTAATGACGTGTTTGCGCTCATTGCCGATTTCTACAAAATCTGAACCTGGGCTAATGGTGTCAGCCAGCGTGGCTTCTTCATCTAATTGTTCGCGCATTTGGTCAAAATAAGCCACATTGATTTTAGTGCCGCGTTCTATTTTGCCGCTATCTGCTTCAATATCGCCTAAAATTAATTTGAGTAAGGTGGTTTTACCTATGCCGTTGGGGCCTAGCAAGCCAATTTTGTCGCCACGTAAAATGCGCGTGCTAAAGTTTTTAATCAGCGTTTTATCGCCATAGGCTTTGCTGACATTTTCTAGCTCGGCAACCAATTTTCCACTGCGTTCACCCGCGTCTAAGTTCAATTTAACGTTGCCTTGACGTTCGCGGCGTGCAGCTCTATCTAACCGCAAGGCCTCTAAGCGCCTCACTCGGCCTTCATTACGGGTGCGGCGTGCTTTAATGCCTTGGCGTATCCACACTTCTTCTTGGGCTAAAAACTTATCAAATTTTGCCGCATGAATTTCCTCAACGGCGATTAACTCTTCTTTTTTTACTTGGTATTGCGTAAAGTTGCCGATAAAGTCTGTGAGTATGCCGCGGTCTAGCTCAGTAATACGGGTGGCTAGGCTATCTAAAAAACGTCTATCATGGGTGATAAATAATACGCTGCCAGTAAACCCTAGCAACAAGCCTTCTAGCCATTCTATGGCTTCTAAATCCAGATGGTTAGTAGGCTCGTCTAGCAATAATACTTCGGGCTCTGCCACCAACGCACGACCCAGCGCCACACGTTTACGCCAGCCGCCAGACAAAGTAGCAACCAAGGCATCTGCATCTAGTTTGAGGCGGCTTAATACCGTTTCCACTCTAGATTGTGCGGCCCAGCCATTTTGCGTATCTAGCTCATGTTGCAGGTGCTGCATTTTACTCATCAGCGCATCAATGTCGGCGTCTGCCATGCCCATGTCATGTGTGACTTGGTGGTAATCAATAATGGTTTGTTGCAGCGAGCCCAAGCCTTCTGCAACCGCTTCAAATACGCTGTGATTAAGGTCTAGCTCGGGTTCTTGTGGCACATACACCACTCGCGTATTCGGTGCACGCCAAACCGTGCCTTCATCTAACTTAATTGTGCCAGCAATGGCTTTTAATAGGCTAGATTTGCCTGCGCCATTGCGACCAATTAAACCAACGCGTTCGCCTGCATCTAACTGAAACGAAGCATGGTCGAGTAGCGCGTGATGGCCAAAAGCAAGGGAGGCATTATCTAAGGTAATAAAAGGCATATGAGGTTATTCGATTTTAAAGGTGAATATGGTGCGGTTGTTAATAGCAATGTGGCTAGATGATAACGGGCTGTATTATAACCGAGGCTAGGTTATTCAATAAACTTTAGTTGCTAATTCAATCACTTATTCGCCAGCATGGCTTTAATATTGGCCATTTTTGACTTACCAAAGTCTTTGCTAATTTCTGGATCATTAAATGGATTGCCAAAATGGCGCACGTCGTCTTTGGGTAGTTCGGCAATAAAGCGACTAGGCTCACACATTTGTATTTCACCCGCACGTTTACGTTTTTTGCACCAGGAGATGTTTAGCGATTTTTGCGCGCGGGTAATCCCCACATACATCAAACGGCGTTCTTCTTCAATTTTACTTGGGTCAAGCACGCCAGCGTCTATGCTTTCGCGGTGTGGCAATATGCCTTCTTCTACGCCAATTAAAAATACGTGACCAAACTCCAGCCCTTTAGCCGCATGTAATGTAGAGAGTTTGACCGCATCAGGTTCGCCAGCGTCATTGCCTTCTAATAGGCTCATCAGTGATACCATTTGTGTCAGTTCTAATAGGTTTTTGCCTTCAGCTTCATTGCCATATTCGGTGTTAGCTTCGCCTTTTTTTGTCAGCCAAGCAATAAAGTCCATGACATTGGTCCATTTGCTTTCAGCAGCGCGAGGCTCTTCGCTGTCGTACAGAAAGGCTTCGTATTGTATGGTGTTGAGTAAATCATTGAGCACTTCGCCAGCAGGGTCGCGCACGGCTCGCACTTGTAGTTTATTGATGTATTGGCAAAAATTCAGTAAATCATCTAATTGTTTATGGCCCACCTCACTTTGAAAATCAGCTTCAAATGCGGCGGCAAATAGCGATATTTTGTGGGCGCTGGCAAATTCGCCCAGCCGCTCTAGGGTGGTGTTGCCTATGCCTTTTTTCGGGGTGGTGGCGGCACGGATAAACGCTGGGTCGTCATCTTCGTTGGCAATTAGGCGTAAATAACTGATTAAGTCTTTAATCTCAGCTTTATCAAAAAATGATTGCCCGCCAGACACGGTGTAGGGGATTTTATGGTTGCGTAATTGCTGCTCAAAGATGCGTGCTTGATGGTTGCCGCGATACAAAATGGCGTAATCGAGAAACTTGGTTCTATATTCAAACTTGTGCGCTTGTAACTTCATGATGACCGATTCAGCCTCGGCTTCTTCGCTCATAGCGGCAGATACTTGAATTAATTCACCCGTGCCCAAGTCACTCCACAGCTTCTTTTCAAACAGTTTTGGGTTATTGCTAATCACTTGGTTGGCCGCCCGCAAAATACGCACGGTAGAGCGGTAGTTCTGCTCTAATTTAATCACTTTAAGTTTGCTAAAGTCATCGGTCAGTTGCCGTAAATTTTGTACATCAGCGCCACGCCAACCATAAATAGCTTGGTCATCATCGCCCACTGCGGTAAATTGGCCACGTACGCCAGTGAGCATTTTTACCAGCTTGTATTGGCAGGCGTTGGTGTCTTGATACTCGTCTATCAGCAAGTATTGCAATTTACGTTGCCATTTATTAAGCGCGCTTTCGTGCTGTTCAAATAGCTCTACTGGCAATTTAATTAAATCATCAAAATCTACCGCCTGATAGGCTTTAAGTGTTTGCTGGTATAGCTGATAGACCTTAGCGGCGGCGTGGCTGAGCTCTTCATCGGCTTGCGCTCTGGCTTGGTCGGCATTGATAAAGGCGTTTTTCCAGGCCGAAATTTGCCACTGGGTTTTACGTAACAATTGCTTATCGGTAGTGGCTAAAATATCCGCCACAATTTTAAAGCTATCTGAGGCGTCTAAAATTGAAAACTGCGGCTTATAGCCTAGCAACGCCGCCTCAGCCCGTAGCATTTGCAAACCTAGCGAGTGAAAAGTGGCAATGGTCAGGCCTTTAGTGCTTTTGCCCTGCATGAGCTTGGCGACACGATCTTGCATCTCTCGGGCGGCTTTATTGGTAAAGGTAATGGCGGCTATTTCTTTGGGGGAATAACCCGCCTCATCAATCAAATAACTGATTTTTTGTGTAATCACGCGTGTTTTTCCGCTGCCAGCGCCAGCTAAAACCAGCAAAGGACCATCGAGATATTTAACTGCCTCGCGCTGGGGCGAGTTAAGGCTGTTTAGCATGCGTGACTTATAAAGTGAGAGTGTAAGAGTGAGGAAAAACTATAGCCCGTGATTTTAGCGTTTAAGGCCATAACTAGCTACCTAAACTTAAGTTGCAAGCGCACGGGCTAATCCATGCCATAATATTTATTATTGCCATAATATTTTTATTATTGTCAGTAAAGTCCGATCACACAAGGAACCCGCATGAGATCAACCAGAGCCAGCGCCGCCATCGATAGGCTGAAACGCCGCAGCGATAATGTCAATTATTCCATGACCATGAATAGTGGCGCGATGTTTAGTTTGGTTTTGCCCAATGCCTCTGGCGACTCAGTCCGTTTGTGCGAGCCCATGATGTTGGATGATTTTGTGACGTTTGTGAATGCTTATGGTCCGCAAATACCTAAGCGCGTCAGTAAGTTGGAAGTTGAGTTTAGCAAGCAGCTGGTCAAAAAAGACCGTTAATCTAGCGTTTCATTTGCTTCAGGCAAGGCCTCGTCGTTGGCTTCTACGGGCAATGTTTTTTGCATCATCAGTTGCCGACTGGCAGGCGTTTCAAGGCTAATTCTGCCAATCGCACCGCTACGGTAATCGGTTAAAAATGCGACTGCTGTTTTTTCCATATCGTATAGGCCATCATGGCGTTTGTATGAGCGACGTCTGGCGATGGCTTCAAGCAAATCTACCCCATCTATGTTGAGCACATTTAACAAGCCAGCTTCGTGCTTCATGCTGTCTAGTTTGTAGCGTGCATTGATTAGCGCAGGGTAATTTTTTAGTAAATTGTCCGCCAAAAATAGCGCTACATCTTCATCAATCACCGCATTGCGGCCAATGGCATGGCTGGCGGCCAGCATGTAGCCGTCAGATTCATACTCAATTTTTGGCCACATCATGCCGGGCGTGTCGGTAATGCTCATGGTTTCAGATAAATCAAAGCGCTGCTGGCTTTTGGTCACCGCTGGCTCATCGCCGACTTTTGCTACGCGGCGGTTTAACAGTGCGTTCATTAAGGTGGATTTACCGACGTTAGGAATGCCCATAATTAACATGCGTAATGGCTTTAAATGCGTGCCGCGATGGGGCGTGAGCGCCAAGCATAGTTTGGGAATTTTATTGGCTTCGCCCGGTTTTTTACACGAAAGCGCAACGGCTTTGGTGTTGGGTTGTCGATTAAAGTAATTGAGCCAAGCTTCGGTTGCTTTAGGGTCAGCCAAGTCAGATTTATTTAATATTTTTAGGTTAGGGCGTTGGCGAAATAAGCGCATTTCATTGATAACGGGATTATGGCTAGCCTCTGGCACGCGCGCATCAAGCACCTCAATCACGATGTCCATAAACTCCATGGTTTCTTCGGCTTTTTTGCGTGCTTGGGTCATATGCCCCGGATACCATTGAATCGCCATTTAACACCTCTAAAAATAAAAAATCTGTTGCAATACTTTGTTGCTCAATACTTTTGATTGCTTACATATTATTCATATGCAGCGCACCCAAAAAATATCTCACGCCTCGTCTTGCTTAAACTTTTTTATTTTTCGAGGCATTAAACAAATTACTATATATCGCCATTTTAACATTGAGCGCTTGAAATCAAGTTTTTATCTGTATTCAATCGCTTGATTACATTTTTGCCTTAAAATAACGCCATGACCCAAATTGCCGAAATCCGC
The DNA here is from genome assembly GCA_903876765.1 of uncultured Pseudomonadota bacterium. Taxonomy (GTDB): domain Bacteria; phylum Pseudomonadota; class Gammaproteobacteria; order Burkholderiales; family Methylophilaceae; genus Methylotenera. The sequence continues at coordinate 28,060 of CAIRBH010000028.1, read as the reverse complement.
CCCAATCAGTCCGTCGAACTACTAAAAGCGCTGCATATTCTGACGCGTGACGGCAAGCTTAACCAAGATAGTCGGCGTAAACTCAAACAGGTTTACCATTTGGTGAATTTTATTGAGCCCCTGTTTAATGATGTGCTGTTGCAAAACCCCAACCCTGTGATAGTTGATCACGGTGCGGGTAAATCTTATTTAGGCTTTATTTTGTATGATTTGTTGCTCAAGCAACATGCCTCAGGGCAGGTCATAGGCATAGAAACACGCGCTGAATTGGTCGAAAAATCAAAGCAATTAGCCGCAGATTTACATTTTTCTCGCATGGATTTTCAACATTTAACGGTTGAGCAGTCGATTTTATCTAGCACTATCCCCGAAAAAGTAGATATTGTCACAGCATTGCATGCTTGTAATACCGCTACCGATGATGCCATACAGTTTGGCCTTAAAAAGCAGGCGAAGTATATGGTGTTAGTGCCTTGTTGTCAGGCTGAGGTGGCTGAGGTGTTGCGCCAACATAAAAATGAAAGTTTTGCTAAAACGCCATTAAGTGAAATTTGGCGGCATCCCATCCATACCCGTGAATTCGGTAGCCAAATTACCAACGTTTTACGTTGTTTGCAGCTAGAGGCGGCGGGCTACCAAGTTACAGTCACCGAGCTGGTGGGTTGGGAGCACTCGATGAAAAATGAATTGATTATTGCTAAATATACTGGTCAGGCACGTAACAATGCCCAAACGCGGCTAGAGGCAATTCTGCATGAACTTAATTTAGAGGCCTTGCAAAGCCGCTTTGCCAGTTAGTTAGCACCCCCAGCGCAGGGCGGCGGTATGCACTGGGCTATCCCAGTGTTGTTTAATCTCATCATCTAGCATGCATAAAGTCACAGATGCGCCCGCCATATCAAGTGCGGTGGTGTAGTTGCCGACCAATGAACGCGCAATATTAATGCCGTGTTGCTTGAATAGCTTAGCGGCGATGTTGTAAATTAAATAAAGCTCCATCAAGGGCGTTGCGCCAAAGCCATTAATCAACAACAAGGCTTCATTAGCTTTTTCTAGGGGTAAATTTTTAACCTTAAAATCAGCCAAAATCGCATCAACACAGTCAATCATAATGGCGTCAGCTTCACGCATCTGTTCTCGCTTACGGCCAGGTTCACCATGTATGCCAACGCCCATTTCAATCTCAGTGTTACCAATATCAAAAGTAGGGCGACCAGCGGCTGGCACCGTGCAGCTGGTTAATGCCACCCCTATACTGGAGGTGCGTTGATTGACTTTATCGCCCAGCGCTTTGCAGGCTTGCAGATTTGCCCCTGATTCTGCCAAGCTGCCTACACATTTTTCTACGATGACTGTGCCTGCCACACCGCGGCGGCCAGTGGTGTAGGTGCTATTAATCACCGCACAATCATCACTGGTGTAGACGGTGGCATTGTCAAAAGCGAGCATTTCTGCGGCCATTTCAAAATTCATCACATCGCCCGCGTAGTTTTTGACGATAAATAATATTCCTTGATTAGCATGCACTGCTTCAGCTGCCGCCAACATTTGGTCTGGTGTGGGTGAGGTAAATACATGGCCAGGGCAGGCGGCATCTAGCATACCGTAGCCGATATAACCAGCGTGTAGCGGCTCATGGCCAGAGCCGCCGCCAGAGATAATAGCGACTTTATTGCTGGCTTTATTGTGACGCACAATAAAGGCGGGGTCAAAGTGCAAGCTCACTAAATCAGCATGCGCGGCACTAAAACCGCTTAGGCTTTCAAGCAAAATATCATCAACCTTATTGATAAATTTTTTCATGATTCCTCCATCTATAATGCTGTCGTGTTAGGCAAACCGAGAATGAATAATCTCGAGAATGAGTAATCGATAGTCAGTTTATTCATCATTTAATATTAAATTGCATACCGTGGTGATGATCAATTGGCAACTTTTTGCCCCAGGGTCAATGTGACCTATCGCCCGTTCACCTAGGCCAGCCGCTCGGCCTTTGCTGGCAATCAGGTCTTTGGTCGCTAGCATGCCTAGCTCGGCTGTTGCTATTAGGCTGCGGCAAATGTGCGACGTATCGCGGCCTTGCTGAGTCAGTAATAAAAACTGATTTGATACCGGTATTAGCACGTCTAGCATGGTTTTTTCGCCAAGATCAGCTTTGCCACGTTGCCTAATGGCTAGTACGCCCGCCGCAAAAGCCTCGGCAATATTTAAAGTACTGGCGTTGTTATTTTGCAGTGACTTGCCCATGCTAATAAAAAAGCTAGCCAACAAAGGCCCCGATGCGCCACCTATGGTGCTGAGCAATTTTAGGCCAATTTTATTGAGTACAGCATCTGGCTGAAGAGGCGCTAAATCGGCAGCCATTTCAGTAATCGTCTGAGCGCCACGCTTCATATTAATATAGTGATCGCCATCGCCTATGGCGCGGTCTAGAGATTCTAAAGTATGTTCATGGGCTAAAATCTCCCGTTGAATTTTTTGACTGGCGAGGATGATAAAGGCGGTTTTCATCTGCGATTTATTCCAAGAGCTTGATTATAGTGAATATCACTATATGGCTATTTAATTAAAGTTGTTAAACTCTACACATGTTAACTTATCATGACAACCATAGTGAATAAAGCAAAAAAATTAGCCAAAAATTTAATCTTCATGAGCCTAAAATTCCGTTTAAATTTATTAATCACCTTGCTGTCACTGGCATTTATTATGGTGGTGGGTACAATTTTAGTGAACGATACGCGGGTTTCAATTCGTGAGCGTGTGGAGGCGGCAAGTCGAGTGACGGTGCAATTGCTAGATACCGTGATTGTTAGCTCGGCGCTTAATCCTGAGTATGGGCAGACTGATAAAGTGTTGCAAAGGTTTTTGCAATCGCTAGGCTATGTGCGTAGCAGCCATATTGAGCTTTATGATATACGCGGCACGCTGCTCTATATTTCGCCAGCGTCTACCTATAAATCTGGAGTACATGCGCCGTTGTGGTTTGTAAAGTTAGTCGAGCCACCGACAGAGATAGTTGAGCGCAGGATACGTTATGGCACTTTGGTAGTGTCATCTAGCGCTGCGGGCTCAATTCGTGAGGCTTGGTCTGGCTTTAGGCAGCTGATGTGGGCTGGATTGGCTTTTTTCATATTGCTTAATCTTATGGTATATGCCTTGCTGAGTCATTCTCTGCGACCGATTAAGCGCATTTTAGCTTCGATTAATCGCATGGAAAAAGGCGATTTAAGCGCACGGCTACCCACATTTACTTTGCCCGAATTTGACCGTATAGGTCACAGCTTAAACCGTATGGCAGAGTCACTGGCTGCTGAGCGCCAGTTGGAAGAAAATCGCCAACTGACCCAGCTCATACAAACGCATATTGAGGATGAGCGCCGCAGTTTAGCCCGTGAGCTGCATGATGAGCTTGGGCAATATGTCACGGCGATTAAGACGTTTGCGGTGGCTATTGTGAATAAAACCAAAGAAAAAGCCCCTGACGTAGCTGGTAATGCTCAAACCATCGTGGCGGCAGCCAATGAAATTTACGATGGCATGCACAATATTATTCGCAAGCTAAGGCCAGGCGCATTGGATAATTTAGGTCTTGCTGAAACCTTGCGTGATGCAGTGAATCATTGGCAAAAACTTAATCCAGATATACGCTTTAACTTAACTTTGCATGGCGATTTAGATCAGCTGGGTGAAATGCTCAATATCAACGTTTACCGTATAGTGCAAGAAGCGATTAATAATGCTTTAAAGCATGCACGCGCGACTCAGATAGAAGTCAAACTGGCGGTGCAGGCAGATGAACTTCAGCTTACCTTGCATGATGATGGCATAGGTATGAATATGGCAGCAGTCGACCAAAGTCAACATTTTGGATTGCTCGGCATGCGAGAACGGGTGCAAGGTTTTCATGGGCATTTTAATTTAGTTTCTGAACCGAATCTTGGCACGACTATCTATATCCATATACCCTTAGTTGTACAGGTATCAATTTAGGTCATAGATTTAAACAATAGGTAAAACACAATGAGTTTAATTAATGTCATGTTAGTCGATGATCATGCAGTGGTTCGCATGGGCTTTAAAATGTTATTAGAATCTGACGCCGAAATTAAAGTGGTGACTGAGGCAGAAAGTGGTGAACAAGCCATACAGCGCTATATGGAGCATAAGCCGCATGTGGTGGTGATGGACATTACCATGCCTGGCATAGGCGGCATGGAGGCGATAGAGCGTATCTTGGCTAAAGACAGTGCCGCTAAAATTTTGGTGCTGTCTGCCCATGAAGATTCTGTGCACCCTAAACGCGTGTTGAATGCTGGGGCGATGGGCTATTTAACCAAACGCAGCGCAGCAGAAGAAATGATTAAGGCCATTAGAGTGGTGGCTAGTGGTAAAAAATATCTAGAGGCCAGTGTGGCGCAACAAATGGCTATACAGCAGCTGTCGGGCGATCAAAACCCAGTGGATGTATTGTCGCCTCGCGAATTTGAAGTGTTTATGGCGTTGGCCAAAGGTAAGACCACCAATGAAATTGCTGAAACACTGTTTTTAAGTCCACGGACTGTGGGTACGCATTTATATAACATTAAGCAGAAACTCAATGCCAACAACTCGGCAGAAATCTCTCTTATTGCGATGCGAAGCGGTTTGCTGGATGTCTAATTAGCCCATGTTTGGCATTAGCAGGCAAGATACAAAAAAAGACGCCTTGGCGTCTTTTTTCAATCATTGATTGTTATTCTGATATTTTCTTAAGATTATCTAAACCACCACGATAAACGCTAGTCATGGTTTTGATTGCAGCCTCATCATCTTGGCCTGCTGCTGGCGTAGTTGCAGTATCTTTACGTTTGAATGTACCTGTCCAAACGACTAAGGTTTGGTCTTTGCCTTGCGCTTTGATGCTGATGGTAGAAACGTAACTGGATACAGGCAATACACCTTCAATAATTGAGTATTTAAAGCTATGTTTTTTAGCGCTATAAGCCAATAATTTTTCTTTGATAGTGCCACCATCTTGCAATGTTAATAAGCGTTCTGCGCCAACTTTATTATTGGTACCGCTGACGATTTCTGTCTTTTTAATCGCAGGGTGCCATGCGCCTAAGTCGTTGAAGTTGCTTACTGTAGCCCAAACTTTGGCAACTGGCGCATTGATGCTAACTTCTTCATGTGCCGCAAGGTTTTTTGCATCATCTGCCAATACATTGAATGTTGCACTAACTAGTAATGAAGCAAGTAATAAATTGTATTTCATTGGGTCTTCCCTTTATTTTTATAGATATATACCAATTGGTATACTAGTTGGTAAACATCTATCGGGATTAGTTCAACTATATTTAAAATATTTAGATCAATATTTTGCCCTGGCAGGCACTGCTAGTCAGCTGATCGACTTAACATTTTTTAGCTAATATGGGATGCACTAGGTATATTAAAACGACTATGCCGCATGAAGCGGCATAGTCTATCGGCTTGTGGGCTGCCGATGAGTCAGTTATAGAAAAACTCATATGTACGAACATGACAGATCATTCATCAATGAAGTCCCTATAAGTTGCTCCTTTAACAGTAACGCTTAACGAAGGTGTGGTCACAGACCACAAATCAATTTATACGCTTATCAATTGTGTTATTCAAGCGATATTTTATATAAAGAGGCGCCCACATTTTGCGGCACTAGGCTGCATCAGCGCTGTATGAAAAGTTAAGTGCTTGTAGCACAACAGCTATGCTTAAAACTGCATTAAGGCTTTTCTAATGGCAAGTTCATCTAGCCCTTTGCCTATAATGACTATGCGCGATGTTGGGGTCGGTTCGCTCCAGTCTTGCAGCAAGGTGGGTGGATAAGGCGTAAAGTGCACCGCGTGTATCGCCAATGGTGCAGGCTGGTCTGCCGCATGAATAATGCCTTTGAGGCGTAATAAATTTTTGCCATAAGTTTGGCAAAACCATAGTAAATGTGGCTTTAACTGCGCCCAATTTAATGGGCTAGGCATGATGACGGTGAAGCTACTAATATCATTGATATGTATTGCTTGTGGCAATGTGCCTTGGGCTAGTCTAGGCTTAATCGGCGCCCGCAACCATCGTTGTGGCGCTGCTTGTTGGCTAGCCATGTCAAACAAACCCACGTCTACCACAAACTTGGGGTCTAGCTTGCCGTGCATAATCTGCTGTTGGCTAGCGCCTGGGTTAATAGTTAGCAGCTTTTCTTGCAAAGTGTTGATTTGCTCAGCGCTGGCTAAATCTGTCTTAGTCAGCACTAACACATCGGCTACCGCCGCTTGTTTTAAGGCTTCGGTGTTATCTGTCAGTTGTTGCAAGCCATAAACGCTGTCGATAGTCACTACCACGGCATCTAATCGATAGACGGACTCGATGACAGGTTCATTCATCAGATTAGCCAATATTGGCCCTGGGTCTGCCATGCCGGTGGTTTCAATGATGAGTCGATTAAATTGCGGAATGGCTTTCAGTGCCCGCTTAAAAAACAAGTCGCGCATGGTGTCGGCCAGCTCGTTTTTGAGTGTGCAGCATAGGCAGCCAGAACTTAGTAGTACTGTATTGTCGGCAATATGTTCGTTTTCTATCTGTTGTGCTAAATTGCTGTGAGCAAAAATTTGATCTAGCCCAGCATCGCCTAATTCATTGATGATAATGGCGGTGTCACGCATATCTTCATGATTTAATAGCTGATTGAGTAAGGTGGTTTTGCCGCTGCCTAAAAAGCCTGTGAGCAGAGTGACGGGGATGCGTTTATCCATAGCTATTTATCGAGATATTTTATTGAGGCTGTTAATTTGATGACTATTTTATATTGCATCCAAGCGAATTAGCTAATACAAGGTAAAATGAGCGCAATTGAGCCCGCTAGATTTTGTATTGATATTTGACTGCTGATAGACTCAATATCAAACCTAGCTAGCATTAGGCGTATCCCATAGAAAGACAAGCATGAACGTATTTTTTGAAGAAGATGGAAGTTTTAAGGTGGCCTCCATCATGAGCGAGGTGCAGGGCGCTATACAAGTAGAATCGGCCTCTGGCAAACGCACAAAAGTTAAAGCAAATAATGTGTTGATGCGTTTTGAAAGCCCATTGGCGGGGTTTATGGATTCCGCTCAAGCTGAGGCTAGCAGTTTAGAGATAGACTTTTTGTGGGAGTGTTGCACCGCGCCTAATTTTGACGGCGAATTTGGCTTTGAAGCATTTGCCGAAGAATATTATGGCCGCAAGCCCAGCCCCAAAGAGGCCGCAGCGGTAGCGCTAAAGCTGCATAGTGCGCCCGTTTATTTTAATCGCAAGGGCAAGGGGCGTTACAAAGCCGCCCCAGCAGAAATCTTAAAAGCAGCGCTAGCCGGCTTAGAAAAAAAACGCTTGCTGGCAGAGAAAATGGCGATTTTTGTGGCTCAACTTAAAGCACATCAATTGCCAGACGAATTGCTGCAAAAGCTAGATATGCTGCTGTATGAGCCAGATAAGAATTCATTTGAGTACAAAACATTAGATGCTGCCGCAAGCGATAGCCATTTAACTCACCTTAAATTACTGCAAGCTTGCGGAGCTATACCTTCTGCGCATGATTTTCACCTAGGGGCATTTTTGCGTGAGCATTTTGCCAAGGGCACGGACTTTACTACACAAGAAGTCAATATTAATCTGGATGAGCTTAGCTTGGCTGACGCCGAAGCCTTTAGCATAGATGACAGTACCACCACGGAAATTGACGATGCCTTTTCTATTAGGCAGCTAGATGATGGCATCACTCGGGTTGGCATTCATATCGCCGCACCTGCTCTAGGCATAGCCTTAGATAGCCCTCTAGATAAAGTCGTGATGCAGCGCTTATCTACTGTGTATATGCCAGGTAATAAAATTACCATGTTGCCAGAGTCTGCCATCCGCCCATTTAGCCTAGATGCAGGGCAGATTAAGCCAGTATTATCGCTTTACCTGCATGTGAATGAGGACTTGCAGATTATTCAGCGCGATACCAAACTTGAGCTGATTAAAATTGCTGATAATCTGCGGCACGATAGCTTGGAACCATTGTTTAACGAGTCAACTTTAGCGGCCGATAGTGGCCACCCGTATTGGGCTAAGCTTTTGTATTTGTTTAACTTAGCAGAATCTTTAGAAAAAGCGCGCGGCAAATACGACCCAACTAAACCCGTGCAAATTGACTATAATTTTTACTTGGTGGACGGCAAAATCAGCATAGTTGGCCGCCGCCGCGGTGCGCCTATGGATAAGCTGGTGGCAGAATTAATGATAGAAGCCAATAACCAGTGGGGTGCCTTATTAGCTAGGCATCAAGTGCCAGCGATTTATCGTGCGCAATCGGTTGGCAAAGTCTATATGACCACCAAGGCAGAGCCCCACCAAGGTTTAGGTGTAGCGCAATATGCATGGAGCACCTCGCCACTAAGGCGCGCAGTAGATTTAATTAATCAACGGCAAATCATCAGCGTGGTACAAAATACCGCACCTAGTTACCCTGACAATAGCGATGCCCTCACGCTACACATGCGGCATTTTGACATGACTTATCAAGCCTATAGTGAGTTTCAAATACGCATGGAACGCTACTGGTGTTTACAATATTTGCTGCAAGAACAGATACAAGAAGTCCATGCCACGGTCTGGCGAGAAAATTTAGTACGCTTAGACCATCCGCCGTATATGACTAAAGTCTACGGTATGCCTGAGATGAAGCCTGGCACAAGGGTGAGTTTGCAAGTGCAAGAAGTGGACACTTTGTTGATGGAACTACGCAGTAAGTTTTTAGCAGTACTGACAGAGGCGCCAGTATCCGCCGACAATTTGGCGATAGCAGCAGACGATATTTTTATGCAAGCAATGTCGCCTAGCGGTGATGCCCAGTTAGCAGAATCTGATTCGGATGAAGCTAGACTGGATGCCGCCTTAGCTGATAATCAAAATCAAATGGCGCAAACTTAATGCTAGGGCGAGCTAGAAATTTATTTCGCGGGTTAAGCTATAGCTCGCTGTTTGATGAGGCTGTAGATGTCAGTGAGTCGGATGGCGTGCGGGCCTTGCATTTAGGCTCTATCACCATACAAAGCGCCATGCGTATTCGTGACCCCTTAGCCTTAGAGCTGACTTACACCCGCGCTGTGATGTGTTTCTTGCTGTTTAGGGATGACATTAAACAAATACTGGCGATAGGTTTAGGCGGTGGTTCTTTAGCCAAGTATATCCATGCTTATTGCCCAGCGATAGTCAGTCGTGTCATAGAGATTAACCCTAAAATTATTCAGTTGGCGCATAGTCAGTTTTTTCTACCAGAAAATGATGAGCGCCTAACCGTATTAGAAGGCGATGGCCTGCAATATTTGGCAGAAACTAGCGATGTGGCGGATCTGCTGATCATTGATGCTTTTGATGGCAATGGCATTCCAGCCGATTTTTGTAGCCAAGACTTTTTTGATCGCTGTAGTCATGTATTAAGCCATGATGGTATTTTGGCAATTAATCTATGGGGCAGCGATAAAAAGTTTGACATTTACTTGCAGCGCATAGAGCAAAGTTTTTCTGGGCAGGTATTGATTTTGCCGACAGGCAAACCTGGCAATATTGCGGTATTTGGCTTTAAGCAAGCGCCTGCTGATTTGCGTATGGCCAGTTTGCGTGAACGCGCAAAATATTTAGAGCAGAGTCATAAAATTGAATTTTTGCAGTTTGTAGAGAAGTTAGCCGAACATAACTCAAGTAGCAATAATCGCTTATTTATGACTAGACATCTAGCTAATGCAGATATAGGCTAAGCCCATAGCCATTAAGCGCTATGCCTGACAAACCCCAATAGTTAAATAACCACGAAGCATATCACCATGATACCAAATCGATATTTTGCCACCTGCCCACGCGGCTTAGAACAATTGTTAGCCGATGAGTTGCTGGCGGTGGGGGCTAAGTCGATTAAATTGACCGATGGCGGGGTGAGTTTTGATGGCGATTGGGCGGTATGTTACGCCGCTAATTTGCATTCACGCATCGCTACCCGTATTTTGTGGCAAGTGGCGCGTGGTAAATACCTCAACGAGGAAGATTTATTTGAAGCTGCCTACAAGCTGAATTGGCCGCAATGGTTTGATGTGAAAAATGATTTTATGGTCAAAGTGACTGGCGTTAAATGCCCACTCAAAAGCTTGGAATTTGCCACCTTAAAAATTAAAGACGCGGTGTGTGATAAGTTTAGGCTGGCGGTTGGCAGTCGGCCTTACATAGACACTAAAACGCCATCGGTTCGAATACATGCTTACTTGGCCGTGGATGAATACCAGTTTTATTTAGATACGTCGGGTGCGGCGCTGTATCAGCGTGGCAACCGAGGTGCCAGCATAGAAGCGCCGTTACGAGAAAACTTAGCCGCAGGTATATTAAAATTATCTGGCTGGCAAGTGGGGCAGCCCTTGTTAGACCCGATGTGCGGCAGTGGTACATTTTTATTAGAAGCCGCCATGCTGGCCTTAGATATAGCGCCAGGACATAAAAGAAGTTTTGGCTTTGAACTGCTCAAAAACTTTGAGCCACATGTCTGGCAAAAGCTAAAAAGCCAAGCCTCGGCTAAAGTCAAAGCGGTTTCTTTTCAAAAAATTTATGGCTCAGATATTGATTTACGCGCGGTGCGGATTGCCAAAAAGAACTTAGAAGAAGCTGGCTTATTAGCAGCTGTGCAGCTTTCACAGCAAGACATTGTTGATGTAATTCCGCCCGCCGACCATGGTGTGCTAGTGGCAAACCCGCCGTATGGGGTGCGTATTGGCGAGGGGGATGATTTAGCCTTGCTCTACCCGAAATTGGGTGAGACGCTCAAGCGTAAGTTTGCTGGCTGGAACACTTACTTTTTAACCAATGATTTAACGATGCCAAAATTAATGCGATTAACCCCTAGTAAGCGCACGCCGCTTTATAATGGGGCATTGGAATGTCGCTTATTTGAAATTAAAATGGTGGCAGGCAGTAATCGGAAATAAGCCATGACAGACTCATTAAATGAATTAAATAAAAAGTTACAGCAATTCGTTGATGAGCGTGATTGGGCGCAATTCCACTCACCAAAAAACTTGAGCATGGCCATGATAGTAGAAGCGGCCGAGTTGGTAGAGCATTTTCAGTGGAATACCGAAGCAGAAAGTTATCAATTATCCGCAGACAAACGTGAGCAGGTTGGCCATGAATTGGCCGATACCTTTGTTTATTTATTAAGGATCGCCCAAGTGCTTAATATAGATTTGCTTGAAGCGGCGAATGCTAAAATTGCCCTCAATGCAAAAAAATACCCAGCAGATAAAGCGCGCGGTAGCAACGCCAAATATACTGAGTATTTGTAAGTTAAAGCCGTTATTTTAGTGCGGCTAAAGCCGCGTCATAGTTAGGTTCACTGGTAATTTCCGCCACTAATTCACTATGTAAAACCTTGTTGTTTTCATCTAATACCAGCACGGCGCGAGTTGTTAAGCCAGCTAAACTAGTACTGTTAATGGCAACGCCATAGCTATCTGCAAAAGCTGCAATATTGCGAAAGGCAGACAGTGTGGCGACATTTTCTATGCCTTCGGCCGCGCAAAAGCGATTTTGCGCAAACGGTAAATCGGCTGAAATACACAGTACTACAGTGTTGCTCAGACTGGCGGCAGTCTGGTTAAAGGTACGTACTGAAGTGGCGCAGGTTGGCGTGTCTATACTAGGAAAAATATTTAACACTTTACGGTTGCCCGCAAAATTCTCTAGCGTGACATCGGCTCGGCTTTTATCGGCTAGACAAAAATTAGGTGCAGTTTGGCCTTTTTGTGGAAAAATTCCACCAATTTCAACGGGGCCGCCTTTAAGCGTAACTGGATTAGACATGATTTTTTCCTTTTTATGGTGTGGTGAATAATGCGCTAAGCGCTGATTTAATCGCTAATTAGCCTAGACTAAAATTTTTAGCATGATGGATAAAGCCTATTCATTTAGCAGCGTTTCAGTATGCGGTATTTTTGCGTAATTTTCAAATCTAGCTTACGCATAAAATGGAGATTATTTTTTGGTCATGGTTGCAGTATAGTTCTGCAAAGTTTGCCCTGATCAGGTAAAATTTGCTTTATGTTGCCAACTAGCCCATCACTACAAAACACCCCTGCATTTGTTCATTTGCGCTGTCACAGCGAGTACTCGATAGTCGATGGCATCGTTCGCATAGATGACTATGTAGCAAGCGCTTTGGGCGATAAAATGCCAGCTTTGGCTTTAACCGATTTAAGCAATTTATTTGGCGCGATAAAGTTTTACAAAGCGGCTCGTGCTAAAGGCTTAAAAGCGATTATTGGTTGCGATATTTGGCTAGAAAACACCGCTAATCGAGACCAGCCCTCACGCTTGTTATTGTTATGCCAATCGCAAGCGGGTTATTTGTTGTTATGCCAGTTGATCAGCCGCGCTTATTTAACTAATCAGTATCGTGGTCGGGCAGAATTTAAGCGAGAATGGTTTGTAGAATGTGGTACAGAAGGCCTGATATTAGTCTCTGGGGCATTGGCTGGGGATGTTGGGCTGGCTTGTCTGCAAGGTAATACCAGCTTGGCCAGCGATTTGGCCAGTTATTGGCAGGCTTTATTTCCTGATCGTTTTTATTTAGAAGTGCAGCGTGTCGCCATTGCGGCAAGCCCTCAGCAATCTCAGCAAGAGCACTATATTCAGCAGGCGCGCCATCTGGCTAATACACTGAATATACCTATCGTTGCTAGTCATCCTATACAGTTTATTACGCCTGACGATTTTAGAGCACATGAAGCGCGCACCTGTATTTCTGAGGGCTATGTGTTGGCTGATACGCGTCGGCCTAAGCATTTTAGCCAAGAGCAATATTTTAAAACTCAAGCCCAAATCGCCGATTTGTTTGCCGATATACCTGAAGCATTGGCCAATAGTGTAGAAATCGCCAAACGCTGTAACTTAGCCTTAACCCTAGGTAAAAATTATCTACCGAATTTTCCTACGCCGAATAACGAAAGTTTGAATGAGTATCTCATTGCAGAAGCGCGTGGTGGCTTAGCACTGCGTTTACAAGTGCTTTACCCAGATCCAGCCTTGCGCATAACCAAACAAGCTGTTTATGAGGCACGCTTAGATTTTGAAACTAATGTAATTAATCAAATGGGTTTTGCTGGTTATTTCTTAATCGTTGCAGACTTTATCAATTGGGCAAAAAATAACGGCGTGCCAGTAGGTCCTGGTCGTGGCTCTGGCGCAGGTTCAGTGGTAGCGTACAGCTTGGGGATTACCGATTTAGACCCCTTAGCCTACAACTTATTGTTCGAGCGGTTTTTAAACCCAGATCGCGTTTCTATGCCTGACTTTGATATCGACTTTTGCCAAGAAGGGCGAGATCGAGTGATTGATTACGTCAAGCAAAAATATGGCTTAGATGCAGTTTCACAAATTGCCACCTTCGGTACGATGGCCGCTAAGGCGGTGATTCGCGATGTTGGCCGTGTGTTAGATCTGCCTTTTCATTTTGTCGATGGTATTAGTAAGCTGATTCCTCAAGAGCTTGGCATTACCCTATCGGACGCCTTGGAAAAAGAGCCTCAGTTGGCTGAACGCCGTGAAACTGAAGAAGAATTACGTGAGCTATTAGAACTGGCTCTGCGCTTAGAAGGCTTGGTGCGTAACGTCGGTATGCATGCTGGCGGCGTGCTGATTTCACCAGGTAAGATTTCTGATTTTTCGCCTATTTATTGTCAGGCCGATGGCGCAAGCTTAGTCAGTCAGTATGATAAGGACGACGTCGAGGCGGTAGGTTTAGTCAAGTTTGACTTTTTAGGCTTGCGTACGCTGACTATTTTAGAGTTGGCTTTGATAAATGCTAATCAACAGCGCGCCGCAGAGGGCTTAGAGCCGCTTTCTTTCGCCACTTTGCCGCTCAACGATAAAGCGACTTTTCAGCTATTAAAAACCGCCAATACCACGGCGGTGTTTCAGTTAGAGTCGCGTGGTATGAAAGATATGCTCAAGCAAGCGCTGCCAGATTGCTTTGAAGACATTATTGCTTTGGTCGCCTTGTACCGCCCAGGCCCCATGGATTTAATTCCAGACTTTTGCCGACGTAAACATGGTAAGCAGCGCGTGGAATACCCACATCCGCTGACTGAACCCATTTTAAAAGAAACTTATGGCATTGCCGTGTATCAAGAACAGGTGATGCAGATTGCCCAAGTGGTAGCGGGCTATAGCTTGGGTGGCGCTGATTTATTGCGCCGTGCCATGGGTAAAAAGAAGCAAGAAGAAATGGACGCTCAGCGTAAAACGTTTACCGAGGGTGCTGTTAAAAATAACATGACGGAACGTCAAGCAACTGAGTTGTTTGATTTGTTAGAAAAATTTGCTGGCTATGGCTTTAATAAATCCCATGCCGCCGCTTATGCGCTGGTGGCTTATCAAACAGCTTATTTAAAAGCTCATTACCCAGCGGCCTTTTTGGCTTCAACCATGTCGGCCGATATGAATAACACCGACAGCGTACATACATTCTATGATGATTGTGCGCCTAACCAGATAGAGGTATTGCCGCCAGACATTAATCAAAGTGATTTTAAATTCACACCCACCAGCAGCAAGCAAATACTGTATGGTCTAGGCGCGGTAAAAGGTACGGGCTTGGCGGCAATTGAGGTGATTTTGCAAGCGCGCCATAAGGCTGGGCCGTTTAAAGATTTATTCGATTTTTGTAATCGCTTAGATTTGCGTAAGGTTAATCGGCGGGTGGTGGAATCTTTAATCCGTGCCGGTGCTTTTGATAAGCTAAGTGCTGACCCTGCCAACCCCAACCGCAACGCCTTATTGGCTGGCGTGGCTACTGCCATGGCCGCTGCCGAGCAAAATAGCGCTAATAGCAACCAAAATAGCTTGTTTGGTGAGTTGGCTGATAATGCGGTCAATGTCTTGCCTAATGTACCCGCTTGGACTGAGCAGCAACGCCTGTTAGAAGAAAAAGCCGCACTAGGGTTTTATTTCAGTGGACATCCTTACGCGGCATATCAAAAAGATTTAGGACAATTTATTAGCAGCACGCTAGCTAACTTAAGCCCTAAAGAACAGCCACAGTTATTGGCTGGCATTGTTTCTGGCATAAAAATTCGTATGACAGGACGCGGTAAAATGGCGATAGTTGGCTTAGATGACGGTACCACACGTATTGAAGTGGTGGTTGGGACTGAGTTGCTAAATCAGCATCAAGCCTTATTAAAAGATGACCAATTGATTATTGTGGAGGGTCGCGTGAGCCATGATGAGTTTTCTGGCGGCATTCGCGTCAATGCCAGAAAACTGCATGATTTGTCAGGTTTGCGTAATAGTCGTGCCAGTTTTTTAAAGATTTCATGCAATGGGCAGGCTGACGCGGTTAAATTAAAAGCATTGTTACAGCCTTACTGTAAAATGTCCGCCGATGAGCAGCGTGGTTGTGCTGTGAAAGTGGAATATCATAACCAAACTAGCAAAGTAGAGCTGATGTTAGGTAATCACTGGCGGGTGGATTTGCATGAGGATTTGCTTGCCAGTTTAACGCAATGGTTAAGTCGGGATAATGTAAAAATCCTATATAATTAGGGACTAGGATTTGGTGGCTAGGATTGAGGGTTTAGTGCTGTTGCTGTTAAAAGAGATAAATACATGAAAATAAATTACTTAGATTTTGAACAACCGATAGCTGAGCTAGAAAGCCAAATTGAGGGCTTGCAGGCTGCACATGATTCCAATGATGCTTTAGATATTTCTAAAGAATTAACCGCTTTAGAAAAGAAAAATAAAAAACTGTCAGAAGATATTTACGGCAATTTAAACGCCTGGCAAATCTCGCAATTGGCGCGCCATTCCCAGCGGCCTTATACCCTAGATTATATTCAAGCTATTTTTACAGACTTTGAAGAGCTGCATGGTGATAGGGCTTATGCCGATGACCCTGCTATTGTCGGTGGTTTGGCTAGATTAGGTGGCCAGCCTGTGATGGTGGTCGGCCACCAAAAAGGTAGAGATGTTAAAGAGCGCCAATACCGAAACTTTGGTATGCCGCGCCCAGAAGGTTATCGCAAGGCCTTGCGTTTGTTCAAAATGGCCGAAAAATTCGGCATCCCAGTGATTACCTTGATTGACACCCCAGGTGCTTACCCGGGCATAGGCGCTGAAGAGCGTGGCCAGTCTGAGGCGATAGCGCGAAATTTATACGTGATGGCAGAATTAGAAACGCCGATTATTGGTGTGATTATTGGTGAGGGTGGTTCTGGGGGCGCGTTAGCTTTAGGCGTGGTGGATCAATTATTGATGTTGCAATATGGTGTTTATTCTGTGATTTCACCTGAAGGTTGCGCTTCGATATTATATAAGAGCGCTGATATGGCTTCGGTAGCCGCCGAATCCTTGGCCATTACCGCTGATCGCCTGCAAGCATTAGGCCTTGTTGATCGCATTATCCCTGAGCCTCTAGGTGGGTCTCATCGTGCGCCTGAAGTGGTCATGCAAACCCTGCGCGTGGCGCTAAAAGAAGAGTTGGCTAAATTAAAACCAAAATCTATTAAAGCGCTGTTAGTCAGACGTTATGAACGCCTAATGAGCTATGGTAAGTATAAAGAAGTGCCAGTCAAAGCTGCGGCAGCTGCACGTAAAGCACCTGTAAAATTGTAAATTTAACCATCGCCAAGCATGTTGATGACATCAATCTTATCAGCTTGAGGATGGCCAATGTTAGCCAGCACAATCTTTTTTAGGAGCGGCTTGGTCGTCATGCTAGCTTATGCTTTTTCCGTATTCAATTGTTACCATGCCTAGCTTTGTTGTTGGCTGTCATGCTTTTTACAAAGTAAGCCATCGCCCATGCAAAAAGCCATTAGCCAATTTTTAAGTCATTACATTAAGCCCCAGCAGCATTTATTGTTAGCTTATAGCGGTGGTTTAGATTCCAGCGTTTTGCTGCACTTGCTTGCCGCTGTAAGACTGAGTATTCCTTTTAATTTACAGGCCATGCATGTGCATCATGGTTTAAGTGCCAATGCAGATCAGTGGGCTGTATTTTGTCAGCAACAATGCGATTTACTCAAGGTGCCACTGACCGTTAGCCATGTGAATGTGCATCAACATGCTCATTTAGGTATAGAGGCGGCCGCGCGGCAGTTACGTTATCAGGCGCTATTTGATTATCAGCATCATGAAATTAAACCAGATTTTATTGTCACAGCACACCACCAAGACGACCAAGCAGAAACCTTGTTACTACAGCTATTCAGAGGCGCGGGCGTTAAAGGTTTGGCCAGTATGGCGGCAATCGACATCTCTAGGCGCATCCTTAGACCGCTGTTAGAGGTGTCGCGGCTATCTTTGCAAGAATATGCAAGCCAGCACGGCATCAGCTGGTGTGATGACGAGAGCAATAACAACCTGCACTATGAACGTAATTTTGTTCGCCATGAAGTGCTACCTATCATTGAAGCACGCAACCCTGCGATTAAAACTGTGCTCGCCAGAAGCGCGTTACATCTTGCTGAGGCTAATGATTTGTTAAAGAGTTTGGCGGCGATAGATGGGGAGCCGCTATTATTCAATAATAGTTTGTGCTTAGCTGGTTTGGCCAAATTAGACTTGGCAAGAGCTAAAAATGTATTACGTTACTGGTTTGCCTGTCATCAACTAGACATGCCAAGTGCCGAACAGCTAGCAGAAATAACCCAACAGCTATTTAATGCAAAAGTGGATGCTAAGATAGACATTCAGCTTAGTCAAAAAAATCAGTCACGGCATTTAAGCTTAAAGCGCTTTCAGCATCGTGCTTATTTGATTAAAGCGCAACCAGTTCAAGCGTTTGATCTGGTCTGGAATGGTGAATCTCAACTGAGTTTACCTAACGGCGGGCAATTAATATTTCAGCAAGTGCAGGGAGCAGGCTTGGCACTTAAATTTGGCATGACCAAGTTAAGAATTAGCCAGCGCAATGGCGGCGAAAGCTTTAAACCTAACGTGCTCAGACCCACTCGCACCCTGAAACATCTGCTACAAGAAGCTAATATTCCACCTTGGCAGCGTGACCACTTACCCTTGATTTACTGGCAGGATACGCTCGCTTTTGTGCCGGGTATAGGCACCAATCATGAGTTGCAGGCAAGTGAAAATGAGCTTGGTTTAAGTATCGTTTGGCAAGCCTAAAGTTCGCTTAATCTAGCGGTGCAGCTGAGCGTCATTGCGCTATACACACTTAAATTTCGCTTTGTGTAGAAGCGCAATTAATTGCGCGAACCCTGTTAATATGCCCTGAGCTAGTTTTAAGTATAGTCCATGGTTAGCTTAGCCCACCGAGCTGGGCTTTAAAAATTCTTAAGCCCTGCACGCCTGATTGCCATTGCAATAATTGGCTGTATATAACCAAATATTGGTTATATATCACCAAAAATTGGTTGTATATAGCCAATATTTGCGCGTACAATTTCATCATTGCTTCTAAAAAATTATTAATCTATTGATTTTATTGGATTAATTTTTAATATTAATTTTTGGAATGTTTATTGCGTGTTTAATGGCGTAACAAACTAAATTTAAGGACTAAAGTATGCAAAAAGCATTACAACCAAAATTAATCTTAGCCGCCATTTTGGCGGCTTATGCAATGCCACACATGGCGTTGGCTGAAAATCGCGCTGAAGCGATTGAGTTGGGCAAAATTGAAGTGGTGGGTGTAACGCCACTTTCTAGCTTGGGTGTGCCTATCGATCAAGTGCCATCCAATGTGCAAGTGGCAAAAGGCAAAAATATTCAAGATCAGCACGGATTGAGTATTGCTGACTATATGAGCCAAAATATGGCAGGCGTTAATATTAATGAAACACAAAACAATCCGTATCAACCTGACGTGAATTTCCGTGGCTTTACCGCATCGCCTTTAGTAGGTACGCCACAAGGTTTGTCTGTGTATCAAGATGGCGTTCGCGTGAATGAACCATTTGGTGATACGGTAAACTGGGATTTAATTCCGCAAAATGCGATATCAAGCATTGCGTTAATGCCAGGTTCTAATCCTTTATTTGGTTTAAATACTCTGGGTGGCGCGGTATCTGTTCAAACTAAGAGTGGTGAGCATAACCCAGGTGGTGGCATTCAGTTGTCTGGCGGTTCATGGGGCCGTGCAGCGCTAGAAGGTGAATACGGTGCTAAATTAGCCAATGGTGCCAGTCTATTTTTTGCGGGTAATGCTTTCCATGAAGATGGTTGGCGTGATGCTTCACCTACTGACGTGCGTCAAGCATTTGCTAAATTTGGTTGGAGCGATGAGAAGACGGATGTGGATATTAGCTTCACTGGCGCTGACAATGATATGACTGGTAATGGTTATCAACCGCAAAGCCTATTGCAGGATTTAGGACGTAAATCGATTTATACCAAACCCGATAACACTAAAAATAAATTAGAGTTTCTCAATGCCAAAGTCAGCTCATGGTTAACCGATGAATTATTGCTTACGACTAATGCCTATTACCGTAAAAACCGCACCAGTAGTTATAACGGTGATTTGAGTGAATTTGAAGGCGACCTTGATACTGATAGCCTTGGCGGCGTATGTGATACTGTAGGAGGTGGGCTTAATGGCTGTGCTGGAGTTATTAACCAAGGCCATACCAATCAAACAGGTTATGGTTTAGGTTCGCAGGTTACTTGGGCGACAGATAAAAATCAATTAACTGCAGGTGCCAGTGCGGATTTAGCGCGAATCAATTTTATGCAAACTAGCCAGCTCTTTACTGAGTTTGATGCAGGGCGAGGTGTGGGTGGTGATTTAGACGTTGTTAATGATGAGGTATCTTTAAAAGGCCGTAGCCGCACATTAAGTGTATTTGCGACTGATACCTATAATGTTACTTCAAAATTAGCCTTAACGGCTTCTGGCCGTTATAACAACACACATGTAAATAATGATGATTTGTTGTTGGCGTCGGGTCCTGGCTCATTGTCAGGGGTGGCTACGTATCAACGCTTTAATCCAGCAGTCGGTTTAACCTTTAGCGTTGCGCCAGAATTAAATGTCTATGCTGGCTATAACGAAGGTAACCGTGCCCCATCGATTATCGAAATGGGTTGTTCTGATCCAGACGTCCCATGTAACTTGCCTAATGCCATGGCCGCAGACCCGCCTACGTTAAAACAAGTCGTGGCTAAAACCTTTGAAGGTGGCGTACGTGGTAAATTTGCCGATATTGCTAACTGGAATATTTCTGCCTATCATGCAACCAATTCTAATGATTTGCAATTTATTGCAGCTAACAGTGCTGGTGCTGGCTACTTTAAAAATGTGGGTGACACACGCCGTGTGGGTGTAGATTTTGGTTTAAGTGGTGTAACGGGCGATTTTCGCTGGTCTGCAGGTTACAGCTTTATTAAAGCGACTTATGAAAGCAGTTTTGATATTGCAAGTGAAGTCAATTCGTCCGAAGTTGGCGGTAAAATTACCGTTAATCCTGGTGACAATATCCCCGGTATTCCTAAGCATCAATTAAAATTCCGCGGTGAATATCGTGTTATCCCTAATTGGATAGTCGGTGCAAGTGCAGTGTTATTCTCTAGTCAATATGCTCGTGGTAATGAAAATAACCTACATCAGGCTGATGGCGTTGACTTTTTTGGCTCAGGTAAAATTGGCGGTTATGGTGTGCTGAATCTAGATACGCGTTACACCATTGCAAATACTGGTTGGCAAGCATTTGCTAAAGTGAATAATGTATTCGACCGTGATTATTACACTGGCGGGATGTTAGCTGCGAATAGTTTCACAGTTGCAGGCAATACATTTGATGGTGCCAATGCGGCGAATGAAACCTTCTTAGCACCAGGTGCACCTCGTGCTGGTTGGATTGGTTTACGCTATGATTTTGGTAAACCTAAAGGTTTTGCAGCGGTTGATTTAGACTAAGTTGAGTTAACAAAAATGCCGACTTAGTCGGCATTTTTATTTAAGAGTAGGAGCGGTCTGTGACCGCGAATTGTTAAGCCAGTTTGCGCTCAAAGTCCGCTCTTATGAAAAAACTGTAAGTGCAACCTTGAATTTTTTTGTATTAGGAATTAAACATTGCAATTAGCTCATCACACATCAAATAATGTCGCCCTATTTAAACTGCCATCCAAAGTGTTGATAGTTGAGGATGAGCTATTGTTTGCTCGGGCGGTGATGCGAAAATTGCAAAAAGCAGGCTACGAATGCGAGCATGTGGAAAACATACAAGACGCTCGTGCCAGTAGCAAACAATTTAGCGCGGATGTCGTGTTGTTGGATATGCGTTTGCCCGATGGCAATGGTCTTGAATTATTAGCTGAACTCGTCGCTAAAAATATGGCAGTGATAGTCATGACCGCCTTTGGTGAAATTAGTGACGCGGTCAATGCCATTAAGCTGGGCGCGGTGGATTATCTTAAAAAGCCGATAGATCTTGATGAAATGCTGCTTTCTGTACAAAAAGTTGAGGCCTCAGTGGTTCAAAGCAATAATCTGGATTACTCTAGGCAACGTAACGCACATGCAATAGATGGCGTGGAAATGCTGGGCGATAGTTTGGCTATGCAAAATGTGCAAGCGCAAGTCAACCGCATTGCTCAATTTGTTGCAGATGATGTGGTGCCACCTACAGTGCTAATTAGTGGTGAAACTGGCACGGGCAAAGATGTGGCAGCACGGCTATTACACGCTTCATGTGCCAATAAAGATAAGCCATTTGTGCATATTGATTGTGCCTCATTGCCACCAGATTTAATGGAAAGCGAATTATTTGGCCATGAGAAGGGCGCTTTTACTGGTGCCATAGCAACTAGGCCAGGCCTGATTGAGGCGGCAGAAGACGGCACGCTGTTTTTAGATGAAATAGGTGAGTTACCCTTAGCTCTGCAAGCTAAGTTGCTCAACGTGTTAGAGCGCCGTGTGGTGCGCCGCCTAGGCTCAACTAAAGAGCGTGTGGTGCCAGCCCGATTTATTGCAGCGACTAATCGTGATTTGCATGAAATGTCGCAGAATGGCCATTTTAGGCAAGATTTATATTACCGCCTGAATGTGATGAGTATTGTCATGCCGCCCTTGCGAGAGAGGGCAGGCGACGTGTTATTGTTAGCGCAACATTTTGCTATGCAAACGGCACGGCGTTATGGTTTGACTCCGCCCGTGTTTTCGGCGGATGCTGTGGCTGCGCTCAATCACTATGCTTGGCCTGGAAATGTACGTGAGCTTAAGCACCAAATCAGTCGTGCCATGCTGCTGAGCCAAAATAGCCAAATTAGCGCTGCCGATTTACCCATTAATGGCAGCTTGGCTAACGACAGCATTGCCCAGCTAGCTTCCAGCGCCACTTTGTACGAAACTGAAAAAGCTATACTGCTAAAAGTCTTGGCCGATAACCGAAATAATGTCTCTGAAGCAGCGCGCAAATTAGGCATTACCCGTATGACCATGCGCTATCGTATGGATAAATATCAGATAAGCGCTAAAGCTGTTGAGTAGATGTAGGCGCGGTCTTTAGCCGAGTACTGAATTTGTACCGCATTGATTGAACCTTTAATTTTGTAGGAGCGGTCTTTGACCGCGAATTTTCTTTGAATTTTTCTTTCGCGGTCAAAGACCGCTCCTACACCTCGCACTCAAGCCAAAGCGCTCCTACACCTCGCACTCAGCTCAAGGCTGCGCCTACAAAAGATGCTAGCTCATTCAAAAATGACGGCATAACCCCCGCGTGGTATCATTCAGTCAATATAAAACTGGAAAAATATCATGCAAATTGGCACCCCATTAAGCGCTAATGCTACACGCGTTATGCTGCTAGGTAGCGGCGAACTTGGTAAAGAAGTCATTATTGCCTTGCAGCGCTTGGGCGTAGAAGTGATCGCGGTTGACCGCTATAAAAATGCACCTGGCCATCAAGTGGCGCATCGCGCTTACACTATAGATATGACCGATGATCAGGCCTTGCGTGATTTAATTGCCCAAGAAAAGCCGCATTTAATTGTGCCGGAAATTGAAGCGCTCAATACCAGCACCTTAGCCGACATAGAAGCCGCTGGCATTGCCACCGTCATCCCTACTGTTAAAGCTGTGCAACTGACCATGAACCGTGAAGGCATACGTCGCCTAGCGGCAGAGGAGCTAAATTTACCAACATCGCCTTATGCTTTTGCGCGTAGTGAAGCAGACCTACAAGCGGCGATTGATGCGGGTATAGGCTACCCTTGCTTTATTAAGCCCACGATGTCTTCCTCTGGTAAAGGTCAATCACGTATCACCAATGCCAGTGAAGTTAAAACCGCCTGGGACTACGCCGCAACTGGCGGACGCGTCAATCAAGGCGTGGTAATAGTAGAAGGGCAAATTGACTTTGATTATGAAATTACCTTGCTGACCGTACGTGCTAAAAATGCTGTTGGTGATATTCAAACTTATTTTTGTGAGCCGATTGGCCATCTGCAAGAAAAAGGCGATTATGTTGAAAGCTGGCAGCCACAGGCCATGACCAGCGGTGCATTAGCCGAATCTAAACGCATTGCTAAAGCGGTTACCGACAGCTTGGGTGGTTTGGGCTTGTTTGGCGTAGAGCTATTTATTAAGGGCGATAAAGTCTGGTTCAGTGAAGTGAGTCCACGTCCGCATGATACCGGCATGGTGACCATGTGTAGCCAACGTTTTAGTGAGTTTGATTTACATGCGCGGGCTATTTTAGGTTTGCCAGTGGATGTCAGCTTGCGTGAGGTCGGCGCTAGTGCGGTGATATACGGCGGCCACGCCACACAGAATTTAATATTTACTGGTGTAGAGGCGGCTTTGGCCGTGCCTAATAGTGATATACGCTTATTTGGCAAGCCCGAATCTTTTGTGAAGCGTCGCATGGGCGTGGCCTTAGCAACGGGAACAGATATTAATGAAGCGCGTTCTCGGGCTAAATTAGCCGCCAGTTTGGTTGTACCAGTCATTCAATCCTAGCTTTATTTTGTAGGAGCGGTCTTTGTCCGTGAACAGAGAATTTTTATTTTGTAGGAGCGGTCTTTGACCGCGAACTGTCTTTTCCGCCGACAAACACCCATCCGACAGACAATCTCAACCTTAAAGAATGTAGAACATGTTAAATAAAATTGAAGAAGCTGGCAGTAACAAAACGACATTTTTTGAGTTATTGGGTGGCGAGGCGCAGGGTGCAGAGAAGATTCGCAATTTAGTGGAAGCATTTTACGATGTGATGGATACTGACCCCAAGGCTGCACCGATACGAGCCATGCATGGCGCTGATTTAACTTCTGCACGAGAAAAATTGTTTATGTTTTTAACGGGTTGGACTGGCGGTCCGCAGTTATACATAGAGCGCTACGGCCACCCGATGTTACGCAAAAGACATTTACCTTTTGCCATTGATGAATCTGCGCGTGATCAGTGGATGTATTGCATGATTAGAGCGATGCATCAGCAAGGGTGTGATGAGGCGTTGATGACTAAGCTTGCCGAGCAGTTATATGGCGTTGCTGACTTTATGCGTAATCAGTAGTTTTTTATAGGTGCGGTCGTAGCTGAGGTCAACGACTGCAAAAAAGACAGTTCGCGAGAAAACAGTTCGCGGTCAAAGACCGCTCCAACATGGATGAATTATTTGTTTGCTTGCAAGCCGCCAAGCAAAGCCGCAACTGGCGCTTTGTTGTTAAGTCTAGGCGTATCAGCTGTTTTTTGCTGTGCAACCACCGCTTCATAAGGTTTATCAAACCAAGGGTCGCTGCTTTTCTTTCTGACTGGTATGCGTTTAGTCGCCGAGGCGTCTTGATTGCTGGCAACGCTACCAGATTGCGCATGGCTAGGTTTGCTAGTGCGCGATCTAGGGCTGGGCTGGTCAATGGCTATGATTTCTTTGCTAATTTGGCGCTTAATAAGCTTTTCAATTTCTAGCAAGTATTTATCTTCTTCTGGGCTGACAAACGAGATAGCAACGCCTAAAGCACCCGCGCGTCCTGTACGGCCTATGCGGTGTACATAGTCTTCTGGTGCGCTGGGGATCTCATAGTTAATCACCATAGGCAATTGGTCTATGTCTAAGCCCCGAGCGGCCACGTCGGTGGCAACTAATACAGTTGCCGTGCCCGCTTTAAACGCGTCTAAAGCCTTAATGCGTTCTTGTTGGGTTTTGTCCCCATGAATGGCGTCCGCAGCAATGCCCACACGGGCTAAGCTGCGGCTTAGGCGGCTAGCGGTAATTTTAGTTTTTGTAAAAATCAGCACTTGTTTTGAATCGCTATTTTTTAATAGCTGTATGAGCAGCGCTTCTTTATCGCTTTGTGCAACGGGGTAGACTATCTGCGTCACGTTATCATTCGTGGCATTACTGCGCGCCACTTCTATGAGCTGAGGGTTAGTTAAAAAATCATCAGCTAATTTTTTAATGTCATTAGAGAACGTTGCAGAAAACATTAGATTTTGCCGTTGCTTAGGCAGTAAAGCCAAAATTCTTTTTAAATCAGGCATAAAGCCCATGTCTAGCATACGGTCAGCTTCATCTAGCACTAAAATTTGCACTTGGTTAAGCTGTACAGTTTTTTGCTCAATATGGTCTAGCAAGCGGCCAGGGGTTGCCACCAGTATTTCTACGCCAGTTTTTAAGTGCGGCGTTTGCGTTCTAATATCTACCCCACCAAATACCACCAGTGAGCGTAGCGGCGTATGTTTTGCATAGGCTTTAACGCTTTCTTCTACCTGGATAGCTAATTCACGGGTTGGCGTTAAAATTAAGGCGCGAACAGGGTGTTTAGCCGGTGATGCGCCGTTATTTGCCAGTGGCAATAATTTTTGCAGTAAGGGCAGGGCAAAAGCGGCGGTTTTACCTGTACCAGTTTGTGCACCCGCCATTAAATCTCCGCCAGCTAACGCCAAAGGGATTGCTTGAACTTGTATTGGGGTGGGGGTAGTGTAACCTGAATCGGTGAGTGCTTTAAGTAGCGCTGGTGCTAAGCCTAAACTGTCAAACTTTATGGTTTCTGTCATTGTTTATCTCTAGTTAGGGGCTAGGGTTTAGTGGCAAGAGTTTTAGGGGTAAGGGACTAGGGGCAAGAATTTGTTTTAAGGGTTTTTAGTTATCAACAGTGAACGCTGTTCACTACCTTAAAACGACCAATACCATCCTTAATCCCCAGTCCCTTGCACGCAATCGCTACATCCTAATCTCTCGCTCCCCTATATCCCAGTCCCTATATCCTATTATTATGCAAAACTACGTGGACGGCGTGGTGCATTGCTACCCGCGTTTGCATTGCCAAAACTGCGTGATTCAGTGCTTGCACGTGCTGGACGGCTATCTGGTCTAGCGCTGTCACGACGTGCTGGCGCAGCTGAACGATCGCCGCGTGGTGCATCAGTGCGGCCTTCGTAGCGTGCGCTTAATACACGGTTGTCACCACGATTGGCGTCTGGACGATTGCCACGGCTATCACGGTCACCGCGATTGCCATCACTGCGTGATGCACCTGCACCATCACGCGGATAAGGCTTTTTGCCAAAGGCAACGCTATCACCAAAACTGCGATTAGGCGCACCTGCACTTGCACGGTCAGCTTGTGGACGATCGCTACGGCTGCGGTCACCACTGCTATTAGCACGGTCACCAAAGTTACGTGGACGGTCACTGTTGGGTCTTTCTGAACGTTCTGAACGACCAGCATAGCCTGCTGAATTGCCATTGCTTTCACGCGGCGCTGAATCACGGTTGCCACGATTTTCGTCACGACTGCTGTTGTCACGGTTAAAACTAGCGCCATCGCGCGGCTGGAAACTATTGCTGCGCTCAGTACGTGGACCACGGTCATTAAAGCTGCCACGATCATCACGCGGTTTAAAACCGCCACGACCGCCTGGTTTATGCGCGTCACGGCGGATATCGCCACGGTCGCCACGGCCATTACCTGGACCATCCATTTTCATAGCACGTTTAGGCTCAAAACCTTCAATCACCGCTGGGTCTAAACGGTTGCCAGTGAATTGTTCAATTTTGCGTAAAATATGTCTATCCATGTTAGATGCAAAAGAAATGGCAATGCCTGTATTTCCCGCACGGCCAGTACGACCAATACGGTGTACATAATCTTCAGCAAATTTTGGTAAATCGTAGTTAATCACATGGCTAATACCCTGTACATCAATACCACGTGCCGCAACGTCTGTTGCAACCAAAACTTTAACATCGCCTTGACGCAATTTAGTCAAGGTACGGTTACGTGCGCCTTGTGTCATATCACCATGTAAGGCGGCAGTTTTGTGGCCAGCGGCGTATAAGTCTTCAGCTAATACATCACAATGACGTTTGGTCGAAGTAAAAATAATCACTTGGTTAACTTCAGGGGCAATCAACAAATGCTCAAGCAATTTGTTTTTGTGTGTCATGTCATCTACATAGTGCAAACGTTGCTCAATGTTGGCATGTTTTTCTTTTTGCGTAGCGACTTGGATAGTTTTTGGGTTTTTAAGGATTTGTTTAGCAACGCGGGCAATGTCACCATCTAATGTGGCAGAGAATAATAGCGTTTGGCGATCCGCTGTCAGCTGCTCACAAATGCGCTCAACATCAGGTAAAAAGCCCATGTCTAGCATACGGTCAGCTTCGTCTAGCACCAACATTTGCAAGCGTGATAAATCAATACGGCCACGTTCCATGTGGTCAAGCAAACGACCAGGGGTTGCCACTAGAATATCCAATGGTTGTGAGAGTAATTTGTTTTGTAGTGGGTAGGGCATGCCGCCAACAATACTGACAGTACGAGCGCGGATAAATTTGCCGTATTTACGAGCTGCTTCATTCACTTGTGTTGCAAGTTCACGGGTTGGCACTAATACTAAAATACGTGGGCCACGGCTTTTTAGCGCATGCGGCGTGGCTAGTAAGTTGAGTGCCGGCAACATAAATGCAGCCGTTTTACCTGTACCAGTTTGGGCAGATGCCATTAAGTCATGACCAGCGGTCACAACAGGAATAGCCTGCGCTTGAATAGCGGTAGGTGTAGTGTAGCCAGATTCTTCAAT
>CAIRBH010000027.1 GCA_903876765.1 uncultured Pseudomonadota bacterium | reverse complement strand
TCAACTGCGCTATGACCACGTTCTGTAATTTGTTTAAGCGCTTCTGCCTTAAACTCGTCGGTATATCTGATGCCTCTCATTTAACTTCCTTTTAGTGATTTCAGACATTATCAACTGTCTACTAAATCGGGGGAAGTCCAGAAATGAAACTGTGGTAATTAATCCGATAAGTTAAGTGCCATCACACTCCCGCTTCTGTCTAGAAGCACTCATACGCCATCTGAAAGTGGCTGCCTATAGCAATATGTGGTATTAAGTGAAGTCAAACTGCCCTATAGCAGACGTTGAGAATTAGTGCTTTCAACCCATAGCGGTCATTGGGTACTCAGCACATCCTAAGCTATGCACGTGTGGATTGAGTTAGTAGAAATACAGCGAAAATAGCGAATGTCCTCAACTGGCCCGTTGCTGACGTAAGAGAGAAAATATACTAGCTAACACCTAGACGTGCTGATAGGCATAAGCATTACTGGAAGTGAAAGGATTTTGGATCGGTAAAACAAAAACTGCGGTCAGCAAAACGTTGCTGACCGCAATTACCTGCTAGCACATGTGTTGACCGCCATTGATAGCGATATTAGCGCCGGTAATAAAAGCTGCGTCGTCTGAAGCGAGATAAGACACCAACTTAGCAATTTCTTCTGGCTTACCTAAACGACCGACTGGAATACCTGAAACAATTTGATCACGCACTTCTTGCTTGATAGCCATGACCATTTCTGTACCTATATAACCAGGTGAAATGGTGTTAACGGTAATGCCTTTAGCAGCAGTTTCTTGCGCTACGGCTTTAGTAAAACCATGCATACCCGCTTTTGCGGCAGAGTAATTGGCTTGGCCAAACTGGCCTTTTTGGCCATTAATGGACGACATATTAATCACCCTACCCCAACCTGCGGCCAACATATCATCAATGACTTGGCGTGTGACATTAAACACACTGTTGAGGTTAATGTTCAGCACGTCCATCCAGTTTTCTAATGGCATTTTTTTAAACATACCATCTTTAGTAATGCCTGCGTTGTTGACTAACACGCTTACTGGGCCTACTTCTGCTTTTACTTTGGCTATCATTGCCACGCATGATTCATAATTTGACACATCACCTAAGGCAATATGCATATCACGGCCTGCGGCACGTTCGGCAGCTAGCCAAGCCTGTGCTTTTTCTTCTTCTGGGGCGATATAATTTGCCACCACAGTAAAGCCATCAGCTGCCAGCTGCCTGCAAATACAGCTACCAATACCGCCAGTACCACCCGTTACCAATGCAATACGTTTACTCATGTTGTTCCCCTTGTTCGTTGATTCGGTTAATTAGTTTTATGGAACTATTCTTTATCTTTCAACGGCGAGTGCTACACCCATACCGCCGCCTATACATAGTGAAGTGAGGCCTTTTTTCGCATCGCGGCGTTGCATTTCGTGCAGCAAGCTGACTAATACACGCGCACCACTTGCCCCGATTGGGTGGCCAATGGCAATCGCCCCTCCATTCACGTTGACTTTAGCGGTATCCCAAGCCAAATCACGATTGACCGCAATCGCTTGCGCTGCAAAGGCTTCATTAATTTCTAGCAAATCTAAATCTTTAACGCCCCAGCCAGCGATTTCAAGACAGCGTTTGCTGGCAGAGATTGGCCCTATGCCCATAATGCTAGGATCTAGGCCAGTAGAGGCATACGCCTTAATCGTGGCAATCGGTTTTAAACCGAGGGCTTGGGCTTTAGTTGCCGACATCAGCATGACCATGGCCGCACCATCATTAATACCCGAGGCATTACCAGCAGTCACGGTACCTTCTTTATCAAAAGCTGGGCGTAAGGCAGCTAACATCTCTAGAGTAGTGCCGTGCCGTGGATATTCATCAGCATCAACCACCGTGTCACCTTTTTTACCTTTAATGACAAAGGGTACGATTTCGTCGGCAAACTTATTGGCTTTTTGTGCGGCTTCCGCCTTGTTTTGTGAGGCGCAGGCAAATTCATCTTGTTCTTGGCGACTAATGTCGTATTTTTTGGCTACATTTTCTGCCGTCACACCCATGTGATAGTTGTTATAAACGTCCCACAAGCCATCAACGATCATGCTGTCGATTAATTTGCCGTCGCCCATGCGCAATCCATTACGCGAGCCATTTAACACGTGAGGTGATGAACTCATGCTTTCTTGCCCACCAGCAATCACAATGTCCGCATCGCCACTTTTAATGGCCTGCGCTCCCAACATTACCGCTTTAAGGCTAGAGCCACAGACCATATTAATGGTCAAGGCTGGCACTTCTTTTGGCAAGCCTGCTTTAATGACAGATTGACGTGCAGGATTTTGCCCTACCCCTGCGGTTAATACCTGCCCTAAAATCACTTCGTCCACTTGATCGCCTGATACACCAGTGCTTTCTAGTAGGCTGCGTATAACGGTTGCCCCTAAATCTGCTGCCGATACATTATTAAATGCGCCGCCAAATTTGCCTACGGCAGTTCTTTTTGCTGCAACAATCACTACGCTTTCCATAATTTTTCCCTTAGATTTTCTAAATTGGTTTTTTACGAAATGACACCCACTAAGCTACAAGCAGATTTATAACATAGCATTATTTAATAGTCTAGTGTTTTATGTCTTATATAAGACATAAGATTTTAAATGCAACAAAAAAGTCTAATTACTGCATACGTTTATAATTGCTGCCAAAGAATTCCATCATCATAAAGTCTTCTAATCCTGCATTGTCTTCTGGCTTAGCAGACTGCACCACCACGCGCCCTAAGCGCTGCGAATCCCAATTGAAGTCGCCCTGGTAATGCTGGCGTATCAGCCAAATCATCTTTCTAATCATAATCAACCTAACATCTTGACCAGTCGCAGCCTCTACTTCAAAGGACTCTCGCCTCGCATTGCTGTAATCATTGGTCCAACCTCTAAATGAAAAAGCCGCATGGCGGCTGCCTAAGCTGCTGATTTCAAATATGCCGTTGGTACCATTTTTAAAATTATTTTTAATTCTTTCGTCACGCAGCTGCTCAGCACTGGGACCCATTTCACGTGCCACCGCCTCTGCATTTTGTCTGGCCGCATCCGCTTCTAGCGCTGGCTGCTGAGCACGTTTAGCGTTTACATAAGCCATCATATCTACTGGTTGATTTTTACTTGGCGCCGCTTCTTGACTAGGCGCTGGCGTAGCAATCACCTCTGGCACACTAAAAGACGGCCTGCTTGTAGCGTTAGGTTTTTGCGTGAGCAGTTTGGCTTTAGCTTTAACTGGCTTAGGTATGGGTTTTTCAGGTACTGGCTGTGGCTCTATGACTTGTGGGCGCACAGGCGGCGCTAAACTGACTTGCATAGCCGTAGGTAAGGGCGCGGCGCTGTTATCAAACTTCATATGTGGCAAGGCTAAGAATAAAATAAGCGCATGCAGCAATAGCGAAAAAATAATGGCAATCAGTGTATTGCGATTAACTCGCATACCGATCAATAGCTCTGGGCTGCGCCATCTGCTTGGGTGCTGGTGCAAAAATGCGTCAAAACTTTGATGAACTGATTGCTGGGTATGCATGGCCAATTAATAACCCAAATCTGCCCAGGTTTTTTCTAAGCGCTTAATAGAGATAGGAAACGGCGTTTTAAGCTCTTGGGCAAACAGTGAAACACGTAATTCTTCTATCAACCAGCGAAAATCTTGCAAAGACTGCGGAATATCCAACTGCGCTTGCAAAAGTGCTGTCATTTTATCTTGCCATTTTTGCCAGAGCAATCCTACACTGGCGGCATTTTTACCGTCACGGTCTGGGTTAGCTGGCTGCTTCTCTATACGCAAGCGCAACGCTTTTAAGTAGCGCGGCAGATGTTGTAATTGCTCCCAGGGCGTTTGGCTAAAACAGTTTTTATACACCAGCAGGTTGATTTGTTGCTCTACATCGCGTTTAAGGCGATTGACCGTCACGGGCATTTTGGCCTGTTGCGCGGTGAGCAATTGGTATTCGCTAGCGATACTTTGCGCTTGCCTTGCCAGTGCTTGGCTGACGGCTGGCAGCCGCGTTCTGGCGCGCGCTTTTAACTTCATAAAATCGGCATTGCTGCGCGGCAAGTCATCCTCACCAATAAAAGCTCGGTCTGCAATAGTCGCGATTAAATCTTCTCGCAAATCTTCAGGCGACATAACATGACGCAAAATAAGTGCGTATTGATTAAAATTGGGCAGGCCTTTTTCTAGCTGCTTTATCTGTTCTTTGAGCTCAAATCGCATCAAGCGGCACACGCCTTGACGATGGCTGGCTAGCGCCTCGGGCTCAGTATCGAACAACTTAACGGCGATGCTGTCTTGATCATCTTCTAGCGCGGGGTAACCCGTCATCTTTCTACCGTCACGCTCAAAACTCAGCGTCATCGGCAAATCACCAAAATCCCACTGCTTTAAGCCAGTTTTTTCTAGCGCTTTAATATTTTCTGGTGAGGTGTTTCTAAAAGTTAGCTGTGCAGCTGAACCCAACTGTTTTTTTAACACATTCCAATCACGGCCCATGGCCAATTCACGTCCTGCATCATCAACTACGCTAAAATTCATCAGCAAATGTGCGGGGGTATCTTCTAACCAATCTTCTGCCGAAATTTTTAGGCTAGTCACGCGCTGTATGTATGCTGCTAACACTGGCTTAATTAGGCCATTGCCAAGCTGGGGCTGCTCTAAAAATTGAGTCACAAAGTCAGGAATAGGCACGCACACTCGGCGAAAAGACTTGGGCAACGCTTTAATCAAATAGGTCAACTTCTCGCGCAACATGCCAGGCACTAGCCATTCAGTAGGGGCGTAATTGAGTTGATTTAATAAAGCCAAGGGCACGGTAGCGGTCACGCCATCGAGCACATGGCCAGGCTCAAAGCGGTATTTAAGGGCAATCTCAACCCCGTCTAACAACATTTTTTCAGGAAACTGCACCGCGGTAATCGCATCTGCACCGTGGCGCATTAAATCATCGCGGGTAAGATACAACAGCTTAGCATTAAGCTTTTCAGCACCTTCTCGCCAGGTTTCAAAGGTCGCCGCCTGAAAAATATCCGCAGGTATTTTACTATCGTAAAATGCAAATAATTGATGCTCATCCACCAATACATCTTGGCGACGGGCTTTATGCTCTAATTCTTCAACTTCAGCAATCAAGCGCTCATTCGCTGTAAAAAAAGCGGCTTTAGTATCAAAATCACCAGTGGCTAAGGCTTCACGGATAAATATCTCACGTGATTGCTTAGCGTCTATCGGACCATAATGCACACGACGCTTAGGAATGATGGTTAAGCCGTACAGAGAGACGCGTTCCCAAGCGTTTACCATGCCCATTTTTCTATCCCAACGCGGGTCAGTATATTGACTTTCGGTCAAACCGCGCGCCAAGGGCTCTATCCAATCGGGTTCAATCTTTGCCACACAACGCGCATAAAGTTTACTGGTATCGACTAATTCTGCTGCGATCACCCATTTTGGCCGTGTTTTTTTAAGCGCCGAACCAGGTGCTACAAAAAAGCGTATGCCGCGAGCACCGGCATAGGTGTCATTTTCGCCATCTTTAAAGCCAATATTACCCAGCAAACCAGCCAATAAGGCTCTGTGAATTTGCTCATAGCTGGCGGCTTTCTCATTCGGCTTAAAATCCATCTCGTCGGTAATTTGTTTAATTTGCCCATGCAGCTCACGCCACTCCTTTAAGCGTAAAAATGACAAAAAGTGGCTGTGGCACTGGTTTAACAAATCTTTATTAGACTTTTTCGTGTTAAGCGCATGGTCAAAAAAGTCCCACAACTTAAGATAGCTCATAAAATCCGAGCCCTCACCTGCGAATTTAGCATGTGCATTATCTGCCGCTTCACGCTTATCCATCGGCCTTTCGCGAGGGTCTTGTATGCTCAATACACTAGCAATCATCAATATTTCTGTCAGGCAACTTTCTTGTTTAGCCGCTAAAATCATGCGTCCTACACGCGGGTCTAACGGCAGTTTGGCAAGTTGCAAGCCAATCGCTGTGATTTTTCGCTGGCTATCGACCGCGCCAAGCTCTTGCAACAATTGGTAACCATCTGTTATTAGGCGACTGCTGGGCGACTCAATAAACGGAAATGCATGAATATCGCCTAAACGTAAGGCCGCCATACGCAATATCACGCTGGCAAGCGAACTACGTAAAATCTCAGGCTCAGTAAATGCTGGCCGACTATCAAAATCTTGCTCAGAATACAACCTAACACAAATACCGTTAGATACCCGTCCACAGCGCCCCGCACGTTGCTTAGCCGCCGCCTGACTTATCTTTTCTATCTGCAACTGCTCGACTTTAGCTCGTGTGCTATAGCGATTCATACGCGCCAAACCAGCATCTATCACATATTTAATGCCTGGCACGGTCAGTGAAGTTTCTGCCACATTAGTGGCTAACACAATGCGGCGGCTGGCATGACTCTTAAATATTTTTTGCTGATCTTCTATACTCAGGCGCGCAAATAAGGGCAATACTTCAATATGTTTAAGTTTGCTTGAGCGGCCCTGATATTTGCGTAAATGCTCGGCGGTATCGCGAATTTCACGCTCACCTGGCAAAAAGACCAAGATGTCGCCATCACCTTGACGCAACAAATCATCTGCAGCATCTAATATGGCCTCTTCAATGGCTTCCTCTTCATCATCTTCTTCTAGCCAGCGCGCTTCAGTTTTAGCTTTTCTAGGAATGCCCAAAAGATTGTCAGACAACAAGTCGGTATCGTCTTCTAAATCAAACTGAGTGTTGTCAGAATCGGCTGTCGCCAAGGCACGAAACCCCGCCTTACCCAAAGGGCGGTAACGAATTTCAACTGGATAAGTACGGCCAGAAACCTCAATCACCGGGGCATTGTTAAAGTGTGTTGAAAAACGGCTGGCATCTATCGTGGCTGAGGTGATAATGATTTTTAAGTCTGGGCGCTTAGGCAATAATTGCTTAAGGTAGCCGAGCAAAAAGTCAATATTTAAGCTGCGCTCATGCGCCTCATCAATAATAATGGTGTCATAAGCGTTAAGAAACTGATCGCCCTGTGTTTCTGCCAGCAAAATACCGTCAGTCATCAGCTTGATATAGGTCGATTCTGTCAGCTTATCGTTAAACCGCACTTTATAGCCCACCACTTCGCCTAGCGGGCTTTGCAACTCTTGTGCTATGCGTGTTGCAACAGAACGTGCCGCAATACGCCGTGGTTGGGTGTGGCCTATCAACCCTGAAACACCACGGCCTAATTCTAGGCAAATTTTAGGGATTTGTGTGGTTTTACCTGAGCCCGTTTCGCCGCAAATAATTACCACTTGGTGGTTGGTAATCGCGGCGGCAATTTGATCTTTTTTGCCAGATACGGGTAATTCAGGAGGATATTCAGGCTTGGGCAAACGGGCTAATCTAGTGGTAAATTTCTGCTGTGATGCACGCACTTTTTGTGCAATCTCGCCCAGCAAACGCTGCGCTTTTACCACAGATTTTTCGTCTTTTAGTTTTTGCAAATCGCTTACATCACGCAACTTACGGCGTAACTGATGGCGGTCAGCCAACATGCAAGTTTGCAAAGCGCTTGCAAAATGCGCTGAGCTAGAGGCAACTGGGGCTGAATTTGCTGGTTTATTCACATTCATAGGCGGGCATTTTAACATGCCAGCGATGTAGCCTTGCGCTAGAATTGCTTTTTGCTATTGCTTGCCATCGCTACCATTATGTTTTGGAATTTTGTAGGGTAGTAGCCCGTAGAAGCGATGCACGTAGGGGTTGGGAGATAAATCACAACTTCACCCCGTATTACATACGGGCTACTAGTTACTAATCGTTAAAAACCGCTTGCCATAAAGCATTGACCGCTAACACCTGGCTGCTGACTGTAGAAGCTTGCACCTGCAAATGGCTTGCCCCCTGCAACTTAAGCAGGTGCTGGGTATGGCGATAATCACGGTAAGCCAGCACGACTTTATCTGCCAAATCTTGCTCGATTATTTTGCGTGACGCTAGCAGATTTAATAAGCCAATATTGCCAATGTTGTCAGTCAATTCTGGATATTGCTTTGCATGCGCCAACACTAAATACTGCACTAAAAACTCAACATCTATAATGCCGCCCACACTGTGCTTAATATCAAACAACTCTGGGCTAATATGCAGCGTTGCTCGCATTTTTTCGCGCATAGCCTGTACATCTAGCTTTAGCTGGTGAATGTCTCGCGGCAAGGTAATCACCTCTATGCGAATCTTGTCAAAGGCTAACCCTATACTGGTATCGCCCGCCACAAAACGGGCGCGGCTAATGGCCTGATGCTCCCAAACCCAGGCTTTGTTGAGCTGGTATTCTCTAAAAGCTGTCACACTGCTGACCAGCAAGCCGCTGTTACCATCTGGGCGCAATTGCAAATCTGTTTCGTAAAGTAGGCCAGCAGCAGTCAAACTGTTAAACCAATTATTGATGCGCTGTGCAAATTTGGCATACACCTCGCCCGCTTGTGGCGACTCATCATCGTAAAGAAAAATAATGTCTAAATCAGAAGCATAGCCTAGCTCTTTGCCCCCTAGCTTGCCATAGCCTATCACTGAGAATTTTGGCACGTCCAGATGCTTGCCGCGCACATGAGGCCAAATGTAACTGAGGCTTACGCTCATCACCAAGTCAGCCAATTCACTTAAATAGTCTGAAAGTTTTTCTGGTGACAATTCGCCATTAATATCTTGTGCGGCAAACCTAAATACATTGGCATGTTTAAAATGGCGCATCAAATCCATTTGCTGTTCAATATCGCCCTCTGCTGCGTTAAGCCGCTTTTCTAATTCCACTCGCATGGCGGCAAAGTCTGGCGCAGCATACAATCTGCGCATATCTAGCAATTCGTCTAACAATATTGGGTGCTGCACTAAATAATGGCTGAGCCAAGGGCTGCTGCTGCACAACTTGACGAGCAAATGCATGGCCTGCGTATGTTCTGCCAGTAAGGCCAAATAGCTGGCACGACGACAAATACTTTCTAACAAATCTGTGACGCGCAACAGGGCTACATCTGCATTTTGCATCTGGGCCGCTTGCGAAATCACCAAGGGCATTAAAGCATCAAAGCGTAGGCGGCTCAATTCTGGTAATTGTAAATAGCGGCTGCTATGACGTAGCGCGGCTAAACGACGTAAGCTTACCAACGCCTCAGCAAAGCCCATCTGCTGCAATGCCTGCGCCGCGTCAGGCTCAGGCAACACCCCATCCCAAATAGATTTTTCAAGTTCTAAGCCGACTTTACTGCGATTATCCTCACTAAAAGTGGCATCAAAATGCTGCTGCACTTGGCTGCGATAAATATTCAATTGCACTAAAAAAGCGGCCCAATCATCAAATACCATCGCTTTAGCAATCCGCGCTTTTGCCTCATCGGTTTTTGGCAGCTCTTGAGTTTGCGCGTCTTCAAGATACATCAATCTGTGTTCTAAATTTCTTAAAAAAGTGTAAGCGCACTTAAGCTCAGTCACGGTTTTTTCAGGCAGCAAGCTTTTTTCTTTAAGCAAATCTAGCACCAGCAAGGTAGGCTTAATTTGCAAACTCACGTCTTGACCGCCACGTATCAGTTGAAAGACTTGGGCAATAAACTCAATTTCACGAATGCCACCTCGACCCAGCTTGATGTTGTCGTGCATACCCTTGCTATTCACATCACGCTGAATTTGAATTTTTAATTCACGCATACTGGAAAATGCGCCAAAATCCAAGTATTTGCGAAAAACAAAAGGCTTCAATAACTGCGCTACTTGATTGCCACCAGTGACTTCTCGGCCTTTAATCCAAGCGTAGCGCTCCCATTCTCGGCCATTATTTTGATAGTAGTCTTCTAAGGCATCTAAATTTGAAACCAGCGCACCTTCACTGCCAAAGGGCCGCAAGCGCATATCCACACGAAATACAAATCCATCTTGGGTAATTTCATCTATGGCCGCGATGAGTTTTTTGGCTAATCGCGTAAAAAAATCTTGATTACTAATAGGCAGCGAACCTTGGGTTTCGCCTGCGGCGGTATAAGCAAATATCAAATCTATATCAGACGATACATTAAGCTCTGCCCCACCCAACTTACCCATACCAATCACAATCAGGCTTTGTGGCTGACCTAGCGTGTCATACGGCTGGCCATAAACTGTCACCAACCAACCATGCAGAAACTTAATCGCGGTATTAATCACGCACTCTGCCAGCTGCGTTGTCGTCGCCACCACCTCAGACAAATCGGCCAAACCATTCAAGTCTCTTACCATAATACGAGCTATTACTTGCTGCCGCAGTATTCTTAAAGCTCGCTTTAAAGAGATTTCATCAAAAATATTTTGTTGCGCTAAAAAATCTTGCATTTCGCCTAACTGATAAGCGCCATGATGATTTTCTAGCAAATCACTCAGCAAATCGGCATTGCTGCTCAGCAGTCTAGCAAGAAATGGACTGCAATCAATTGCATGACGCAAAGCGTCTTCATCATTAGACGCAGCGCGGTTTTCAGATAATAAATTATTGAGTGTTAGCATAAGATTTTTAATGTACTATGGTATTTCAATGGCATTTACAATTGTGTTACAAATTGTTTTGAATAAAATAAAACTATAAATATGTATTAATTTTTAATATAGGAGGTTTTTAGCATGTCCATTAATTCAGTTCTTCATGAAACCCGCGTTTTTGAACCAAGTCCAGCATTTGTCAAATCAGCAACTATCTCAGGCATGTCAGCCTACAATGCTTTGTGTAAAGAGGCAACAGACGATTATGAGGGCTTTTGGGCAAAATTAGCGCGTGAGTTACTCGTTTGGCACAAACCCTTCACCAAGACACTCAATCAGGATAATGCGCCTTTTTATAAATGGTTTGAAGATGGCGAGCTCAATGTCTCTGCGAATTGTTTAGATAAACACCTCAATACCATCCCCAATAAAACCGCGATTATTTTCGAAGCGGATGATGGCAGCACCATACACCTGACCTTTAAAGAACTTTATCACCGCGTTTGCCAATTTGCTAATGGCTTAAAAAAACTCAATATCAAAGCAGGTGATCGCGTTATTATTTATTTACCTATGGGCATAGAAGCCGTTGTCGCCATGCAAGCTTGCGTGCGAATTGGCGTGACGCATTCTGTGGTATTCGGTGGGTTTTCCGCTAAAAGCATACATGAGCGCATTATTGATGCAGGCGCAGTGGCTGTCATTACCGCCGATGGCCAGCATCGCGGTGGCAAAGCCTTACCCTTAAAAAATGCGGTTGACGAAGCAATTGCCATGGGCGGCTGTGACTCAGTGAAAAATATAGTGGTATATAAAAAAACTGGCTTAGCTATAGAAACTCATGCTAACGAAATATGGTGGCACGACTTAATTGCCGATGTAGCAGATACCTGCGAACCTGTGATGATGAGTGCCGAACACCCGCTATTTTTACTCTATACCTCAGGCAGTACTGGTAAGCCTAAAGGCGTGCAACATTCGTCTGCTGGCTACCTACTACACGCCATGAACACCATGCGCTGGACTTTTGACATTAAAGATAATGATATTTTTTGGTGTACCGCAGATGTGGGCTGGATTACTGGCCATAGCTATGTAGCATACGGGCCGCTAGCCATGGGTGTTACCCAAATTATTTTTGAGGGCATACCAACTTACCCAGACGCTAGCCGCTTTTGGCAGATGATAGAAAAACATAAAGTGACGATTTTCTACACTGCCCCCACCGCGATACGCTCACTGATTAAAGCCTCTGATACGGTAGAGAGCACCCATCCTAAAAACTTCAATTTAACCAGCCTGCGCCTACTTGGCTCTGTGGGTGAGCCGATTAACCCTGAAGCTTGGATGTGGTATTACGAAAACATAGGCGCGAGTCGTTGCCCTATTGTTGATACCTTCTGGCAAACTGAAACAGGCGGTCATGCAATCACCCCCATGCCAGGCGCCACCCCCTTAGTGCCAGGCTCTTGCACGCTGCCTTTCCCAGGCATTGCCATTGATGTTGTCGATGAAACAGGCAAAGACGTACCATGGGGCACAGGTGGCTTATTGGTCATAAAAAAACCTTGGCCGTCTATGATACGCACTATCTATAAGGACCCTGAGCGCTATAAATCTAGTTATTATCCGATAGACCTAGGCGGCACTACCTATCTAGCTGGTGATGGTGCCGTGCGTGATGCTACAACTGGCTTCTTTACCATTATGGGGCGCATAGATGACGTATTAAATGTTTCTGGCCACCGCTTGGGCACCATGGAGATTGAATCAGCCTTAGTCGCACACCCCTTAGTGGCTGAGGCAGCAGTAGTCGGTAAGCCGCATGACATTAAGGGCGAATCCGTTGTCGCTTATGTGGTACTAAAAGGCGCGCGCCCGGAAGGCGAGGAAGCGAAGAAAATTGTCGCACAACTGCGCGACTGGGTAGGTAAAGAAATTGGCCCTATTGCCAAGCCAGATGAGATTCGCTTTGGCGACAACCTACCAAAAACCCGTTCAGGCAAAATTATGCGTAGGCTGTTACGCAATTTAGCTAAAGGCGAGGAAATCACTTCTGACTTATCAACCTTAGAAAATCCAGCAATTTTAGATCAATTAAAAGAAGTCATACGCTAATCAACAACAGGCTTGCTAGCAATTATCAGCTTAGCAAGCCTGTTTTTTTGCGTTAATAGCGTGATATCCAATTTACTTAGCTGAATATTCGGGTAGCAGAGGCCTAAAATCTACACTTCTGGCTTTTTTGCTCCTGCACATTTTTCGGTGCCTATGCCCTTTGCATAGTTTGAAAAAAAACGCGATGGTAAGATTCTGCGTAGGTATCGTTATGCCAATCTGACACCGTCATGAACGCATGTATTCATGCAAAAAATCGGCCGAGCGTTAATATCATTTGAAATTTATGCTGCGATTGAACAGAACTAGTTTTTAAAAAAACTATCACATCATATGTGCTAACTTATTAATCAACTGGAAACTAAAATGCTTACTTGGCAAGATATTGAAAAATTTGTAACTCACGCCAATCCGCTCGCCAATCAGCGCGTGGTAAAAACAAGTGAACAATGGCGCAGCTTGCTACCCAGCGACGTGTATGAAGTGACTCGTAATGCAGGCACTGAAAGCCCGTTTAGCTCACCCATGTGCACACACTTTGAGCCTGGCATATATGCTTGCGCCTGTTGTGATACATTGTTATTTGACTCAACAGAGAAGTTCGATTCTGGAACAGGATGGCCTTCATTTACACAGCCTATTGATGAAAATGCTGTCGCTTACTTTAATGACGACAGCATAAGTCGCTCACGTGTAGAAATTACCTGTAATACTTGTGATGCACATTTAGGCCACGTCTTTCCTGACGGCCCCGCGCCCAGTAAGCTTCGCTATTGTGTGAACGCGTTATCACTAAAACGCAAAACCTAATGTAACTTTGCTCAAAAATTAATTCATAACCATATTTTATAACCATACTATGATAAGTTCTGCGACTACTGCACATGGCACATTTCAGTTTAGCGCTGACTTAGTGCCAGCAGTGATGCATGCACCCTTACCCCCCCCACCTTTGGTAAGCGCATGATCAATAAGCGTAATATTAACTACTCTAGATATTAACCATCCTGATTGCCTCAAATTTATAATTTAATAGCATTGGTTTTTAATTTTACTTGTTCAGCCAAAGAGTGTAGAGGCTTTTAGTCGCTTAGGCTCAGTTAAACTTTTTTAGTCGTTAAGGCGACTTTTAACCGTTTGAGAGCAGCTATCACATTGGATTTTGGAGTGCCAATGTTCATACGCATAAAGCCCTTGCCACCACGACCAAACATAGCGCCGGGGGATAAGCCTAGTTTGGCCTCTTGGATAAAAAAACGGTTTAAGGCATCGTCATCGAGATCTAAACTTCGGCAATCTAGCCATAGCAAATAAGTGCCTTGTGGGCGAATCACCTTAATTGTTGGCAAATGCATTTTAATAAACGCAGTCGCTTCGTTGCAAGTATTTTGCAAATACGGCATCAACGCGTTTAACCAAGGACCACCTTCGCGATAGGCAACCTCAAATGCGACAAGATTAAATGGGTTGGTCACAGAAACCCCCATAGTATTCAGGTGCGATTGAATCACTTGACGATGTGCCCCGTTGGGAACGATCAATGCAGATAAGCCTAATCCTGGAATATTAAAGGTTTTGCTTGGTGAAACCGCCGTGATGATGCAGTGAACCTCCTCAGTTGATGAGGATGATAATTTTTCCGCCTCCAAAGCCAAGTGACTCAGAGATTGGTGTTGCTCATTTGCATAAACCAAATCAGAATGAATTTCATCAGCTAAAATAATTAAATCGTGCTTTTTGGCAATGGCTAGCAATGTCAGCAGTTCGTCTTTTGACCAAACGCGCCCAACTGGATTATGAGGAGAGCAAAGTAGTAACATTTTTGCATCTTTGGCACTAGCATCAAGTTTTGAAAAGTCTATTTCATAATGCGCATTGTCAAAACCATCGTTTTGTAAGACTAATGGGTTTTCGATTAAACGACGGTTTTGATTGGTGACTGCAGAAAAAAATGGGGCGTAAACGGGTGGTTGCACAATTACCCCTGAGTTTTCTGCAGTTAGTGCCGCCACAACTAAATTTAATGACGGCACCACACCTGGCGTAAGCACAATCCACTCGCGCTTCACCTGCCAATTGTGCTTTGCCAGCAACCAGTCTATGAGGGCCTCATATAGACTTTCAGGTGCAATGCTGTAGCCAAAAACTGGATGATTTGCCCTTGCTTTTAAGGCTTTTGTGATTGCCTTTGGAACCGCAAAATCCATATCAGCTACCCACATCGGCATGACGTCGTCTCTACCAAATGTGGCTAATCTGCCATCATATTTGAGTGATTGCGTGCCTTCACGGATGATATTCTGGTCAAACGAGTGAGTCGAGATATGGGTCAATGTATGCGTTCCCAAACGCTAACTTCGGAAAGCGTATGTTGAAACTTGTGGCGGGTTTCACGAATCACAAATGGGATTTCAACGGGTGCCTGCATGAGTTTAAAGTGTTTGCCTAGCAGCGCTTTTAGACCATCTATCGTGGTCACATTTTCTCCATCTCGCTTAAAGCCACCAATCCACTCGTCTCGCGGAGTATGCTCTTCTAGCCAAGTATATGGCGAGGTAATCATCAACACGCCACCCATATTTAAACGCGTATGAATGTTGCTTAAGAATTGGCGCGGGCTATAGAGTCGGTCTATTAAATTTGCCGCTAGAATGAAATCGTAGCCTGTAAATTGTGGTTTAAGGTTGCAAGCGTCCCCTTGCCAGAACTCCACTTTGTGCGCCACATTCTCTAATTGAAGCGCTGCAAGGCTTCGTTCTTGATAGCTGACTAAATCTCCTTCATTGACCATGGTGTAACGCAGCACGCCTTGTTGCGCTAACTTGAGGGCTAGGCCGATAAAGCGTGCGGAAAAATCAATACCCGTCACATGATCAAAATGTTTGGCTAGCTCAAATGTTGCGCGCCCAGTTGCGCAGCCTAAATCTAATGCGGTTTTAGCTGGTTTCGATTGCAGACTTTGAATCGCAAAATCGCTGAGTGCTTTGGGGAAGTTGGGCACACTGTAGTAAGTGTCACCATAGTGAAACTCCGCATATTCAGAAAGCTGCTTGTCTGACTCATAATGCGATACATTATCTTCGATTGGGGTATCACTCACGATATAGCGGAATCCTGCATGTTGAAAAAAGTGTCTTCTAAAGGCATAACGGGCACTTTTAATCGCCTCGTTTCCTGTTGCAATCCAAGAGC
This sequence comes from uncultured Pseudomonadota bacterium, assembly GCA_903876765.1. Taxonomy (GTDB): domain Bacteria; phylum Pseudomonadota; class Gammaproteobacteria; order Burkholderiales; family Methylophilaceae; genus Methylotenera. The sequence goes on along the minus strand of CAIRBH010000027.1, from coordinate 334 downwards.
CGCCTTTCATTAAATTATGGCGACCGTCAAAAGTGGGTGTTGTAAAATCGTCATACAAAGGATGTACTTTAAAACCATCAAACGGGAAAATGGGAGTTTCTGTCCACTGCCAAACATTACCTACCACATCGTAGAAATCTCCATGAGGAAACTGGTTAACGGGGCAAGGTGATGCAAAATGATCCATAAAAAGGTTTGCATGCATGGTGCTTGCTACCTTTTCATCTGACAAGCCAGCATGCTCGTATATACTATACCACTCATGCTCTGTTGGCATGCGCACTGGCTTGCCTAATCGGATTGACTGCCATTGGCAAAAAGCCTTTGCTTCATG
>CAIRBH010000026.1 GCA_903876765.1 uncultured Pseudomonadota bacterium | reverse complement strand
GTGAATGGGTTGGGCTGACGGATGAAGAAATAGCCGATGTGTTTGGTGATTACATGGATTCTGTGGATGAGATAGAAGACGATGTCAATTGGGGTTATGAGCGTTTGATTGAGGCCAAACTAAAAGAAAAAAATGCCAAAGAAGAAAATTGATTTTGATTGGGAAGCAGTCATCAACGGCAACCGAATTGGCATACATCAAGTGTTTGACAGTATTCGCAAGGGCGAAGTGGATGAGCAAGAATTTGAGAAGCTACAAAACTTCGTGCAATTCTCACTGGCGTTAATGCAGTTGTCTGGCCCACAAAAATGGGCGCAAGCAAAGATGAACGCCGAGATGATGAATTACTTGAAAGAAGAGAAATGAATTGTAAAGACTGCGGTGGCCGGACAAATGTAACGTGGACTCAAAAACAACTAGGTGGCGTTAGACGATTAAGAAAATGCCACAAATGCGGTTTTTCTGCGTACACCGGCGAAGTCTGGCTCGCACTGTTACCGCCACCGGAACCAAAACCTATTTACACTAAAGAAGAAGTTGCAGCAATGAAGAAGCGAGAAGTATCAACCCGAAGAAAAAACGAAGATAGGAGAAACAATGAAGAAACGTAATCACATTAGCATAAGCGATCATTACATATACACACCATCGACTACCGATGTAACGATCCGCTGGCGAGCGATATACAACTGGATACCCCCATCAGAAGACCCGAAATTTATGAAAAAATGGGCTGATTTCCGCATGCGTTGTGTCCAAGGTATTGAACAAATAATTAATCACTAAAAGGAAAAATCATGAAAAAACTACTACCACTTCTTTTTCTAACTGGTTGTTCAACATTTGATATGCCAAACACGGCGTTGACTGTTGAAAAAGAAGTTCAAGCTATGAGCCGTAATGAGGTCATTATGGCCATTCAGGATTGTGAATCTAATCGCACCAGAGCTGTGATGATACTGGCCAAGCGAAAGATTTCAGGCCGAACGTCAGATGTGGTTGTTGATGTAACGTGCGCGCCGCGACCGTCTTATTATTAATGGTTGGGGCAAAAAAAAGCCCAAGCAAGGAGCTTGGGCGAAGCCGCTTGGTAGCGGCGCGAGAAATTAATTAAGCTGCGATATCGAACTCAAGCCACGCATCGACTTCGTCATCAAAGTACAGCCAAACTTGCTCATCTTCATCAAAGTAATAAGCGTAGCCAGCATCGTCATACTCAACATCATCGCACTCGACAACTTCGTCTAACTCTTCATCATAGTAGCAAAGTTCGCCATCTTCAGCGTAGAAAAACTCAACTTCGTCATCTTCCAAAGTAATAACATCAACAGTTGTGATAATTGCAATAGACATAACACCCCCAATAAATGCAGCCCCCACGGCCACACAATCATCTTAGTCCATGATTCTTACACTTTAAAGACGTTTCCTCGGAAATAAATAATGCCTTCTTCTTCGTCTAATACTTCGCACAATTCAGGGGGCAACAGCTTGCCATTATAAAAAGTAAGCACGGCAAAGCCCGAGCGGTGGTTCTTTGGGTTATCTTCTGAATAACTAAATTGTTGGCCATTAACGTCGGCTAATGAGCCAGTATCAACGCCGTAAGAAGTTCCTAGATAATTTGTCCACGGGACTACCTTTAGGGAATGAAGGTGACCAGTAACGAAGCTAGTTCCTGATTTTATTAAATTGTTATGTATCGCATGAATACCATTATGATAACGGTGCTTAATCATACAGTTACCGTTAACCATAATACTTGTGGAAAATTTCCAACGTGGGAAATGATCGGTCAAGTTCATACCGACAATGCCCTTAAAGCCGTCGCCCACTTGAGCGGCCAAACGGGCGTTAAAGCGCTGATCGTGATTGCCCCATGTCCAATGCAATTTCGAGTTAAGCGATGCCGCTTCGATCTCAGATAAGCGCTCTTGGCAAGCCTCTAGTTCTTGCTTAACAGTAGGTGTGGCTTCCCATGTACCGCCTGGCGGGTGACGGCTAATTGATGCGCCGTCAAACACATCGCCGTTCATCACAATCGCTTTGGGTTTCAATTCCTTGGCAAACATTACAAATGCACGATGCGCCGTTGATATGATGCCAGGCCAGTAGTGACAATCACTGGCAACCATGATTGTGCCGCTATCTAGCTCAACATTAACGCGCACGCCGTTTTCAGGTATTGAAATTTTAAAGTCAGGGCTGCGTGGGCTTGCTGCGTTTAAAATAACCCCATGCTTTTTTTCTAATTTGCGGCGGCGCACGTTAACCGCACGTACCGATAACCCAATTTCATTAGCTACGTCAGTTACTGATTGTAATCTACGCCATGCAGCAATAAAATCATCATCCGAAACTTTAGTGGCCATTAGTTCACCTTACGTATGAATTCGCCGCACCAATCGGTGCGATGGGTAACAGGTATACAGCTATCGTAGCCATCATCTATTTCAATAATCGTTGGGGGGTAACGTCTACAAAAACCCAAATCGTCTTTTGGTTCGCACATAAAAAAAGCGCACGAAACGCACGCTGGCATACAGTCGATCGGTATGGATTTTTTAGACATTTTTCATCTATATCATATATTTATTAATATCACGTTACAAACTACATTAAATAAATAACGCGCTCATCATTGCGACGATTAACTAAACCTTTGAGTACGATTCCATTTGCTTTTGTATATTTCAGGAACTCATCAGCAGCGCCCTTATAGTCACCTCGGTTATGCTTCTGGCGCAGCGTTGATCGTTGAAGAGCGCCCAAGCCTACATTAAAGCTAAATGAGACCAAAGCATCCAGCCAGCCTTGCCTAGCGCCAGCACTAGGACAGTATTGAAGAACGCCACGTTCAAACCTTTCAAGGTCTTTAGAAAGAATTGCATCGACTTCACTCATTGTGAATGTTCGGTTCCACTCAGTAGGGCAAGGTAGGGACTTCCTAGCATCTACCGACAATTTCGTATGGTTTCCATCGATTACATGGCCCACGCCAATCGTCCAAAGAAATGCAGGACATCGGTAAGGTTTAATCCTTACCGATTCGTGATGCTTGATCATCTCAAGTGCTTTGGCGCTAATCATTTTGATTTGCATTTTTCAAAGTGATACCTACGCATATTTCCACCGCCCCCTGTTTTACCGCAGTGTGGGCATTCAACTATTTTGCGCTTACCTCGCATAGCTGCCATTTTTTTAGCCCTTTGTTCAGGGTCATTCCATTGTTTTTTAGCTCCGGCAGAATATGTATCATGGTCGCGTTTAACGCCTTTAGAACCATTAGCGTGAATAGCTTTGTTATATAACCAATCTCCCCAAAAACATTCTAAAAAAGCGGTTTCTAATTCTCTAGCTTCTTCAATAGTTTTTGTTTCGGCAATAATTTTAAAATCAAAATCTTCTATATTTATAGAAGTATTTTTAAGTGCTGCAATCATGCAAGGATGACCAGTTTTTAAAAAAGACTTTTGATGAATAAGCCTTAATTCAACATGTTTACTACTACCAATATAAGTTTTACCGGTATTTTTGTTTATTACCGCATATAGACCAATTGTCATTTTCCGAATGCCCTACCTCCAAAATGGAAACTTATTATAGCAGCAAACAATGCTTGCGTTTCGTTATCCCAAAGTTGGTCAGCTAACGCTGTAAACTCCACGCCCGTTGTCAGTCCTTTGTATGCAATCACGGCATCAATACCAACCAACAAAAAGAAAAAGCCATAAGTAATTACTGGTCTGACGCTAGCGCGCAAGTCTTTCATCCACTTGCTTGTGCCTTCACTAAGTGCGGCGTCGTGGACATAAATGGCATTCATTTCCGCTTTTTGTGCGTCGATTAGCGAGACTTTCTCCGCAGATTGTGTCTGGGTTCTGATCTCGTCTAGCTTAATGGCTTCTATTTTTTCTTGCGCTACAAACCCAGCGGCGGCTAGTTGCAGCTCGCGCTCTGTTTGAAGTTGAGCAAGTTTTAACTCATGAGACTTGTCTGACTTGTCTTGGAAGAAGTCCAGTAGCTTGGGCAAACCGCCCATTAAGAATGAAACAAAAGTTGAAAAGATTGTAAGCATTATTCACTCCGCATTTCTAAAAGTATTTTGACGCGCAACTCGCGCATTTTTCTTGCCTCTTCCATCGCCATTGCAGTAGCGTTGTTCATATCCATGTACATCACTCCCATAATTGGAAGTGCAATTACTAACACAAAACACAAAACAATGACGGCGATGAGTAGAGACCACGGTACGTCGCGCTCGTCCTTAGAAGTATCATTAGCCATAGGAACCACAATGTTATGAACACGACCGCGAGAATTGACGTCATCTGCGCCGCGATTTTTCTTTTTATACTTGCCCGTCGCCATGCCGCCACCTGTTGCTTATATGCTTCTTGGCGCTGTACTTCAGCGCGTTCCTCTTTAATCCTATCCCGCATTACTTCAAACTCAGACCAGATCGCTCCAAGCTCTTTTGGCGCTTGATATACCATCATCTCGCGTAATTCAGTTTCTAGTCGTATCATTTCTTTCTGCGCCAAGATGCGGTTAAACGCTTCTTGGTTGATGGACAACTCAGGGTCACGCGCTTTCTTTGACTTTAACTCTTCCTCATAAACATGTTTTTCAAGAGCCTCATGCGATTTGAAAAAACTACCGAGATGCGTGCTAAGGTCGGCGACAACATCTTTGGCCTGGCCGTAAACGTCCACCAGCTCCATACCTTGTGCTTTGTACTCTTGGTATAGTTCGCAGCCTTTTCGTATAGCGGCAGCAGCAGTTTTTGCAGCCGCGAGAATGGTAATTGGGTCAATGATCTATCTTTCTTAAACTTTAATCGCCCAATATTCCTGTAGCCGTACCAGTTGCAGCCGCACCAGATAACAAACCAACAGGTCGGCGTTGCGTTCTTTTTTGAAGCTCATTCAAAATAGCGCGTTGCTCTTGTGGGCTAGTAGAAAATAAACGCTGTTGCAATGCTTCGGACGATTCAGCGCTGATGCCTTTTGTCCTAGCGTATAGCGCACCAGCCAACGCTCGAGTTGTGCCAAGCAAATCACCACGCGCTGCATTTTGTGCTATCTGAGCAATCTCGCCGGCATTTTGTTGAGTAGCTAAACGTTCGGCTGTAGGCGAGCCACCAATGACTTTTTTAGCGGTCTTGCCTTGCTCATCTATTGCTTTGATGAACTGTGAAAATTCGTTGTATTTGTTTTGATCTTCAAAAGCTAATCTAGCTAATCCTTTTTGATTATCGCTTTTAAATATCTGGCGAGTAAAATCACCACCTTTGAAGTCACCAAGACGGTTATTAATATCGGCCATCATGCCCATGCGGAAGGATTCTTTTTCTGCTGGGTTAAATGCTTTAATTTTTGCAGCGGCTTCTTTAACGTCTAACTTTTGATATTTTTGACCCATTTGAAATGCATCTTGAATTTTTTCTGAATCAGCATATTCAAGATTGGCTTTGCGATATGCATCATTTTTTGTTTTTAGCAAATCGTTAAATTCTTTTCTTGCTTTTGAAACATCGTTACCATATCCAGTAACTTTTCCAGTAATTGCGTCAGTTTCTTTTTCAACAATGCGATCAAGGCCAATTTTAAGTTGGTGCATAACATCCGTGGGAACACGGCGATCGCTTAATAACGCATCCAATGGTGGCAAAGTTTCGCCACGCGCATCAGCGCGTTTAACTGCTTCTTTGTACGCATTTTTAAATAGATCACGATCCATAAATTTGCGAAAATCTTTAGCGTAAACGTCTTTATTGTAAGCAGCTGGATAGGCTGTTTTTGCCGCCAATGCTTGATCTTCAATTAACTTATTTAATCTTTCGTAGCCATTAGCATTTATGTCTAAGCCAGCTTTGTTGGCCAACGCTGTAACAACGTCGTTTTTCTGGTCAATTAAACGGCTTTCTAGAAAATTCTGAGTGCCTGTTTTAGCTTTAGATGACACGGCATAAGCGTTGTATGCCAAGCCGCGCAGATTCTCGCCCAAGTCGGCAATGGTGGCGTTGGGTACGCCAATGCGGCGCAACTCATCTAATACGGCCATAGCTTCGTTTGGCGTTAGATTATCTTTTTGCAGGTAGTTAGCCAAAATGCGCGATGCCGCTGCCGGTTGGTCGCCAACACCAGACGCATTCAACACGTTGCGAATAACGGTTCCAGCACCTTTAAGCGCAACAGGAACTGTAGCGCCCAACGCACCGCCAAAAATAGAGCCTTTGACGGCTTCTTCGCCGGTGTCTTGGGTAGCATACCCAGCGCCAGACAAAGCGCCTGTAGCGGCTCCTACGGCAGTTCCACGCGCCACTTGACCGCCAAGTGTCTCACCGGCCAACATGCTTTGAGTGCCAGTTTTTGCATTCTTTGCCAATCGCAAAGTACCAAATGGAACAGCTACACCACCCGCTAATTCCAAAGGAGTTTTGACGTTCGGATAATCTTGACCGAATTGGCCTTGCTGGGCGCGTAATTCATTTCTTAGTTTTTCGTATTGAGGGCCACTAATTCGACCGGTACGAAAAGCCGCCTCTATCTCATCAGCAAAGCCAAATGTAGCGCCTTGCGCTACAGCGCGACCAGCCTCAGCAACACCCGAATAAGGAACGGCTGGTTGAAATACTGATGTAGATACTTGTGGCGCTTCATCTTGAACGACGGGCGCATCTTCCCACGCATTTTTAGCCATTATGGTTTTTTCCTTCTTACGCCTTTGTCATCAATAAAGACTGTGCCTTTGGGTAGTGCGGCATAGTCGGCATTGGTAAATACATGCGGCTCAAACTTAGGTGATTCAAAAATCATTTCTGGCATTGCTAACTTAGCGTTAGCACGACGGCGCTCAATAGCACTCTTATAATCACCAGCACGACGCGCATTTAAGTCACGCAATGTCTGAATGGCTTTTCCTGCATCGGCTGCCGATTCAGCGCCTTGCAACTCCTTGGCTGCTCTTGCTGCGTCACCCTCGGTTTGCGTACCTTTGTTTAAACGCAACGATTCATTGACCAAGGTTGTTTTGAATCGCTCAAAGTCATTACGTGCCACCACATCTGGATCACCCGAACCAAGGGCGCTGCGCGCTGTAATACTTATTCGATCTTTTAAACCAAACTTAATATTGCCTGATTTGATGCTAGTCAAATACTTATCAGCATCTTTTGCCAGATTAATAGCCGCTTGAGCCGCATCATAATCAGCATCTTCGGCTTTTTGAATTCCGGCTGGTAATGGTTTGTTTGCCGCTGCAAAATCTCTTGCATCTTTTTTATCTGCTAATCTTTGTGCTTCTAATTCTCTTTTATCTGCCGATCTTTGTGCTTGTAAATCTTTTGCATCAGCGCCTCTTTGCCTTAATTCTTCTAATCTTCTTGCGTGAGCAACTTCCAATTCTCTTTCTCTTTGCGCTGCTTTATCGGCCAATTCTTGTGTGCGTTGATCAAGCATTAATTGCTTTTCCTCTTTACGCGCCTCTCTATTTGCTTGCGCCGTCTGAGTAGCTTGCAACACGCCCATGATTTTTTCAGGCGAGCCATATTTAGACACAACCGCCAACACTTGCTCATTGGTTGGAGTTGGCCCAAGGTTGCCAAGCTCCTCGCGCAGCTTTTCCTCTTGCGCAATGCTTAATTCTGTTTTGGCTGCGGTGGCTGATTTTGAACGCATCTCAGCCATATTTTTTGCTAAATCATTACTAGCATTAATTAGGTATTGAGCAAATTCAGGGTCGCCCTGCTCCTGCGCTACATTGGCCGCACGAAGCATTGAGCCTGGGTCGTTTAAATTAATACGTGGCGCACCGCCAGCGCCTGTCAGCATTTGCTGGCGCATAGTAATTTTACGGAGCTGTGGGTCTTCCATGCCAAACAAACCGCCAATTGCTTGGCCAAGTTGTTTGCCGCCAGTAAATAAACTAACGTCAGCGCGTTGGAATGGAGTCATTCCAGCGTATTGAATTGCTTGGTTTTGTGTTTGCTGATCTTGCATCGCTCGATAGTCTTGCGGCGATGTAAACAGTCCTAAAATTTCGCTTGCCATAATTACCTCTAAAAATACTTTAATTAAGGGCCAACATAATCATCGGGGTAGTAACTAAAAGCATTGCGTCTGTACATATCTTGAGAAGGTGGCGCAGATGGAGCGTATGTTCTTTGAGGTGCTACTGATGAAAGATCATACGAACCTGTTGACGAGCCTCCACCACCAAACAAACTACGTGCGCCTTGCTGGATATAAGGATTGCTTGCAACGCCTTGCAGAGCTGCGCTATATGGGTTATACGCATTAGCTTCTTGCATAGTACGCGCTGCACCTAAATTACCCATTAATAGTGCTTGAGCGCCTGTCGTATTTACATTTCTACCGCCAATATTAACGCCCATCTCTAATGGTTGCTGGCCTAAACTCTCTAATGTTCCAGCGCCGCCTAGATATGTTGTAAATGGATTTAACGCATTTACTTGACCTGCTTGATACTGACCTAATAATCCAGCACCTTGGCCAAACAAACTAGTGCCAAAGGCTAACTGTTGCTGGCCAGCTTGTTGTGCCTGTGATGATAGCGCCGCATCTTGTTGTGCTATAGCGTTGTAATACGCTTCCATTTCTGGATTACTTGCGCTAAGACCTGCACCGCCGCCTGGGCGAATTCCTGTTGCGCCAACAGACAAACCACCACGGCCAGTATTAAACAATTGGTTTTGCAGTTGCGCATATTGACGCTCACGACTTGGCGCTAACAAGTCTTGCTGTCCTTGCATATATTTGGCAGCAACTTCTTCTGGTGATTGCGCTAAGTATTGCCCACCTAAATTAAACAGGCTAGTAGCAGCTCCGGTTAATGGTTGGTATTGGCCTCTAGCCGCTTCTGCGTCTGTTAACGCTCCACCACTTAACGCCATCAAACGATCTTGATAGGCTTTTAATTCAGGTGACAGCGTATAGCCAGCGCTACTTACGCGACCACTAGCATCTGTACCAAATTGACTTGTACCGAATCGCGTCGTAACACCAACTGGTCTAAAGCGTGATTCTTCAGCAGCAATCCGCGCCGCTTCTTTTTGCGCGTCAGCTGATTTTTCGGCAGCGCTTTTTGCCGACCTCGCCCCCATTATTCCACCAACCAAATTCGCGCCACCAACTATCGCGCCGGTAATCCAAGGCATATCAATCCCCTCTAATTAAAATCTCATCCACTTTAGACGGGTCTTTTTCATCCGTCGCATGGATACAAAACCAAACACAATCACTCATGGCTTTGATGCCATGAATCACATTTGCTTTAATCTCAATACACGCTGGCGCGTCAACTATCTCAATAACGTCGCCCTTCATTACTGCTACTTTACCTTTAGCCAAAATAGATAAATGGCTAAAGTTGTGTGTGTGCTTCAGTATGGCCGTGCCGGCAGGAACGAATGATTCCTTGGCATACAAGCCATCCGAAAAGTGGTGAGTAATCTCACCGCCAACATTTTCCAACACCTCGCTCATGCTGTTCTGCGCCACATATAAACAACGATGTACGGTTGCAAGTTTGCATTTGTTGCACTTGAACCCGCTGAATTTACAGAAATTCCAGTTGTTTCTGTTGATGTTGTAGGCGTAAATCTTCCTGATTGTATTGTGCTTGAATAATTAAATGAACTTTGATTATTGCCAGTATTACTAATCGGAATTTCTACCGTATGATTATGGCCAGGGTCAGTAATTGAGTGGCTATGGCTAACCACAATCGCATCAGCAGACCCGCCAGTTTCTTGCGCTGTATCAAAAGCGGCATTGCCTGAATCAAGGCCGACCATTACGCGACCAGCGCCAAATGCTGACCACGTACCAAATCCAAGTAATGTAGCCGGATTGGTTGATACCGCCGCATTAATGTAGATCGATCCAACTGGATACGCCGCAGCAATGCCTGTGGTAATTGATGCTGCCACAAATGCAGTTGTTGCCAGCTTAGTTGTACTATCACCGGTTGATTGCGTGGGTGCTGTTGGGCTGCCAGAAAAGCCTGGGGAAGCTAAATCAGCTTTAGTCGCAATAGCCACGGAAATATTGTTAAATTCTGTGTCAATCTCCGTACCCTTGACAATCTTTCCTGCATTGCCTGAAGGCAATGAATCCTTAGATGCAAAGTCGGTTGATTTGGTATAGTCAGACATGTGCCGCCCCTTAACTTATACGGCCACGTTTGGCCAAAATTTCAATCTTTTGAATGGATAGTTCGAAACCATTTACTTCGGCCTCATAGCCTGTTTGCACAACCTTGCCCGAACCGGTAGCTTGAGAACTTAACGTTTGAATCACAATACCGCCAGCATACTGCGCAACAGGTACACCATTAGCGCCATATTCAGCAACACCATATTCAGAAATGCCTTGCGTTGGGATAGAGATATTTTCTGACAGATAATTTTCAGAAAAATCGTACCCCCATTTAATGGTTACTACTTGGTCAGAACCGCCAATTACCACAATTGATATGCGCTTTATAATTGACGTAACTGTCACATCACCCAAATCGGCGTGATTGGTGTAATACGCAATTCGATAAGTAGCAGCATCATCAAGATACCCCGTATATTTTCCAACATACCCATTTTTGCCAATCAGCAAATCACCATTTCGCAGCGCATATATCGCTGTTGGGTCGATGTTATTCCACGTTGTTACCCTAGCTGATCCATCTTCCATAACGCTGCGTGTATCAAACACATACACTTGACCGGCTGTTGGAAACGTTAGCAAATAAAACGCATCAACTTCCGAATATACTGCTTTGATATTCGCCGCTGTTTCGCCCGCTACCAATTGCATTAAGTCGTTGCGAACATTCTTGCTCATGTCCCGAAATGGCGCTGACTTTTCCTGAATGGTTCGCAACACTGAACGCACACCACTGTTGGATAAAAACACTACATCGGTATTTGTGCTTTGAATCGAATCACGCCATTGGCACCCAATACCCACCACGGTGTCATACAGTGACATCGTGCTAGGCGTTGTTGCGCCTTGATAAACCAAAATCTGGCGCTTACCAAAGATAAACAAAAAGCCATTGTGCGCTGCTAAACCGGTTATTTCATCCGCACCATTTGCCCATACGTTATTAACATTCAACGTGCCAGCCGTGCCGCCGGTATAAATGTGGCCAGCAATCAAATCAGAAAACGTCAGCGTCGTTTTATCTGTTGCGCTGCCAGCAATCCACAAACGACCATACGCTGAAATGCAGATATTTCCTTGCGGAACTGTACCGGCATAACCAGACTTTTCACTTACTCGACGATACGTTGTTGTGCTAACCGCTGGGTCATAAATTAACGGGTCATGACCTAATTGAAAAAAATACGTTATTCCATTTAACGATGCGCACTGCCAGTTACTTGCGCTAATGGTTGGTGCTGTACCGCCGCCGCCATACGTTAACTCGGTAACTGTTGTGCCGCTTAATCTAAATAATTTATTGTTTCCTGCAAATAGTGTAGTTACAGAACCGTCAGTGCGCACTAACTCATGAATGACAGTCACATCGTTAGCGCCAAGATTACCTGAACTAGTATTGACCTTTGTCCAGCCCTTACGTGCGCCCATTCGGCCATACTTGTCCAAAATGCAGTTGGTCGCAGTCAACGCAAAACCAGCTGCCAAATCTAATGGCGAGTCTTGCGTATTCAGGCCATAGAAGCCTGGAGCGCTAATGCTAAATCGTTCAAGCTCTTGGCTCATACGGAAACAAACTCCTGCGTTTCTGGAAAGCGCGTAGCTTCCAACGAAATGTAATCAGCCAACATAGAGCGATACAAATTATATGCTTCCGATGAAGATAGACCACCGTCTTCGCCGCGCTCAACTAGCGCTCTAGCGTAGGCATTTTGCTCAACCAGTGCATCAGGCACTAACACCGATGTGTTATCGGATGACAATACCGCTTGCGGAATAGTCAAAAAGAATTTGATGGTATAGACGCCATCAGGGCGGCCATACAATTGAACTTGAGCATCACCATTACCGTCAACACCCTCAAAGCAATACTGCGCTGGGATGTTAGTGACAATCGGTGTGAAGTTTTGCTTTTGGCGCATGTCGGACACGCTGATATTTCGCATGACAACATTGCTGGTGGTATTTAACGGATCACTCGATACACGGAACTTTTCACCTGCACCAGTCAACGAATAGACATACGTGCCGGATGTGGTAGTGACCGTTTTTTCTTGGCCGAGAGCATTCCAATCGTAAGCGTCCTCGACTTGGCGCTTGGCGTCATTAACAAACTTGCCGATAATGGTCGAATAAGCGTTCAGCGCGACAGTTGACACCGTCGGCTCGCGCAATCGCACCAAAATAGAATTTACAATTTCAAGATAGGTCATTCGCTTCCCCGCAATACTTAACAGAGCCAGCTTTTGCCTATCCCCGATGGAAAGAAGCCTTTGCCCCTATTATAAAGAAAATTACGCCTTTTTAGGCTTTTTTGCTGTCTTGGCTGACTGTACAAAATCAGCTTTTGTCGGCGCATTTTTACTGCCAACTTTATTCATCTTCTCGCCCGAACCAGCCTTAATTCTGGCTTGCTTGGCGTTGATGTTCGCGTACAATCCGTTTTTCATTTTTTAGCCTTGTTCTTAGCCGTTCTTTGGCCACGCATAGGCATCTTTGCCTCGCTCATGGCGATAGCGACCGCTTGCTTGCGATTTGTGACTACAGGGCCGCCCTTACCTGAATGCAAAGAACCTGCTTTGTATTCGCCCATTACCTTACCAATCTTTTTAACTCCGGCTGCTTTTTTCATATTAACTCCGTTACTGAAAATGTTGATGCCGTTACAGTTGCATCTTTAATAACAGCAATTTTTTCACCAGGATTTACCCTAACAATCTCAGAAAAGTTGTTAGGCATCATGGGTGAAGTTGTTAAGTTTGCTGTTGGATTTGTGCCAATTTGAAAATGGCAATGTCCTAAAGAGCAAGATAAACGAACCATTGTTGTGGATGCACCAAAGGCCGCTGATTGAACACTTGAGTTGGTGACAGAAAATACTTGGGCTGTGCCCATCGCTGGCACACCGAAAGCTACTTGATTAGGGTCTAACTGAAATGTTGACATGTCTTAATCCTTTGTTATAGGGCCGCCGCTTTTCCACGCATCACAAGTGCGATCTGCCGCACAAGTAAACTGGAATAAATCGCAGTAGCCTAGATTGGCTGCCGCGACAAACTCTTCGTCATACGACAATTCATCTTTGTTTTCATCCTTTTCCAGACCGCCAACAATACATTCCATCATTTTGGGTGTCTGAATAAACGCTGCACAATTGCCGCATCTCATACCTTTGACGGTATTAGTCGGCGCGTTGTACATCGTGGCCTTTCTTACCCAAAAAACTGTATTAGTTTCATCTGGATTAGGTGGGCCATAACCGTATTCTTTAAACGCATGATTACGGTTTTTGAGATTAACCGAGATGTCTTGCGTTGCAATTGGGCAACTTTTGCCAGTTAAAAGACCAGTTTTCATCTAAAAAAAACCCGATCCAAAATAAATGCTGCGCCACCACTTATAGCCGACGCGATGGCCATACCGACCCAAAAACCGCCTTTAGACTTGTTGGCCATCGCCAACAGGGTTTTAACGTCCTCACGCAATGCGCTAACTTCAACCTGAAGCACTTCGACCTGTGCTTCTAGCTTGCCAAATTCGCGCAAATCGATATCAGACATTATCTATCTTTCTCGGCCTTCCAAGCCGTTTCTGCGCCTCTGGTGGCCGCATAATTACTAAATGTTCTTCGTTATCGTCTACAGTTTCAGGCTCATCAATGCGCTCATACCCCGCATGACCCTTCATGCTATCAATGTCGTGGGGCTGGTTAAACGTAACCATTTGACCACTTTGAAGGCATCTAAAAATAGCCATAACAACCCTTAAAAAATCAGGGGCCGAAGCCCCTGACTATTACGCTAATGAACGTGCTACAACGATGCGAAGTGTTGACGATGCCAAATCAGCGGTTGAGCCTGATTCGTTTTGGATGCGGAAATTAACGGTATTGGCTGCACTGACGTAGCCAGTAACAGTCAAGCCCACCAAATTTACGCCCAATGATGCGCCAATTACCATGTCACCCAGTGCTACGCCTGGAACGGTGACATCATCGGTTTCGCCAGCGCCGTCAACTAACGAGCCAGCGTCAAGTGTGGCTGTTACTAGCCACGTATCAGAAAACAGGCCACGAAATTGATCGTTACCTGCGCGAACGGTTACTGCTGAAGCTGTTGCCATAGTAGTTCTCCCAATTAGGTTAAAAACCCCCGCCCGAAGGCGGGGTGTTTAATTAGGCTGGAACAGCCAAGGCGAATGCCGAGGATGACAGAGCTGCGCCAACAGTTGCAGCAGTACGCATTGCTTTAACGCCATACAGAGTATCAGCAGTAAACAAAGTGCCGAGGTACTCTTGCTTGTACTGAGTCTGTGAACGCACTGCAACTTGCTCAACCAGAACCATCGAATCACGGTGACCCATCAAGCAGATACGGTCAGTGCCTGAAGTGCCAGCGCCGAAGTCAGCGTTTGACGAAACAAACACAGGGATACCGTACAGATTGCCGATTTCGCCATTGCGGATTGCATTGCCATCGCCGACAAATGCTTGCTCGGTGTAGCGAGCCAGACCCATCAATGTGTTGCGGCTTGATGGAGGAATAACAAAGAAACGGCCATCCATTGGTGTGTCGTTGTCATCCAAGCGCTGGATTGTGCGACGAATAGCAGCATCAGTCAGCGCAGCAGCATTCGACGATGTCGAGTTGTAGGCTGTTGTGCCGTTTGAGCCGATAAACGCTTTGGTTGATGCTGCCGATGTTGCATAGTCATCAGTGCCAACTGTTGCGCCGTTAAATGCACGACCCAGTTGAATCAAGTTGGTATCTACTTGACGCGCCAAGGCATAGCCAGCATCAGCAGTGTAGAACTGACGCATTGAATTCAGCGCTTGAACTTCGGCGATGTCTTCGATCAAACGGCTGTACTCATAGTGCTTGTCGATAGACACTTGCACT
>CAIRBH010000025.1 GCA_903876765.1 uncultured Pseudomonadota bacterium | reverse complement strand
TTAACAAAGTTGGCAAGCTGTTCTACTAGCTCAGTAGGTAATTGCGGAAAGTCTTTTACAGACTTGTTGTTTGTGACCATGATAATTTCCTTTAAATGTCATTGGTAAAATATCATTTACACAGATTTTTTTACAGGCTCTAACCCTTTTATTTATATGCTTTTGTTTCGAGGCTCGAACCTACAACAAGATGATTTAGAGATCAATGATTATCCATCAAGCTTATTTTACAAAAAACTATTACATATAACTCTAGCTTTTTAAGTTGCACCATGGTTGCACAAAAACAATTATGCATACTAAATATCAATCTAAAAAACGTTAAATACTTGATAAATATCATTTAAATTGGTGCCCCCGACACGAATCGAACGTGTGACCCTCCCCTTAGGAGGGGGATGCTCTATCCACTGAGCTACGAGGGCGGTTGTTTTTATTCAAGCTATTTTCGCATACTTCTATGCTTTATGGGCAAAGCGCATGATGATTTAGCATGAGTGAGAATACTACTCAGCGACTCTAAAATTTTAATTAAGCTTTTGATTTATAACGATAATTTTGGTGCCGACGGAGAGACTCGAACTCTCACGACCTAAGTCACAACCACCTCAAGGTTGCGTGTCTACCAATTCCACCACGACGGCATTTGACTGAGCTTGCGCTCAGTGATTTTGATTATTTTGGTATTTCTTTTGAGTTAGCTGGCGCAGCCTGTGGCGCTGGTGTTACGGCAGGTGCTGATTCAACTGGGATGGCTTTAGTTGTGTCAATCACGCTAGCGTTGGCCTTAACGACACTGCCAGAACCTTCTTTATGGCTGGCCATGTAGGCGAGCGTTAAGCTGGTGCTAAAAAATATTAATACAAAAATAGCCGTGGCACGACTCATAAAGTTTGCTGAACCTGACACGCCAAACAAGCTGCCTGATGCACCACTACCAAAAGATGCGCCCATATCAGCGCCTTTGCCATGTTGCAATAACACTAATCCAATAACGCCTAGCGCTGCTAACACATGAATAACTAATACAAATTTTTCCATTTTTCACCTCATGCCGTTGATTACTTTAGCCTATGTTAGGCTGCTATCAGGCATATTTTCTCAAATTCTTGCGCGTTTAACGAACACTTACCGATAAGACCACCGTCTATATCTTGCATAACTAATAATTGTACCGCATTTTGAGGGTTTACGCTGCCCCCATAGAGGATTTTAAGGCTAGCAGCGGCTGATTTATCGAGCGCTGCAACTTTGCCACGAATAAATTCATGCATGCTTTGTGCCTGCTCTGCACTGGCGGCTAAACCGGTGCCTATGGCCCAAATGGGTTCATAAGAGACTATCGCTTTGGCAAACACCGATGCACCGTAGGTATTGAGTATGGTATCTAATTGTTTGCCTACCACCATTTCCATCACGCCTGCTTCACGCTCTATGAGCGTTTCACCCACACACAATATCGGTGTTAGGCCATGGGCTTGGGCTTGTACAAATTTGCTGGCAATGTTTTCATCGGATTCGCAATAAGCGGTTGCTCTTTCTGAGTGGCCAATAATCACATAGCTTGCACCAAAATCTTTGAGCATAGCGGCACTGACTTCTCCAGTAAAAGGGCCTACGGCATCTTTGCTTAAGTTTTGTGCGCCCCAAGCAATATTAGTGTTTTGCAACATGGCTTGCGCTTGGGCCAGATAGGGATAAGGCACGCAAACTACCACGCCTAAAGTTGTTAACGCTGACAAATTGGCAATATAGGCTGCCAAAAGTTGCTGGTTTGAGGCTAAGTTGCCGTGCATTTTCCAATTGGCAACGACTAGTTTTTGACGCATGTGAGCCTTATGATTTAAATTAACAGCCGTGATTTTACGCTTTTTGTCGGCTTAATATTGCCAATTATACGCATAAAAAACGCTGATTAATCTGCCGCTGGCCGCCAGCGCTTGAGCAATAAAGCATTTGATACAACGCTCACGCTGCTAAACGCCATCGCCGCCCCTGCAATCACTGGGCTTAACAGGCCAAATGCCGCCAGCGGGATACCGACCAAGTTATAGACAAATGCCCAAAATAAATTTTGCCTAATTTTGGCATAAGTGCGCTTAGAGATTTCAATGGCATCGGCCACCAGCGCTGGGTCACCGCGCATCAGGGTGATGCCTGCAGCGTGAATAGCTACATCGGTACCGCCAGACATGGCTATGCCAATATCAGCCGCTGCCAACGCAGGCGCATCATTGATGCCGTCACCCACCATGGCAACCAAGCCATGGTCACGTTTTAATTGCATGACAATATTAGCTTTATCTTCTGGCAGCACTTGTGCGTATATATAACTTATACCTAGCTGATGGCCGACATGATTAGCGCTGCCTTGATTATCGCCAGAGATGAGCACGGTGAGTATGTCTTGGTTGTGCAAACGCTTAATGGCTTTGTCGGCTGTGGGCTTTAACACATCACCAAAAGCCAGCATACCCAGCAATGTAGACGTGAATGTGGGCGTGGCATCCTGCGTTGATATGGCCAGCCATGAGATGCTGAGTCCTTTTTCCTCAAGCGATTCTGAGGCTAGTTTAAATTCTGCCAAATCAAGCCCTAATTCTGCCATCAAACGCGCATTACCTAAATGCAGGCGTTGCTCGCCTAGTAAGCCGACTAAGCCTCTACCTGGCAGGGCTTGTAGCCCTGACACGGGCAATAGCAATAGGCCTTTGGCTTGCGCTGCATCTAGCACCGCCTTAGCCAGCGGATGTTCACTACCGGCCTGCAAACTGGCTGCTAGCGTTAATAAATAATCCTGATTGCTCGCCTTAGCTTGCATCTCGATTAATTTAGGACGCCCTTCTGTCAGAGTGCCTGTTTTATCAAAAGCCACCGTTTTAACGGCATGAGCTAATTCCAAGGCTTCGGCGTCTTTAATCAATATGCCATGTTGCGCGGCAACGCCAGTACCTACCATAATGGCGGTAGGCGTTGCCAAACCTAGCGCACAAGGGCAGGCAATCACCAGCACAGAAACTGCGTTCAAAATAGCCACTTGCCAATCTGCCCCCAACCAACCCCAAGCCAGTAAAGTAGCTGAGGCAATAATCATGACAATGGGCACAAACACCGCGCTGACTTTATCCACTAAGCGCTGTATCGGTGCTTTTTTAGCCTGCGCCGATTCCACCAATCGCACAATGCGCGCCAATACCGACTCAGCACCGATAGTAGTCGTTATAACCTGTAACAAGCCTTCGCCATTGACCGCGCCGCCCGTTACTTTATCGCCATTTTTTTTACTCACGGGTAAGTTTTCACCAGTGATTAAAGATTCATCCACCTGACTTTCACCCTGCTGCACCATGCCATCCACTGGAATGCGCTCACCTGGGCGTATTAGCACGACATCTCCTACTCGCACCGCGTCTATGGCAAGTTGCACTGCTTGGCCATTACGCAGCACCGTTGCCCGCTCAGGGCGCAAGGCATTGAGGGCGCGAATAGCTGTTGTTGTTTGCTTTTTAGCGCGGGCTTCTAGCCATTTGCCAAGTAACACTAAGGTGATAACGATGGTAGAAGATTCAAAATATAAATGCTGCATCTGCGCATGTTGCGGGCTAATTAATAAATACACACTCAAGCCATAAGCCGCCGTCGTACCCAGTGCGACCAACAAATCCATATTGCCTGACCCTGACTTGATGGCGCGCCAACCCGCTTTATAAAAGCGCCAACCCAAGCCAAACTGCACAGGCGTGGCCAACGCCCATTGCCAAGTGCCTGGCAACTGCACTTGCCCACCCATCCAACTCAGTAGCATGGCAAACAGCATAGGAGCAGACAATAAAGCAGCAAGCAGCACAGGCCAAAAGTCAGCGGTATTTTTTTGTGCCAATTGGACCGTTTTTGGCGCGGCAATTTCAGGCACGGCAGTTTGCGTATTTTCTTGTTGTATCAGCCTAGCTTGAAAGCCTATGGCTAGCACGGCATCAATCAGCTGCTCTGGCTTGACCATGTCGGGCTGGGTAGTAATTTGCGCGGTTTCCATCACTAGATTAACTTCAGCAGATAGCACGCCAGGCACTTTAGCCAGTGCCTTTTCTACTCGATTAGCGCATGAGGCGCAGCTCATGCCGCCTATCGCCAGCGTAGATTCCTGTTGAATTTGCTTAGTCATAGCTTGCTACTCCTGACTGAACAGCACCTACAATCGGTTGACCTGCGTTTAATTGATTTAGGATATAAGGCACTTCTGGCGCCAATGCTGAGGCTGTCAAACCCACAGGGCCTAAGCCTTTTGCCAGCAAAGCATCTGCCGCCGCGCCATGCAGGTAAACCCCTAACTTAGCCGCATCTAGCGCAGTTAATCCCTGCGCCATCAAGCTGCCAATTATGCCGCTTAGCACATCGCCCGTGCCAGCAGTAGCCAGCCCTGAGTTGCCGGTCGTATTGATAAACCAACTACCATCTACATGGGCACAAATACTGCCAGCGCCTTTGAGTACGCAAGTCGCTTGCAATGATAGCGCAAGTTGCAGTGCGGATTGCCTACGATGTTTTTGAATATCTTCACTGCTGCAAGCAAGTAATCTGGCGGCTTCACCCGCATGTGGCGTAATCACTGTTTCTGCCTGACGTTTTATGCAAATATCGGCCAAATAGGGATAGTATGCAATTAAGTTTAGGGCATCAGCGTCAATTAACATTGGTACCGCCTGAGCTAGCCAAAACTCCAGCAGCGCGATGGCAGCTTTTGATTGGCCAAGGCCTGGGCCTATCACCACAGCATTCAACTGCTTTAATTGGCTTAATTGGGCCACTGTGCGCAGCATGATTTCTGGCTGGATAAAATCTACCGCAGGGGCAGCACTGGCTAGCATTGCCGCATAAACTCGGCCTGCGCCAGTCAATAATGCCGCCCGCGCCGCTAAAAGCACCGCCCCCAACATCCCGTCATCACCCCCTATAATCGCCACACTGCCAAACTTGCCTTTGTGCGCGTCATTGTCACGAGGCGGCAAAGCTGGCTGAAACAGGCTTTGCACCAAGAGATGAGAATTAGCTTGTTCGCTATTAATCATGGCCACCTTTAGATTTGACTTTCAACATACTGCAAATTCAATTGTACTTTTTGTGCGCCATTGTAGCTATTGGTTTGTAACTGATAAGCCGCTTGAATTGGGCTGACGAGTAATGTTGAATGGTTAAAATAAATCGCATCAATCAATAAAGGTTTATCTATGGTTTTTAAGGTCAGCTTCAAGTGTTTTTCACCTAATATGCGCTGATTAATCACTTCAAATTCATCATAAAAAAGTGGCGGGGCAAAACCCTGCCCCCAGACCTGATTCTCTAGCATCTGTGCACTGGCAAAGTTCATATCACTAGGGCTTAAGCTGCCATCAACTTCTAACACCGATTCTAAATCAGCCTCGCTAATTAGGCTTTTAACGACTGCTTCAAAGCACTGATTAAACAGGGCAAAATCTAACTGTTTAATGGTGAGCCCCGCCGCCATAGCATGTCCGCCAAATTTCAAAATTAAATCAGGCTGCTGCTTGCTCAATAAATCAAGAGCGTCACGCAAATGCAAGCCCGCAATAGAGCGGCCTGAGCCTTTGAGTAGGCCATCGCCTGCATCCGCAAAAACAATGACGGGGCGGTGATAGCGCTCTTTAATACGCGAGGCTAGAATTCCAATCACGCCTTGATGCCAATCTGCTTGGTGCATACAAATGGCAAACTGCCCAGTCACATCAATCTCATCCAAAGCAAGGCTAGCACCCTCTTGCATGTCGGTCTCTATGCTACGACGTTGCAAATTCAGATCTTGTAGTTGCTGGGCAATTTTTGTCGCTTCAATGTCGGTTTTTGCCAGCAGGCATTGTATGCCTAAGGTCATGTCATCTAGTCTGCCTGCCGCATTCAAGCGCGGCCCTACGCTAAAGCCTAAATCTTGTGCATTGCAAGCGGATGGCTGACGACCCGCCACGCGCAATAAAGCTAATATGCCGAGCGAACAAGCCCCTGCTCTAATTCTACGTAAACCCTGCTCAACTAAAATACGATTGTTATCATCTAACTTCACCAAATCTGCCACTGTGCCTAGCGCTACCAAATCGAGCATTTCGGTCAAATTTGGCTCGGCGCTATGTAAATAAGCGCCGCGTGCTCGAAACTCTGCACGCAAGGCTAATAGAGCATAAAACATCACACCCACACCCGCTAAATTTTTACTCGCAAAGCTGCAACCTTGCTGATTAGGATTAATAATACAGGCGGCTTCTGGCAGGGTTTGCGCTGGCAAGTGGTGGTCGGTAACAAGCACCTGTATGCCCAGCGCGTTGGCCGCCGCAACGCCCTCTACACTGGCAATGCCATTATCTACGGTAATAATCACATCGGGCTTTTGCAAGGCGGCTAAGGCGACAATCTCTGGCGTTAAACCATAGCCATATTCAAACCGATTGGGCACTAAAAATGCAACATTTGCGCCGAACGCACGCAAGCCTTTAATCGCCACAGCGGTGGCCGTTGCACCATCTGCATCATAGTCGCCTATCACCAATAACTGCTTATTCGCGGCTATCGCATCCGCCAATAGCACCGCCATGGTTGTGTTGTGGGTGAGCGTGTGTGGCGGCAATAAATCAGCTAAATTAGCGCTGATTTGCTTGATGTCTGTGACGCCGCGCACCGATAACAAACGCGCCATGAGCGCGGCTATGCCCGATGCCTCTAGTTGCTGGGCGATTTTGGCTTGCGCTTGGCGCTGTACAATATTGCTCATACTAAATAATCCTGCACAGACCTGGCGCTACGCCAGAATTTGTAAAAATCTATGGGTTTAATATTCACAACTATACATTGATCATAACAACCTAAATTTAAACTTAGCTGACTGATTTTATGGTTTTTTAATGCCGCTAATAGCCCACTAAACCAACGCTCATCTAAATCGTTTGAGGCCGCTAATTGTATGCGCAGCGATTGTGGCGCTTGCTGCAATAGCGCCTCTAATGTATTCGGTAATGCCAGACAAGATAACTGCGCCCATTTAGCTAAGCCTTGGTAAAAAATACTATCGGCCATCAAGACGCTAGCCTCAGGGGTGATAGACTTAGTCGGTGGCAGCACGCCCCCGCCAGACAACCACACGCTATTGACCGCAAACTCACCTCTAGCCTCGCGCAGACCATTGGCGGGGTGCTCATGTAACAGCATTTGCACTTCGTTTTGCACCGCCAGCCAGCTAGATGCCGCTAGCCCTTGCGGTAAAAAATCATGGATATTTTTGCCTATGACTACACTGGGTAAAGTCGTTTTAATCTGCGGCAGCTGCGTCGATTTTAAGTACCAAGCGCCTGAATTGCCGCGCAAAAAACTCAAGCCATCTTGATTAAAATGCTGATTCAAACTAATCAGCATCGCGCTGGCATCTGTCTCGCTCACCGCCAAGGGGCAAGGCTGAGATAGGCTAAAACAATCGCGCTGCAAGGCCAAATGCACAGGGTCAGCACGCAGGTAATAGGCATCGCGGAACGCCAAACCATCCGCCGCCGCCGCGATTGCGGCAATGGGGTAATCTGGCGCTGCCAACAAACCGTATGCTTCACACAACAAGGCCTCAAGCGGCCTATGGACTACTGTTACGCGCCCTTTCGCCAAGAGTTGCGCCAAAGCGCTGTGCTTAGGCAAAACAGATAGAGATGGGCTTAATTCGCAGTCTATGGTTATTTTCACGCAATATTCTTAATGTGGGATATATGACTTGGATTTTACTCGAATTTTACTGGGATTCTACTTGCATGTGCGGCGCTATGGGTAGATTAATCAATAAGCCCCTAGTCACCATAGAGCTGACTAAGGGCTCATTGAACACTGAGCGCACAGTTTATCGTTAATAGTAACGATGCTCGCCATACGGCTCGCCGCGACGATTGTCATTGTCACGACGATTGTCCCAAGCGCGGCGATCATCTCGGTCGCGATGTTCTTGATTACCGTAGGTAATCGGCGCTAAGTAGCTCACTGGCGGCAGGCTGCGACTGCGTGGCTCGATAACAACATTCACATCGATATACGCACCAGGGGCGCTATTGGTGACGGTGGTATAAGTTCTGCCGTTGTATTCATAAGTCACTAAATAGCCACTATTCACAGTTTGCCAATTATCTACTTGGTAACAACTTTGCACTGGCACAGACCTTGTGCCGCCGCCATTTTGATTATTGCCTATACTATTGCCAGCCAGCGCACCCACACCAGCGCCAACCGCCGCAGCGGCAACGCGGCCATTGCCCCTGCCTATAGTGCTGCCTAGCAAACCACCAGCAATCCCGCCTATGACCGCACCTGCAGTTGAATTGTTAGCGCCATTGCTATAGCTTTGCTGTTGATACTCGGTACGACATTCTTGCCTAGGGATGTTCACCCGTTCGGTTTGTGGGCTGGCTGATAGTACCCTAGCGGTATCACTATATTGGTCGCCCGCAACAGCAGAGCCAGCAAACACGGTTGTCAACAAAGTGGGTATGAGAATTTTTACAGACATCTTTTTTGGAATATTCAATTGAGTTCTCCTATATTTATCGCCAAAAATACTGGCTTGGAATAATGCTGTGAGTCAGCACGCTAGACTGATTTTTTAGGTCAATCGCTGCAATTTATTTTGCAGATAGTCGATTAACGCGACTCAGTTGAAATAGGTATACCGAATAATTGTTAATCATCTGTAATAATTAGTTCAGGAGTATGCGTAAACGCAATTCGCATAGGCGCATCGTTTAAAGCGCGATGTGCGCCGCCAAAATAAATGGTGTTTTCACCAAACTTCAAGTTAAGCCTATCTATTGCGTGACTGAGTTTTTTCTCATTTTCAAGCGGTTTTATTTGAAACAAATCACGCGCCACTTCGTCAGCCGTGACTAAGCCAGAAAACGATACCCCCACAGCAAAAGGCTGATGCTGGGCTTTTGGATAATGCAGCCAAAACGCCTCTAGCGCCTCAGTTAAACGTAAAGTGCTGTCGGTTGGCGATATGGCGCTTTCTATGCCCCAGCTCGGCAAAGCTTGATATGCTGAGCTATCTCTAAACTTCACATGGATAGCGATTTTGCTGGCCAATAAATCGTAGCTACGCATACGCACACAAGCTTTTTGCAGTAAGCGATGCATCACCGCTTTTGCGCCTAGCTCATTACGCTGCTCAGGCGGCAATACATGAGAATGCCCCAAGCTACTGCGTGCATTTTTAAGATAATAGGGCTCTAGACCGCGCAGCTTGTCATACATACGCTCGCCTTCTATGCTACCCCAGGCGGTTTGTAGTTGCTGGCGATTAGCTGCATACAATTGCGCTACTGTGGTGATTTTGTAACGATTTAAGCGCGCCTCCATTTGCTTGCCTATGCCGTTTAACTCACGCAAGCGCAAACCATATAATCGGCTGGGCAGCTCATGCTGCGCTATCAACACACAGCCATCGGGCTTTTGCATATTAGACGCCGTTTTCGCCAAAAAGGTATTGGGCGCAATGCCGATAGAACAATGCATATAATCAAATTGCTGGTGAATGGCGCGCTTAATTGTTGCTGCCAACTTGAGCGCATTTTCAGGAATTTTTTGACTGCCAGTCAGCTTACACATCATTTCATCGATAGAAAGTACTTGTTCTACATGGGTACAGCTTTCTACTATGGCAATCAGCTGATGATGAAACGCTACATAAATGGGCGGTCTGGCTTCAACAAAAATAATCTCTGGGCACAGCTTGCGAGCCTCGCGCACTAAGGTGCCAGTTTTTATACCAAAGGCTTTGGCTTCATAACTTGCCGCAATACAGCAAGTAGTTTCGGCCAACACGGCTAATACGCCGATAGGCTTAGCGCGCAATTCTGGCCGCAACTGCTGCTCTACCGAAGCAAAGTAGGAGTTAAAGTCTACATATAAGGCATTCAAACTCATGATGAAAAAATAGTTAATCCTGATGCAATGTTTTGCGAAAAAAAATGACTAACTATTGTAAAGTGAACAAACCAAATTGATGGCTTTTAATCAATGACTTTAAAAAATTAAAAATTAAAAATTAAAAATTAAAAGTTAAAAGTTGAAAGTTGAAAGTTAGCGGTCATCAAAAAACTAAAATCGTTGAAAGGTAACTAGCATGAATCAAGATCAAATAGCCATTTTTGCTGGTGGCTGTTTTTGGTGTACAGAGCCAGTATTTAGTCAATTACGTGGCGTCAATAAAGTGGTTTCTGGCTATATAGGTGGGCATACCGCAAACCCCAACTACAAAGCCATTTGCAATGGTGATACCGGCCATGCCGAAGCCATACAGATTAGCTTTGACGCCGAGCTAGTCAGCTTTGAAACTTTATTAGAGGTATTTTTAGTCTCGCATGACCCCACCACGCTTAACCGCCAAGGCAATGATATCGGCACACAATATCGCTCGGCGGTATTCTGCCAAAATCAAATGCAGCGCGACGCCACTGAAAAAATGATTGCAGCATTTAATGCGGCTGATATTTTTAATGCGCCCATCGTCACGCAAATCAATGGCGCAGATATTTTTTACCCAGCGGAAGACTATCATCAGTATTTCTTTGACAAAAATCCCAATCAGCCCTATTGCATGGCGGTAGCAGCGCCTAAAGCGGCAAAAATACGGGCGAAATACGCGCAGTTAATCAAATAGTTAAAAAATTACTCGGCACGCAAGGCCTCAATCGGGTTAAGTCGTGAGGCGCTTCTTGCTGGCAATACCCCTGCCAGCAAGCCTATACAAGCCGACATCACCAGTGCCGCAATAGCAAAATGCCAAGGCGTGTGCACAGGCAAGCTAGGTAGCGCTAGGCGAATAAGCTGTGCTAAGCCAACGCCGAGCAACAAGCCTAGCGCACCGCCTAACAAAGCCAATATGACAGATTCACTTAAAAATAAATTAAGTATGGTGCGCTGTTTGGCCCCCAAAGCCACTAATAGACCAATTTCATTGGTACGCTCGGCCACTGAAATAGTCATAATGGTCACGATACCCACCCCGCCCACCAATAAAGAAATGCCACCCAAGGCACCGACTGCCATGGTCAGAATGTTCAAAATATTGGACAGGGTTTTGAGCATATCTTCTTGGGTAGTCACGGTAAAGTCTTCATGGCCATGACGAATTTTGAGCGTATTTTTGACCGCCGCGGCCACACTGGCTGAAGACACCCCCTGTTCGTAGGTGACATGGATTTCCATCAGTCCTTCGCGGTTATATAGCTCTAACGCACGCTCAGCGGGGATAAAAGCCGTGTCGTCTAAATCTATGCCTAAAAATTGGCCTTTAGGCGCAAGTACCCCTATCACCCTAAAATGCAGCCCACCTATGCGTAACTTTGCTCCCAGCGGGTTAGCGCTGCCAAATAATTCATGGCGCAACTTACTGCCCAGCACCACAAATCCACGGGCACCACCTGCCCCTTCTCGTGGCAAAAAATGTCCAATATTAACGCTAGAACTAAATACCTGAGTAAAGTCCGCATCCACGCCATAAATGGTAGTGCGCCTTAAACGGCCATTAGCCCCCACTTCAGAATTCCCCCATACCGTTGGGGTAGAGCCAGTGACATGCGCTAACTTTTTTAAGGATGCGGCATCTTCTAGCGTAAGCAGTCTGGCAGTAGTAGGAATGCCAGAGGGTGGCTGACCACCAGTTTTTACCTTGCCTGGCGAAATGCCGATGACATTAGTGCCAAATTGGCTAAATTCTGCTAGCACAAACCTATGTACACCTTCGCCTATCGATGTCAGTAAAATCACTGCGGCGATGCCGACGGCAATACCAAGTAATGTCAAAAAGCTACGCAGACGATGTGCAGTCATCGCTTGTATTGCAAAACGTGTAGAGTCAAGAGTTAGCATATGACCATCACCGTTTAGTCAGCGCTTGTATGGGGTCAAGCTGCGCTG
Organism: uncultured Pseudomonadota bacterium; assembly: GCA_903876765.1. GTDB lineage: Bacteria > Pseudomonadota > Gammaproteobacteria > Burkholderiales > Methylophilaceae > Methylotenera. Next base: position 72,492 of record CAIRBH010000025.1, on the reverse strand, counting down.
CGCGGCGCGCCGGCATCACCCCAAAGATTAAACCTGAGGCTAATGAGGTCGCTAAGCCCGCCAGTACCGCCCATAACGGTGGGTAAGCGGGAAAGCTAGGATAAAGATAGCGCAAACATGCCGCACCTAAATAGCCTAGCGCCAAACCTAACAAGCCGCCAGTCAGTGATAACAAGATGGCTTCTGCCATAAATAACTGCCTAACCGCGGCTGATGTTGCACCCAAGGCTTTGAGTAGGCCAATTTCAGCAGTGCGCTGGGTGACCGAGACTAACATCACATTCATCACCAAAACGCCTGCCACCGCAAGACTAATCGCGGCAATGCCAGCCACGCCCAATGTCAACACGCCTAGAATTTTATCAAAAGTTTTCAGCACGGCATCTTGGGTAATCACCGTCACATCCTCTTCGCCCTCGTGGCGCTGGGTAATGAGCTTAAGCACGCTCGCTTTCACTTCGCCAATTTGTTCGCGGCTGCGCGCTTCTACCAAAATGCGAAACAAAGTATTGCTATTGAGCATGGCTTGTGCGATTGAAATAGGCACTATCAGTAATTCATCGGTGGTCATGCCCATGCCCTGCCCACCTTCACTTAGCACACCGACCACACGTAAACGTCTATCGCCTATGCGCACGGTTTTACCTAGTGGATTTGCCGAACCAAAAATCTCGCGGCGTATCCCCGCTCCCAGCACAACCTCGGCCGAGCCGTGACCTAAATCATCTTTAGCCAGAAACCGACCTAAAGCTAACTTTTGTTGGCGCACATGAATATACTCATCACTGGTGCCTAGCAACATTGCCTCGCGCAATTTGCCTGCTGCGTTAATTTCTGAGGTCGCAATTAAAATCGGCGCAATACGGGCTACGCCAGGCAAGCGTAATATCGCCGAGGCATCATTGACGGTTAAATCTCTAGGTGTGCTGGTAATTAAATTGGCAGGATTAAAGCCACGCGTTTCAGATCGGCCAGGCAAGACGATGACTAAATTACTGCCTACCGCAGAAAATTCACCTATCACATAACGGCGTGCGCCATCACCTAGCGCCGTTAAAATCACCACGGCCGCTACGCCTATCGACATGGCTAACATCAGTAAGCCTGTACGTAAAGGGGTGCCTGTGGCGGCGTCGGCGGCGTAGCGTAAAGTGTCTGTAAACTTCATGAGTTAAGCTATTTAGGCAGTAGGCTGAGTAATGTCACTGACGATACTACCGTCTTCCATTCTAATCTGCCGCCTAGCACGTGCCCCTAAAACTGGGTCATGTGTCACCACAATCAGTGTCATGCCTTGGGCATTGAGCGCTTCTAGTAAACGCACCACTTCTTCACCAGTCACGCGGTCAAGATTACCAGTAGGCTCATCGGCCAATAACACTGCTGGGCGTTGCACTGTGGCTCTGGCGATGGCGACACGTTGACGTTGCCCACCTGATAACTCATTGGGCCTATGCTGGGCGCGATCTGTCAAACCATATTCTTTGAGTGCTTGTTCTACACGCTTATTGCGTTCAGCAGCAGACATCCCAGACAAAATGAGTGGCAGCGCTATGTTAGCCGCGGCGGTTAATCTAGGCACAAGATGAAAACTCTGAAAAATAAAGCCTATACGCTCACTGCGTACTTTTGCCAACTCATTTTGGTCAAGCGTGTTCACATCACGCCCTTCTAGGGTATAAGCGCCAGCGTCGGCGCTATCTAGCAAACCGATTAAATTAAGTAGGGTGGATTTTCCTGAGCCAGAAGGCCCCATGACTGCAATATATTCACCAGGCGAGATGCTTACATTAATGTCGCGCAGGGCATGCACTTTACTATCACCCAGCGTAAAAGTTCGCGCTATAGACTTAAGTTGTATCAGACTAGCAAGCGGCATATTTACTTAGTCTTGTTTGCTGAAGGCGGATTTTCAGGTGTGACTAATGCGCCCGCTTTCACACCTTCGCGCTCCAACGACGCCACAATCCGGTCGCCCTGCTTTAAGCCATCTAGCACTTCTGTATACTCCCAATTGCTAATGCCAGTTTTGATGCTACGCTGTTCTAGTTTTTTAGTTGCAGCTTGATAAACCAACACTTTATTGCCCTCTTGCAAGGTAGAAGTGGGCACGCGCAGCACTTTATCGTGGCTAGCCAAGACAATTTCCACATCAGCACTGTAACCGACCAATAATGGCGGGTGATGGCTGACCTTGCCAGCAAAATCCTCTAACGCTACTTCTACATTCACTGTTCTGGCTTGCTTTTCTACGGCCACAATATAAGGCGCAACCCGTTTGACGTGGCCAGCCAGCTGCACGCCCGGCAAGGCATCTAGGGTGACGCGGGCAAGTTGCCCTGCGGCTATTTTAGGCGCATCGACTTCATCCATAGGCGCTTCTATATACAAGCAACTATCATCTATCAAATCAATGGCTGGCGGCATGGCGATGCCAGGTGGCGAAGGCGTGGTGTATTCACCCAGTTCGCCGACAATATCAGCGACGATGCCATCAAACGGCGCAATCAACACCGTGCGGCTTTGCTCCACTTGCGTGACATTGACCCGCGCTTTAGCTTGTGCCACATCGGCTTTGGCTCCATCACAAGCCGCGCGGCGGGCTTGCGCCTCAAAGCGGCTTTTTTCTTCTGCGCCTTCTGAGACAAAGCCGCGCTCATGCAATTTGACGGTACGTGCCGCTTCTCGCACCGCGTTATCGGCTATTGCACATATCTCTAAAATGCGCTGCTGACTGCTGGCCACTTGCGTTTGTGCCAAGTGGCTTTGTGCTTGCTGATCATCATTCCATAGCTTGAGCAAGACTTGGCCTTTTTTTACATGGTCGCCTTTTTTCACCCCCAAAAAGGCAATACGGCCGCCACTAATCGGTGAAAGTTTGGTGCGCTGACAAGCCTCCACACTGCCAGCCCGTGTATTGGCAACGCTAGATTCCACCTTACCCTGCGCCACCTGCACCAATACAACGCTAATGGCTTGTGGGCGGTTAAACCACCAATAGGCAGCAGCTAGCGATAAAACTATACTAAGAATAATCAGAAGACGGCGCATAGAACCCAAGGTATGATGTGATGCCTACTAGCCTAATACATTCACTATAATTACTCAAGGATTGGATTTACTAAAACGCTATGGATACTTTTAGTCACGCTCTTTGGGGCTACGGCCTGTTTGGTTACCGTCGCCATACCTACTTGGCGCTGCTGTTTGGGGCCTTGCCAGACTTATGCTCATTTGGCGCTTATCTAGTATTGCGTCTGATTGATGGCAGTTTTCAAATGGGCGCACCGCCTTTGGCCAGCATGCCCAGCTGGCTCTTTATTTCTTACGATATTTGGCATAGTTTTGTCATTTGCCTGCCTATTATTGGCTTGGTCGCGCTGTGGCGGCGCGACATCGCCTTCGCCATGTTAGGCTGGCCATTTCACATAGTGTTGGACTTTCCCTTCCATAGCTTAAGGTATTTTCCTACGCCTATATTCTGGCCGATTTCAGATTTCACGGTGGATGGCATTCCTTGGTCCAATCCCAAAATCTGGCTGCCGAATGTTGCAGGCTTAATTGTTTTATTGGCCTATAGGCATAAGCAAAAACGCAAAAAATCCACTGAATTTTCTAGCAAATGATAAGGATTAAGCGCCAGTTTAAGCCGCCTTGGTTTTGGTTGCGATATACTTTAAATGGCTGATGCAGCCTGCATGGCAGTCTGATGCGCCAAACTGAGCAAATAAAGTTTGGCCAGACGTTTTTTGATTAATTTGGCACTCAGCCTCGACAAAGCGGCTGACTTTAATGACAGAAGCGTAGGAGCAGTTAAGCAAATAATCAATATGCCATCTTAACTTTTTATCTTTGGCTAAATGACGGGCAATCCGCGCCTCAATATTCTTTTTCGCGCTACCAGTATAAACGTATTGCCCCGCTGGAAAATCAAACCACCCTAGCTTGCCTATGGCTATTCTGGCTGGCTGTTGCAGGGCGATCAACAATTGGTAAGTGACAAAATTACTCATAAAGCAAGACGCAACTTATTACTTAGCAAACGAACAACTTACTTCTGCCAAGCATCTCGCAAAGTGACGGTGCGGTTGAACACGGGCTTAGCTGCAAGGCTGTCATTTTTATCTGCCACAAAGTAGCCATGCCGTTCGAATTGAAAATTATCCTCGGCTTTTGCGTCTTTTAAACTGGGCTCTAGTTGCGCGCTAATTACAGTCACTGAGTTCGGATTAATGTCAGTTAAGAAGTCTCTATCGCCCTCGCCTGGGTGGGCTTCTTTGAATAGCCTATCATACAAGCGAACTTCACATGCATAAGCATGCTGCACAGAAACCCAGTGAATATTGCCTTTGACCTTAATGCTATCAGCGCCTGGTGTACCAGATTTAGTATCAGGCAAATATTCACAATGCACCACTGTCACCCTGCCCGCTGAATCTTTTTCAAAGCCAGTACATTTGACCACATAGCCATAACGTAAACGCACCAAGCCATCGGGAACTAATCTAAAAAAGCCTTTGCTAGGTTCTTCCATAAAGTCTTCGCGTTCTATCCATAACTCGCGCGTTAATGGTACGACGCGTTTACCCAGCTCAGGTTTAAGTGGGTGGTTAGGCGCAAAACAGTCTTCTACTTGATCAGCAGGATAGTTATCTATCTGCAATTTAATCGGGTCTAATACGGCAATGCGGCGTTCAGCCGACTCATTGAGCACTTCGCGCATACAGTCTTCTAGTATGCTGTACTCTATCCATGAATCAGCCTTAGACACGCCAATTCTATCGGTAAACAATCGAAAGCCAGCGGCATTATAGCCACGGCGACGCGCGCCAGCCAAGGTGGGTAAACGCGGATCATCCCAGCCAGAGACGTGTTTTTCCTCTACCAATTGAATCAATTTACGTTTTGATAACACCACGTAGGTTAAATTTAAACGGGCAAATTCATATTGCTTAGGCAAGGGGTGAGCTAACAAGCCCGCCTCAGCCAAGCGCGCTAAGAGCCAATCATAAAAAGGCCGTTGATCTTCAAATTCTAGCGTGCAAATAGAATGCGTGACTTGCTCTAGCGCATCTTCTATCGGATGCGCAAAGGTATACATAGGATAAACACACCACTTATCGCCAGTATTATGGTGATGGGCGCGGCGCACTCGATAAATGGCGGGGTCACGTAGATTAATATTGGCTGAAGCCATGTCAATTTTTGCGCGCAACACCAAGCTGCCATCGGCATGCAAGCCGTCGCGCATTTCACGCCATAAGGCTAGATTTTCAGGCACCGTACGGTCGCGCCAAGGTGAGTTTTGGCCAGCTTCGGTTAAAGTACCTCGCGTCAGGCGCATTTCTTCGGCGGTTTGGCTATCCACATAAGCATGGCCGTGTTCAATCAAGCTTTCTGCCGCACGGTACATAAAATCAAAATAATTGCTGGCAAAATATAAATTGCGTTCATTATTATTTTCCCAGCCAAAACCTAGCCACTTCACCGCATCGGTAATGCTGTCCACGTATTCTTGGCTTTCTTTTTCTGGATTGGTGTCATCAAAACGCAAATGGCAAATGCCCGCATAATCGCGAGCCAAACCAAAATTTAAAAAGATAGATTTAGCATGACCGATATGCAAATAACCATTAGGTTCTGGCGGAAAACGCGTGCGAATTTTTGCAACATCAGGCTGACCTGTGGCGTGATGTGCGGCATCGCCTGGGCTGCCAGCCCAGCGCCGCGATTGATAAACGCCTTGTTCAAGGTCTTTATCAACAATTGCACGGATAAAATTAGAGCCTAGTGGTATGGGGGTTTTTTCTGTAGCCATGATGGACTTAATCGTTAACTCAAAATAATTTCGGTTATTTTACACCATAGAACTCAAATCAATTGAGCACTAGGCTAACTATGCTTATCGCTGCCTAGCAGCAATCACTAGAGCAAGCCCATAAGGGCTGTGATAAACTGCAATTTGCGATGAATATACTCACTTTTCCGATTTTACGACTGCTCGCCGATGGAAAATTTCACTCTGGCGAAGCTATTGCACAGCAACTAAAAGTATCACGCACCACCGTTTGGAATGCGCTGCAAGCAGCTGAAAAACTAGGGGTAGAGATTTTTTCTGTGCGTGGTCGCGGTTATAAACTACCACAAGCCGTCACTTTGTTAGACGAAATATCGGTATTAAATGCCATAGGCGAGCATAGGGCATGGTTTACATTAGAAATTCATGACCATTTAGCATCAACCAATAGCGAGATGATGAGAAAATTAAGCAGTGGCCAAGCCCATGCCAGCTGTGTCGCAGCTAATTTGCAAACTCAGGGTCGCGGCAGAAGAGGCCGCAGCTGGCAAGCAGGCTTAGGGGCGAGCTTAACCTTCTCTTTGTTATGGCGGTTTCAATGTGGCGCCTCTGCCTTATCTGGCCTGAGTTTGGCGGTGGGGGTTGCGCTGATTCGCGCCCTGCACAGTTTAGGCATTACTCAGGCACGCCTCAAATGGCCTAATGATGTGTTGATCAGCACAAACCAGCAAGCCCCTGAAAAATTGGCTGGCATTTTAATTGAACTACAAGGCGATATGGAAGGCCCTAGCGCCGCGGTAATTGGTGTAGGCATTAATCTAAATTTGCCAAAAAAACTTAAGCAGCAAATAGACCAAGCAGCAACCGACATCAATAGCGTTAGTACGCAAAATATTAATCCTAGTGAATTGCTGGGCATATTACTTAAACACTTGGCCGAAGTACTGAGCCACTTTGAACAGCAAGGCTTTAGCAGCCTACGTGACGAATGGACAAAATATCACGCCTACCATCAACAGCCAGTCAAAATGCTGCACCCCGACGGTAGAGAAACTTTTGGCACTGTCACTGGCGTGGCCGATGATGGCATTTTACTCATCAACACCGCATTAGGCGAACAGCGTTTTTCATCGGGTGAGATTAGCTTACGGGCAGTAAGCGCATGACAAATACCGCGGTCAATACCCTAAATTTGTTGGCCATTGATATTGGTAACACTAGAATCAAATGGGGCTTATTTGAGGCCAATGGCGTTATGCTTGAGCATGGTGACTGTCTACATAGTGCACTTAGCAACTTAGCATTACCTATTGCCGACCGTGCTTTAATCGCAAATGTGGCTGGCGATGCCGTTAAATCGGCACTTGAAGTACACTTAAGCGCGTATAGCCATGTGCATTACCTTAAATCCACCGCACAAATAGCTGGCGTTTTAAATGGCTACAGCCAACCAGAAACCTTAGGCTGCGACCGCTGGGCAGCGCTTATCGCAGCCTGGCAGATTCAGCAAGTGCCATGTTTGGTGGTGAATGCTGGCACAGCGGCGACTATAGATGCGCTCACGCTCAACAACGGGCAAGGCAAATTTATGGGCGGCCTCATACTGCCAGGCCTAGATTTAATGCAGCAAAGTTTGGGGCTAGCCACGGCGCTATTGCCTAAAATTACGGCAGAAAACGCTGGCGTATCGACTGGCCAAAATGCTTTTGCAACCAACACCGTAGACGCCATACATACAGGAGCTTTACAGGCGATTAGCGGGGCAATTACACTGATGTTTTATCAGCTACATGCAGAATGCAAACAGTTACCGCATATTCTGATCAGCGGTGGTAACGCTCAGGCCATAAAAGATAGCTTAATAAATGATCTAACAAAACAAGCTATCGTTGTTGATCATTTAGTATTACGCGGCTTGTACTTCATAGATAAATCGATGCAAAGTGAATCGGCAATATGATTAAACAGTTTATATTTTTATTGGCACTGATTAACGTAGGTTTATTCAGCTATTTTAATGCCGACCTTATTTTGCCTAACGCAGGGCTAGTGGTCACAAATGAAATGAGTCCTGAAAAAATAAAAATACTATCCCCGCAGCAAATACAGGCCATGCCTAAAAAAACAAATGACTTAGCGATTTCAGCGCCCTACGCTAAAGACAATACAGCAAATATCACAAGCAGCACTAACCCCATTTTTTGCTATGAATGGGGTGTATTTTCTCAAAGCAGGATCACCGAAGCACAAATTGCATCGGCAAAAATCGCCTTGCAACCATTAGTCATCTCACCAACGTCTTTAGGGCCCAAACATTTCTGGGTATATAAGCTGCCTCTTAAATCGGCTGAAGCTGCTCGTGATAAAGTTTTAGAGCTAAAAATGCTGGGCATGACAGATTTATTTGTTATTCAAGATGCTCCATTAAAAAATGCAATTTCATTCGGAATTTTTGAAGATGAAAAACTCGCCAACCATCTGCTTAGCGAGCTTAAAGCCAAAGACATCAAAGACGTCGTCAAAGTGCTACGTTACCCAGACAAGGGTTATACAAGCCTACTATTTAAAGAGCTTACTGCCGAAAAAATAAGCGAACTACAGAACCTAAAAACTAATTTTCCCGAGGCAAATTTAACAAAAGTAAATTGTCACTAGCCATATCACTGATCAATCGCCACATAAACCGCTTAATTAAGCGATTTCGCTGGCTTTTTTAGATAAGTGCCGCACTAAAGCACCCGTCTTCTACTATAATTTGCCTTTGAATATACTTTTAACAAGCCTCGTATGAATATACTTTTAATAGACCTCGTATGAATATACTACTCTCCAATGACGATGGTTACTTTGCCCCAGGACTTAGCATACTGGCACAGCACATCGCAAAACTAGCCAATATCACGGTGGTGGCGCCAGAGCGCAACAGAAGTGGGGCCAGCAACTCGCTGACCCTAGATCGGCCTTTAAGCGTTAAAAAAGCGGCTAATGGCTTTTTTTACGTCAATGGCACACCCACAGATTGCGTTCACATTGCGCTCACTGGCCTGATGGACACCATGCCCGACATGGTGATTAGCGGCATTAATGACGGCGCTAATATGGGCGATGACACCATTTATTCAGGCACAGTTGCTGCGGCGATGGAAGGCTATTTACTTGGCATTCCGTCTATCGCCATTTCTATGTCACAACATAACGCCAGCCATTTTGAAACCGCCGCCAGAGTAGCCGTCGAGCTAATACAGCACTACCAAAAAAATGGCTTTCAATCGTCTACTTTACTCAATGTGAATGTGCCTGACATCCCCTACCATGAACTGCAAGGTCGGGAAATCACGCGCTTAGGTAAACGTCATAAGGCTGAGCCTGTGGTGCAACTTAAAACCCCGCGCAATGAAACGGTCTATTGGGTGGGTGCGGCTGGTGCGCCAAATGATGGCGGCGCTGGCACCGACTTTTATGCGGTAGCACATAAACAAGTGTCTATCTCTCCGATTCAAGTAGATTTAACCAATCATGCGCAACTTGCTGAGATTAAACAATGGTTAAATCTAGATCACAAGCAACCATGAAAGCATCACCAAGTTGGCTATTTTAAGATCATCTGCACAAACTGGCATAGGTATGACCTCACAGCGCACGCGTGATCGTATGTTGGTGCGCTTGCGCGAGCAGGGTGTTAAAGATGAAGTGGTGCTATCGGCCATAGGCGCTATTCCAAGGCATATTTTTGTTGATGAGGCGCTTTCTATCAGGGCTTATGAAGACGTATCACTGCCGATAGGCTTTGGGCAAACCATTTCTCAGCCTTATATTGTGGCGCGTATGTCAGAAATTTTACGCAATAACAACACCTTAAACAAAGTGCTAGAAATCGGTACTGGCTGTGGCTTTCAGACCGCTGTGCTGTCTAAATTAGCCAAAGAAGTGTATTCTGTTGAGCGCATACGCCCACTGGTCATGAAAGCGCGTGGACATTTACGTGAGCTCAAATGCGTCAACGTCAAATTAGGCCATGCCGATGGCAATATGGGACTAAAAGACCTAGCGCCATTTGATGGCATTATTGTCACCGCCGCCGCTAGCCACATACCACAAGATTTATTAGACCAACTTAATATTGGCGGGCGCTTAGTCATACCCGTCGGTACAGATGAACAAATTTTATATTTGGTAGAACGCTTGTCAGAACTTGAATATCGGCAAACTAAACTAGAAGCGGTAAAATTTGTGCCTTTATTAGGCGGCCTGTTATAACGATGCGTCATACACAATATCTAGCAATAGTATGCCTAGCCACTGGCCTAGTGGCATGTAGTAGCACCCCACCTGCCCCGGTCATTGATCGCATACCCGCTAGCAAAACTACTGGCAGTACTGCGGCTAAAAAACCCAGCAGCACGACTAGACCAACTTACAAAGCTGGCGATTGGCGGCCAGACACTTATACTGTGAAAAAAGGCGATAATTTATTCAGCATAGGGCTTGAGCATGGCTATTACTACAAAGACATCGCGCAAAATAACAATATTTTGGCGCCGTACAACATACAAGTTGGCCAAGTACTCAAACTAAAGGCAACAAAAGACTATGCCGCCCAAGCGAATAGTGATGGTGTAGAAATCACCCCCATCAATACTGATGGCAACACGCTAGCAACCAGCGCCATGACAGCCATTAGCATTAACGAGCCCAAGGCAATTCGCGAGCCCTACAGCGATGAAGCCCTAAAAAAACCGCTACCCACTGCTAAACCAGTGACTGCGTCAGCTGCCAATAAAGCGCCTGCTGCCAACAATGCTGAGCCAGCCAATAAGGCTAATCTGGATAACAAGCCAGACAATAAAGCTGCCTATGAATCGGCAGAAGAGATAGAGTGGGCATGGCCGACCAAGGGCAAAGTCGTTGCAAATTTCAGTGAGGCCAGCAACAAAGGGCTAGATATCGCCGGCACCACAGGTCAATCTGTCAATGCCGCCGCCGCTGGCAAAGTGATTTACAGCGGCTCAGATTTACGTGGTTATGGCAAGTTGGTGATTATTAAACATAATGCAACTTATTTATCTGTCTATGCGCATAACAGCCAAATTTTGGTCAAAGAAGGTCAGCAAATTAGCGCAGGGCAAAAAATTGCAGAAATGGGCAATAGCGATAGCAATTTGGTTAAATTGCACTTTGAAATTCGCCGCTTAGGCAAATCGGTTGATCCTAGCAAGTATTTAGCTGCTATTTAAAAACTACTTCATCGTACAAATTTTTCTGGCGGCCAAGGCTGCCAGCGATTTAGCATTACCCAATAAAAAAGCAGCCATACGCCGCTTTTTTAATTGAATAGCAAACCACAGATTTCTAAAACAACAGACTGCTCAAACCACAGACTGCTTTAGTTTGCCTGTTTAGTTTGGCCTTGATAATAGGCATGAACGCCGCTCATATCAAACTCACGCGCCCATTTAATAATTTCATCAAAGGCTGGCGCGCCAATTTCACCAACTTGAGCATGAATACCTGCTTGTTCACGTATCACCAAAATACCAGGAATTTGATTGACTTGAAAGTACTCGCCAATTTCAGGGTCAGTCTCAGTGTTCACCATGCCGAATATGATGTCTGGGTTTGCCGCGGCGGCCGCTTCAAAGGTAGGGGTAAATGCCACGCAGGGATCACACCAAGGCGCCCAAAAATCGACTATGACAAAATTGTTTTTTTCTATGGTGTCTTTAAAATTTGCTTTATTGAGTACGACAACGGCCATAACTGAATCCTAAACTTGATGGGTTAACTTGATGATTTGCATAACTTGCAAGAGTTTAGCAGACATAGTCCGTTTAGTTAAGGCCATATTGCGTTAGGCTGGCTGGCGGTTGACTGCCTGCAAACATCCAGTATTAATCTATGCCCTGACCCCACGCGCCAGAAAAAACTAACTCGCTGAGTAATCGTCTTGAGCGCGGCGCGGTTTCACGGGCTAATATATCGCCACTGAGGGTTGCAATTTCGGCAGCAACGCCGACCGAAATCATTACCATAGGGGTAAATTGCACGGGAATATTAAATTTTTCTCGGCTCAATTCTGCATTAAAACCACCCATTTGATGCGTCATCAAGCCCATGCTGCTCGCTTGTAAGCAGAGGTTTTCTACTGCGGCACCAGTATCATATTGCGCCCAGCGATTAGGCTGTTGGTTGTGATTAAATAGCGTGTTGGCACAGGCCAAGATCAGCGCTGGGGCGTCTTTTGCCCATGCTTGGTTGCTAGGTGCTAAACATTCAAAAGCCTGTTGCCAAGCGGCTAGATCTGCTGATTTATTGCACAGCACAAAACGCCAAGGCTGATCGCCATAGCAAGAAGGAGCCCAGCGGGCAGCCTCTAACATGGCGATAATGTGCGTTTGACTGATTACTTGACTGGCATCATAAGCACGCCCACTCCAGCGATTAGCGATGATTTCATGTATGGGAACTTGGCTAGTCGCTGGTTTATGCATGATATACACCCTAAAAATTAAGCCTTGAGAAATGGATAATCGGTATAACCATGCTCACTACCACCGTAAAAGCTGCTTGAATCAGCGGCATTTAGCGGCGCGTCGGTGCTAAAGCGCTCAACCAAGTCAGGGTTGGCGATAAACGGCACGCCGTAAGCGATTGCATCGGCATGGCCACTGGCAATGGCGGCATTGCCACGCGCCTTATCGTAAGCTAGGTTGGCGATATAAGGACTTAGGCAATGCTGGCGCAAGGCAGAAAAATCAAAGGGGTCAGCAATGCCGCCACCATGGATGCCGCCTTCTACCACGTGTAAATAGGCCAACTTAAAGGGGTTAAGCGCATCAACCACAGCATTAAATAGCGCTTGTGGCTGGCTATCTTTCATATCATTAAACGGGTTAACTGGTGAAATACGCAGGCCAACTTTATCTGAACCTGCCGCGGTGACCACCGCGCTTGTCACTTCTAGCAATAAACGTAGGCGATTTTCTATGCTACCACCATAGTTATCTGTACGTTGATTGCTGCCATCGCGTAAAAATTGATCTAACAAATAACCATTAGCCGCATGAATTTCCACCCCATCAAAGCCTGCTGCTAATGCGAGTTTTGTTGCGTGTTCGTAATCTGCCACTATGCCTGGCAACTCAATCAGCTCTAATGCTCGAGGTTGTACGTAATCGACCAAACCTTGATAAGTAAAGGCTTTGCCATTAGGTTTAATCGCTGAAGGCGCAACTGGCAATGCCCCATTGGGCAATAAACTTGGGTGTGAAATTCTACCCACATGCCATAACTGTATGACCATTTTACCGCCTTTGGCGTGTACGGCATCTGTCACTTTTTTCCAGCCAGCCACTTGTGCCTCGGTATAAATGCCAGGTAATGCAGGATAGCCATGCGCCATGGCCGAGATAGGCGTGGCTTCCGAAATAATTAAACCCGCCGTGGCACGTTGCTCATAATAAGTCACGTTCATCGCTTGCGGCACACCGCCTTCGGCAGCTCGGTTACGTGTCAGTGGCGCCATGACCATGCGGTTTTTTAATGCAATACTGCCTAATTTAACTGGGCTAAATAAATCTAATGCCATATATTTCCTTAATGTAATGTCTATAACAAAGCCAATATAACCAAAAGTCTGGCCTGTAGTTAAGCTAGCGAAACGATGGCTTCAATTTCAACCAATACGTCACGTGGCAGCTTAGCCACTTGAACGGTAGAACGGGCTGGCGTATGAGCGCCAAAAGTATTGCCATAAACGGTATTCATCGCAACAAAGTCATCCAAATTTTTTAAAAACACCGTGGTTTTAACCACTTTGTTTAAGCTAGCGCCTGCCGCTTCAATCACGGCAGTTAGGTTAGCTAATACCTGCGTGGTTTGCACGGTAATATCACCATTATTGAGCGTGCCATCGGCGCGCAGCGGAATTTGTCCTGATGTGAATAATAAATCTCCCACGACCATGGCTTGCGAATAAGGGCCGATAGCAGCTGGGGCGTTGGGCGTTTGAACAACATGCATATAAAAACCTTTAATAAATAATTGATAAATAATAGTAAAAAATTATATATTGGCTGCGTCAAAATATTGAAAATGTACGCGCTTGACATGACAAAATAACTCATAGGCTATTGTGCCAGCACTGGCAGCCACGGCATTGGCCGAGACTTGCTTACCCCATAATTCCACTTCGCTGCCAACAGCTACAGCAGGTAAATCGGTTAAATCTACTGACAGCATATCCATAGAGACGCGGCCTATCAAGCGCGTGATATGGCCGGCAACCGCCACTGGTGTGCCTGTGGTTGCAGACCGAGGATAACCATCGGCATAGCCACAGGCCACTATGCCAACTGTGGTATCACGCTCGGCGGTAAATATGCTGCCGTAACCAATCGACTCACCTTTTTTAATCTTGGATATTGAAATAATGCGCGAGTTAAGCTGCATCACAGGCAGCAATTCTTGACCTGCGGCCGACTCTAGCACTGGGTTTGCTCCATAGAGCATGATGCCAGGCCTAGACCAGTGCTGCGCTAAATGCGTCTTATGCTGGGTTTGTGGCCAAGCCAAAATGGCCGCCGAGTTAGCCACGCTGGTATCTATACCAGCACTGTCATTTAAACCCTGAATAGTCTCTTGAAAAATCTGGCATTGTTGCAGGGTATGATTGGTACTGAGATTATCGGCATTAGCAAAATGCGTCATCAGCACCATTTGACTCACATTGTCATGTGCTTTTAAGCACCTGTATGCCGCTAGGTAGTCTTGCGGCGGCAGGCCAATTCTATGCATGCTAGTATCCATCTTTAGCCAAACTTTTACGGCGCGCTTCAACTTAGCCGCCAGTAAAATATCAATTTGCCAATGCGCATGGATCACTAGCCATAAATCATGCGCGACAATGTCCGCTAATTCTGCTGCTTCAAAAAAACCTTCTAATAACAAAATCGGCTCAGTAATGCCTGCTTCACGCAATTGCATGGCTTCTTCTAGGCAAGCCACGGCAAAACCATCTGCCTCGCTTCTGATTGATTTAGCGCAGTGCACAGCGCCATGACCATAGGCATTCGCTTTAATAACAGCCAATGCTTTGCCACCGTAATGCTTTTTAGCCACACGATAATTGTGTCTAAAAGCGTCAAGGCGTATGTGGGCGATTGCGGGGCGGGACATGATCTCTATTTAATGGCTAAATTTAATGACTAAGGGATAAGATGGAAATTAATGGTCGGCCTTATTGTAGCGACTTACCGCATATCGACCAAGCGCCAAATCATCGGTTTTGATGGCGGGCTGATGGTGCGCCAGCAAATCAGCCAATACTTGGCTTGAACCACAGGCCATGGTCCAACCCAAAGTGCCATGGCCAGTATTCATCCAAACATTATCATAGCTAGCCGAGGCTGGCCCAATAATGGGCGTGCCATCGGGTGTCATGGGGCGTAGTCCCGTCCAAAATAGGGCTTGCGAAACATCGCCCGCATTCGGAAATAAATTATTTAACACCATTTCTAAGGTTGCCCGCCGACGTGGGTTAAGGCTTAAGTCAAAGCCAGCCAGCTCGGCCATGCCACCCACGCGAATACGCTGATCAAATCGGGTGATCGCCACTTTATAGGTTTCATCCATCACCGTAGAAACTGGTGCCGCCTCACTATGCAAAATAGGCACGGTGAGCGAATAACCTTTAACGGGGTAGACCGGTATTTGCAAGCCCAAGCCTTGCATTAAGGGACGCGAGTAACTGCCCAGCGCCACCACGTATTGATCAGCCTGCAAGACTTCTATCGCTTGCTCTGCGCCCTCACCCGTGCTGATTTCTACGCCAGCCAGCTTACCTTGCGCTAACAATAAGCGCTTAATCGTCACGTCTTGTCTAAATTGCACGCCGAGTTTGATGGCCTCTAGCGCCAAATTCGTGGTAAATAACTGGCAATCGCCAGTCTCATCGTGCGGCAAGCGCAAGCCACCCAACAATTGATCTTTGACCGCAGCCAATGCGGGTTCGGCTCGCACGCAACCATCAGGGTCTAAGGCTTCAAACGGCACGCCGCAGCGCTCTAGTACGGCAATATCTTTGGCTTCGGCGTCTAATTGCTGTTGCGTGCGAAACACCTGCAAAGTGCCTTGGGTACGGCCTTCGTAAGTTATGCCCGTATCAAGCCGCAACTGCCCTAAACAATCGCGGCTGTATTCAGCCAAGCGCACTAAACGCTCTTTATTAATGGCATATTTTTTTGAAGTGCAGTTTTGTAGCAATTTGATTGTCCATTGCAACTGCCATAGGCTTAAATCTGGCTTAATCGCTAATGGCGAATGTCTCTGAAACAGCCATTTCATGGCTTTTAACGGCACCCCAGGGGCAGCCCAAGGCGCTGCATAGCCTGGCGAAATCTGCCCCGCGTTTGCATAACTAGTCTCTAATGCTACCGCTGGCTGACGATCAATAACCGTGACCTCAAAGCCTTTCTTAGCCAAATAATAAGCACTTGTTACCCCAACCACCCCAGAACCTAACACTAGCACACGCATGATGATTCCTCACAAAACTACTCACAAGCATTAATACAGAATATAGGCCTATTTTTTTGCAATGATACAGTTCATGCAAAATAAATTTATCACGAATGATATTCAGTGCGGCCTAATCAAAAGCTGGGCGGGCTGCATGAACTGACCAAAGTGCAAATTTGCCCACCCGCATTACGAAAGCGATGCGGCTCATGACTATTAAAATAATAAGCATCGCCAACCCCTAGCACTCGGGTATTATCGCCCACGGTGACTTCTAACTTACCCGAGATAATCACACCACCTTCTTCGCCTTCGTGCTGCAACATAATAAGGCCAGTATCCACCCCTGGCGCATAAGATTCAAACAAAATTTGTAAGACATGTCCATCCTTGGCTGAACCAATTTGACGATAAGAAATACCTTGGCCACCACTAATTTCGGTAAGCTCCTGCGCACGATAAAACACGGTAGTTTTAGCGTCTGTCAATGCATCTGAAAAAAACTCCGCCAAAGTCATGGGCAGGCCTGCCAATATGCGTTTTAGCGCACTCACTGACGGGCTGGTGTTACCAGATTCAATCAGTGAAATGGTGGCGTTAGCCACCCCCGCTTTTTTGGCCAGCGCTCGCTGTGATAGCTGATGGCGTAAGCGTGCCTGCCGTAATCGTGAACCCAAATCTACATCTATCATCAATTTTCCCTATCAATAGCTACATCAACTGTTTAAAGTGTTAAATATACAATAACATTTAATAAATTAATGTCAATTAAATCAATAGGATATTTTTTTTAAAAACCAGACTTGACACTATATGCTAAACACTTGAAGATACTGTCCATCATCAATGTTGTAGGAAAAAGCATGTCTAGCCCGCAGTCAGTCAGCTTACCGAATATGGCGCACTATTGGCTGCCATTCACCGCTAATCGGCAATTTAAGGCCATGCCTAGGTTATTTAAAGCAGCCAAGGGCAACTACTACACGTCCATAGATGATAGAGCCATCCTGGATGGTACGGCTGGTCTGTGGTGTGTACCCGCTGGGCATGGTCGCACTGAAATAGCCAGTGCCGTTGGTCAGCAATTATTAACGCTGGATTACGCTCCCGCTTTTCAGTCTAGCCATCCACTGGCTTTTGAAGCCGCAGCGCGTTTGGCCGAATATATGCCAGTAGGTTTGGATCGCATCTTTTTTACCAATTCAGGCTCAGAATGCGCCGATACCGCACTAAAAATTGCACTGGCTTACCATCGCATCACCGGTAACCCGCTACGCAACAAGCTGATAGGTCGTGAACGCGGCTATCACGGGGTGAATTTTGGCGGCATTGCCGTAGGCGGCATTGCGGGCAATCGCAAGGCTTTTGGCAATGGCTTAGCTGGCGTAGACCATATTCGCCACCCGCTCGATATTGCCAAAAATGCCTTTACCAAAGGGGTGCCGCCAGACGGCGGCATAGCACTTGCCAATGAGTTTGAGCAGCGCATCATCACCTTGCATGATCCTAACACCATAGCCGCGCTGATCATTGAACCTATGCAAGGCTCTGCTGGCGTCATTATCCCACCAGCTGCTTATCTAAAACGCCTGCGTGAAATCTGCACGAAATATGGCATCCTACTCATTTTTGATGAAGTCATCACAGGCTTTGGCCGATTAGGCAGCAAATTTGGCGCAGATTACTTTGACGTCATGCCAGATATTCTCACTTGCGCCAAAGGCCTGACCAATGGCGTTGTGCCGATGGGCGCGGTTGCCGTTAAGCGCGACATCTATGACGCCTTTATGCAAAACTCTGCCGCGGGCGCCATAGAACTGCCACATGGCTATACTTATAGCGCCATACCTATTGCTTGTGCGGCCGCTATTGCCACGCTAAATATTTTTGCCACTGAAAAATTAGAAGCCAGAGCGGCGGCTTTAAGTGGCTATTTTGAGGAAGCCGCGCACTCACTTAAAGGGCTGCCTATGATCAAAGATATTCGCAATATAGGCTTAGTCGCTGGCATAGAGTTTGAGGCCATCGCGGGCAAACCTGGCGCCTTGGCCTTAGCCACTTATCTAAAGTGTTATGAAATGGGCGTGCATGTGCGTTTTACTGGCGACATTATTGCCATTTCACCCCCGCTGACCATAGAAAAACACGAAATTGACCGCATTTTTAACACCTTGAGTGATGCGATTAAATTTGTCATCGCCCAAGGTGAAGCTGGACTAGACGCCAATCGCTACCTTAAAAACGAGCAAGCTTGGGCGATGCATAGTCAACAAAATACTTAAACACATCATATTGGAACCATCCATGTATATTAAAACCATAGGGCATTATATTAACGGTCAGCACACCAGCGGCACAGGCAGCAGATATAGCCAGGTATTCAACCCAGCGACTGGTCAAGTGCAAGCGCAATTAAATAATGCAAATGCCGTCGATGTTGAGGCCGCCATTAGTGCCGCACAAGCGGCCTTTGCCGAATGGTCAGCCACCCCAGCATTGCGCCGTTCACGCATCATGTTTAAATTCAAGGCGCTGCTTGATGAGCATGCGGATGATTTAGCAAAAGCTATTTCACTAGAACATGGCAAAACCATTAGCGACGCCCGTGGTGAAGTTACCCGTGGCATAGAAGTCGTAGAATTTGCTTGCGGTATGCCGCAGCTCATGAAAGGCGACTACAACGACCAAGTGGGAACTGGCATAGATACTTACAGTATGCGTCAGCCATTAGGTGTAGTAGCTGGCATCACGCCGTTTAATTTTCCTATCATGGTGCCGCTATGGATGATTCCTATGGCGCTCGCCACTGGCAATACGTTTGTGCTTAAACCTTCAGAAAAAACCCCTAGCGCGAGTTTAATGATTGCCGATTTATTAGCCCAAGCTGGATTGCCAGCTGGCGTGTTTAACTTAGTCAATGGTGACAAAGAAGCCGTAGATGTGTTGTTGCAAGATAAACGCATTCAGGCCATTAGCTTTGTTGGCTCCACACCGATTGCCGAGCATATTTACAGCACCGGCAGCAAAAATGGCAAGCGCGTACAAGCTCTGGGCGGGGCAAAAAATCATTTAATTGTCATGCCAGATGCTGACTTAGACCAAGTGGCAGACGCACTCATAGGTGCAGCTTTTGGCTCTGCGGGTGAGCGCTGCATGGCTATTTCTGTGGCGGTGACGGTAGGCAATGTGGCGGATGCGCTGATTGCCAAGCTTAGCGAAAAAGTGCAAAGCATTACCATAGACCAAGGCTTAAATGAGCAAGCGGATATGGGCCCTTTGGTCAGCGCCGAACATTACGCCAAAGTGAAAGCTTATGTGGATTTAGGCGTAGCTGAAGGGGCAACACTAGTGATAGACGGCCGCGCCTACCAGCACCAAGGCTATGAGCAAGGCTACTTTTTAGCGCCTTGCCTGTTTGATCACGTGAAAAAAAACATGCGCATTTATCAAGAAGAAATTTTCGGCCCCGTGTTGTCAGTTGTGCGTGCAACCAGCTTTGAGGAAGCCTTGCAACTAGTCAATGATCACGAGTTTGGCAATGGCGTAGCGATTTTTACCCGTGATGGCGAAATAGCTCGTGAATTTACCCAGCGCGTGCAAGCTGGCATGGTGGGGGTGAATGTGGCCATTCCTGTACCTATCGCTTTTCATAGTTTTGGTGGCTGGAAACGCTCACTGTTTGGCGACCACCATATTTATGGCAGCGAAGGAATGCGCTTTTATACCCGCTTAAAAACCACCACCTCACGCTGGCCTGCTGGCAACAAAGCCGCTGGCGCTGAGTTTGTCATGCCTACCATGAAATGACGAATTCTGACCTGAGCTTAACCGCGTATTAGCTGCACGGTCAGCAAGCCCATGCCTGTCATGGCTAGTGAGCCTAATACATGCACTAAAATATGTGTGGCCGCCCAGCCATACTGGCCGCGAGATAGCAAGGTGACCGCCTCAGCAGAAAAAGTAGAAAATGTCGTCAAACCGCCTAAGATGCCAGTAATGATAAACAGCCTCAACTCAGGAGAAAACGACGAAGTGAAGGAAAACAAACCGACAAACAGGCCGATGAGATAGCCGCCAACTAAATTGGCCAGCAAAGTGCCCAACGGCAACGCTGGTAAAGTTGCATTTAACAACAGGCCTAGCCACCAGCGCATCCATGCCCCCAATGCCGCACCTATGCCTACCGCAAAAAACCCATTAAAACTCATAGCGACTCCTAAAAATCATTGTGAAAGCAAATTGTTGAAGCAATTGGTTTATACAATATAATAATGCATCAAGCTCATTATCAAGAAAGTATATTTTGCGGGTTTTATTTAGCACTTCTGAAGTTTTTCCTCTGATTAAAACGGGTGGCTTAGCCGATGTGAGCGGCTCGCTGCCAACAGCGCTGCAAAACCTAGGTGTGGATATTCGCATTCTAGTGCCTGGCTACCCAGCAGTATTAAGCAAGCTAACCAATCTGCGAGCTATTGCCTCATTCGACAATTTACCCGTCATTCACAATGCCGCACTGATGATGGGTACAATTGCAGAAACCCAAGTCAAAGTCATGGTGATTAAAGCTGCACAACTTTATGAACGCGATGGCGGCCCCTACGCCGATGCCAGCGGACTAGAATGGTTAGATAATCCTCTGCGCTTTGGCATACTGTCTAAAGTGGCAGCTATTTTAAGTGGGCCAGACTCGCCTATCAGCGATTGGCGGCCAGATATTGTGCACTGTAACGATTGGCAAACCGGCCTAACGCCCGCTTACATGAAATTAGTCGAACACAGCTCGGCAAAATCCATCATCAGCCTACACAATATGGCCTTTCAGGGCTGCTACGCGCCAGGCTGGCTATCTACATTAGCCTTACCGCACACCAGTTTTGCCGTGGAAGGCTTTGAATATCATGGGCAATTATCCTTCTTAAAAGCGGGTATTTTTTATGCAGATGCAGTCACCACAGTCAGCCCAAGCTATGCCAAAGAAATTCAAACCGCCGCCTTTGGTTTTGGCCTAGAAGGCTTGCTCAGCAAGCGTGGCAACGAGATTAAAGGCATTTTAAACGGCATAGAAACCGACGAATGGAACCCAGAAACAGATGTGCATCTCGTCAAAAAATACAGCGCTGCCACATTAGCTGGCAAAAAACTGGTCAAAGCCGCCCTGCAACAAAAATTAGGGCTTCAAATTGAGGCAAGCGCACCATTATTAGGCGTAGTCAGTCGCCTAACTCACCAAAAAGGCCTAGACATGCTAGTGCCTATTTTGCAAGAATTAATAGATGCTGGCTGCCAGCTAGCGTTATTAGGCAATGGTGAAAGTCTGTTAGAACAGGCATTTGTTGCCCTCGCCACCAGCAACCCCAGCAAAGTCAGCGTGACCATAGGTTATAACGAGCCGCTCTCACACCAAATCATGGCGGGGTGCGATATGTTTGTCATGCCTTCGCGCTTTGAGCCTTGCGGGCTCAATCAACTCTATGGATTAGCCTATGGCACGCCACCTATAGTCAACGCCACTGGCGGGCTTGCAGACTCTGTGATTGACACCAATATCATCACCTTTAAAAACAAAACGGCTAACGGCTTTGTCATGAGCGAAGCCAGCTCAGCTAGCCTGCTGCACTGTATTAAGCAGGCGCTAAATGTATTCAATCACGACGCTAGTGCCTGGAAGCAGATACAAAAAAATGGCATGACGCAAAACTTAAGTTGGGATAAAAGCGCCCTAGAGTATCTGGCCGTTTACCAAACATTAAGCAAATCCGTTTAGCTAATCACAGAATATGGGCAGGATGAAAAACTTGGCATGGTAAGTGCTTGTTGAATACTAGGCTTCTCCAAAGCTGTTATTCTCCTCCTTAAGGGCGTCTTGTTAGACGCCCTCTTTTTTTGGTTGCGTCCAACATGCTAGATTGAGCTAACCTGCCTTAAATTTAAAAAAATAGCGCACGCCAAATAGATTTTTTTGATTTTTTGCATCTGCTTTAAGACAAACAATGAGCTCAGGTGGCTGAGTACTTTAGGCGGCTGAATGCTCATGGCCAGAAGCGCACTGTCAGTCAAAAATCTAATTTGGATAATTCTACAAGACCAAATTACTCAAGTTGCCAACGCAACCAAGTAAACAATATATTGCCATGGCCTTCACCACCGATTATATAAGTTGATTGCACGGATAGATCTTTATAGCCTATCGAGAATAAGGGCGCAACCACAGGCAGTGGCAGTAAATAATTTGAATCTTCACGCAATGTAACGCCGACTGTATAGCCTAAACCTAAGCGAATAACATCTGTAGGCCTCCATATTTTTTGAAAGCCATAACCCACTATAGGTTCTATTTTGCTATGCGAGTCCAAAAAAGCCATTGCGTATAGGCTGTGCCAATTACCATCTGCATCTAATCTAGATTTACCTAGTCCCAAACCCCAAGGCTGCTCATTGTAACTGGCGATTTTTTCATCCGTATAGTAACTGCGGTTGTGCCAAGTATTGACCGGGATATAAAGCTCATAATCTTTGGATTGCCATGTTTGAGACAAAGAATCTCGCACGTCAGACAATATAGCCGAATCTTCTGCAAACGAAGTAGTTGATGCTATTAACGCTATTATTGCAAACCCATGCTTCAATTTATTTCCAATGCTGTATTACAGAGAAATGTGATCAATACCTAGTAGATCCACTCTATACTTGTGCATCCAAAACACAATGACTAATATCAACTAAAGTAAAATTAAATCAATTAGATAAATTTATTAATTAAGTCCGTATATAGATTCTTAGGGTGCTAGGGTTAATGAACACTTTATTTATTAACACTTTATGTAGCAAGCCTCGATTCTAAAAATCTGCTAACGACCAAAGTTAATTGCCTGAAAATTCATTCTAGCTTCTCTAGCGGCAAGTGATAACATAGCGTTTTGCTAAAAATCATAGCCATGACCACGACACAGCCCACCTATTTAACTGCCGCTTTATATAAATTTGTCAGCCTGCCTGATTACAAGGCTTTACAAGCGCCCATCCTAAAAGCTTGCCAAGACAACCACATTAAAGGCACTTTGCTACTGGCAGAAGAAGGCATTAATGGCACTATTGCTGGCCTGCCAGACAATGTACTAGCCTTATTAACATTTTTGCGCAGTCATCCTATTTTTCAAAATCGTCTCGCTGAATTAGAGCATAAGGAATCTTTTGCCAGTGAGCATCCTTTTTACCGAATGAAAGTGAAGCTTAAAAAAGAAATTGTAACCTTGGGTGTGCCTGGTGTGAGCCCCACGAAAAAAGTGGGCACTTATGTCAAACCCACAGATTGGAATGCGCTGATTTCTGACCCTGATGTCATTTTAATTGACACCCGCAACGGCTATGAGGTTGATATTGGTACGTTTAAAGGAGCTATAGACCCTAAAACGCTGACCTTTCGTGAGTTTCCTGAATATGTCGCCAAACACTTGGATAAAAACCAGCATAAAAAAGTAGCGATGTTTTGCACGGGCGGCATACGATGTGAAAAAGCCTCGTCATACATGATAGATCAAGGCTTTGAAGAGGTTTATCACCTGCAAGGGGGTATTTTAAAGTATTTAGAAACGGTGCCAGAAACCGAAAGCATGTGGCAAGGCGAATGTTTTGTGTTTGATCAGCGAGTAGCCGTCAAACACGATTTAAAAGTGGGCGAATTTGACCAATGCTACGCTTGCCGCCACCCGCTGTCCCCAGCTGAGATGCAAAGCGCACAATATATGGCTGGCATCTCTTGCCCTTACTGTTTTGACAAAATATCTGAAGAAAAGCGTGCCAGCCTGATGGAACGGCAAAAACAAGTTATTTTGGCTAGGCAGCGAGGCCTAACGCATATAGGCGAAAAACAAGATTAAGGGTGATTGATAGCTAAGGCCTATTGATGGCTTTGTAGGACAAAGGTTTCAATAACGCCTTTACCTTTAACTTCTATGCTAGCACCTTCTGAAAACACATAGGCATCTTGCAATAGCTGCTGGGTTTGCTGGGTGACTTGAATAGTGCCTGGCGTGCAGGTTTGCTCCATACGAGAGGCTAAATTAACTGTATCGCCCCATAGGTCATAACTGAACTTAATACTGCCTATCACGCCCGCCACTACAGGGCCAGTATGTATGCCGATACGCATATTCAAATCCAAGCCTAGCTTAGCACCCACTTCTTTTAATGCAGCATTCATCTCCAAGGCCATGGCAGCAATTCTGTGGGTATGGTCATCACAGACTACAGGTGCGCCAGAAACCGCCATATAAGAATCGCCTATGGTTTTAATTTTTTCCACTTGGTATTTTTCTGCCAGCTGATCAAACCTTAAAAATACTTGAGAGAGCATATCAATCAACTGTATAGGTGAGATTTTTTCTGACATTGGCGTAAAGTCCACTAAGTCTGCAAACATCACAGTCACGGCCCCGTAATAATCGGCAATGCGCATATCATTTTCTTTAAGCCTAAGAGCAATGGGTGCTGGCAAAATATTCAGTAATAGCTTCTCGGATCTTGCCTGCTCTAGCGCCAATGACGCCATAATGCGCTCTTTTTGTGACTGAAAATAACGCAATACGCCATACAGTATCGAAGATGTGCCGCTGATATTCATCAAGAAAAAACTGTCTTTTAAGTGCTCTGGAATAGGCATAGCGTTGCCAGCAAAATAATAATTTAACTTCCACGAAATAAAAGCCAAACCAAGAAAAAGTAAAAACCAAGGGGTAGATTGACGGGTACCTAATATCATCAGAGCGCCTACTGGGGCTAAGATGGCCCAAATTGCCACACCACTAGAAGCGGCAAACCCCCCTATCGCCCATTGCATAAAAAACGGCATCACCAACAATAAGACTAGCTGGGTAAAAATTAAATACTCAAAGCGTTTGTATCTATAACAAATAAACAGGCTAAAGTAAGAAGCAACTAAGTAAAAATAAGGCACTGCGGCAATCACCGCATAGCCATCTCCTAGGCCAGAGAAGGCATATATCCAAAAAAAACAGACTAGGGTTTCCGCAAAGACCAGTAGCGATAAAATAGATTGCCCTAAAGAGGCGGGAGTAGGATTAGATAAATCAATCCAAAATTCGCGACTTAGTATAGATTTAAGGGCTAAATTTTCTGTCATATTAATAGTAGCGATTGAAGAAAGACTTATTATTACCAGCTGCCTGACACTATAGCTCAAGATGTTGGTCTTTTCTATAGCGCTAAATTTGATTTAGCCATAAATTATTTAGCCTTTTTAGACAAAAACTTGAAATTAAACAAAGATAGAAAGAATATTCATAAACACATCTTATATAAAACATAAGAAATGCCTTAATTATTGCTTGATTTGCTGGCATCTAAGGTTTATTGTTTAGTACGCGCTTATATTGTAAAAGCCTTAATTGACAAGGCACTGGCAAGGATTAAGCTAAGTTTTTAAAAATAAAAAAACATTGGCAAAGCATTGCGGCTTTACCGATAGATACACTACATTAACTATAGCAAAACTAGAGGAGTTAGCATGAGTTTAGATCTTTTAAAAGGCCTTGGCGTCACAATACCTTACAAAGCCAAATACGATAACTTTATTGGTGGCAAATGGGTAGCCCCAGTTAAAGGGCAATATTTTGATGTGATTACGCCCATTACTGGCAAACCTTACACCAAAGCAGCTCAGTCCAGTGCTGAAGATGTCGAGCTGGCATTAGATGCAGCCCATGCCGCTGCTGATAAATGGGGCCGCACTGCACCTGGTGAACGTGCAAACTTACTACTTAAAATTGCCGATCGCTTAGAAGCAAATCTCGAATTATTAGCCACTGCAGAAACGATAGACAACGGTAAACCTATTCGCGAAACCATGAATGCTGATATCCCTTTAGCGATTGATCATTTCCGTTATTTTGCTGGCTGTATGCGCGCTCAAGAAGGCAGCTTAAGTGAAATCGATGAAACCATGGTGGCCTACCATTTCCATGAGCCTATCGGCGTCATTGGGCAAATTATTCCATGGAACTTCCCTATTCTGATGGCCGCCTGGAAGCTAGCACCAGCGGTAGTAGCTGGTAACTGTGTGGTACTAAAACCTGCTGAATTTACCCCTATTAGTATTTTAATACTGATGGAAGTCATTGCTGATATCTTGCCGCCTGGTGTGATTAATATCGTCAATGGTTATGGTCGTGATGTAGGTGCGCCGCTAGCCAATAGCCGACGCATAGGAAAAATTGCCTTTACTGGCTCAACCGCTACGGGCCGCGTGATTGCTCAGGCTGCTGCGGGCAACTTAATTCCTGCAACATTAGAATTAGGTGGAAAATCACCTAACGTTTTCTTTGAAGACATCGCCGATGCTGATGATGATTTCTTTGATAAAGCAGTTGAAGGCTTGGTATTGTTTGCCTTTAACCAAGGTGAAGTATGTACCTGCCCTTCACGTGCGCTGATTCAAGAATCTATCTACGACAAATTCATGGACCGTGTACTACCGCGTGTTGCTGCAATTAAACAAGGCAACCCACTTGATCCAAACACCATGATAGGTGCGCAAGCATCGCAAGATCAGCTAAACAAAATCATGTCTTACATGGATATTGGTAAACAAGAAGGCGCTCAACTACTCATTGGCGGTCAACGCAATGTATTAACTGGCTCATTGGCTGAAGGTTACTATGTACAACCTACGCTACTTAAAGGCCACAATAAAATGCGCGTATTCCAAGAAGAAATTTTTGGCCCAGTGCTAGCTGTAACGACATTTAAAGATGAAGCTGAAGCGCTTGCCATTGCCAACGACACCGTGTTTGGCCTAGGCTCTGGCGTTTGGTCACGTGATGGCAGCCGCGCCTACCGCATGGGCCGTGGCATCAAAGCGGGTCGCGTTTGGACTAACTGCTACCATGCCTACCCAGCACACGCCGCATTTGGTGGCTATAAAGAGTCTGGCATAGGTCGTGAAACTCACAAAATGATGCTAGACCATTACCAACAAACCAAGAACTTACTAGTCAGCTATAGCCCAAAAAAATTAGGCTTTTTCTAATTAGAATTTTCTTATTATTCTTGTTTAGCGATGTGTTGTTTTAGCGTTTAAACAAGATTAAAATCAAGAGGCGGTTAATCCCGCCTCTTTTTTTGTATTGGAGTTAAGTGATGACTAAACGAGTATCTGCAACCCCTGCCGCCATTGAGTTAATTCATAAACTTACTGCTCAATATGGCCCCATTTTATTCTTTCAGTCAGGCGGCTGCTGCGAGGGAAGTGTGCCACTGTGTATGCCAGTGAGCGAATTCAAGCCTAGCCCATCAGATATCGTAATAGGTGAAGTAGCTGAAGGTGCTATGTTTTATATGGGTCACAATCACTTTCAGTTCGCAGAAAACATGCACACGATAATTGATGCATTACCAGGCTCTAGCGGCTCGTTTTCATTAGATTGTGGTTCAGGCCTGGCTTTTATTACAAGCGCCCGTTTATACACTGATGAAGAATTGCAGCAACTTGGCCCCGTGGTTAAGTATGGCTTTAACTAAGCTCGGCAATTACTTTATTTACGTATTCGTAAAGTTTTGTGTATTGCCTAATTATAATTAATGCTACGAGGTGGTTAAATTTCGTAACTTAATGCTGATTCTACTTTTGGACAGATTGCTGTCTAGTAAGTTAATTTGTATATCAAAAGGCAAAAAACGACCTTAGCTGCCATTCAGAGTATTAAGATTTGCAAAATACAATTACATCCACTTGACATTACCTTCAGTATATATATACTTTAAATATATATTTATGGAGGCGCCAATGAAAACTGCTAAATTATTTCAAAATGGACAAAGTCAGGCCGTGCGCTTGCCTAAAGAATTTAGATTTGAAGGTGATGAAGTCATTATCAAAAGATCAGGTAATACCGTGGTGCTCATTCCAGCCAATCATTCTTGGGAAGTGCTCGCAAGTAGCTTAGATAAATTTAGCGGTGATTTTATGGATAATCGCAATCAGCCAGATCAACAAGTTCGTGAGGATTTGTTTACATGAAACTAATGCTAGATACCAACATTTGCATCGCAATTATTAGGCGAAGACCAAAGGATATACTGCAAAAGTTCAGCTCTTATCAAGTAGGTGATATTTGCATTTCTTCTATCACATTGGCAGAGTTGCGCTATGGAGTTTCTAAAAGCCTGTATCAAGAGCAAAACCAAGTGGCACTAGATGAGTTTATTCTGCCGTTAGAAGTCGCTGCATTTGACCATACGGCAGCACTATTTTACGGCGGTCTAAGAAGCGCCTTAGAAAAGCAAGGAACGCCAATAGATCCGCTTGATACAATGATAGGCGCCCATGCTTTAAGCCTAAATTTGATGCTAGTCACTAACAACACAAAAGAATTTAATCGCATCCCAGGACTGAAGGTAATTGATTGGATTCATCATTAGCTTTTAATGTAATGGCTCGCGACTAGTGTAAGCTAGTCGCGACTTCTACAGATTAAACCTCTGTCTGCTCTGCCATTTCCAGTGCATCATCCACCTCAATACCAAGATACCTGACAGTACTCTCTAACTTGGTGTGACCAAGCAGCAGTTGAACAGCCCTTAAGTTCTTAGTACGTCGATATATGAGCGATGCTTTGGTCCTGCGCATGGTGTGCGTTCCGTAGTTCACTGGATCAAGCCCAATCTCTTCTACCCAGTCATTGACGATACGGGCATATTGCCGAGTAGATAAATGTGGGGATTCGTGAATTCTACTGGGAAATAAAAAACTATCAGACCTTAACGTTGCTAACTGAAGCCATTCAGCAATAGATTTACGAGTTTGCTCGGTAATCTCAAACTGAACAGGACGTTCAGTTTTTTGCTGCATGACAATAGCTCTTGAGGCAATTCAACAATAAGATCTAGGTCTATATATAGAATTACTAAAACAAACGTCCGCTTCTGGCCCTTAGTGTCATTGATAAGCGTCCGCTATAGGAGATTGAAACTCAATTATCAAATCAACACAATTGAAGTTTAAGTAAAATCTTCTCAAAACATCTAATACACAAATCTTTACGAAGACCCCTTTATTTTAAATAAAAACAGTCAGCTTAGAAGTGTTTAGGTTGAACAACCCGCCTAGAAAAATATTGCATTTATAAGTAAATTTTTGCTTCATAATATCGACATGGCAAAAAAATTAACCTTAGAACGCATTATTCATCAACAAGGCTTTGGTGCACGAAAGTTGTGTCGCATCATGATTAGAAATCACGAAGTTACCGTCAACGGCTTAGCTTGTGACGAACCTTATGCTGAGTTTGACTTAGATAAGCTACACTATACTGTGCAAGGTGAGGCTTGGGATTACCGTGAAAAATCTTATTTAATGTTACACAAGCCTAGCAATTACGAATGCTCGCATAAAACTCAGCATCACCCCACCATATACAGCTTACTGCCTCATCCATTGGTCGTCCGCGACGTACAATGCATAGGCAGGCTGGATGAAGACACCACTGGATTAATACTGATTTCAGATGACGGGCAATTTATTCACCGTATGAGCTCACCCAAACACAAGGTAGCTAAAACCTATGAGGTACGCTGCAAACACCCTGTTGATGATAGCCAAATTGCCCAGATTCTTAAAGGCGTACAATTGATAGATGAAGACGCCCCTATCGCCGCCTTGGCTTGCACTCGCATCAGCGAACATGTTATTCACATGACGCTGACAGAAGGTAAATACCACCAAGTAAAACGCATGGTTGCCGCCATTAGCAACCGTGTAGAGGCGCTCAAACGCATACAAATTGGCGATCTACAATTACCGCATGATTTAGCTGTCGGGCACTGGCGCTGGCTAAGTGATAGCGATATGGCCAAACTGGGAGCAATCTAATTATGCGGCAAATACTATGGCTTTTAAGCTCACTACTGACGGCCTGTATGGGAGTGCCAGACCATGTAAAAATCATTAATAGTGTAGATGCCAATCAATATCTTGGCACTTGGTATGAAATTGCCAGGCTGGATCATTCATTTGAACGTGGTTTAGAAAAAGTAACGGCCACTTACAGCCTGCGGGCAGATGGCGGCATCAAAGTGATTAATCGTGGCTTAAATAGCAAAACCAATGAATGGCAAGAAGCCGAAGGCAAAGCGTATTTTGTAGATCCACCCAATGCAGATCTAACCAACACTGGCAAGCTCAAAGTGTCGTTTTTTGGGCCATTCTACGGCGCTTATAACATCATTGCGCTCGATAAACCCTACTATAACTATGTGATGATTTGCGGGCCAAATAAATCTTATTTATGGATACTTGCCCGCACCCCAGAACTGAGTTACCCCATCAAGCAAGAGCTTGCAGCGCAGGCCAAAGCGCTAGGATTTGACACTGATCAATTAATTTACGTGAAGCAATCTAACCAGATAATTGAATATAAGGCTGGGCCGCACGTTCAATAACTCACACTCTCAACAACTCAAGAGTATTTACGTTTAGCTTCTAGATGCCGTTTAGGTCTTACCGAGCGCTCCAACTGCTCTCCGCGCACTGTAGTAATTGGCTTACTTGAAAGCGGCTGCCAAGCAGGAATAAGATGCTGCTTGCCATTGCCAATTAAATCGGCGCGGCCCATTTTCAGCAAAGCTTCGCGCAGCATAGGCCAGTTATTCGGGTCGTGATAGCGAATAAATGCCTTATGTAACTTACGCACATTACCCGCCTTAGGAATAGCAACGTTTTCTGAGTCTGCGGTCACTTTGCGTAAGGGATTTTTGCCTGAATGGTACATCGCCGTGGCCATCGCCATAGGGGTTGGCGTAAAAGTTTGCACTTGATCTAACTTAAAGTCATATTTCTTCAGCCACAAGGCTAAGTTCAGCATATCTTGGTCAGTAGTGCCGGGATGTGCCGCTATAAAATATGGGATCAAATACTGTTTTTTACCAGCTTCGGCACTAAATTTTTCAAACATGACTTTAAACTCATCATAAGCCTCCATGCCAGGCTTCATCATTTTACTCAGCACGTTTTCTTCAGAATGCTCTGGCGCTATTTTCAAATAACCACCTACATGATGCTGCACCAGTTCTTTGACATACTCTGGCGATTTCACCGCAAGGTCATAACGCACCCCGCTGCCGATAAGGATTTTTTTAATGCCTTTAATTGCCCGCGCTTTACGGTATAACTGTATTAAAGCGCTATGGTCTGTGTTCAAGTTCTCACAAATACTAGGGTATACGCAGCTCAATTTACGACAAGATTTTTCTATCGTCTCACTCTTACAAGCAATACGATACATATTGGCGGTAGGGCCGCCCAGATCAGAAATAACCCCAGTAAAGCCTGCCACTTTATCGCGAATTTCTTCTACCTCTTTCAAAATACTGGCTTCGCTGCGACTTTGAATAATGCGACCCTCGTGCTCGGTAATACTGCAAAATGTGCAGCCGCCAAAGCAGCCGCGCATAATATTGACACTAAAACGTATCATCTCCCAAGCTGGAATTTTTGCGTCCTGATAGACTGGATGTGGTCTGCGTGCATAAGGCATATCGTACACATAGTCCATTTCTTTGGTAGTAAGCGGGATAGGCGGCGGGTTTAGCCATACCTCACGGTCTCCATGTTTTTGCACCAAAGCTCGAGCGTTGCCAGGATTAGCTTCTAGGTGCAGCACTCGTGAAGCATGGGCATATAACACTGGGTCTTGTGCGACCGCTTCGTAATCAGGCAACCGAACGACTTGCTTAGACCTGTCTGCTTTGGGTTTGCGAACGATCTCTATGGCTTTTGTACCTTCTGGCAAGGCTATTTTTGCTTGACTGTCCTCAGTTGCACAACTGGCATCCGCCTTCCCCATTTTCATTTCATAGGGGTCAATATGCGATTCAACTGTACCAGGGCGGTCTAACTTGGTACTTTCTATCTCGCTCCAGCCCTCGGGAATGTGCTTACGCAAAAAAGCCGTACCGCGAATATCCTGAATATCCGCCACTTTTTCACCTTTAGCAATTCTGTGACTTAATTCAATTAAAGCGCGCTCCGCATTGCCGAAGAGCAAAATATCTGCCTTAGAATCCACCAAAATACTGCGACGAACTTTGTCCGACCAATAATCATAATGGGCAATACGGCGCAAACTGGCTTCAATACTACCTATCACCAGCGGCACATCAGAATAGGCCTCGCGGCAGCGCTGGCTATAAACCAATACCGCTCGATCTGGACGTTTGTTTGGCGCCGCATCTGGGGTATAGGCGTCATCACTACGAATTTTTCTATCAGCAGTATAGCGATTGACCATACTGTCCATATTGCCAGCGGTCACTCCAAAATACAGATTAGGTTTGCCTAGGGCTTTAAAAGCGCTGGCATTTTGCCAATCTGGCTGAGCTATAATGCCAACCCGAAAACCTTGCGCCTCTAGCAAACGGCCGACCAAAGCCATGCCAAAACTGGGGTGGTCTATATAACAATCTCCTGTCACCAAGATAATGTCACAGCTATCCCAACCCAAAGCATCCATTTCGGCGCGGCTCATAGGCAAAATAGGTGCCGCACCAAAGCGTTTCGCCCAATAAGGACGATAGCTTTGTATGGGCTTGGCAAGCATGGTTAAGTATTGTTCCAAAATATCCGCTACAAACGATAAAGTAGGCGCATTTTACGCGCTAATTGTATGATTAAGATGATTTTTTTGAAAAATTTTGCATGGCATTAACCCTACTTATAACAAGTCTACGCCAAATGGTTTCATGACTTGGGCAAATAGCAAAAATACCAGCAAGGTGAATATCACACAACTAGCCAAGCTCAAGACAAAGCCCCACTTAGGCAATAAATAAGGAAAAAGTAAAAACATAGGCAAGGTAGGCAGCACATACCAAAATGTGTAGTAAGCATGATTGGCAATTTTACTGGTCGGCTGATGCTCAAGATACAGCCAAATTAGGGTGAGCACGGTGACCAAAGGCAAGGCAGCAATCAACCCACCCAGCTTATCACTGCGTTTAGCAAACTCAGAAACTAGCACAACCACGCCCGCTGTGATTAAATATTTTAAGATGATATATGGCATGATTATCCTTATTAATGAAAAGCATTTGATTGCTTAATGGCTACCGCACCATTATACGTGCAGTATAATCAGATTGATTGCGCAACTTTTTGCAATGTGAATATAGCTTAATGAGCCACGCTTACTATCAATTACCTAATGGACGAGTCGCAAGCATAGATGGCGATTGCGAATTCCCCGCATTATCTAATGCCTTAACCGAACCCAATGGATTAATCGCCATCGGCGGTGATTTATCTAGCGCACGACTTTTAAAGGCTTATCGACTGGGCATATTCCCTTGGTTCAGCGAGGGCGATCCTATCATGTGGTGGAGCCCCAACCCACGCATGGTGCTTTTTCCAGACGAATTAAAAATTTCGAGCTCACTCAAAAAAACCCTAAAAAAACAAGCTTTTGAAATACGCTTTAATAGCTCGTTTCGGGCAGTCATCACGGCTTGCAGCCAAGCCAAGCGACAAGGTCAAGCTGGCACTTGGCTTAGCACACAGATGATTAACACATACTGCGCTCTGTTTGAGTCTGGCCATGCCATCTGCGCTGAAGCTTGGCTAGATAATGTATTGGTAGGTGGTTGCTACGGCGTGAATATTGGCAATATGTTTTATGGCGAAAGCATGTTTCATCATGTTAGTGATGCTTCTAAAGTTGCTTTTGTCGCGCTGGTCGCCCATCTGCAACATCGAGGCATAGCAATGATAGACTGCCAAATGAAAACGCCCTTGCTCAGCAGTTTTGGTGGCCGTGAAATTCCAAGCGCCATATTCATGCAAAAACTAGCAACACTGATAGAATTTGAACATGACCATCGCTAGCGAACCCGCTTTACACAAGCTGCAATTTTACGTGACCACAGGCTATCACTGTGGCTACTTGCCGAATAAGCTGGCACAAAGCTTAATCGCCTCACCACAGCACTTAATTGATAAAAATGTCTACAGCGGGCTGATACAGCAAGGCTTTCGGCGTAGTGGTAAATTCGCCTATCGGCCGCATTGTGAGCACTGCCATGAATGTGTGCCCGTTAGAATTATGCTGCGGGAATTTAGGCCTAACCGCAGTCAAAAACGCGCTTACCAGCAGCATAACAATCTCAGCACAGCCATTTTACCAGTGACATTTCACGAGGAGCATTATGCGCTGTACGCTGCCTATCAAAAAGCCAGACACGCCAATCAGCAGCAAGAATATGAGCAGGATGATGCCGAGCAATATCGCAACTTTTTATGCCAAACCAATGTTGACAGTGTATTGGTTGAATTTAGAGAAGGCGAAGAGCTGAAGATGGTCAGCGTGATTGATGTCGTTTTAGATGGTATATCAGCGGTTTATACTTTTTATAGCACCAGCGATAGCAAGACCAGCTTAGGTACTTACAACGTATTATGGCAAATTGACTGGGCTAAGTCGTTAAATCTCGCCTATCTCTACCTTGGCTACTGGATAAAAGACAGTCAAAAAATGGCTTATAAACAGAACTATAAGCCCTTAGAAAAATTAATTGACGGCGTATGGCAAAGCAATTAGCGCATCATTGGTTCTGAAAAAAACCAGCACAGCTTCTGCCGCTTAATTCTAAGGATGCTACAATCCAAGCTGTTAACAAAACAAAGCGGTATAAATTGAAAAAAATTGTCATTTTTGGGGTCGGTTTAATTGGTGGCTCAGCTGCGCTTGCCTTTAAAAAAGCGCGGCCTGGCGTGCAAATTGTAGGCATGGGTCGCACTCAACAAAGCTTGCAAACCGCGCTAGATTTAGGCGTGATAGACTTGGCCAGTTGCGACATTGCAGAGGCATTACAAGAGGCTGATATGCTATTGATTGCCGCGCCAGTGGCACAAACACCGGCTATTTTGGCAACCATTCAACCACACTTAAACATGAATACCGTGATCACTGATGCTGGCAGCACTAAAGGCGACGTCTTAACTGCCGCAAGAAAAGTGCTGGGCGATCAGTTCAGTCAATTTGTTGGCGGCCACCCCATTGCTGGAGCTGAGAAAAGCGGCGTGACCGCAGCCATGGCTGACTTGTTTCTGGGTAAAACGGTTGTACTCACCCCCAGCCCAGAAACTAAACCAGAGGCAGTGGCCATGGTTGAACAATTCTGGACTGGCTGCGGAGCAAAGCTGAGTGCAATGTCAGCGCAAACCCATGATAGTATTTTTGCTGCGGTCAGCCATTTGCCACACCTACTCGCCTTTGCTTTAGTTCATGAAATTGCGGCAAGAGCCGATGCAGAACAACTTTTTAGCTTTGCGGCCAGCGGTTTTAGGGACTTTACCCGCATTGCCGGAAGCCATCCTGAAATGTGGCGAGACATTAGCCTAGCCAACAAAAACGCCATACTCAATGAATTAACTGCCTACCAAGCTGAATTATCCATGCTCAAAAAACTCATTGAGCTTGAAGACGGGCAAGCGCTAGAAGCCTTGTTTGAGCAAGCTAGCACCGCCCGCAATGCTTGGGCAAAATCAAAAAGCTAGTCTATCAAACGATTAAAAAGAAAAACAATTAAAAAGAAATAAAATGGAACAAATCAATCTGCCCCCCGCTAGCCAAGCTCATGGTCGCATCACCTTGCCTGGCTCTAAAAGCATTTCTAACCGTACTTTATTGCTGGCGGCGCTAGCAACGGGCACTACCGAGATTCGTGACTTACTGGCTTCTGACGATACTTCGCGTATGTTGGAAGCCCTAGAAAAACTGGGCGTTCAATTAACGCAGTTTGCAGAAAGTGCTTGGCGTGTGACGGGTTGCGCTGCTAACTTTCCGAATAAAAATGCTGATTTACTGCTCGGCAATGCCGGCACTGCATTTAGGCCGCTGACTGCTGCACTGGCTTTTTCTAATGGCCATTATCAGTTATCAGGGGTGGCTCGTATGCACGAACGGCCCATAGCCGACCTAGTAAACGCGCTAGTTCAAGCAGGTGCTCATATTGACTACTTAGCGAATATCGGCTTCCCCCCCTTAAAAATCTCACCTGCCAAACCTGATTTAAGCAAACCCATACAAATACGTGGCGATGTTTCTAGCCAATTTTTAACCGCCCTACTCATGGCGCTACCGCTCACCAATCAGCACGCACGCATTGAAGTTATAGGGGAATTAATCTCAAAACCCTATATCGAAATTACCCTCAACCTCATGGCTAAGTTTGGCGTAGTCGTTCAGCGTGATGGCTGGCAAAGCTTTAGCATAGTGGCCAACAGCCAATACATTAGCCCTCATGAAATGTTTGTTGAAGGAGATGCCTCCAGTGCCTCGTATTTCTTGGCGGCGGGGGTGATAGGCGGCGAAGTGTGTGTCGACGGCATAGGTCAACAAAGTATACAAGGTGACGTGCGCTTTGCTGACGCGCTGGCTTTGATGGGTGGACGGATTGAATATGGGCAAAATAACATTACCGCACACAAAGCCGCTAAAATTAAAGCGATAGACTTAGACTGTAACCACATGCCTGACGCAGCAATGACCTTAGCTATCATGGCTTTATTTGCCGATGGTACAACGACCCTGAAAAACATTGCCAGCTGGCGTGTCAAAGAAACTGACAGGCTGACAGCTATGGCAGCCGAACTGCGCAAGCTGGGCGCACTGGTGGTTGAAGGCGCAGATTTTATTCAAATCACGCCGCCAGCCACATTAATCGCCAATGCCGTGATAGATACTTACGATGACCACCGCATGGCAATGTGCTTTTCTTTAGTGAGTTTGGGCGGCGTGCCTATCACCATTAATGATCCCAAATGCGTCAATAAAACTTTCCCCGATTACTTTTTAGAATTTCAAAAAATTACTCAAGCATGACCGCCCTAAGCCCTAAGCCCCAGTCTTTAATCCCTGTAATTGCCATAGATGGTCCATCAGCCTCTGGCAAGGGCACAGTAGCTCAATTAGTTGCCACTGAACTAGGCTTTCATTATTTGGATT
This sequence comes from uncultured Pseudomonadota bacterium, assembly GCA_903876765.1. Lineage (GTDB taxonomy): Bacteria > Pseudomonadota > Gammaproteobacteria > Burkholderiales > Methylophilaceae > Methylotenera. The sequence continues at coordinate 35,169 of CAIRBH010000025.1, read as the reverse complement.
CTGGCGCCTTGTACCGCATCGTAGCCCTTGCCAGCCAACAGCAAAAAATTGCTTGGTCAGACGCAGCAGCAGTGGCGCTATGTGCAAAAAGTTTACTGATAGCGTTTGAGCATGAGCAAATTTTTCTGAACCATCAAGATGTCACTAACGACATTCGCACTGAAGCGATAGGTAAAGGCGCTTCACAAGTTGCCGTGCATGCATCGCTACGACAAGCGCTGATTGAAATCCAGCATGGATTTTGTAAGGCCCCAGGACTGGTGGCAGATGGACGCGACATGGGGACAGTGATTTTCCCGAATGCACAGTTAAAGGTTTTTTTAACGGCCACAACCGAAGTGCGCGCTTCGCGTCGCTACCAGCAGCTCATCAATAAAAAACAAGCGGCTAACTATGATGACATCCTGCAAGACCTGCTAGAGCGTGACGCAAGAGATCAAAATAGAGCTAGCTCCCCCCTCATCATGGCCGATGATGGGGTCTTGTTAGAAACCGATAATTTAACGATTTTTCAAGCAGTACGCTTTGTTTTAGAAAAATATCAACGATTTATATAATTTTCAGGCTAAATTATGTAAATAGTCTTTTATTTTTCAATGTTTTAGTTATAATTCTATTCTTTGAAATTTAGTGAATTTTTTTCGTCTGCGCATTACATTAATCCGCAGTTTTTTTAATCAACCCACTGCTAGGTGGGATTATTCTTAGGTAATTTTATTTAATGGCTTCTACTTCTAAATCTACTGCTTCATCTTCTTCAATGGAATCTTTTGCCGCGCTTTTTGAAGAAAGTTTAATTCATCAAGAAATGCGCTCTGGTGAAGTCATCACCGCTGAGGTTATTTCTGTTGACCAAGACCACGTTATTGTTAACGCTGGCCTAAAATCAGAAAGCGTTATCGCTGCTGAAGAATTTAAAAACGCCCAAGGTGAACTTGAAGTTAAAGTGGGCGACTTCGTAAAAGTCTTAATTGAAAAACTTGAAGATGGTTTTGGTTCTACCTTGCTATCACGTGAAAAAGCCAAACGCATGGAAACATGGCTAGATCTAGAAGATGCCATGAACGAAGGTCGTATCATTAAAGGCTTTGTCAGTGGTAAAGTTAAAGGCGGTCTACGCGTATCAGTCAATGGCATCATGGCCTTCTTGCCTGGTTCATTAGTGGATGTACGTCCAGTAAAAGACACCACCCCATTTGAAAACAAAGAATGTGATTTAAAAGTTATTAAAATTGACCGCAAACGCAACAATATCGTGGTTTCACGCCGCGCAGTAATGGAAGTTAGCGCTGGTGCAGACCGTGAAGCATTGATGGGTTCACTGGCTGAAGGTTCAGTGGTTAAAGGTATTGTTAAAAATATTACTGATTATGGCGCATTCGTTGATTTAGGCGGCATTGATGGTTTGCTACATATTACTGACTTAGCATGGCGTCGTGTTAAACACCCATCAGAAGTATTAACTGTAGGTGAAGAAGTTGAAGCGAAAATCTTGAAATTTGATCAAGAGAAAAATCGTGTTTCATTAGGGATCAAACAACTAGGTGATGATCCATGGATTGCCTTAACTCGCCGTTACCCAGTCAGCACACGTTTATTCGGTAAAGTTTCTAATTTAACTGACTACGGAGCGTTTGTTGAAATCGAGCCAGGTATTGAAGGTTTAGTTCACGTGTCAGAAATGGATTGGACTAACAAAAACATACATCCAGGCAAACTTGCGCAACTAGGTGATGAAGTAGAAGTCATGATACTTGAAATCGACGAAGCCCGTCGCCGCTTATCATTAGGCATGAAGCAATGTCAGGCTAACCCATGGGATGACTTCTCAGCAACTCATGCCAAAGGCGATAAAGTCGCTGGTCAAATTAAATCTATTACTGATTTCGGCGTGTTTATTGGTTTGCCAGGTGGCATTGATGGGCTAGTTCATCTTTCAGATCTTTCATGGACGCAAACTGGCGAGGAAGCCATACGCAACTTCAAAAAAGGCGATGAATTACAAGCTGTTATCTTAGCCATAGACGTAGAAAAAGAACGTATTTCACTAGGCGTGAAACAACTTTCTGCTGACCCATCTGGCGCAACATCTGCTACAGAAGATAAATCTGAAAGCAAACCTAAAGCCAAATCAGCTAAAACTAAAGAAGTGACGTCAAAAGTGCCAGATGATGGTGCAGTTGCTGGAACAACTAACCTTGGTGCCTTGTTAAAAGCAAAATTAGATAGCAAGAAGTAAGCTAACTAGCGACAAGATAAAGGCTTATAAGCATGACTAAATCTGAACTAATCACGCTACTTGCGGAACGTTTCCCGCAATTAGTCGTGAAAGACGCCGAGCTGTCAGTAAAAGCGATGTTAGATGCTATGTCTGATAACCTTGCCACTGGTGAGCGCATTGAAATTCGTGGCTTTGGCAGCTTTAGCTTAAATTATCGTCCACCTCGTTTAGGTCGCAACCCTAAAACTGGCGGCAAAGTTCAAGTACCTGAAAAACATGTACCTCATTTTAAAGCCGGTAAAGAGCTACGTGAACGGGTAGATTTAGCTTAAAAGATGTTTGTTTTGGCAAAATAAAAAACGGCGACTTAAATGGTTGCCGTTTTTTATTGTCTAGCCTCAGAAAATCTTACTTAGTTTTAAAATTAAGTTAAAATCACACATCTATGAACGACCTTTATCACCTAGACCTTACTCACAAAGTGCATCCACATGGAATTTGAGTTCTGGTGGCTACTGGTATTACCACTATTTTTTAGCCTAGGCTGGCTGGCTGCCCGCATAGATCTTAAGCAGCTGCTCGCAGAATCTACCGCTTTACCAGCCGCTTATTTCAAAGGCTTAAATTTTCTTATTACCAATCAACAAGATAAAGCCATTGAGGCATTTAGTGAGGCAGTTCAAGCCAATACTGACTCCCTAGAGCTGCATTTTGCCCTAGGCAGCCTGTTTAGAAAACGTGGTGAGGTTGACCGCGCCATTCACTTACATCTTAATTTGCTGGCCAAAAAAGAACTTGAGCCGCAACAAAAATTGGCAGTAACCGCAGAACTTGCGCAAGATTATTTAAAAGCGGGTCTATTAGATCGCGCTGAAGAATTATTTGAGTCACTAAACGACGATCGTTATCGTCAATCAGCACTGCGTGCACTATTAGAAATATATGTGCGTGAACGCGAATGGCTACGTGCTATTAAAGCTGCAACCGAGCTAGAGCGTCTATCTGGCATACCGTTTCGTATAGAAATAGCACATTATTACTGCGAAATAGCAGTGAGTTCTAAATTAGCTAACGACTTACATACTGCTAGATTTGAGCTTGAACAAGCACTCAATGCAAATAAAAATTGTGTACGCGCCAATATTTTATTGGGTGATTTAGAGCTAGACAGTGAAGATGACCAGGCAGCTATTTCTACTTGGAAGCGCATTGAATTTCAAAAACCTGAATATTTAGGTTTAATTGCGCCTAAATTAATCAATAGTTACCGCGCGCTAAACCAAACTGCCAAAGGCTTAGCGTTATTGCAAACTTATTTGCAAACATACAAACTCAGCTCATTATTGAATGTACTGTTTGAAGCTACTTTGGCTGAAAAAGGCGCTGAAAGTGCGGCAAAATTAGCCAGAAATGAATTAATTAGAAAGCCTAGTTTAAATACTTTAGACCAGCTATTGCAGGCGCGCGCAATTGTAGAGAGCAATCATAAGCAAAGTCCCGAAAAATCTAGTACTGATGATACACAACTGATGCAACAGGCAGTTCGTCACGCCATTGGTAATAAAACCGCCTATTATTGCGAACAATGCGGCTTTAAAGCCAAATACCACCATTGGCAATGCCCTGCTTGCAACGCATGGGAAACATTACCTGCTGAACCTACTACTGTTTAAATAATGACTACCCCTAAATTAACCTCTAATATCTGCGACCCTAAAATCAACGACCCTAAAATTATAGTAGCTCTAGACTACGCCGATGCGACAAGTGCCCTCAAACTAGTCAGGCAATTAGACCCCACCTTATGCCGACTCAAAGTGGGTAAAGAACTGTTTACCGCTGAAGGCCCAAAGTTTGTTGAGCAATTAGTGCAAGCAAACTTTGGGGTATTTTTAGATTTGAAATTCCATGACATTCCAAACACAGTGGCAAAAGCTTGTACAGCGGCTAGTCACTTGGGGATATGGATGCTCAATGTACATGCGAGTGGCGGGCTAGAAATGATGCAAGCGGCTAATGAGGCTGTTAATAAGACTGCCCACAAGCCGCTATTAATCGCCGTCACGGTACTCACTAGCATGAATCAAGCGGGCTTAAATCAGGTGGGCATTAGCGCAGACTTGGCAAGCCACGTGCTAAAACTGGCCACACTCACACAGCAGGCTGGCCTAGATGGCGTTGTTTGCTCTGCACTAGAAGCGAGTATGCTACGCGCCCAATTAGGCCATGATTTTTGCTTGGTGACGCCTGGCATACGCCCAAGCAACGCCAGTCAAGATGACCAATCACGCATCGTCACCCCGAGAGATGCCTTAAAAAATGGATCAAACTATTTAGTCATAGGCCGACCTATTACTCAGGCAATAGATCCACTAAAAATGCTGGCAGCCATACATGCTGAATGTATACAGCCAATTTAATTCATTAGCTTCAAAAATTCAGCACATTTAACTCACTAAAGTTGTCACACAGGGCTGATTTCGCTATGATTTATCGCAGATATTTCAGCTGATATATCAATAGTTAAATAGCCGCTATCCATGATGATATTTACAACCCAAGGGGAGTCTAAAATGAAAAAAATGTTATTGGCATTACTTGCATTACTTGCATTACTAAGCTTCAGCCTCAGCGCTCTTGCTGCCGTCAACATTAATACCGCCACGCAAGCTGATCTAGAAAACTTACAGGGCATAGGCGCGGTGAAAGCCAAAGCCATCCTAGACTATCGCAAAAAAAATGGTAACTTTAAGAGCATTGATGATCTTGATAAAGTCGATGGCATAGGCCCAGTCACTTTAAAAAATATACGCAAAGATATTGTCATCACTGATGCGGCAGCAAGCAAAGCTAACAATAGCAAACCTGCTGACAGCAAAGCAGGTGCTGCGGCTAAAGTTGAAAAAAACAACAATCTTAAGCCTAGCGTAAAGCTCATTGCCAGTGGCAAAGAAGCCAAGCCTGCCGTTAAACTACCTGAACCTAAACCTAAGGCTAACTGAGCGCTAGGCAACTTTAAGCAGGCTGTCAGCTAAAATCAGCTGAATGTCACGCTGATGCGCTTGCGGCCTTGCTTTTATTTAACGCGCATCCCCAAGCTTGCGCCAACATCTGGGCTCAATATAAAGGGCCCGCCTTTTTCATCGCTAGCGGCTAATACCATGCCCTCGCTCATGCCAAACTTCATTTTACGCGGCGCTAAGTTAGCGACCATCACCGTTAAACGTCCCACTAAATTAGCAGGGTCATAAGCTGATTTAATACCGGCAAACACTTGGCGCGGATTGGCTTCGCCTATATCTAAAGTCAGCTTTAACAACTTCTCAGCACCTTCTACATGCTCGGCATTGACGATTTTAGCAATGCGTAAATCCACCTTGGTGAAATCATCTATACTGATGTATTCGGCTTCAGACAAAGTGACCTCTTCAACAGGACTAGTCACAGGCGCAGTGACTTGAGGTGTAGCAGTTAGATTTTCTTTATTTGCTTCTGTCATGGCTGCTATCGCTTTTGGTTCTATGCGGGTAATTAAATGTTGATAGGGATTAATACGGCTCGGTATCAGCCCTAAATCGGCCCATACAAAGTCATCATGCTTAGCAAAAAATTCTCTAGCGACCCTACTGACTAAAGCAGGCAACACTGGCTGCAATAGAATTGAGATCACATAAAACCCATGCATAGCTCGGGAACAGATATCATGCAGTTCGGCTTTTTTAGTCTCGTCTTTCGCTAACACCCAAGGTGCTGCCTGCGCAATTTCACCATTCACGCGGTCCGCCAATTCCATAATGTCGCGTATCGCTTTTGCGTAATTTCTAGCGTCGAATGATTCACTAATGATTTGACCAGAAGCTATTGCGCCTCCTACCAAGCCTTGAATTGCCGCCACATTCAACTCACCCGCAAAGTACTTGTCAATAAATCCAGCACAACGACTGGCAATATTAATATACTTGCCCACCAAATCACTATTCACTCTTGCGACAAAATCATCCAAACTCAAATCTATATCTTCCATGCTGCTATTGAGTTTTGCCGCATAGTAGTAGCGTAAGTATTCAGGGTTATTAATATGATCTAAATAGCTGCGCGCTGTGATAAACGTACCACGCGACTTACTCATTTTCTCGCCGTTGACCGTTAAAAAGCCGTGCGCAAAAATTTGTGTAGGGGTGCGGTGACCTGAAAATTCTAGAGTCGCTGGCCAAAACAGCGCATGAAAATAAAGAATGTCTTTGCCAATAAAGTGGTAAAGCTCTGTTTGACTGTCTTTAGCCCAATACTCATCAAAATCAAGGGCTAACTTGCCACACAAGTTTTTAAAACTAGCCATATAGCCTATGGGGGCATCTAACCACACATAAAAATACTTACCTGGCGCATCGGGTATTTCAAAGCCAAAATAAGGCGCATCGCGTGAGATATCCCAATCATTCAGGCCACTGGCAAACCATTCGCCCATTTTGTTAGCCGCTTCACCTTGCAAGGTGCCTGAGCGCGTCCACTGCTTTAAAAAAGCATCACATTCTGACAATTTGAAAAAGTAATGTTCGGTTTCTTTACGAATGGGCGCCGCCCCAGAAACGGCAGAATAGGCGTTAATCAGTTCAGTAGGGTTGTAAGTTGCGCCGCATACCTCACAAGAATCGCCATATTGGTCTTTAGCATGACATTTAGGACATTCGCCTTTAATAAACCGGTCTGGCAAAAACATTTTTTTTACTGGGTCATAAAACTGCTCTATGATTTTTGTGGCTATCTTGCCATTGGCTTTTAATGTTCTATAAATGCTTTGAGCAAGTTCTTTATTCTCAGGGGCATTGGTTGAATGGTAATTGTCAAAATCAACCAAAAACGCTTTAAAGTCAGCAGCATGCTCTTTGTGAACGGCTTCTATCAAGGCTTCAGGCGTAATGCCCTCTTTCTCGGCACGTAGCATAATGGGGGTACCATGCGTGTCATCAGCGCAAACATAATGCACAGTATGCCCCTGCATTTTTTGAAAACGTACCCATATATCAGTTTGAATATATTCGACCAAGTGGCCTAAGTGTATGCTGCCATTGGCATAAGGAAGCGCAGACGTGACAAGGATTTTACGGTGGGCAGTGACAGTGGCCATGAGATAAATGGATCTATTAAGCTAAAATGCTATTCTAGCAAATGACACACACTTAACCCAGCATTCATTGAGGATTTTATTCTGGCAAGAGGCCGCAACACTCTAGGCTAACTCAGCAATTTTTTTTGCAAATTACCCAAGCCGCATGCCCAAGCTGGCAACACATCAGTTAGAATACCCTATCTTTTTACTCAAGATTAACCCGCTTCGCGATTTACACAGGAATTGACCTAATGGCAATCACAGAATTACTGATACAAAGCACGCTAAAACTATGTATAGACCCCAATACTGGCAAAGATTTTATCAGTAGTAAATCAGCTAGAAATATCCAAATTAATGCTAGCGATGTTAGCTTAGATATTGTACTTGGCTACCCAGCAAAATCGGTCATGGCAGATGTGCAAGCGCTGGTAATGAAAGCGCTGAAAGCCTTGCCTGACATAGGCAAGGTCACGGTCAATATCAGCAGCCGCATCGTCGCGCACAAGGCTCAACAAGGCGTCACCTTGCTAGCGAATGTAAAAAATATTATTGCCGTCGCTTCTGGCAAAGGCGGGGTTGGCAAATCGACCACTTCTGTCAATTTAGCCTTGGCGCTAGCCGCTGAAGGGGCAACGGTAGGCTTGCTAGACGCTGATATTTACGGACCAAGTCAACCGCAGATGTTAGGCATTACTGGGCGCCCAGAAAGCACTGATGGCAAAACCATGGACCCCATGCTAGCTCACGGCATACAAGCAATGTCTATCGGATTTTTAATCGACAATGACACCCCTATGGTATGGCGCGGCCCCATGGTAACAGGCGCTTTAGAGCAATTATTACGGGATACCAAATGGCGTGACTTAGATTATTTAATTATTGATTTACCGCCTGGGACGGGCGATATACAGCTCACCCTTGCGCAAAAAATCCCCGTTACTGGGGCGATTATTGTCACCACCCCGCAAGATATTGCCTTGCTAGATGCGCGTAAAGGCTTAAAAATGTTTGAGAAGGTCAATATTCCAATCTTAGGCATAGTTGAAAACATGAGCACGCATATTTGCAGCCAATGTGGCCACGAAGAACCTATTTTTGGCTCTGGCGGCGGAGCATTAATGTGTCAAGACTATCAGGTAGATTTGCTGGGCAGCCTGCCCTTAGATATTAAAATTAGACAGCAGTCTGATGCTGGCAAGCCCACTGTTATTGCCGAGCCTGATAGCGCGATAGCTGATATTTACAAGAAAATAGCCCGTGCTGCCGCCATTAAAATAGCCAACAGCAGCCAAGATCACAGTGCTAAATTTCCTAATATTGTCATTCAAAATAGCTGACAATTTTGCCACAGCATTTAGGCTAATTGAGCGCCACATCATAACAGTAAACATCCACTCCATTTTCGGGATGGATTAAAGTGGCAGGAATGGTAAGCCCGCTGCGCCAATCATTTACCGCTTGCTGCTTGCCAGCGCCTGTGACAATAAATATGACCTGCCTAGTGTTATTTAAGCGCTTTTGGCTTAAGCTAACCCGCTCAGCTGGTGGCTTGGGCGAATTAAACACAGGCACCGCATCCGCGCTGTTATCCAATTGATGGCCCGGAAATAGTGAGGCCGTATGACCATCTTCACCCAAGCCTAATAGCACCATGTCGAAGCTGGCTAAATCATGCAAAGTTTGTGCATAAGCGTTTGCCCCAGCAATCGGGCCTAACTCAGCAGGAATATCATGAATCTGACTTGCGGGAATAGCCACATGATTCAGCCAGACTTGCTCAACCATTAAACTGTTACGGTCTTCGTGATTGACTGGCAAGCAACGCTCATCACCATGATAAATATGCCAGTTAGACCAGTCCAAGTCTAAGTCTCTAAGTAGCCGATAAATAGCACGAGGCGTGTTGCCACCTGCTAGTACGATAGTAAATTGCCCGCGCTCAGTGATCGCCTCTTGGGCATTTTTCACGATAGCATCACACACGCCATGCCTTAAACATTCAATACTGTCAAAGTGCTTCCATCGCGTATTGGTAGCCTGCATATTAGTTTAATCTCAGTAGAAAAAAGTTAGGTCGAATTTGACACTAAATTACAAAAATTGTCATGCTTTTTATAGTTTTTTATACTAAAAACACTGTATGAATAGGCCTGCTTGCTTTATTATATACGGCTATTCTTAATGGCCATTCTCAGGACTAAAAATGCTAATCAAAGACAGTGAAATTGTAGATCTTAATACCCCAACCGGTGAAATGCGCGCACATATTTTTCGCCCCGCGGCGCCAGGCAATTACCCTGGTATTTTAATGTTTTCAGAGATTTTTCAAGTCACAGACCCTATTCGCCGTACCGCCGCGATGCTGGCTGGTCATGGCTTTATCGTCGCTTGCCCAGAAATCTACCACGAACTAGAACCAGCAGGCACGGTGATTCCTTACGATGAAGAAGGCACCACACGCGGCAATGCGCACAAAATTACCAAAGAAGTGCATGCCTATGATAGTGATGCTCGTGCTGTGCTAGATTACCTAAAATCGCGTACTGACTGTACTGGCCGTCTTGGCGTCATGGGGATTTGCGTTGGCGGTCACTTGGCATTCCGCGCTGCGATGAATCCTGGCGTGCTTGCAGCCGTGTGTTTTTATGCCACTGATATACACAAAAAGGCATTAGGCCTAGGCAAAAATGATAATTCACTAGAACGTGCTGGCGAAATCAAAGGCGAGCTATTGCATATTTGGGGTCGCCAAGACCCTCACGTGCCACTAGAAGGCCGTAATATGGTGAAAGCGCGCCTAGATGAAGTCGGCGCCCGCTATACTTGGCACGAATTCAATGGTCAACATGCCTTTATGCGCGATGAAGGCCATCGTTACGACCCCGCACTATCGCGCCTGAGCTGGGACTTATTACTCGAATTATTCCATCGCCGCCTAGGCTGGGGTGATCTGGACATGGAAACCGATGGCGCACCTGCTGAAAGTCGTCATTAATTAACACTGGCAATGTCCATGGCCAGCAGCACTCGAGCTAGCTTGAGTGCTGTTAAGGCGCATATCTTGACTCAAGTAAACATTTAAAATTTAAGGTTACCAAATGGCTAAAAAAATTGACCCTTGCACGCTGGTATTGTTTGGCGCTAGCGGAAACTTATCCCGCGTCAAATTAATGCCTGGTCTATTTCGCTTAGATGCAGCAGGCCGCCTACCAGAAAAAATGGCAATTCTTTCTGTTGGCCGCGGCGCAGTATCGCGCGAAGCATGGCAAGCTGACATCAAAACCATGTTAGATGCTAAGTTTAAAAACGGCTATGATAAAACAGTGTTTGAGCGCTTTATTGCGCGTAATCATTATCATGCCAACTCACCGACTGACGCAGATGCATTTAACAAAATGAAGGCGACTTTGAGCGATGAAAAAATATTCCCACAGAATTTAGCTTACTTCTTGTCGGTTAGGCCTACAGATTTTGCCCCCATAGTCGAGCAACTCTCTGGGGTCGGCTTATTAGATGAAAGCAAATACTGGCGACGCGTGTTAATTGAAAAGCCGTTTGGTACTAACCTGCCATCAGCGCAATCCCTACAGGCATCTATCACCAAGCATCTAAAAGAAAGTCAAATCTATCGCATAGACCACTATTTAGGAAAATCTGCCCTACAAAACATTATGTTGACGCGCTTTGCCAACACAATGTTTGAGCCAATTTGGAATAACCAATACATTGACCACGTACAGATCACTAACAATGAAACTTTAGGGGTAGGCGATCGTATTGAGTTTTATAACAATACTGGTGCATTACGCGACATGGCGCAGAGCCACTTACTACAAACACTAGCACTGGTTGCTATGGAAAAACCAAAAGATTTAACGCCAGATAGCATACGCGCAGAAAAAATTAAGCTTTTACAGGCGATTCGGCCATTACCAGTCAATGAATTACATAAAAATGCCTTCCGTGCGCAATATGCAGTGGGCCGCGTTTGTGTCGCCGATGGTCATGGTGAGAATGTCGCTGGCTATTTAGAAGAGCTTGCTAGAGAGGGGGTGACAGCCAGTGTGACTGAAACTTATGCCGCACTCAAATTGTTTATTGATAACCCACGCTGGCAAGGTGTGCCATTTTATGTTCGTACGGCAAAACGCATGCACGAAGGAAACACTGCTGTCAGCATACGCTTCAAAAAAGCACCTATGCAGTTACACGAAGCACAGCATCAAAACTGGCTGACACTGAACATTCAGCCGCGTGAGTGCATTAAAATGGAAATCGAATCTAAGATTCCTGGCCTAGATATTGCCACCCGCACACTGAGCATAGACGGTCCACAGCGCCAACCAGGCGATGAAAGCATAGATAGCTATGAATCACTGCTACTAAACCTGATGGAAGGCGACCCATCGTTGTATCTGCATATTAGCGAAGTAGAAGCGCAATGGCGGCTAATAGACCCTATCGTCAAGGCTTGGGCGGAGGATAAATCAGCCGTACATCAATACCGAGCTGGTAACCGTGACCCTGAAGAATCTAGCATTATTTTTGAGTCCAAAGACCAATTCTGGCGCTACAGTATAGAATTAGGTGGCGATAAGCACTAAAAATTTATATCTAATAGTCAATTTATTGCTATTATCTGCACTGACTAAAGTCGGGCTAAAAGCGGGGTTAGTCACTCCGCTTTTTTATCTTTTCACCCATAAAAAGCACTAATTATGAGCATAAAATCAGACAAATGGATACGCCAAATGGCAGAGCAACACGGCATGATAGAGCCGTTTGAGCCTAATCAAGTCAAGCAAAATGCGAAGGGCGAGCGCATGGTGTCATACGGCACATCAAGCTACGGCTACGATATTCGCTGTAGTACAGAATTTAAACTCTTTACTAATATCAACAGCACCATAGTTGACCCTAAGCACTTCGACCCAAATTCATTTGTAGAAGTCAATGCTGATTACTGCATTATTCCACCTAACTCATTTGCACTTGCTCGCACTGTTGAATATTTTAGAATCCCCCGCAATGTGTTGACGATATGTCTGGGCAAATCAACTTATGCGCGCTGTGGCATTATCGTCAACGTCACGCCATTTGAGCCAGAATGGGAAGGTTATGTGACTTTAGAATTTAGCAATACCACCCCACTACCGGCCAAAATTTATGCCAATGAAGGCTGCGCGCAAGTGCTATTTTTTGAAGCGGATGCAGATGATGTGTGTGAAACCAGCTACAAAGACCGAGGCGGAAAGTATCAAGGCCAAGTTGGTGTGACGCTACCTAAGATTTAATTAAGGAAATCTATTTAATGAAGTTCCGCTTTCCTATTGTCATTATTGACGAAGATTTTCGTTCAGAAAACTCATCTGGGCTAGGCATACGCATGCTGGCCAAAGCCATAGAAGCTGAAGGTTTTGAAGTATTAGGGGTGACCAGCTATGGCGATCTTACTTCATTTGTACAGCAGCAAAGCCGCGCTTCGGCCTTTATTTTAGCGATAGACGATAACGAATTTATTGAAGAAAACCGTGATGCGCTAGACAACTTACGCAAATTCGTCGATGAGATTCGTTACCGTAATGAAGAGATTCCGATTTTTTTACACGGCGAAACCCGCACCTCACGCCATATCCCTAACGAGATTCTGCGCGAACTTAACGGCTTTATTCACATGTATGAAGATACGCCAGAATTTGTCGCTCGCTACATTCTGCGTGAAGCACGTACTTATTTAGATAGCCTAGCACCGCCCTTCTTTAAGGCACTAACTGAATATGCAGCAGATGGCTCATACTCTTGGCACTGCCCAGGGCATTCTGGTGGCGTGGCATTTTTAAAGTCACCTGTTGGCCAAATGTTTCATCAGTTTTTTGGTGAAAACATGCTGCGTGCTGACGTTTGTAACGCAGTCGATGAGCTAGGGCAATTACTTGATCATACTGGCCCTGTTGCCGCTTCTGAGCGCAATGCAGCGCGTATTTATAACTGCGATCACTTGTATTTTGTCACCAACGGCACTTCCACCTCTAACAAAATGGTCTGGAATAGTACGGTCGCCCCTGGTGACGTTGTGGTAGTTGACCGTAATTGCCATAAATCCATATTGCACGCCATCATCATGACTGGCGCTATCCCCGTCTTTTTGATGCCCACACGCAACCACTTCGGCATTATTGGCCCCATTCCTAAAAGCGAATTTGAATGGGAAAACATACAAAAGAAAATTGACCTTAACCCCTTTATTACTGATAAAAACGTTAAACCTCGCGTGCTGACCATTACCCAATCGACTTATGATGGGGTGCTGTATAACGTAGAAGAAATCAAAGAAATGTTAGATGGCAAAATTGACACCTTACACTTTGATGAGGCTTGGTTGCCACACGCTACTTTTCATGACTTTTATGGGGATTACCATGCAATTGGTGAAGGTCGCCCTCGCTGCAAAGAAAGCATGGTGTTCTCAACGCAATCTACCCATAAATTGCTAGCTGGCTTGAGTCAAGCCAGCCAAATTTTGGTTCAAGATGCTGAAAACAATAAATTAGACCGCGATATTTTTAACGAGGCCTATTTGATGCACACCTCAACTAGCCCACAATATTCTATAGTCGCCAGCATTGACGTGGCTGCAGCCATGATGGAAGCGCCTGGCGGCACGGCGCTGGTAGAAGAAAGCCTGATGGAAGCTTTGGATTTCCGTCGTGCTATGCGTAAAGTAGATGAGGAATGGGGTGCGGATTGGTGGTTTAAAGTTTGGGGGCCAGATGACTTATCTGAGGAAGGCCTAGAAGAGCGCGATGCTTGGATGCTAAAAGCGAACGAAGCTTGGCACGACTTTGGCAATTTAGCCGAAGGTTTCAATATGCTAGACCCCATCAAAGCAACCATTATTACCCCTGGCTTAGATATTAAAGGCAACTTCTCGAATAAATTTGGCATCCCAGCCGCCATAGTAACCAAATACTTAGCTGAACACGGCGTGATAGTCGAAAAAACCGGCCTCTATTCATTTTTTATCATGTTCACCATAGGCATTACCAAAGGCCGCTGGAACACCATGGTAGCCGCACTACAGCAGTTTAAAGATGACTACGACAAAAACCAGCCGCTGTGGAAAGTACTGCCTGAATTTATACAAAAGCAGCCAAGATATGAAAAAGTGGGGTTGCGTGATTTATGCGAGCAAATTCACGCAGTTTACAAAGCCAATGACGTGGCACGCCTCACCACTGAAATGTATTTATCCAATATGGTGCCTGCCATGAAACCTACCGATGCGTTTGCAAAAATGGCGCATCGCAACATAGACCGCGTGCCGATTGACGACCTAGAAGGCCGCATTACTGCGGTGCTGCTAACACCCTATCCGCCTGGCATCCCTTTGCTAATACCTGGCGAGCAGTTCAATAAAGTCATTGTGAATTACTTAAAATTTGCCCGTGAATTTAATGAAAAATTTCCCGGCTTTGAGACTGACAACCACGGTTTAGTTAAACAAGTGGTAGAGGGTAAAGCGATTTACTATGTAGATTGCGTGGCGCAGTGATTTAGTCTGTTTTACGGCAATAGCTCACATAACTAAATAACAATCCTTGCGCTGAAGTATGTACTTCACGCGAGGTTTCTTGCCAGAGCGTCTCATCATAGGCAGGGAAATAAGCATCACCAGCCACCTCTAGCGCTAGCTCAGTCATATACAATTGATTAGCCAGCAAAATGCCTGCTTGATATAGCTCGGCACCGCCAATGATAAAAATCTCATCATCGGCTTGGCATAAGGCAATAGCGGCTTCTAGGCTATGTGCAATTAACGCACCCTCGAGTTTGTAATCCACATTGCGCGTTACAATAACCGTAGTACGCCCTGGCAATAAGCGACCTAACGACTCGTAAGTTTTACGGCCCATAATAATATGGTGGCCTGTGGTCAGCGCACGAAAATGTTTGAGGTCTTCTGGCAGGTGCCAAGGTAAGGTGTTATTCAGACCTATCACCTTGTTTTTTGCTAGCGCAGCAATCAGGGATATATTTTTTTTCAAACCGCCACCAAGCCTTTAATAGCAGGGTGTGGGTCATAATTTTCTAGCGTAAAGTCTTCAAACTTAAAGCTAAAAATATCGCTGACATTAGCATTCATGTGCATTTTTGGCAGCTGACGTATGTCGCGTGTGAGCTGCTCTTGCACTTGCTCCATGTGGTTAGTATAAATATGTGCATCCCCCAAAGTATGCACAAAATCACCCAATTTTAGCCCACACACTTGCGCCACCATCATGGTTAAAAGTGCATAAGAGGCGATGTTAAATGGCACCCCTAAAAAAATATCCGCACTACGCTGGTAAAGCTGGCAACTTAGCTTGCCATCGGCCACGTAAAACTGAAAAAAAGCATGGCAAGGCGGTAACTTCATTTGATCAACATCGGCCACATTCCAAGCCGAAACGATCAAACGCCGCGAATCAGGATTATTTTTTATAGCATTGACTACTTGAGCAATTTGGTCGATGTGCGTGCCATCGGCCTTAGGCCAGTTGCGCCATTGATAGCCATAGACTGGCCCTAAATTACCCTGCGCATCAGCCCATTCATCCCAAATGCGCACGCCGTTTTCTTTTAAGTAGGCAATATTGGTGCTGCCTTGCAAAAACCATAGCAACTCATGAATAATGGATTTTAAGTGTACTTTTTTGGTAGTAAGCAGTGGAAAACCATCAGCCAAATTAAAGCGCATTTGATAGCCAAATACTGACAGCGTGCCAGTGCCAGTGCGGTCTTCTTTTTTATTGCCATGTTGCAACACATGGCGCAGTAAATCATGATAAACCTGCATCTGCTAGCTCACTTTATCTACAATGTATTGTTTAATCTTAGTCACATCAAAGTCCATGAGGTCAAACCGCTGCGGTAAGGCTTCTATGCCGTTTAAAGCAGCTGGACGCGATGGTAAGGCGCCCAAGGCTTCAACTATTGCATCTTCAAATTTTGCGGGCAATGCCGTCTCAAGCACTATCATGGGGATATTGACTTCACGATATTCTAAGGCCACTTTTAAGCCATCGGCGGTATGCGTATCTATGGTGACTGCGTATTTTTGGTGGGCATCACGTATGGTTTGCATACGATGAGCATGATTGCTACTACCAGAAACAAAGCCATAATCTGGCAATTTATTTAACAGCGGTTTAATATCGAACGCACCACCAACATCCACCGTGGCCCACAGCGCTCGCACTTTGCTGCTATCTCGGCCTACAAGATCAAATATAAAACGCTCGAAGTTAGAGGCTTTACTAATATCCATGGATGGGCTAGAGGTATGGTAAGTGTTGGCTGAGCCGCGTGGTCTATACACCCCAGTTTTAAAGAATTCATCTAAGACGTCATTTTCATTGGTGGCAACGACTAGTTTATCTATAGGTAAACCCATCATGCGGGCAATATGGCCTGCACAAACATTGCCAAAATTACCTGACGGCACAGAAAAACTGACATGTTGGGCATTGTGATCGGTAACGGCAAAATAGCCTTTAAAGTAATACACCACTTGCGCAACGATGCGCCCCCAGTTAATCGAGTTGACCGCGCCTATTTTATATTTCGCTTTAAATTCGGCATCATTTGACACGGCTTTGACCATATCTTGACAGTCATCAAATACGCCATCCACCGCGATATTGTAAATATTCTCATCCTGCAAACTAAACATTTGTGCAGTTTGAAAGCGACTCATTTTTTTATTGGGCGATAGCATGAATACACGTACGCCCTTTTTACCTCGCAACGCATATTCAGCGGCCGAACCAGTGTCTCCAGAAGTCGCGCCCAAGATATTGGTGGTTTTTCCTGTTTTAGCCAGCACGTATTCAAACAAATTACCTAAAAGCTGCATCGCCATATCTTTGAAGGCCAAAGTAGGGCCGTTGGATAGGCACAATAGATACAAATTGTTTTCTAATTTTAACGTGGGGGTAATATCAGTCGCATTTTGACCAGGGCGGGTATAAGCGTAAACCTCAGCTCGATAGGTCTTATCAATAATCGCTTTTAAGTCTGCCGCCGGTATGTCATCAATCAGACGACTTAAAATGGCAAAAGCTAAATCGGCATATTGCATACCGCGCATACGGGTCAAATCAGCATCGGTAAATTGCGGGTAGGTTTCTGGCAGATACAAGCCGCCATCTGGCGCTAGGCCACCGAGTAAAATTTCGCTAAAACTTAATGCAGGTGATAGCCCACGCGTACTAATATATTTCATTCAAATCTCTCAAATTACGACATAGTTTTTAGACTAACCATGCTCTGCAGTGCTTATTTGCCCAATTCTTCCATACGAATTTTCACCACTTTAGCGACTATGGCTGGCAAGGCTTCTATTTCTGCTATGCCTGCATCCATATTTTTTTCAATGGTAATATGCGTCAAAATGACAATATCGGCTTCTGTTTCATTGTCATCTGGCTCTTTTTGCAACATCGCATCTATAGAAATATTGCGGTCGGCTAAAATTTTTGTCACGCCAGCCAATACGCCAGGCTTATCATTAACACGTAGGCGTAAATAATAAGCGCTGTTAATTTCTGCTATTGGCAATATGGCTAAGTCTATTAATTGCCCCGCTTGAAAACCTAAATAAGGCACGCGCTGCGCCTCAGTGGCGTCAGCCAATCTGGCAACATCAATTAAATCCGCCACCACCGCACTGGCAGTAGGCTCAGCACCAGCACCAGCACCATAATAAAGTGTGGGGCCGACGGCATCACCTTTTACCACCACCGCGTTCATGGCGCCGTTGACGTTAGCGACCAAGCGTTTTTCAGAAATCAGTGTTGGATGCACACGTAGCTCGACCCCCGCTGTGGTGCGTTTGCTAATGCCAAGTAGTTTTACCCGATAGCCAAGTTCTTCAGCGTATTTGATGTCAGTTTGCTGTAGTTTGGTAATGCCCTCAGTATAAGCTTGTGCAAACTTCATCGGCATACCAAAGGCAATAGCAGACATGATGGTCAGCTTATGCGCTGCATCTATGCCTTCTACATCAAAAGTGGGGTCTGCTTCGGCATAACCTAAACGCTGCGCCTCGCCCAGCACATCGGCAAAAGCCAAGCCTTTTTCGCGCATTTCACTAAGAATAAAATTAGTCGTACCATTAATAATGCCAGCCACCCACTCTATGCGATTAGCGGCTAAGCCTTCACGCAGCGCCTTAATAATGGGAATACCGCCAGCCACAGCCGCTTCATAAGCAACCATCACCCCCTTGGCCTGCGCCGCGGCAAATATCTCATTGCCATGCACAGCCAATAACGCTTTGTTGGCGGTAACCACATGTTTGCCATTTTCGATCGCTTTTAATACCAACTCTAAACTCAGCGTGTAACCGCCTATCAGCTCGACCACCACGTCCACTTCTGGGTTATTCACCAGGGCAAAAGCGTCGCCTGTGACATCGGTTTGTCCATTGGTAAGGGCTTGGGCATGGGCTATATTTTTATCTGCAACTTGCACCACATGAATAGCACAGCCCGTGCGTCTAGTGATTTCTGCCGCATTGCGCGTTAACACGGCGTATGTGCCGCCACCGACAGTACCCAGACCTAAAATACCTACATTAAGTTGTTTCAAACCTTAACCCCATCTAATTTTGAGTGCTTTTTTCTATAATTTTCTAAAAACCTGGCAATGCGATGTATCGCTTCGGTTAAATCATCGACATTGGGCAAGAACACCACCCGAAAATGATCGGGCGTTTGCCAATTAAAGCCTGAGCCTTGCACTAACAAGACTTTTTCTTCTAGCAATAAATCTAAAATAAACTGTTGGTCATTTTTAATTGGATAAATTTCAGGGTCTAATTTAGGAAATAAATACATTGCCGCGGCGGGTTTGGTGCAGCTCACGCCTGGGATAGCCGTCAGCAACTTATAAGCAATATCCCGCTGCTTACAAAGCCGCCCTTCAGGGGCTACTAAATCCTCTATACTTTGATAGCCACCCAAGGCAGTTTGTATGGCTAATTGGCCAGGCACGTTAGCACACAAACGCATAGAGGCCAGCATATTCAAGCCTTCAATGTAGTCGCTTGCATGTTTTTTCTCGCCGCTTAGTATCATCCAACCAGCACGATAGCCACAGGTGCGGTAATTCTTAGATAAGCCGTTAAATGTGACGAACAACACATCATCCGCCAATGAGGCAATTGAAGTATGCACATTGCCATCGTATAAAACCTTATCGTAGATTTCATCGGCAAATATCACCAAATCATGATGCCTTGCAATCTCAATAATCCCCTCTAAGATTTCACGAGGGTACAATGCACCCGTTGGATTATTGGGGTTAATCACCACAATACCGCGCGTATTGGCCGTAATTTTTGCTTCTATATCTTGTAAATCTGGCATCCAACCTGTGGCCTCATCACACAAATAATGGCGCGCCGTGCCGCCAGCCAGTGTCACGGCAGCGGTCCACAAGGGGTAATCTGGCATAGGCACTAGCACTTGATCACCATTATTCAACAAACCCTGCATCGCCATGACAATTAATTCAGAAACACCATTGCCGATAATAATGTCATCTACCGTGACACCAGCAATATGCTTGGCCTGCGTGCTGTGCATAATGGCCTTGCGCGGCTCAAATAAGCCTTTACTATCGGTATAGCCGCCAGCCTTGGCCATATTGCGTATAACGTCTTGTTGTATTTCCTCAGGCACTTCAAAACCAAATGCAGCAGGGTTGCCTATATTCAGCTTGATAATGCGATGCCCTTCCTCTTCCATCTGTCGGGCGCGTTGTAAAACAGGCCCACGAATGTCATAGCATACGTTTGCTAACTTGTTAGATTTTTCTAGTTTTTTTTGCTGATTTAAGGGCGACATGATGCATGGCTGCTTAGTTAAATTTTACTGAACGTTTTTTTAATTCACGTTTTTTTGACTTCACTAAAGCACAATAGTTAAAGATGCTAGTTTACATTAGAATGAAGCTTTGGTTCAATGAAAGCCTGGCAAGGCCATTAAACTGCTGGGATATTAAAATGAAACTACATTTAACCACCGCTGAAAATAATAATTTGGTCACCGCATACAGCGCAAGTTATATAGAAATAAACAAACTGCGCTATACGCATAGTTTAATCGTCATGCCCAAACAACTCATAACCGATTGGCAGGTAGCAGATTTTAGCGATTTAGCTGAAGACCACATGGCTAAAATCGCCAATATTGACAGCGGCATACTCCCAGAAGTGATCTTGCTAGGTACGGGTGCCAAACACCAGTTTTTACACCCTAAAATCTATCAATCACTTAGCTTAAACGCTATCCCACTAGAATGCATGACAACTGCCGCGGCCTGCAGAACTTATAATATTTTAATGAGTGAAGGGCGTCAGGTGCTGGCCGCCTTGATTTTATAAAAAAGCCACTGCACTGGGATTTAGTGCACTGGGATTTACTGAGCTGGGCTAAAAGTCATTTGCAAACCACGGTCAGTCATTTGCATATTTTTAGGCTGATAGCGCCTTGCGCCAAACTTTAAGTCTTCTGGTTTCATGGTATATAAAACCATACCATTGAGTTTTTCTGTCGCTAAGTTTTGCGCTAAGCCATGGGCAAAATCAGCGTATTTACTGGCTGAAGCATCTAGGCTTAATTGCTCAACTTCCACCTCATTTAATACAATGGTGTTGTTAGCCAAATCAAGACCTAATTCACCTGACACCACCAACTTACCCGCCACTATCTTATTCGTAGGTAAGTGCGTTAAATTCACATCAAAACTGGTTTGCATACGGCCAGCTTTGCTATCAAACACAACAAGTGAATTAGTTAAATTGACGCGAAAAACCTTAAGCAAAGAGATAGGTGCTTGCAATTTATCGTTAATTTTTTGCTGCACTTGGCTGGCAGTAATATTGTAGGTGCGGTCAGCTAATGTTACACAGCCCGCGAGCCAGCATAGCAAAAATGTAATGACTACAGTGGCTTTCATTTCAATTTTAGTCCGAGCTAGCACGGCGCAAGCTGATGAAAATTAGAGGTTTTTAGTAGATAAAGTCAAGCTGGCATTGGTACCGCCAAAACCAAAACTATTAGATAACGCTGTTTCTATCTTAATATTATCAATACGCGCACGAATGATATTTAAATCACCCGCCTCTGGGTCTAAAGTGTCAATATTGGCAGAGGCGGCAATAAAGTTATTTTGCATCATCAGCAAGGTGTAAATGGCTTCATTGACTCCCGCCGCACCCAGCGCATGGCCAGAGAGTGATTTTGTAGAAGCAATAGCTGGGTTTTGCTGCAAGCCATTGGCGCCAAACACTTCACGAATGGCTTCTAGCTCTTTAGTATCACCCACTGGCGTACTAGTGCCGTGGGTATTGATGTAATCCACTTTAGCGTCAACGCCTTGTAAGGCTTGACGCATACAGCGCACCGCGCCCTCTCCGCTTGGCGCAACCATATCATAGCCATCAGAAGTTGCCCCATAGCCTATCACTTCTGCATATATTTTGGCCCCTCTTGCCTTGGCGTGCTCGTAATCTTCTAAGACAACGATGCCGCCGCCACCAGAAATCACAAATCCATCACGGTTTACATCATAAGTACGAGAGGCTTTTTCAGGGGTGTCATTATATTTACTGCTTAATGCCCCCATGGCATCAAATAAGAAAGACATGGTCCAATGCTCTTCCTCACCACCCCCTGCAAATACGATGTCTTGCTTGCCTAGCTGAATTTGCTCAACCCCAGCCCCAATACAATGCGCGCTGGTAGAACAGGCCGAGCTAATGCCGTAATTCACCCCTTTTATTTTTGCCCCCGTTGCCAAGCAAGCAGCGATACCGCTAGACATGGTTTTGGTTACCATGTACGGCCCAACACGGCGTATGCCTTTGTCGCGCAGGGTATTTGTTGCCTCTAACATGCTTTCGGTAGATGTGCCGCCAGCGCCGACTATCAGGCCTGTACGTACATTAGACACTAACTCTTCACTCAAGCTGGCATCGGCTATGGCTTCTTGCATGGCCAACCAAGCGTAAGCATGCCCTTTGGCCATAAAACGCAATAACTTGCGGTCTATCAGAGCTTCTATATTTAAATTTTTGATTGAGCCTGCTACGTTAGAACGCAAGCCATTATCAGCGTATTCTTGTTGAAAGCTGATGCCAGATTTGCCATTTTTTAGGCTATCTAAAACTTCTGCTTTATTGTTTCCTAAGCTAGAAACAATGCCCATTCCTGTAATCACGACGCGACGCATTTCGTGTCCTCCTTAAAATCTTTTTTTATTATTGAACAGATTAAATTAGAAATTATCTGTTCTAGTAAACAAGCCTACTCGCAAATCATTTGCAACATAAATTTCTCTACCATCTAAACTCATACTGGCATCGGCCACACCCATCACCAGCTTACGCATAATCACGCGCTTTAAGTCTATGGTGTAAGTTGCCATCTTGGCCGTGGGCAATACTTGCCCGGTAAACTTAACTTCGCCTGCACCAAGTGCACGGCCTCGACCTGGACCACCTGACCAGCCTAAAAAGAAACCAACCAGTTGCCACATCGCATCCAAACCCAAGCAACCTGGCATCACAGGATCACCCGTGAAATGACAGCCAAAAAACCACAGCTCTGGATGAATATCGAGTTCAGCTATAATTTGCCCGTTACCATATTTGCCGCCATCTGCCGTGATAGATACTATGCGATCGAACATCAACATAGGTGGCAAAGGCAGCTGGGCATTACCCTCCCCGAACATTTCACCACGACCGCATTTAAGTAAGTCTTCTTTGCTAAAGCTATTTTGTTTTGTCATTAAATTTTAAAATGGGACATTATCAATGTTATAAAAACTCTTAGGTTTTAAACCTATAGAAGGCAAACTGAATTATCCACTATTTTTACTTGATGTGGGGTATTCAGATACAGTTAGCAAGCTTAAATATAAAACATAGGGCGTTAATTTAAGCTAGATGCTAGCTGATCTATGTGCAGCGTTTAGCCATAATTAAGGACGCTAGCAACGGTTTTAGCAAAATCTTAAATTCGCCTAAAAATAATATTAGCCAGATAAGCCATATACTACCCTGTATACATTTTTGAGATTTTCATTTATATTAGACGTAAATTTAATTAGCTAGCGCAAGCTGACATGCTACCCAAACCGTGGCAAAAGCATTAAACTTAAAACAGTTCTGTTACAAAATTCTAACAAATCACTTACAGGGACACCTTAAATGAGCGACACACAACTAGCCGATTGGCGCAATCATGCGCTAACCTTAGAATCAGAAGTCAATAAAGTCGTTGTAGGTCAAAAAAATCCTGTACGCTTGATTACTACTTCAATTTTCGCTCGCGGCCACGTACTGCTAGAAGGTGATGTAGGGGTGGGTAAAACCACGCTACTACGGGCATTTACTCGTGGTATTGGTGGCGGTTATCAGCGTATAGAAGGCACGATAGATTTAATGCCTAACGATTTGGTTTACCACACTTACTTGGGTGAAGACGGCAAACCTCATGTGAGCGCTGGCCCATTATTGATGTCAGGCGAAAATCTATCGGTATTTTTCTTTAATGAAATTAACCGCGCCCGTCCACAAGTACATTCATTGTTGCTCAGAGTGATGGCCGAACGCACCCTCACCGCTTTTAACAAAGAACATTACTTCCCCCACATGTTGGTATTTGCCGATCGCAACCAAGTGGAAAAAGAAGAAACCTTCGACATCCCTTCTGCCGCGAGAGATCGCTTTATGATGGAAATTCCAATTGTGGTGCCGTCAGATGCAGCCATTATGGAATCATTAGTGTTTGACACTCGCTTTCATGATGTAGACGCATTGGTTGCCAATGTGCCAGAAGATTTATTGCAATTTGATCAATTAAATAATTTTGCAAGTACTTTACAAAATAGCATTAGTGCTAGCCCAACATTACGCAGCTATGTGCTTAATCTGTGGCGTGCCACAAAAACACCTACCGAATTTGGCATCAAAATTTCAGGGGTCGACATGAATCGCCTAGTGCTATCTGGCGCTAGTCCTCGCGGTATGGGGATGGTGCTACGTGCTGCACGAGTCAACGCTTGGCTCAATAATCGCAGCGCAGTGCTACCAGAAGATATTCATGAGGTATTTCACGCAACTGTAGCTCACCGATTAGTCTTTAGCCCTGTGTATGAAATGCGCCGCACGGAAATTGCACGTGAAATGCTCACTGGCATTATCAACACGATTGCAACTCCATAAGCGCTAGACATCATTGATATCCCCAGAACATTTTAAGAAAATTGCCATTTAATGTCAGAACAACACATTAAAGAGTTTAGCTACCACATCGCCTGGCGTTCACGTTCACGCCGACCTGGCCGCCATAAAAGCAACCAGCGCGGCATGGGCATGGAGTTTCGCGGACATACTACGCTGCTGTCTTACCCTGACCCACGTCGCATAGACGTGCGGCAAACCATACGTGACCCGCTAGAGCAAATCCATGTGCGTATTTTTAACCAAAAAAGTATTACACCAGTTTTTGTGCTGTGCGATATGTCAGGCTCTATGCAATATGGCAATCAGCAAAGAAAAATTGACGTTGCCGCAGATATTACCCAATCGGTAGCACAATCAGCGACCCACAATAGAGACTTGGTGGGCTTTATTGGCTTTGACGATGTAGTGCGCGAAGATTGGCTATGTACCCTATCGGCTAGGCCTCACAGCACCGTAGAAATGGCGGAAAATCTCAGATCGTACACAGCCGCTGAAGTCGGCAGTCGCGGCATTACGGAAACGGTAAGATTATTGCCGCGTGAACGGTCGCTGATCTTTATGGTGTCAGACTTTCACATGCCTATTAGCGACCTAGAAGAATCTTTGCTATTGATGCAACGCCATCATATTGTGCCCGTCGTGCTGTGGGATACTTCTGAATATAGCGATTTACCAGAATTTGGCATTACCAACGTCACCGACCCTGAAACAGGAGCTAAGCGCACGCTGTTTTTGCGTAAGGCCTACCGCGAACGAATTTTACAAAGCTTTACCGACAGACGTATAGCGATTAAAAACTTATTTTCGCGTTATGACATGGAGCCATTTTTTGTCGAAAACCACTTTGATGCCGACCTGTTATCCGACTATTTCCACCAATATGTGGCGGCTTAAACTCATGAGTATATTTATGCGAACCCGATTTTTACTAGCAATGTTTACCCTAGCTTTAGCTGCTCCAGCTGCGTATGCCGACATTATATTGCCTGACGTAAACCCCAAATACGTGACGATTAAAGAACAAAACCCAGAGCGCGATGCAGGTTATGTGGTGGGTGACATACTAGACAGAACCATCACACTCACCATTAAAAAACCTTATGAATTAGTCAAAGAATCTTTGCCGATTGAGGGCTTTGAGCACCGCTATAGAGGCCAAATTTCTGGCATAGAACTGGTTAAAATCAATACTGAAGAGCACAGTCATAGCGACAGCGTGACGCATGTACTACACTTAAGATACCAAGTATTTACTACTGGCAAATTGGCTAAACCGGCCGCACTTAGGGCAGAAATTATTAAGCTACGCAATGCCAGCAATAAAACTGTGTTGCAATACCGTATTCCATCCTACAGTTTCAGAATTTCGCCACTTTCCGTATTTGGCTCAGTGAAACTTAAAGAAGAAATGAGCCCATTTGTCAGGCCGCTGCGCTTAGATGCTAGCCGTGATCGTTTGCAACTTGGCATCGCCATCGCCATACTCAGTTTAGCATTACTGTGTCTGCTGTATATTTTTGGCATGTATGCTTGGCTGCCAAAAATGGGCGCGCCTTTTGCTAAAGCTTACAGAGATATCCGCAAAATTCCCAACACTGAGCAAGGCTTGCAAAACGCTGTGGCACGCCTACATAGCGCACTTAATCAAACCGCCGGCAGCGTTTTATTTACCAGCAACCTAGACGAATTTTTACAGAAAAAACCAGCGTTTGCCTTGTTAAAACAAGATATCGAAAAGTTTTTTACGCTATCAGGCCAAGTATTTTTTGCCTCTAGCCCTACGGCACATTTAGCAGAAAATCCTAAGGCTTGGCTGCAAAAATTCTGCCGCCATTTACGTGACTGTGAACGTGGACTAGTGCCTCACCTAGCAGCAAAGGCGAGTCATTAATGGGATTTGTCCATCCGCTAGTGTTATGGCTATTACCTCTGGCAATATTGCCCATACTACTTGAGCGGTCGAATACCAGAACTTATTCTTGGGTCGTCATGTTGCCAGCAGATCCGCTATCTAACTTAATCGGCCTATTGCTTAAAATATTAGCGGCTATCAGCTTAATTTGCATTATTTTAGGCTTAGCTGGCCCACACAGCCTAGAGCAAAAAATTGAGCGTATCGGCATTGGAGCACAAATTGGCATGGTCATAGATAGAAGCGCCAGCATGGATGATCCATTTTCCGGTGGCACTACTGAGGGTCGAGTAGGTGAAACCAAATCAGTTGCCGCCGCTAGATTAATGACAGACTTCGTTAACCAGCGCAAAAATGACATGATAGGCGTGGTGACTTTTAGCAATTCAGCGATGTATGTATTGCCGCTCACCGAAAGTCGTGAAGCGATTTTAGCGGCGATTAAAGCCACTGCGGGTAACTCTCTGTTTCAAACCAATATTGGTGGCGGGCTAACTAGCGCGATAGGCCTATTTGAACATGTTCCGGACTCAGGCTCACGCGCTATTATTTTAATCTCTGATGGAGCTGGCCGTGTCAGCGGTGAAGTACAACAAAAGTTATTAGACTGGCTGCAACGCTACAATTTATCACTATATTGGGTGGTATTGCGCCAGCCTGGCGGCATCACTATTTTTGACCCAAAATACCAAGACCATTACGAAGGCACACTGCCTTCTGAGGTCGAGCTTTATTATTATTTTAAACTACTACGCTCGCCGTTTCATGCTTATGAGGCAGAAGATCCAAAATCGCTGGCTGCCGCCATGGCCGATATTAATCAAAAAGAGAAAAAACCGATTAAATATATGGAAAAAATTCCAGGTCACGACTTTACTTCACTGTGTTATTTGATTGCCGCGCTCATGATAGCCTTGCTACTTAGCGTTAAATATTTAGAACTTAGAACATGGAACACAAAAGCATGAACCTCAAACTAATGCAATTTAATGTTAAAAATCTCAGCCTGTTGCTCGTGATCATCGCTATAAGCGCTAGCATGACCATAGCCTATGAATTAAATCGTATCAAACAGATTAACGCTTTTAACTTAGCCGTCAGTACGGGTAAAAATCCGCAGACCGATAAGCAAAGCTTTGAAGCCAAATATTCCACTGCCTATTGGTTAGCAAAAAATGAACGTTTTAAAGAATCCACCCTACTATACTCTCAGCTCACGCAAAAGGGCACGGCTAGCCAACGTGCGGCGGTACAGCACAATATTGGCAATATGTTTTTTTTAAAAGCGCTACAAGTGTCTGGCGGCAACGATTCTAAAATACGCGATGAGGTTGAATATTTGCTCATGCAAGCCCATAGCTCATACAAACAAGCGTTAAAGCAGGACAATAGCAACTGGGGTACTCGCCGCAACATGGATAGAGTCATCACTTTGCTGCCTGAAAACCCTACGCCTGGGGTGGGTGACTCTGACTCGCCAGGTTTGATTATGGGTAATATTCCAAACGGTTTGCCATAGCAATCACTTAGTGAAGCGAGCAGCTAACACTAGCTGATGCAGGCCAATGAGCAGAAACTAAACTATAAAAAATATGAAAAAACTGATTAACTATATCAAGAGTAACCGCGACACCGCCCTACTAGCAAGTGCGATGTTGCTGCTACTGGTGGCGCTATTTCAACCCAGCATACCAGTTAAGCACAATATTTACAGTTATTTTCTGGTTGCTGATATTTCACAAAGTATGAATGCCAGCGATATGGAAATAAATGGCAAAGCCGCCAGTCGCATTGCTTACACACAAAAATTATTGCACGAAACCGTTTCATCACTGCCTTGTGACACTAAAGTCAGCATAGGGCTTTTTGCTGGCAATAGCGTTGCAGCACTTTATACGCCAATAGAAGTATGTGAAAACTTTGCCGCGATACAAGACACCATAGACCATCTGGATTGGCGTAATGCTTGGTCTGGCAACAGCCGTGTGCGTGAAAGCTTATATAGCATAGCCAGGGCAGTGCGCGGCTTTCCTGAGCCCGCCCAAGTCGTATTAATTACCGATGGTGAAGAAGCGCCTAAACTACATGCTTTTAATACTAAAAACCTCACTAACTTTCAGGGTGCAGATGGCTGGCTGTTGGTCGGGGTAGGTTCAGAAAAAGGCACGGCCATCCCCAAACTCACTGACAAAAACCAGCTCATTGGCTTTTGGTCGAATGAGAGCTTTGCCCTACAACCTGGTATTGCGCAAATCTCTGAATCTACGCTAGGCACAAGAGACGACAATGTGGCGGGGGCAAATGATAGATTTATCTCAAAATTAGATAGCGAATATCTAAAAAGTGTTGCCAAGGAAATCGGCGGCACCTATGTAGATGGCAGCGATGTGCATCATTTACTAGATGCCATGAAAAACCAAAAACCTGCAAGGCGCGATGTTGCGCCGTTTAACTTAAGCTGGGTATTAGCTTCTATTGCAGCCTTACTGTTGCTGATAGCTTATATGGGCAAACACCCCATCGCACAAATTAAAGCCACGCTAAGGCTATATAAAAAAGATTTACTCAGGGTACGCTTAACTGCCAATGCGGCGAGCATCGCCCATGACAACCATACTAACTAAATCAATTCCATTAGGTTAAATCCACTTAAATTCAATTAAGGCTAGTCCAGCGCAAAAACACCCGTAGGCGTCTATAAGCTTGCGCTTCTGCCGCATCAGAAAATATCACAATGTGCTGATCAAATAAGCGCTGCAGCC
Organism: uncultured Pseudomonadota bacterium; assembly: GCA_903876765.1. Classification (GTDB taxonomy): domain Bacteria; phylum Pseudomonadota; class Gammaproteobacteria; order Burkholderiales; family Methylophilaceae; genus Methylotenera. The sequence continues at coordinate 5,862 of CAIRBH010000025.1, read as the reverse complement.
ATGTTGCTGCTTGGTCTTGGCAATTGAGCACCGTCAAATAGGGCGTGACTAAAGTATTTGCCCTCACCTTGACCTTGCAAGTTTTACCATCGTAACGGCTCACTTTTAGCTGACTTTTTATATCGACTTCAATCATTACGATAGACCAAGGTAGCCTACGCAGACCATGACACAAAACGCTATAAACTGCAGCAGTAATGATCAACACACTCAGCCCTAGCTTAAGTGGCCAGACTGAAATTAACAGTAACACCATGCTCATGGCGGCCGCTGACATTGCAGCCAATAATAAGCATGCCATGCTGGAATATTTAAGATTTAATTGTATAGGCAGCAATTTATGTGCAGCACTAATGGCTTCCTTATTTAATTGGTATTCAATAGCGCCACCAGTGAATTTTCACTCTCACTAGGCTTCAATATATAATACTTGCAAATCCCTCATCACTAAGAGTCTCACATGGCAAATAACGACTGGCAAGAATATCAATTCATTCAAGGCGCAGTATTTAACAATGAAACGATTATGTCATTTGGCAACATACAAAAAGAGCTGATATGCGCACAACAACAAAATGTCATGTGCGACTTATCGCATCTAGCGCTATTAAAAATTAGCGGCGACGATGCCACGACTTTTCTGCAAGGCCAAGTCACCAATGATGTGCGTTTATTAAATGGCCATATTGCTCATTACACTGGCTATTGCAGCCCTAAAGGCCGCTTACTTGCACTGTTTTTCGCCTTCACACATCAGCAAACAATTTACTTACAGCTAAATTCTAAACTATTAGATCCCATCAGCAAACGTCTAAAAATGTACGTGATGCGGGCCAAAGTAACTGTCAGCGACATGTCAGACCAGAATGTGAGAATTGGTCTAAGCGGTGAGAATGTGGCTGACTTGTTAGGCGCCTATTTTAGCCATATTCCAGCACAAGCTTACGCGCTGACTAATACTGCCAATGCCACGCTGATACGCTTGCCTGGCTCTATGCCAAGATTTGAAATTATTTGCCCTACATACCAAGCAAAAGAAATTTGGCAAGCCCTAAAAAAACAGTGTAAGCCTGTTGGTCGCTCGTGCTGGGAATGGCTAGAAATTCAGGCTGGCATCCCCGATATTTACCTCAACACCCAAGAAACATTTGTGCCACAAATGGTCAATTTAGATTTAATAGATGCCGTCAACTTTAAAAAAGGTTGTTACACAGGGCAAGAAATTGTCGCCAGAACACACTACCTGGGCAAGGTAAAACGTCGCATGCAGCTCATGCATCTTAGCACTGACATCCCAGCACAGGCCTCGAATGAGGTGCTCAATAGTAATAATGAAGTGGTCGGTAAAATCGTCAGAAGCGCGCCAGCACCAACTGGTGGCTACGATGTACTGGCAGAGATTAGACTAGATAGCCTTGAAACTGGCGATTTAATGGTCAATGGCATTAAAGCTGAGCTTCAAGCACTGCCTTATCAACTGCCAGATATTGACTGATATAGCACTGCTAAATTAGACAAAGCTAAAAACTAAGGCGCAGTTTTAGCTGATGATAGCGCCGGGGTGGCAGTGGGGCTTGCTTTGGCAATATTGCTATCTAATACTTGGTAAAACACTTCATCTTGCTTAATCATGCCCAATTCGCTTCTGGCACGCTCTTCAATAGCCGCGCGGCCACTTTTTAAATCTAGCACTTCTGCGTCTAGCGTTGCATTACGTGCTTTTAGTGCACTATTTTTTTCTTGCTGCAAAGTAATCTGCCGATTTAAATCCCAGACACGCAACCAACTACCCTTGCCCAGCCACAGTGGGTACTGTAGCAAGGCAACTAAGGTAATAAAGATTAAGGTGAGTGCTTTCAATGAAGCGTCTTTAAAAGTGCTGGCAATTATTTGAACAGTTGATAAAAAGCACCTATACCCGCATAACTTGAGGCATCGCCCAGCTCTTCTTCAATTCGTAATAATTGATTATATTTAGCGATACGCTCAGAACGGCATAATGAGCCAGTTTTAATTTGCAGGGCGTTTGTCGCCACTGAAATATCAGCAATCGTGGTATCTTCGGTCTCACCTGAACGATGTGAAACCACCGCCGTATAGCCTGCACGTTTGGCCATTTCTATGGTTTGGAAGGTTTCGGTTAAGGTGCCAATTTGATTGACTTTAATTAACACCGAGTTTGCCACGCCGCGCTGTATGCCTTCACGCAATATTTTAGTGTTAGTCACAAACAAATCATCACCGACCAGCTGAGTAGTTTTGCCTAGGCGTTTAGTCAGAATATCCCAACCATCCCAGTCAAATTCACCCATGCCGTCTTCTATGCTGATAATCGGATATTTATCACACCAAGTCGCTAAATAATCAGTGAATTGCGCTGAACTTAAAGCTAAGCCTTCAGAAGCTAAATGGTATTTGCCATCTTTGTAAAATTCGGTACTGGCACAATCCAAGCCAAGGTAAACATCGCGACCTGGCTCATAGCCAGCTGCTGAAATAGCTTCTAAAATCAATTGGATAGCTGCTTCATTGGATGGCAAATTAGGCGCGAAACCGCCCTCATCACCTACCGTGGTTGCCAAACCTTTTTTATGTAGCGTTTTTTTCAGTTGATGAAAAATCTCTGCACCACAGCGCATTGCCTCACGAAATGAAGGTAAGCCAGCTGGAATAATCATAAACTCTTGCATATCAACGCTATTATCGGCATGTGCGCCACCATTGATAATATTCATCATAGGCGTAGGCAACTGCATGGCACCAGAGCCGCCTAAATAACGGTATAAAGGCAAACCCGATTCTTCGGCAGCGGCACGGGCACAGGCCATAGACACCGCTAAAATTGAGTTGGCACCCAATCTATCTTTATTTTCCGTGCCATCTAGCTCTATCAAGGTTTTATCTATAAAGCTTTGCTCTTCGGCATCTAAGCCAATAATGGCTTCAGTAATCTCGGTGTTTACATTCTCTACTGCCTGCAATACGCCTTTACCTAGGTAGCGGCGACTATCACCATCACGCAATTCCATCGCCTCTTTAGCGCCAGTAGATGCCCCTGATGGCACCGCAGCACGGCCAATAACACCGCTTTCTAGCAATACATCACATTCCACGGTTGGGTTGCCGCGTGAGTCTAAAATTTCACGGGCGATAATATCGACAATTGCACTCATCACTTGCTCCTTAATTTAGCAGCCTATGGCTGGCGTTTATTTAACTCTAAAATTCTCATTGTTTAGCACAACATGGCTGGCAAGACTTATAACGTACTTTCTATAAAACCCGCTTTTTTAACCAGTTTATCTAAATCAACCAATACGGCTAGCAGCTCTTGCATCTTATACAGTGGCCAAGCGTTGGGGCCATCAGACAGCGCTTGCGCTGGGTCTGGGTGCGTTTCCATGAATATCCCAGCTATACCGCTCGCGACTGCAGCTCTTGCCAATACTGGCACATGCTCACGCTGACCGCCGCTTTTATCGCCTTGACCACCAGGCTGCTGGACTGAATGCGTCGCGTCAAACACCACTGGGCAGTTGGTTTCTCGCATAGTAGCTAGGCCGCGCATATCAGACACCAAGGTATTGTAACCAAACGATACCCCGCGCTCACAGACCATAATGCTGTCTTGATTGCCATTGGCTTCACGCGCTTTTTGCACTACATTGCGCATATCACCAGGGGCCATAAACTGGCCTTTTTTGATATTCACTGGCTTACCTGATTGAGCGCAAGCAGTAATAAAATCAGTTTGCCTACATAAAAATGCTGGGGTTTGTAATACATCGACAACCGCCGCCACATGCGGCACTTGGGCTTCGGTATGGACATCAGTCAAAATTGGCACGCCAATTTGACGCCTGACTTCATCTAAAATCTTTAAACCCTGCTCCATACCAAAACCTCGAAAGGTGCTATTGGAGCTGCGATTGGCTTTATCGTAAGACGATTTATAAATAAATGGGATGCCTAGCGCATTAGCAATCTCTTTGAGCTGGCCTGCGGTATCAATCGCCATTTGCTGCGACTCAATCACACACGGGCCCGCAATCAAAAATAGGGGCTTATCTAGCCCGACTTCAAATCCACATAACTGCATGATTATCCTTAATTTTTCTGTTAAGATGCACCGACTACTTAAGGCTTTGGTGCGCTAGCGCAGCTTTGACATAAGCGGTAAATAAAGGATGGCCAGTACGAGGGTTAGAGGTGAATTCGGGGTGAAATTGGCAGGCCACAAACCACGGATGCACATTTTTTGGCAGCTCTATCATCTCGCACAAATCTTCTGTCGGGGTTCTAGCGGATATCACCAAACCTGCGGCTTTTAATTGCTCTACATAGTTATTATTGACTTCGTAGCGATGGCGATGGCGCTCATTGACTTGGCTGCCATAAATCTCAGCGGCCATGGTGTTAGGCACAATAGGACAAGCTTGCGCGCCTAAACGCATGGTGCCACCTAAATCTGAATCTTGACTACGTTTTTCTAAACTGCCATCTGCGGTTTGCCACTCAGTAATTAAGCCCACCACTTGATGCGAGCTATCTGGGTTAAATTCTGTGCTATTGGCATCGGTTAAATGCGCTTCATTACGCGCAAACTCAATCACCGCCAACTGCATACCCAAGCATATTCCTAAATAAGGCACTTTATTTTTTCTGGCATAAGCAATGGCGGCTATTTTGCCCTCGGTGCCGCGCTTACCAAAACCACCTGGTACTAATATCGCGTCCATGTTGTCCAGCGCACTGGTTCCATGGGCTTCAATATCTTCAGAATCTATGTAATGCACTTTGACTTTAGATTCTGTGTGTATGCCAGCGTGTATCAGCGCTTCGGTCAGTGATTTATATGAATCGGCCAAATCAATATACTTGCCTACAAACGCAATGTTGACCAAATGTTTAGGATTTTTTAAGGCGAATGAAATTTTTTCCCAACTAGATAAATCTGCCGCTTTAGCCAAAATATCTAATTTGTGGCAAACAATCTCGTCTAGCATTTGGTCATGCAATAATCCAGGAATTTGGTAGATAGAATCGGCATCTATCGCACTAATCACCGCTTCTGACGGCACATTGGTAAATAAAGCAATTTTTCTGCGCTCTTCATCGGGAATATTACGATCGGCACGACACAGCAAAATGTCGGGCTGAATACCGATTTCACGTAATTCTTTGACCGAATGTTGGGTAGGCTTAGTTTTTAGCTCGCCCGCCGTAGGTATCCAAGGCAATAGTGTTAAATGGATATAACAGGCATTGGTTTTACCTTCCTCAAAGCCCATTTGACGTATGGCTTCCAGAAACGGCAACGACTCAATATCCCCGACCGTGCCACCGACCTCGACTATAGCCACATCAGCACCTTCAGCGCCACGCTTGACATGCGCTTTAATTTCATCAGTAATATGTGGGATAACTTGTACGGTTTTGCCTAGATATTCGCCGCGACGCTCTTTTTTAATGACCGTTTCGTAAATTTGACCAGTGGTAAAATTATTACGCTTAGCCATACGCTGCGAAATAAATCGCTCGTAATGCCCTAAGTCTAGGTCAGTCTCAGCGCCATCGTCCGTTACAAAAACCTCGCCATGCTGAAAAGGCGACATGGTGCCAGGGTCAACATTGATATAAGGATCAAGCTTGAGCATGGTCACTTTAATGCCACGCGATTCAAGAATGGCGCCAAGGCTTGCTGCCGCTATACCTTTACCCAGAGAGGAAACTACACCGCCAGTTACGAATACATATTTAGTCATTAAATTTACTTTTTAGAAGACTTTTTAGAAGGCTATTTATCACAACCTAGACGGGAACAAATTTTACCGTAAAGGCAGTACAATCACAATGAAACAC
>CAIRBH010000024.1 GCA_903876765.1 uncultured Pseudomonadota bacterium | reverse complement strand
GTGCGCCCGGAGCGATTCGAACGCCCGACCCCTTGGTTCGTAGCCAAGTACTCTATCCAGCTGAGCTACGGGCGCATGGGCAGTATTATACGACATACTGCTTATTTCTTAAAGTGAAAGTTTCATCTTTAAGCTTATTGGCGGAGAGCGAGGGATTCGAACCCTCGATACAGATTTAAGCCCGTATGCTTCCTTAGCAGGGAAGTGCCTTCGACCACTCGGCCAGCTCTCCGTTTATTTGTAACGCTCGCCAGCTAGGCTGGCGTAATAGCGATAGTCAGTTTTGCTGATTGCGCTATTTTTCAACGGATGTTTCTCCATTGAGGGCGCGATATTACTTTAATCGCGCCTAAAAATCAATTGAAAGTTCAAGCATAAACTGCGCTCTTAGCATTAGTTAAATCTATAGGCTTTCTAAGTCAAACGCTTTGTGTAGCACCCGCACTGCTAGCTCTAGATATTTCTCGTCTACAACCACGGCAATTTTAATTTCAGAGGTTGAAATCATCTGAATATTAATACCTTCTTCTGCCAGTGTGCGGAACATTTGGCTGGCAATGCCGACATGTGAGCGCATGCCAACGCCAACAATAGAGACCTTAGCGATTTTATCGTCACCATTAATTTCACGCGCACCAATATGTCCTTGCACTTGATCACGCAAAATAGTGAGGGCTTTATTCATTTCATTTTTATGCACGGTGAAAGTGAAATCGGTAGTGCCAACTGCCCCAGTGTTTTGGATTATCATGTCGACGTCGATGTTAGCGTCAGCAATAGGGCCTAAAATTTGGTAAGCAATACCTGGTTTGTCTGGCACGCCTAGCACGGTAATTTTTGCTTCATCACGATTAAATGCAATGCCTGAAATAATGGGTTGTTCCATATTGTCTTCTTCCTCAAATGTAATCAGTGTGCCGTCGCCTTCTTCTTCAAAACTAGAGAGCACGCGTAACTTAACTTTATATTTTCCTGCAAATTCTACTGAGCGAATTTGCAATACTTTTGAACCTTGGCTGGCTAACTCAAGCATTTCTTCAAATGTGATTGATTTTAAGCGGCGCGCCTCGGGCACTAGTCGTGGGTCGGTGGTGTAAACGCCATCGACATCCGTGTAGATTTGGCACTCGTCAGCACCCAGAGCGGCAGCTAATGCCACGCCTGTCGTGTCAGATCCACCGCGGCCTAAGGTGGTGATATTGCCGTCTTCATCTACCCCTTGAAAGCCAGCAACGACACATACATAGCCTGCATCTAAATCTGCTTTAAGATTATGCTGATCAATGTTGAGTATGCGTGCTTTGGTGTAGGCGTTGTCGGTCAAAATTTTAACCTGTGCGCCAGTATAACTTTTTGTTTTAATGCCAAGCTCTATCAAAGCCAGTGCGGTCAGGCCTATGGTGACTTGTTCACCGGTGGAGATAATCATATCTAATTCACGTGGGTCAGGCTCGGCCATTAGCTCTTTGGCGAGATTGATGAGTTTATTGGTTTCACCAGACATGGCAGAAACGACCACCACGATTTGATGTCCCATGGCCTTATAGCGCGCCACGCGGCGGGCTACATTGCGTATTCTTTCAGGATTTGCGACTGAGGTGCCGCCATATTTTTGTACGATAAGTGCCATAGTTAACTCTTTTTTTGTATGTGCTATCTAAAATTAGTGATTAGTTCAGTTTACTCTTTACCCAGTCTTGCACGCTGGCTAGGGCTGGTGCTAGTTGCTTTGCATCTGTGCCGCCAGCCATGGCCATATCTGGCTTACCGCCGCCTTTACCGCCGACTTGGTTTGCTACGTAGTTGACCAAATCGCCTGCTTTTAGTTTTACAATCAGATCTGGCGTCACGCCAGCGGCAAGACTCACTTTGCCATCAGTGACGCTTGCTAGCACAATAACGGCAGATTTTAGCTTATCTTTGAGCTTATCCATGGTCTCGCGCAGGGTGTTGGCATCTGCCCCTTCTAGGCTGACGGCCAGCACTTTAACGCCAGCAATATCTGTCGCCAGTGTCACTAAATCATCGCCTTGTGATGAGGCTAGTTTGCCTTTTAAAGCAGCCAGTTCGCGTTCTACTCGTCGTGTTTGATCCAACAAAGCGCTAATCCGTGCGGGAATTTCTGCACGCAATACTTTCAATGTACCCGCAACGCCACCCAAGGTGGTTTCCATGCCTTGCACATAAAGCAGTGAATTTTCGCCTGTCACCGCCTCAACACGCCGTATGCCTGATGCAACGCCACCTTCAGCTATGATGCTGAATAAGCCTATGTCGCCAGTTCTGCTGACATGCGTGCCACCACATAATTCTCTTGAAGTACCAATATCCAGCACACGGACTTCGTCAGCGTATTTTTCGCCAAATAACATCATAGCGCCTGTTTTTTGTGCAGATTCAATATCCATCACTCGCGCCTGACAGGCTGTGTTAGCAAGGATTTCAGCATTGACCAGTTTTTCTACTTGGCGAATTTGTTCATTGGTCATAGGCGCATTATGCACAAAATCGAAGCGAGTTTTTTCTGCATCTACCAACGAGCCTTTTTGCTGCACGTGGTCGCCCAGCACTGCCCGCAAGGCTTTGTGCATTAAGTGTGTGGCAGAGTGGTTACGCATAATATGGCTGCGGACTACTAAATCTACAGTGGCTTTTAAGCGATCACCCACTTTAAGAGTGCCCGTTTTTAAAACGCCATGATGGCCAAATACAGCGGCCTGAATTTTTTGCGTATCTTCTACTGCAAAAATACCATTTTCGGCTTTAAGTACGCCGCTATCGCCCACTTGGCCGCCAGACTCGGCATAAAATGGCGTTAGATCAAGCACGACAACGCCCATCTCACCTTCGCTAAGTTGATTGACGCTGCTGCCTTCTTTATATAAGGCCAATACTTGGGCGCTGGTTTCTAAGCTGTCATAGCCTTTAAATTCAGAGTTTTTGCCTGTGTATTCAAGGTTGGCGGCCATTTTGAACTTACCTGCCGCGCGTGCTTGGTCTTTTTGACGGGTCATGGCAGCATCGAAGCCTGCGGTATCCACAGTAAAATTGCGCTCACGGCAGATATCAGCAGTTAAATCGAGTGGAAAGCCAAAAGTATCATGCAGTTTAAAAGCGAGATCGCCATTCACCATGGAGTGATTAGCCTTGGCCATGGCGGCCAGCTCTGTTTCTAGAATCTCCATGCCATTTTCTATGGTTTCAAAGAAACGCTCTTCTTCTAGCTTGAGCGTACTGGTAATTCGAGATTGCTCAGTTTTTAGTTCTGGATAGGCTGCGCCCATTTCAGCCACCAAGTCTGCTACTATTTTGTGGAAGAACGCAGCACGAGAACCAAGTTTGTAGCCATGCCGTATGGCGCGGCGTATGATACGGCGCAGCACATAACCACGGCCTTCATTGCCAGGAATGACGCCGTCGGCAATTAAAAACGAGCAGGCGCGAATGTGGTCTGCCAGTACTTTTAGGCTGGGGCTGGTTAAATCTGAGGTGTTGGTTGCGCGGGCGGCGGCGGCGATTAAGCCTTGGAATAAATCCGTTTCATAGTTGGCATGTACGTTTTGCAATACTGCCGCTAAGCGCTCTAAGCCCATGCCAGTATCTACTGACGGCTTAGGTAGCAAGTGCATCACGCCTGCTTCATCGCGGTTAAACTGCATGAATACGTTATTCCAGATTTCGATAAAGCGGTCGCCATCTTCATCAGGGCTGCCAGGTGGCCCACCAAAATGCTGCTCGCCGTGGTCATAAAATATTTCGGTGCAAGGGCCGCAAGGGCCAGTGTCGCCCATCATCCAGAAGTTATCAGAGGCGTAACGTGCGCCTTTGTTGTCGCCAATACGAATAATACGCGCCGCTGGTACACCAATTTTGTGTAGCCAAATGTTGTAAGACTCATCATCATCGGCATACACGGTAACGGTAAGTTTGTCTTTGGGCAGCTTAAACACTTCGGTAAGCAACTCCCAAGCATAGCCTATGGCGTCTTCTTTAAAGTAATCACCAAAGCTAAAATTGCCCAACATTTCAAAAAATGTATGGTGACGCGCGGTGTAGCCTACGTTTTCTAGGTCGTTATGTTTGCCGCCAGCACGCACGCATTTTTGGCTGGTGGTGGCGCGGGTATATGGCCGTTTGTCAAAGCCTAAAAATACGTCTTTAAACTGATTCATCCCCGCATTGGTAAATAGTAGCGTAGGGTCGCCATGCGGCACCAACGAGCTGGATGCGACTATTTGATGACCTTTTGAAACAAAAAAGTCTAGAAATGCCTGACGGATTTCGTTACTGCTAGGGTTGTTACTGAGTTTAATGGTCATTTTAATTTTCGATTAATTTCTTGGGTGTATTTTTTATCTGCTAGTTTGCTTAATCTTCGGGCTCGGTTGGATTTAAGGCCTTTTTAATCACGTCAAAACTGAATCCTCGGCTTTGTAAAAATCTTGCCTGTTTAGCCCAATCTTCTCGACTGCTTGGGCTGGCTTTGAATTTCTTTTTGCAAACGGTACGCGCATGGTCTAATTCATGCAGTTTTATCTCATCTACCGCATGGGCGATTAAATCATCTGCCACGCCTTTTTCGCGCAATTCGCTGGCAACTCTGGCACTGCCAAATCTAACTTTTCTGGCATGGACCAGTTGCTCAGTAAATCTAGCGTCACTTAGCCAGCCACGCTGCTTAAAGTCATCGAGTATGGCTGCGATGTCGTCAGCTTCTTCGGCGTAAGCTTTTAGTTTTTGCGCGAGCTCAAAGTAAGAGTACTCGCGCTTGCCTAGATAATCTAGCGCCCGTTGCCGTAAACTTTTAGCTTGAAATTCTATGGACTGGCCTCGTTTAATTAACTAAAGGCGTTAGTCTTCTTCAGCACGCACGGCTGGCAAGGCTTCGGCTAAGGCTTTCATATTGGCGCGAATTTTTGCATCTATCTCATTAGCAATGGCTGGGTGTGCTTTTAAGTAGTCGCGAGAATTATCTTTGCCTTGGCCAATTTTTTCACCATTGTAGCTATACCAGGCACCAGCTTTTTCTAAGAACTTAGCATTCACCCCTAGCTCAATAATTTCACCTTCGCGTGAAATGCCTTCGCCGTAAAGGATATCAAATTCAGCTTGTTTGAAGGGTGGGGCAACTTTGTTTTTAATCACCTTAACGCGGGTTTCTGAGCCTATGACTTCATCACCTTTTTTAATCGCGCCAGTGCGGCGAATGTCTAGGCGTACTGAAGCATAAAATTTAAGTGCGTTGCCACCAGTAGTGGTTTCTGGGCTGCCAAACATCACGCCTATCTTCATGCGGATTTGGTTGATGAAAATGACTAAAGTATTGGTGCGTTTGATGTTACCCGTCAATTTACGCAAGGCTTGGCTCATTAAACGTGCTTGCAAACCCATGTGCGAATCACCCATTTCACCCTCAATTTCGGCACGCGGCGTCAGTGCAGCCACCGAGTCAACCACCACAATATCCACTGAGCCAGAACGCACTAACATATCAACAATTTCTAGTGCTTGCTCACCCGTATCTGGCTGAGAGATCAGCAAATCAGGCACATTGACGCCTAGTTTGGCGGCATATTGCGGGTCTAAGGCATGTTCGGCATCAATAAAAGCGGCAACGCCACCCGTTTTTTGCATTTGTGCAATCACCGAAAGGGTTAAGGTGGTCTTACCTGATGACTCCGGCCCGTAGATTTCTACCACGCGCCCGCGTGGCAAGCCGCCTATGCCTAATGCAATATCAAGACCTAAAGAGCCGGTAGATACTGATTGAATATCTTCACCTATGCTGCCATCGCCCATACGCATGATGGATCCCTTGCCAAACTGCTTTTCAATCTGTGCTAGTGCTGCGGCAAGCGCTTTACTTTTATTATCATCCATGGTGTTTTTGCCTTTATATTTTCTGTGATTTTCATTGCTTTTAATAGCCTGTGATTATTTCATAAATCAAGGCTTAAGGTAAGTGTAATCAGCCCTTCAATTAGGGTTTTTGCCGATTGCTGGCGAATTTGTAGGCGGTTGCCAGTAAAGTGCTGGGTAGTGCTGATGGGCAGGCTATTTAATGCCGCCCAAGCAAAGCATACAGTGCCTACAGGTTTGGCGGCAGTGCCACCAGCTGGGCCTGCAATGCCAGTCACCGATGCACTTAAATTGCTGCTACTGGCGCTTAATGCACCTATGGCCATTTCACGGGCAGTCTCTTCGCTTACCGCGCCAAATGTCGTTAAGGTGCTGCTGGCCACATTTAATAGCTTTTGCTTAGACTGATTACTATAGGTAATAAAACCACAGTCTAACCATTCTGAGCTGCCAGCTACGCGCGTGATTATCTCGGCACATAAGCCCCCCGTGCAAGATTCGGCAAGGCTTAGCCTGAGTTGCCGCTGCTTTAGAAGCTGCCCCAGCTGCTCGGCTAGGGCGGTTAAATGTGCGTCGCTAATCACTGAATTAGGCCTATGCAAAGTTGTAAAAGCAAAATAGCGTAAATGGCCGCCAGCAGGTCATCTAACATAACGCCAAAACCATGTTTAAGTTTGGCGTCGCATTGCCGAATGGGAAACGGCTTCCAAATATCAAACAGGCGGAATAATAAAAATGCCAGTAGCCAATATTGCCAAGTATTGGGGGTGAAGGCCAGCACCAGCATCATGGCAACAATTTCGTCCCAAACGATAGCGCCGTGGTCGGCGACGCCAAGTGCTAGTCCTGTGACATTGCAAAAATAAATACCAATTAAAAACAGTGCCGCAATGATGGCTAGTTGGCTAGCTAGCGGGTAGCTACAAATTAGCCAAAATAAAGGCAGCCCCAGCAAAGTGCCAACCGTGCCAGGCGCTTTTGGCGCTAGGCCGCTGGCAAAACCTAAAGCAAAAAAATGTGCGGGGTGCGCTAGTAAAAACGCTAAATCAGGCGTTTTGACGGGTAGATGCTTATTTAAAGTGGTCAAAGCCAGCCTCCTTAAAATCTAACAGTTCATCATTCAAACCATGGACGGCTAATCTAGTGCCCTGAGTAATATGACCTATGCAAGTTAAAGGCAGTTTGAGAGATTGGCTTAACTGCATGATTTTATTATGATTTTCAGCGGTTGCTGTAAAACATAGCTCATAATCATCGCCCCCTGCTAATAGCATGCTGAGTATTTTTTGATCATCGCCGTGATTCGCACTAGCTGCCCCTTGCCTAACTTTTTGTTGGGCGGCGACTAATGCGGCTTTTACATGCGTCGATTGCGGAATATTGGCTAAATAGATGCTAGCCCCTAGTTTTGAGCGCTGTAAAATATGGCCCAAATCGGCTAATAAGCCATCTGAAATATCAATCGCACTATTGGCCAGCCCAACTAGCGCCAGCCCTAAGTTCACCCTAGGTTGAGGGGCATGTAGCGCTTGGGCGCAGCTAGCAAAAGCCTCGCTGGTTAAAGTTAAATGGCCTTGTATATGCGCTAAGGCCAGAGCTGCATCACCCAAATGGCCAGACAGCCAGATTTCATCATCCAGCTGTGCACCGCTACGTTCAATGGCTTGCCCTATCGGCACTTCGCCTATGATTTGTATGCTAATGGTGAGTGGCCCGCGCGTGGTATCGCCACCAATTAAATCCACCTGAAAGGCATCAGCGCAGGCAAAAAAACCGCGCGAAAACTCCGTTAGCCAAGGCTGATTGACTGCGGGCAAAGCAATGGCCAAGGTTGCCCATTTGGGGTTTGCACCCATGGCCGCCATGTCAGATAGATTGACTGCCAGTGCTTTCCAGCCAAGCTGATAGGGCGCGGCATCAGCAAAAAAGTGTGTGCCAGCGACTAGCATATCCACTGAAATAGCCAGTTGCATATTGGCGCTGGGTTTAATCAGTGCCGCGTCATCGCCTATGCCTAAATGGGTATGCTGGGTTGCCCGAGTAAAATGCTGGCGGATTAAATCAAATTCTGACATGGGCTTTAAGTTGTAGCTTTAATGGCTGATTTAGGTCTAAAAGATTTTATGATGGCGTCATGCGTTTCTATATAGGGGCCGCCAATTAAGTCTAAGCAATAAGGCACGGCTGAAAAAATACCATGCACTTTTTGCTGACCTGTGGCATCTTTTAGGCCGGCAAGGGTTTCGGCGATAGCTTTAGGTTGCCCTGGTAAATTGATGATTAAGCATTGTTTGCGTATGACGGCAGTTTGCCTAGATAATATTGCGGTCGGCACAAAGTGTAGACTGATTTGGCGCATTTGCTCGCCAAAGCCAGGCATTTCTTTATCCGCTACCGCTTGTGTGGCTTCTGGTGTCACGTCACGCAGGGCAGGGCCTGTGCCGCCCGTGGTTAAAATTAAATGGCAGCCTACTTCATCTACTAGCTCAATTAGGGTGGCTTCAATAGTCAGTTGCTCATCTGCAATTAATCTCGCCTCAAACTGTGTGGGGGTAATCAGCGCACTTTCTAGCCAATTTTTCAGTGAGGGTAGGCCTAAATCTTCATATTCGCCGCGGCAGGCACGATCGCTAATAGAAACTAAACCAATTTTAATGAATTCTTTTGTCATTCGCTGGTCATTAGTATTATGTAAGGCCTAATCATACCATCACCCACATTAAAGGATTTTTTCATGCGCGCTTATGTTAAAAAATTACCCCATCTATCTTCAGTAAAAAGCCCAATATCAGCTAAAACACAAGGGTTGGCTTGGCAAAGGCCAGCCATGACATTCATGCTGGCTGGTTTATTAAGTCTAGGCATGTTGCTCGTTGCAACGCAGATATATGCGGCAGAGCTCAACTTATATGCTAAAAATTATACTGCACAAAGCAGTTATCCACTCAAATCACAAAGCGCTAATCCTGATACTAAAATGTATCTTAGCAATCATAAAGAAGATGACAATATTAGTATGCTAGAAAATGGTTATGACATGATGGGCTCGTCAGGCTTTAGTGCGACGGAATCTGCGGTAGATGGCGCATTACAGCATGGTAAGGCCATAAAAGCTGATACCGTGCTGGTTTACCGTAAATATGGGTCAGCAAAGACTGGCAGCGCCAAATTTGAATTGATTAAAAAGGCGGCCAAAAATGGCGGCGTAGTCGATGAGAAAGATTTGGTCGAAGCACCCACAGAATATAACTATTATGCAAGTTACTGGGCTAAGTTGCCTATGCCGCTATTTGGTGTGCACGTAATTAAATTAGTTAGATCGCCAAGTGATGAAAATGAGCAGAAAGTAGCGGAACCTGGCTTAAAAATCATTGCGGTGATTAAAGAATCGCCAGCATTCAAGGCCAATATCGTTAAAGGCGATACCTTGCTAAAAATTGGAGACGTTAGCCTAGATAAGGCAGATGACTTATTTGCCGCAGTTAAGCGCTATGCTGGCCAGACTGTGCCCGTTGAGTTGCAACACGAGGGTGCCCAGGTTAGCACCACCGTGCAATTAAATTCACGCTCATAATTTTTTGCTAAAGAGTTAGTTTGCTGGATAGCTTAATTGCTGCTAGGTCTAGCTTTCTAGCAAATCTAACTTGCCAGCCAGCCATTTGGTACTAGTGGCTTGCAATAAAATGGTGATTAAAATCGCCATAAATGTCACCGAGGCAATGACCTCGCTATAAGGCACTTTCATGCCTACTAGCATGCCAGCCAGCGCCCCTGGTATTACGCCAGTTTCACGCGTCCAGCACATAAATAGCAACTCTTGTCGCGTCCATTGGGCTTTGCGGTTAGGCAGCGCGCAGACCAATACCACTAATGGACGGGCAATGAATATAAACACCAGCACCACGGCCAGCGCGCCCCAAAAATACTGTTGCAGTAATGCAAAATTGACCTGAGAGCCTAGCAATATAAAGATAAAAATACGCATAATCAGCGAGGTGGTCAGAATGAAGTCTGATAGTTTGTTTTCTTCATCAGCGGCCATTTTAAAGCCTAGTAAATCTTTATTGCCCAACACCATACCAAATACAAAGACTGCCATAAAGCCACTGGCGTGTAGATTGTCTACACTCAAATAGGCAGCCGCAACCGACATCAACGTGACGACTGGGGCGTATTCAGCCAAAAAGCTATATTTTTCATGGGCTATCATTAAAGCCGCTAAATAACCCATGATTAAGCCGCCGACTATGCCCAGCAAAGATTGTTGCAACAATGAGGCGAGGCTGGCGCTAATAGAAAAATCAGTACCAGACATCACTGCCCCCAGCACAGCAAAGCTCAAAATAGCGCCCATCGCATCATTAAAAGCAGATTCGCTCATCACGGTTTGGGCAATTTTTGCCCTGACCTGCACTTGTCGAAATACGGGCACTAAGGTTGCAGGGTCAGTGGAGGCAATAACAGCGCCTAGCAACATGGCGAAAATAAACGGGATATGCAGCAAATATTGTGCGGCAAAGGCGGTTACCAGTGCGCTAATGAGCACCCCTAACGTCGCTAAAGAGAGCAAGGTCGGCCAAACGCCTTGTAATACCTTGATTCGTACGCTGGCGCCGCCATCAAACAATATGTAGCAAGAGCCAAAAATAAGTAATAATTGATTTAAGGTAGAATCAACTCTGACATCAATAACCGCCAATCCAGCGCTGCCAAGTGCCATGCCTGCTATTAAAAACATCACAACATCGGGTATTTTTAATATGCGGGCGATAAAGCCAGTGAACGTACCCACCCCTAAAATCATACCGACTAAGAATAACAGCGCTTTGGCGTGAATAATGGCAGGGGTGTGTTCCATGGTAGCTAAAAATTATTGTCTAGTTCATCGGTGGGGGTGTAGTTTGACTCGGCATCGCTGTTGTCTTGTGGTGCTTTTGTAGCTTCGCGCAGCAGGCGGAATATCTCACGACTGCTTTTTGGCGGTTTGCCAGCAGCCTGCTCTTTTTGAGCATTTCGTATTAAGGTGCGCAGTTGCTGAATATCGACCTGTGGGTACAGCGCAATAAACTCAGCCAGCACCTCTGCATTTTCTATCATGCGATCACGCCAGCGCTCCAAGCCATGAAAATAGGCGTTTTCTGCGGTGTGTTTGCCATCCCAACGCGCAAGCTGCTCTAAGATAGGCGCATTATCAATCTCGCGCATCAGCCTCCCTAAATACTGTTTGTGGCGCCGAGTAGCGCCATTCGCGGTGATTTTTTTAGAATCCAGTACCGCCGTGACCACGGCATCGGGCAAGTCTAGTTTTAGCAGCTTATCTTTGGGTAATTCGGTGAGTCGCACGCCTAGCGCTTGTTGTTCATCCGCCTCGGCTTTTAGTTGGGTCTTGCTAATCGGCTCTTCAGCATTTAATTTAGAGGCTAAATTCGCATCATAGCTAAAATCAATCCCAGTGTTTGTCTTTTTAGGTTTCATACTGCGCTATTATAACAGCCTTAGTTTTTAGAACATATTTTTAGCGCTGACTCAGCGCTTGCTCTATTGGGTGAAAGATAAAAAGCTTATGGCAGATTTGCGCTTTAGTTATAGTTTAGATGAAATTAAGCAAATGTCGGAAGACGTGCTTAAAGTCGCAAAAAATCTTGGCGCTAGTGCCGCGGAAGCTGAATTGAGCTTAAGCATAGGTCAAAATGTTTCGGTGCGCTTAAATGAAGTAGAAAACATAGAATACAACCGTGATAAAGGCATGTCAGTAACGGTGTATTTCGGTCAGCAGAAAGGTCATGCCAGTAGCTCAGATTTAAGCCAGCAGGCCTTAAAAGACACGGTGGCTGCGGCCTGTAATATTGCTAAGTACACTGCTAAAGATGAGTTTTGTGGCTTAGCCGATGCGCAGCTAATGGCAAAGCACATACCAGATTTAGCGCTGCATCACCCTTGGCATATTTCAGTAGATGAGGCTATTTTACTGGCTCAAGCATGTGAAGCCGCCGCTTTAAGTGTGGATGCGCGCATTACAAACTCGGAAGGGGCGAGCGTTTCAACTGGTGAGGGTTATTTTGCTTACAGCAATACGCATGGGTTTACTGGCGGCTATCCCAGCTCTAGGCATGGCTTGAGCTGCTCGGTGATTGCGGAATCCGCTGACAATATGCAGCGAGATTATTGGTATAGCACGGCGCGGGCGGCTAGCGATTTGCAAACCCCAGCAGACATAGGCCAGATGGCGGGTGTGCGGGCCATTAGGCGATTAAATTCGCGAAAAATTAGCACTTGCCAAGTGCCAGTGCTGTTTGAGGCGCCCTTAGCCAGCGGCTTAATTTCCACATTGATTAACGCTATTTCTGGCGGTAGTTTATATCGAAAATCATCATTTTTACTCGATAGTTTGGGTAAGCAAATCGCCAGCCCACTATTAAATATCGTAGAAGACCCGCATCTGAAAAAAGGCTTAGCTAGCAGCCCGTTTGATAACGAAGGGGTGGCTACGCAAGCGCGTCAGTTAGTCAAAGACGGTGTGCTGCAAGGTTATGTTTTGGCTAGCTATTCAGCGCGCAAGCTAGGTATGCAAACGACGGGCAACGCGGGGGGTAATCATAATTTAATCGTGCAATCGGGCAGCCATGATTTTGCTGGTATGCTAAGGCAAATGGGCACAGGCTTATTAGTCACGGAGCTGTTAGGTTCAGGCGTGAATATGGTGACGGGTGATTACTCAAGGGGCGCGGCGGGGTTCTGGGTTGAAAATGGCGTGATCCTGCACCCTGTAGAAGAGATTACCATTGCCAGTAATATGGCGGATATGCTGAAGATGATAGTTGGTATAGGCACGGATGTGCTTATTCAGAGCTCTAAGCAGGTTGGATCGATTTTAATAGAGCGTATGACGGTAGCCAGCGACTAGCGGGATTGCCCCGCTAAACAATTGCTACTTTTTAGGGCTTATTTCGTCACTATCGTCTTTAATAAACTCATCGGGCACTAAGCCATCTTGCACCAAGCTTGCACGTCTTTGTAAGTAGGCGTCACGCATAAAAGCATAGGGGTCTAATGACGCCTCGTCTATCAAGTCGCTTGCTGTGAGTAACTCGGTACGTTTATCAATCAACTGCGCTAAACGTAGTTGGTTGTGCAGCCTAACTTCACCAATATTATGTGTGTAGGTAATGGGGTCAGTTGTTGCTGTGTCAAATATCATACCGCCAGTATCACGCACGCTAGATGGGCCAAGAAACGGCAATACCAAATAGGGGCCACTATTCACACCCCAGTAACCCAAGGTCTGACCAAAGTCTTCTTTATGTTTTTCTATGTTATCCATGCCAGCCACGTCAATAAAGCCAGCTAAACCAAACGTACTGTTAATGACGAAGCGCCCCGCATCAGTAAAGGCATGGCTGAATTTGAACTGTAATAAATCGTTTAAGACAGTGGTGATAGAGCCTAAATTATTGAAAAAGTTATTGATGCCTGTGCGAGCTGGGCTAGGGGTGACGGCCTTATATGCTTTGGCTACAGGTTTAATGACTGCTTTGTCAGCGACGTCATTAAATTTATAGATGCCACGGTTCATGCCTTCAAGCGGGTCTTTATTGCTTTGTGTGGCGCAGGCTGATAGCAGCGTAAGTACTAACAAGCTAGTTATGCTGGCGGTTCTTTTAGCGTAACTGATTAATTTACTATGCATATTAAATTTCCTAATTGCGAGGATGCTTATTTTTTATCAAATTAAGCATCATATTGCTCATAACTTTAACTGACCAAGGCCTTGTTGTCTAGCGATTTGATAGTTGTATCATTAAAGTATTAATTATGTGGGTATAATATCTTTCTCACTAAGGTGTGCACTTAAGTGGCACAATTTAGTTGTGCAAAAAAATTAATCTAAGCGTATTAATTTAATTAGATGCAGAATTAGCAGTTAGCCTTAGCGAATTATTAAAATTAGGAAACTTGTATGGCTGAACATATCACTATCACTGAATTCTTATTAAAGCATGTCACGGGTGAGCATAGTCTAGCATTGACCTCTATGCTTAAAGATATTGCTGATGCTTGTAAAAAAATCGCCCTAGCGATAGACCAAGGCGCGCTTGCTGGCAATATGGGTAGCCTAGCTTCTGAAAATGTGCAGGGCGAGGTGCAAAAGGCATTAGACGTGATTACTAACGATATTTTCATTGAAACTAACCAGCAAAGCGGTTATGTGGCTGGTATGGCCTCAGAAGAGATGGATGACATTATCCAGATAGCAGAGCCGCAGCGGCAAAAAGGCCAGTATTTGCTGTTATTTGACCCACTAGATGGCTCTTCTAACGTCAATGTGAATATATCTGTAGGCACCATATTTTCGATCTTAAAAAGTGCAAATGCTAAGCCCGTTTTGGCTGACTTCTTGCAGGCCGGCACTGAACAAATTTGTGCTGGATATGCGCTATATGGCACATCGACCATGCTGGTATTGACCACTGGCCATGGCGTTAATGGCTTTACCCTAGATGTGGCTAGCGGCGAGTTTTACCTCAGCCATCCAGAGATTAAAGTGCCAGTCGATACGCAAGAATTTGCGATTAATATGTCTAATTATCGTTTTTGGCAAGAACCCGTGCAACGCTACATAGACGAGTGTTTGCAGGGCGCAGAGGGCATACGCAAAAAAGACTTCAACATGCGCTGGGTAGCCTCTATGGTCGCAGAAGTGCACCGTATATTGGTGCGTGGCGGTGTATTTATGTACCCGATAGATAGCAAATTGCAGCTTAAAGGCGGCAAGTTACGATTAATGTATGAAGCCAACCCGATGAGCTTTATTATTGAGCAAGCAGGCGGCGCAGCCACAACTGGCATACAACGCATATTAGAAGTGCATTCTAATGCCCTGCATCAGCGCGTACCAGTGATGATGGGTAGTCGCAAAGAAATAGAGCGCATTGCCGCTTACCACTCTAAAAAAATAGCCCATTAGCGCATAACAGTCCCTATGTCATTAATTGCTTTAAGTTTTATTATTGGCGATACGGCAAATAGCGCTAAATTCATCGGCATTTAAAGAGGCGCCGCCCACTAGGCCACCATCCACATCTGGCATATTAAATAGCTGACTGGCATTTTGCGCTTTTACGCTGCCACCATAAATGATACGCACATTTGAAGCTGCTTCGGCATTGCGCCTAGCAATGCGCTGGCGTATAAACTGATGGACTTGTTGCGCTTGCTCGGGGCTAGCAGTTTTGCCTGTGCCAACCGCCCAAACGGGCTCATAGGCAAACACCATGTTGAGTTGCATGGCTCTGGCAAATCCTTGGTCACTTAGCGTTGCCATGACCGCGTCCATTTGGCTGGCTACAATCACTTCGGTTAATCCTGCATCATGTTCAGCTAGGGTTTCACCCACGCATAAAATAGGCGTCAGGCCTGCTTTAATAGCGGCATCGAATCTTGCCGCGGCAGAAAGATTGGTTTCATGAAATAGCACACGTCTTTCTGAGTGGCCTAGTAACACATAGCTGCAACCTAGATCTGTGAGCATGTGCGGCGATACTGCCCCCGTAAAAGCACCTTCTTCAAATTGATTTACATTTTGCCCGCCCCAAGCAATGTTGGTATTTTCTAGTAATGATCTGGTTTGGTGTAAATAGGGGTTGGGCACGCAGACGACATAATCCGCATGCTTAGTGTCTTTTAGGTTGTCTATGAGTTTTTCTAACAATATTTGGTTGCTACTAATATTGCCATGCATCTTCCAATTGCCCACTACTAAATTGCGCCGCATTTCACAATCCCTTATATTTTATTGACTATTTATTTTGCTTTAACTATTTAATGACGGCTTGCAATTCACCTAATTTATAGCGTGTTGCCATTTGTTCGCAGGAGATAGATTTGATTTTGTCAGCCTGTCCCGCCGAGCCAAAAGCTTCGTACCTTTCTTTACAAATGGCGCGCATGGCAATTGTGGAGGCGCTTAAAAATTTTCTTGGGTCAAATTCTTTTCTTTTTTCAGTGAAGAATTTTCGGATAGAACCAGTATAGGCCATGCGTAAATCGGTATCGATATTGATTTTACGCACCCCATGTTTAATGCCTTCAACAATTTCTTCAACAGGTACACCATAGGTTTCTCCCATATCGCCACCAAATTCGTTGATGATGTGCAGCCATTCTTGCGGCACTGAGGATGAGCCGTGCATCACTAGATGGGTGTTAGGAATGCGCTCATGAATTTCTTTGATGCGGCTAATGGCTAGGGTTTTGCCAGTGGGTGGCTTGGTGAATTTGTATGCACCATGTGATGTGCCTATGGCGATGGCGAGTGCATCAACGCCAGTTCGGCGGACAAAGTCGGCGGCTTCTTCTGGGTCGGTTAGCATTTGCGCATGACTTAATAGCCCAACAGCACCAGAACCGTCTTCTTCGCCAGCTAAGCCTGTTTCTAGTGAGCCTAGTACGCCTAATTCGCCCTCAACTGACACGCCAATGGCATGGGCAATTTCTACAATTTTTCTGGTAACGTCAACATTGTATTGATAGCTGGCAGGGGTTTTGGCGTCTTCCATCAGTGAGCCATCCATCATCACGCTAGAGAAGCCAGAGCGCATGGCTTGTATGCAAACAGCGGGTGATTGGCCATGATCTTGATGCATGACAACGGGGATGTGCGGGTAAGTTTCAATGGCCGCTAGCACCAAGTGCCTCAGAAATGCTTCACCAGCATATTTACGCGCCCCCGCCGAGCCTTGCAGAATAACTGGGCTATTCACCTCGTCGGCCGCCTGCATAATGGCGTGCACTTGCTCCATATTATTCACATTAAAAGCGGCGATGCCGTAGTTGTGTTCTGCGGCATGGTCTAGTAATTGACGTAAGGAAACGAGTGCCATAGTGATTTCCTAAAAATTAAAGGAGGTTTATCTATACTGCATGATGATTATAGAACACTTATGTCTTATATAAAACATATTACACATAACAATTTTAGGGTTATATTACTGGGGCTATATTACCAGGGTTATATTACTGGGGTTATTTTGGCAGCGTAACTAGCTGCGGTATTTAAGGATTTTTATATAAGGCTAGTGCTAAGCCACGCTGCGTGGCATGATCAACTATGGGCGCTGGGTAATCCGTGCCTATCTGTATATTGAGCATTTGTTGGCGCAGCGGCGCTATTAGCCAAGGTGCGTGTATTTCTTTGTCATCGCAATTGACTAATTCAGGCACATATTTGCGAATAAATTTAGCTTGTGAGTCAAATCTGATACTTTGCGTGATGGGGTTGAAAATTCTGAACCAAGGTTGCGCGTCACAGCCAGTACTAGCGGCCCATTGCCAACCGCCGTTGTTGGCGCTGAGATCAAAATCAATCAGTTTTTCGGCGAAATAACGCTCACCCCAACGCCAGTCGATTAATAAGTCTTTGACTAAAAAGCTAGCCGCCACCATACGCAAGCGGTTGTGCATAAAGCCTGTCAGGTTAAGCTGACGCATGGCTGCGTCGACTAATGGGTAACCTGTATTGCCAGCGCACCATGCTGAAAAAAGTTGTGGATTATTTGGAAAAGCCAGTGACTCAAATTCGGTTTTGTACGCATGGCCTAATGCCACTTTAGGCTGGTGGTGCATAATCTGTACATAAAAATCACGCCAAATCAGCTCGTTAAGCCACGTTTGGGCACCAGCGTTAGTTTCTTGTATGGCGGTACGCGCTAAATGGCGTATAGAAATAGTGCCAAAGCGTAAATGTACCGATAAATAAGACACCCCTTTGATGGCAGGAAAATCTCTAGCCTCTTTATAGCGAATCATGCGCGACGTAAAGTCATCCAATAGTGCTAATGCGCCTTGCATACCAGTTGCTAAGCGCAAGCTAGATAAATTAGTACGTTTAAACCCCAGACTTTCTAAGCTAATTAATGGGCCAAAAGTGCTTGCCTGGGCTAAATGGCTAGCATAGCGGTCGACAGAGTAGGGCTGAATGTAAAAATCATTGACGGTTTTTAACCACATATTTTTGTAGGGGGTAAATACCGAGTAAGGTTTGCCAGCTAGCGTTAATATTTCATCTTTTTCAAAAATGACATGATCTTTATAGTGATGAAACTGGATGTTCATTTTTGCCAGTTGTTCGGCAACAGCTGCATCACGACTTATGGCGCTGGGCTCATAATCGTGGTTAGCAAATACGGCAGAAATGCTTAGGCTAGCAGCCAGTTGAGGAATTTCTAAGCTTGCGCTGCCATGCACGACTATTAAATCAGCGCCTTTGGCTTGAAACGCGGCTTTTAGCTCACGGATACTTTCCCAAATAAACTCTACACGACGGTCAGCCTTATCCGTTAACTTATCTAGTATGTCTGTATCAAACACAAAAGCACAAAACACCGTTTTAGAAAATTTTAAGGCGTGATAAAGCGCGGCATGGTCATAGTCACGTAGGTCACGTCTAAACCAAACTAAGGATTTTTCATAG
Source organism: uncultured Pseudomonadota bacterium (assembly GCA_903876765.1). Taxonomy (GTDB): domain Bacteria; phylum Pseudomonadota; class Gammaproteobacteria; order Burkholderiales; family Methylophilaceae; genus Methylotenera. Next base: position 24,251 of record CAIRBH010000024.1, on the reverse strand, counting down.
CTGGGCTGGGTAGCTGGCATGATTACTCTCTGTGATAGGGGTGATTGCTAATGACAGTGTGGGCGCGGTATAGCTGCTCGGCCAGTATAACGCGCACCATGGCATGTGGTAGGGTAAGTTTGGATAAAGCCCACAGCCAATCAGCTTTTTGTTTGACCGAGGCATGCAAGCCATCTGCGCCACCGATAATCAATGCAACATCTCTTCCTGCCAGTTGCCATTGCGTTAACTTGTCGGCCAGTTGCAGGGTGGTGATTTCTAGGCCGCGTTCATCCAAGGCCACGCAGTAATCTTTGCCTACGGCTTCTAATATGCGCTTAGCTTCTATCAGTTGGATGTTTCCGGTATTATTACCCGCCGCACGCTTTTCTGGCTTAATCTCAATAATTTCTAGGTTAATTTCACGCGGCATGCGCTTGCTGTATTCTAGGCATGCCGTTTCTACCCAATTTGGCATTTTGTGACCGACAGAGATAATGCGCAGCTTCAAGGTCTATTCTTTAAGCAAATTCAGGTCAGTTGTAAAGGCGTATTAAGCTTCGTTATTATCCGATTTAATATGACCACGGCGGTTTTCAGCTTCACCCCATAGTTGCTCTAAATTATAGTAGGCGCGTGTGGTTGGCACCATAATATGGGCGACAATATCGTTTAAATCCACTAACACCCATTCGCCTTCTTTTTCGCCTTCTGTACCACGGATGGCATAACCTTTTTCTTTAAGTTTTTCGCGCACATTGTCTGCAATGGCTTTGGCTTGGCGGCTAGAGGTTGCGCTGGCGACTATCATATAACTGGTCATAGAAGTGAGCTTACGCACGTCCATCACAGTAATATCAAAGCCTTTAATGTCTTCAATCGCATCAACCACGGCGAGTTTCATGGATTCTAAATTATTTATATCTGATTTTGTGCTATTTTCGTCTTTTGTCATTTAAGCGGCCTGTACTGGAATTACGTTACGTTGGAATGCTATGCAGTTATGCAAAGCGATGTGCACATGGTTTTATTCACCTGCTGCAAGTGAAAACTTGAGCATGGCGCATTGCATGTGCTTAGCCAATTATAAAAAGGGAGTGCATTATAGTCCTTTCAAACGCGACTTCCAATTTTTAATCAATTTGTGGTGTATTTGTTAAGCAAAAATTCAATATTATCAATGAGCCGCGTATTGCCTAACTTAGCCGCGGCCAATATTACTAAATCTGTGTCTGTATCGCTCACAGGCGCTAGTGTCAGTGCTGATTTTATTGCAACATAATCAACAGCCCAGCCATGACTGGTCAGTGAGTCAGTGGTCGCTTGTTCAAGTTGCTGAAAATTAAGCGGTAGATTGTGTGGCTGGCTTTGTATTTTAGCCACAGTGTTTTGCAAAACCTCATGTAATAGGCTGGCCTGTTGGCGCTGTTGTGCAGATAAATAACCGTTGCGTGAACTCATGGCCAGGCCATTGCTCTCGCGCACTGTCGCAACCCCAATCACCTTAATCGGCATATTAAACTGTTGTACAAGTTGGCGGATAATCAATAGCTGCTGAAAATCTTTTTGGCCAAATATCGCCAGTTGTGGCATCACCATGTTAAAAAGCTTCATGACTATGGTCGCCACCCCAGAAAAATGCCCAGGCCTAGATGCACCACATAATATATCGGCCATGGGCGGCGGGCTAATGGTCATCGTCTGATTAAGATTCACGCCGTCAAAGTCTGGATACATTTCTGCTACTGAGGGCGCAAATACCAGCGTTGCGCCTGCTGCTTTGAGTTTTTCACAATCGGCGGCCAAAGTGCGCGGGTAGCTGGCTAAGTCTTCATTGGCAGCAAATTGCAAGGGATTAACAAAAATACTCACTACCACACAGGAGCTATGCTGCTTAGCGATTTCAACTAAGTGAATGTGACCAGCATGTAGATTGCCCATGGTGGGCACAAACGCGATATTACTCTGATTTTTTAGCCGCTGTCTTAATTCAACGGCAGTATGGATGATATGCATTAGTAGCTGTGCTCTGGCGCAGGGAATGATTTATTTTTTACCGCGTGCACATAGCTGCTGACGGCGTATTGTATGCTGTTGGTTTCTGACAAGAAGTTTTTCACAAAACGTGGCGTTTTAAATTCGCGAGGGCTTTTGCCAGAAACGCCAGAGTAAATACCGAGTAAATCTTGCATCACCAATACTTGGCCACTACAGTCTACCCCTGCACCTATGCCTATGGTGGGGGTTTTAATGCTTTCGGTGATTTTTTTAGCAAGCGCCGCGGGCACCATTTCTAATACAATAAAACTCACCCCAGCTTCGCTCATGGCGATTGCATCTGCCATAATTTTAGCTGCACTTTCATCGGTTTTACCCTGAATTTTATAGCCGCCCAATTGGTTGACCGATTGCGGGGTAAAGCCCAAGTGCGCAGACACAGGAATGCCGCGTTCCACCAAATAACGCGCCGTTTTTACTTTGCTACCACCCCCTTCAAACTTAACCAAATCAGCCCCAGAGCGTATTAGCCAAAGGGCATTTTTATAGGCGGCTTCATCGTCATGCTCATAGCTGCCCAGTGGCATATCCGCCATAATCACGGTATTGGGCGCGCCAGCGGCTACGCTTTTTGTATGATAAGTCATGTGGTGCATGCTAACATTTAAGGTATTTTCAGCACCCTGCAATACCATGCCTAGCGAGTCGCCTACCAGCAACATATCAACGCCAGCCAATTCCATTAATTTAGCAAAGGTGGCGTCATAGCAAGTGAGCATGGCAATTTTTTCACCAGATGCTGCCAATTTTTCAAGTTCTGTTAAATTCATAAGTACGGTGTGTTGGACCCTAGTCAAAATTAGGATTAAAGAATTCGCGCTGACCTTTAATCTGCAAAATACGCGTGAGTAATAAATCAAGCGCATCTTGGCTATTTAATATATTGAGTTTTTCGTTATTCACGATGAGTACTGGTGAGGTGTCATAGCTATGAAAAAATTCACTATAGGCATTGGCTAGCCGTTCTACATATTCGCGCGGAATATCTAACTCATAATTGACGTTGCGCGCCTCAATGCGATCCATTAATGCATCTACTGGCGTTTGTAAGTAAATGACTAAATCAGGCTTAGGCGCCTTGAGTTGTAAGTGCAAATAAATTTGATGGTACAAGGCGTATTCTTCATCATCTAAATTTAAACGGGCAAATATCGGGTCTTTTTCTAAGAAAAAATCAGCCACAATAGGCTTGGCAAACATATCGCGCTGGCTTAAATCGGCAATCTGGCTGGCACGCTGAAATAAAAAGAACAATTGAGTAGGTAGGGCGTAGCGTTTTACATCTTGATAAAAGCGCGGTAAAAATGGGTTGGACTCGGCTTTTTCAGACAAATAATCAACGGGAAACTTATCCGCTAATATTTTAGCCAAGGTGGTTTTTCCGCAGCCGATAGGGCCTTCAATAACAATGTAAGGGAATTTTTTAAAAATGCTCATGTGACTTTTTTAGGCCTATAGTTTTTTGATGTCAGTAAATTGATGGGTGTTTAGCAATTCTGCTATTTTGCCATGATTAGGCAGTGATAAATGCGCTGCGATTTCAAATAATGGTAATAAAACAAATCCACGTTTATGCATACGAGGGTGAGGCAAGGTCAGCGTACTGGTGTTGATGCACAGATTATCATAGAGTAATAAGTCACAATCCATGACTCGTGGCGCGTTGATATAGGGTCGCTGGCGGCCAGCAGTATTTTCAATATCAAATAAAGCTTGCAATAAAGCCATGGGCGTTAAATTTGTTTCTAATAAGGCAACCGCATTAATAAAGTCTGGCACAGGCTGATCGGGGTCATGGTCGCAGTCTATAGGCGCTGTTTGATAAAGTGACGATTGTTTGATCAAGCGGCTATTGGGGATGCGCTCTAGCGCCGCTAAAGCAGTGTTTACTTGCAGAACAGGATTTTGTAAATTACTACCTAGCGCAATGTAAGCTTCTGACATAGCCGAGTTTGAAAATATCTAAGTTTGCCTACACAGTTTCAACACTGCTGGGTTTTTTATGGGGTTTTCTTCTACGTTTTTTTGGGCTAGTGTCAGCTTGTAACATCCCTGCTCTAGTCTCACCATCGGCTTCAGCAAAGGCTGTCCACCATGCGCCCAATTCCATAGGCAGTTCGCCTGATTCGCAACGTAATAATAAAAAGTCGTAGCCAGCACGGTAGCGAGGATGCGTCAGCAAGCCAAACGGACGTTTGCCAGCACGCTGCTCAAAACGCGGTTGTAGCCCCCAAATTTCTTTCATAGTCGCGCTGTAGCGGTTATGTATCGCTAGCTTTTCAGCCTGCGTAGCAATGACTTCTGTCATGGCCATGTGCAGCGCAGGAATCGCATGATGACCTTGTTTTTTATAGCCTTCCCAGGCGGCCAGCATTTCATGCCAAAGTAAAGTGGCAAATAAAAAACTGGGGTTAGCCGATTTGCCAGACAGTATGCGGCTATCGGTATTTTGTAGGGCCAACATGACAAAGCGCTCACCCATAGGCTGCTCTAACACCACATCTAGCATAGGCAATAGCCCGTGATGCAAATGTTGGGCACGCAAGGCCATAACGCTTTGCATGGCATGGCCAGATAAAAATAGTTTCAACATTTCATCAAATAAGCGGCTGGCGGGCACGTCTTGCAGTAAATCTGCCATTTTGGCGATAGGCGCTTGCGTGTTGGGGTCTATTTTGAGGCCTAGTTTGGCTGATAATCGAACAGCACGTAACATACGCACTGGGTCTTCGGCATAGCGTATTTCTGGCTTACCTATCATGCGCAAGATGCCTGCTTTAATGTCGGCATAACCGTTATGAAAGTCCAGTACATCTTGGCTGGCTGGGTCGTAATACAGGGCGTTAGCAGTAAAATCGCGGCGTAGCGCGTCTTCTACAATAGAGCCAAATACGTTGTCGCGAATAATCCGTCCAGAGTCTGACACTTTTGAGTCGCCGTCTGCCTCAAGGTGACTGCCACGAAAAGTAGACACCTCTATGGTTTCATCGCCAAATAAAACATGCACCAATCTAAATCGTTTGCCTATGAGGCGTGAGCGCCTAAAAATTCTATTGACTTCTTCTGGCGTGGCATCCGTGACCACATCAAAATCTTTAGGCGTGTGTTGCAGTAATAAATCACGTACCGCCCCACCGACAATATAAGCGTCAAAGCCCGCTTTATGTAGGCCTTCAGTCGTTTTAAGCGCGGCATTACTTAATAGATTGCGGTCTATTTTATGCACTTTATGGGCGATACATAGTGCGCCATGTTGCATAAAATCTACACTTTTATGCCTGGGTTTTGTATTGCTAGACTTGGCTCTTAGTATGGGTTTGTGCGGTTGGTTTTGTGGCGCTCTAGCGGTCGCGGCTTGATGATGCTCTAGCTTGGCATGCTTAGGCCTAAAAATTTTATCTAACAATTTTTTAATCATGCGTGGATTATAACTTAAATTGTACTGGGCTCATTTTTCCACAAGACATCGCTGATGCCAGCCTGCTTGTTAATACTGCGACACATGACAAACAATAAGTCAGACAAGCGGTTTAAATATTGCAATGAAATGTCTGTGACTTTTTCATTGCGATGCAATTCCACTAGTTTTCGTTCAGCACGGCGACACACGGTACGTGCAAGGTGGCAATAGGCAGAAGCTTTTGAGCCACCAGGCAAGATAAACTCCTTGAGCGGAACTAGCTGTTCGTTTAATAGATCAATTGACCGCTCTAATTCAGTAATACGTGATTGCTGCAAAATGACGTAACCAGGAATGCAAATTTCTCCGCCCACGTTAAATAAATCATGTTGAATATGCGTTAGCAAAGAGGCTAAATTTGTGGGCACAGATTCTGTGAGCATGATGCCTATAATGGAATTTAGCTCGTCTAAATCACCCATCGCTTCGACTCGCAAGCTATCTTTGTTAATACGACTGCCATCGCCCAAGCCTGTGGTGCCATCATCGCCAGTTCGTGTGTAAATTTTAGTCAGTCTATTTCCCATGCGGAAGTCCTTATTAGCTTAAGCTGCCAATCGTTTATAATGTCAACATTGTAACTGATGACGACTTGGCAATGCGTACAAAACCCATCCTATCTATAGAAACAGCGTTGGTGTTGAAGCCGATAGGGGTGTTTGACTCTGGCGTAGGTGGCATTTCTGTTTTAAAGCACATACAGGCATTATTGCCAGATGAAGCATTGCTCTATGTGGCTGATAGTTTATACGCGCCCTATGGCAATAAAACTCCAGAAGAAATTCAGGCCCGCTGTTTTGCTGTTGCAGATTTTTTAATTGCTCAGGGGGTTAAAGCGCTAGTTGTGGCTTGCAATACCGCAACCGCTGCGGCAATTGACGCTATGCGCGCAAGATATAGTCTGCCGATTATCGGCATGGAGCCAGCAGTCAAGCCAGCTGCCGAGGCGACTAAAAATGGCATTATTGGCGTGCTAGCCACTGTTGGCACACTCAAAAGCGCACAATTTGCCGCATTATTAGAAAGTTATGGTCGTAACGTCGAGGTTGTCACTCAAGCATGTTTGGGCTTGGTGGAGTGCATAGAACGTGGCGAATTGACGGCCCAGACCACCCAAGACTTAATACGGCAATATTGCGCGCCGTTATTGGCAAAAGGGGCAGATACCATAGTGTTAGGTTGTACCCATTACCCTTTTGTGCGAGATCTCATTACAGAGGTGGTCGGTCAGGATGTTGTCTTGATAGACACTGGTGCAGCAGTGGCTAGTCAGCTAAAAAAGCGCTTAATAGAGGTGGATTGTTTGGCTAGCAGCCCAGCGTCAGGCCAAGTTGAATTTTGGACCAATAGCCAAGCGGACAATGCAAAGCATGTGATAGAAAACCTGTGGGGTAGGCCAGCACCAATAGCGCTGTTCTAGCGCAGATTGATGCCATCAAGACTTTATCACCATCAAGATTTGCACCATCAGGCCCAGCCCGTGTTTAATGATGCGAAATAACTTCCCCAGCTTTAAGGACATAACGCGTGCCACAATAAGGGCAAGTGGCCTCGCCAGTTTTGCTGATATCTAAAAATACCCTAGGGTGTGATGACCAAAGCGCAATCTCTTTACTTGGGCAGTGTAGGGGTAAATCTTGGGCTGATATTTCAATGGCTTTTACGATAGTCATAATGAGAATTTATACCAAAGTGAGCCAGTGTGCGTGTTTGGCTGATTTGCCAGTCACCGCGTCGAAGTACATTTTTTGTAATTGTTTGGTAATTGGCCCAGCCGTGCCCGCGCCAATAAGACGGCGGTCAAGCTCGCGGATAGGGGTTACTTCCGCGGCAGTACCAGTAAAGAACGCTTCGTCAGCGGTATATACTTCGTCACGGGTAATGCGTTTTTCAATCACGGTTAAGCCGATTTCTGCCGCCAGTTGTAAAATGGTGTCGCGGGTAATGCCTTCTAATGCGCTAGTGAGGTCTGGGGTGTAGAGCTTACCATTACGAATAATAAATATATTTTCGCCTGAGCCTTCTGCAACAAAGCCATCCACATCTAATAGCAGCGCTTCGTCGTAGCCATCAAGCGCGGCTTCTTGGTGCGCTAAAATGCTATTCATATAGTTACCGTTGGCTTTAGCTTTACACATGGTAATATTAACGTGATGCCGTGAGAATGACGATGTTTTAACGCGAATGCCATTGTCTAAGGCATCTTGGCCCATGTACGCGCCCCACTTCCAAGCGGCTACAATGACATGGGTTGATAGCGTTTTAGCAGAAATGCCCATTGCCTCGGCGCCATAAAAAGCCATAGGGCGCATGTAGGCAGATTCTAAATTATTTTCGCGTACAGCGGCTTTTTGCGCTTCCATGAGCTGTTCTTTGCTGTATGGCATTTTCATTTGCAAAATATGGGCGCTACGAAATAAGCGGTCTGTATGCTCTTTTAGGCGAAAAATAGCAGTGCCTTTGTCGGTTTTATAAGCGCGTACGCCTTCAAAAACGCCCATGCCATAATGCAAGGTATGCGTTAACACGTGAGTTGTGGCATCGCGCCAGTTGACCATCTGCCCGTCGTACCAAATTACGCCGTCGCGGTCTGCCATTGAGGTTGGAATTGCCATATTGCGCCTTTTGAAGGAAACTTGTAAAAGTAATATTGTAAACTAAAGGCTGTAATTCTTGTCGCATGTTAAAATCAAATATGCTTTAAATGTAAAGATATATTCATCAAGATAAAGATTAATCAGGGTTTGAAGTGATATGCGCTATTTTCTGCTGGGTTTATGTATAACGGTTTTAATGGCTTGCCAACCAGCTACTGAGGCTAATCGATACGTTGCTACTGATATTACTGGTGCAGACTTTGCACAGACCTTAAGCCTGACTGACCATAGCGGAAAGCCGCGTAGTTTGGCAGATTTTAAAGGGAAAGCAGTGGTGCTGTTTTTTGGTTATACGCATTGTCCAGACGTATGTCCTACCACTATGCTAGATCTAAAAAAAACCATGAAGCTATTGGGGGCGCGTGCAGATGAGTTGCAAGTATTATTTGTCACGCTAGACCCAGAGCGAGACACGCAAGCGGTACTCGCTCAATTTGTTCCATCTTTTGATAAGCGTTTTATAGGCTTACGCGGTAACGAGCAAGAAACAGCCGCAACAGCAGCAAACTTTAAAATTTACGCCAAAAAAGTAGACGCGCAAGGTAAAGGCGGCTATACCGTTGACCATAGTGCAGGCATGTATGTATTTGATAAAGCAGGAAAAATCAGACTTTATATTGATTATGGCGAAAAGCCAGCTGATATTGCGCATGACCTTAAGCTGATACTTTAAATTTACTGGCTATTGACGCCATCACAACCCACGCCATATTAAGCCAACAGGCTAGTACGGCGTTATTTTTTAGGCTTATCGGCCTCGGCTTCGGCGGCAATTAGAGCGGCATCTAGCGCCGCAGCGTCTATGGTAATGCCAGGCACGCGCTCATCTGCGCTGGGTTCGTAACCGCCAGTCACTTCTTTTTCTACGGCTTGTGCAGTCGCTGGTGCGGCTGGTGCTGCGCTAGGGGCGACAGCGGCTTTTTGCTCGCATGCGGCGAGTATGCTGGCGGTCAAACCTAGAGTTAACAGACAACGTAATAATATAGACATCAGCACTTTCCTTTTTTAAGAGATTAATTGCTAGCTATTTTAGCTTAAGCTTCATGCCCAGCCATGACTGTGATGTAACCGATTTGTGTTCAATTGTTATTGGCCTATCAGGTGTAACAAAATTTTACGCTGACTTTGCAGATGGCGATGTTCATACAAAAAAATGCCTTGCCATTGCCCTAAGGCCAGCTTGCCATTTAATAGCGGAATAGATAAATGCGTTTGTGTAAGTGCGCTACGGATATGGGCAGGCATATCGTCTGGCCCTTCTATGGTATGAATAAATAAGGGGTCGCCATCGGGCACTAGGCGGTTAAAAAACGCTTCCATATCAACCAGCACGTCTTGGTCGTAATTTTCATTAATCAACAGGCTGGCTGATGTGTGTTGAATATAGAGCGTTATTAAGCCTGTCGCTAGACCGCTATTGTTAGCCCAAGCCTTGACTTCACTGGTGATGTCGTAAAGTCGGCGGCCATCGGTTTGCACGGTAATTTGCTGGGTAAGTTGTTGCATTTTCCTAACCTTAGTCAATGACAGCTAAGTATTAGCTGGCAGATTTTGAAAATACGATTTTACCTGCCTTCACATCTATATGGATGATGTCTTTAGCGACAAAATGCCCCATCAGAATTTCACGTGCCAGTGGGTTTTCAATCTCAGACTGAATCGCACGTTTGAGCGGTCTTGCGCCATAGACTGGGTCAAAACCTGCATTGGCTATTTCGCTAATAGCAGCATCGCTAATCTGCATTTGCATATCCATCGCGGCCAGCCGCTTAGCCAAATATTGCAACTGTATGCTGGTAATAGACTTAATATTCGCTTCATCCAAGGCATGAAAAACCACCACTTCATCAATGCGATTGACAAATTCTGGCCTAAAATGCGTTTTCACTTCGCCCATCACCGCGAGTTTCACAACTTGGTAATCTTGGTCGCTCATACTTTGTATCATTTGCGAGCCTAAATTACTGGTCATGATAATCACGGTATTTTTGAAGTCCACCGTACGTCCTTGACCATCGGTCAACCTACCATCATCTAGCACTTGCAGCAGCACATTAAATACGTCTGGATGGGCCTTTTCTACTTCATCTAGCAAAATAACACTGTAGGGTTTGCGGCGTACTGCCTCGGTTAAAGCGCCACCTTCTTCATAGCCGACATAGCCTGGCGGCGCACCTATCATGCGTGCTACCGAATGTTTTTCCATAAATTCGCTCATATCAATACGAATTAAATGGTCTTCGCTATCAAACAAGAAGCCAGCTAATGCCTTACAAAGCTCAGTTTTGCCGACGCCAGTGGGGCCTAAAAATAAGAAACTACCGTAAGGGCGAGAAGGGTCGCCTAAGCCTGAACGCGAACGGCGAATCGCATCAGAGACTAATCGGACGGCCTCGTCTTGTCCGACCACGCGTTCATGCAATTTTGTTTCCATCGTCAGCAACTTGCCACGCTCACCCTGCATCATTTTTGCCACAGGAATGCCAGTCGCGCGGCTTACCACTTCGGCAATCTCGTCTGCGCCTACTTCAGTGCGTAACATTTTATTTTTACCTAGGCTGGAGCTTGCTTCCACATTGGATGCCTGTTTTAACTGCGCTTCAAGCGCAGGCAGTTTGCCATATTGCAATTCAGAAACTCTTTGCCACTCGCCTTTACGGGTCGCTTCTTCCATCTCAAATTTGACTTTTTCAATCGCTTCTTTGATATTTGAAGAGCCTTGTACTTGGGCTTTTTCAGCTTTCCATATCTCTTCTAAATCAGCATATTCGCGGCCTAATTTATTGATTTCTTCTTCAATGAGGTCAAAACGCTTTTTACTGCCCTCGTCTTTTTCACGGCGCACTGCTTCACGCTCAATTTTTAGCTGAATTAAACGACGCTCCAGTTTATCCATAATCTCGGGTTTAGAGTCTATTTCCATCTTAATGCGTGACGCTGCCTCATCAATCAAATCAATGGCTTTGTCGGGCAAGAATCTATCAGTAATGTAGCGATGCGATAGCTCGGCGGCAGCCACAATCGCTGGGTCAGTAATTTCTACCCCATGGTGCAATTCATACTTTTCTTGTAAGCCGCGCAAAATGGCAATGGTGGCCTCAACGCTGGGCTCATCCACCAGTACTTTCTGAAAGCGGCGCTCTAATGCCGCGTCTTTTTCTATGTATTTGCGATATTCATCTAGTGTGGTTGCCCCTACGCAGTGCAATTCACCGCGCGCCAATGCAGGTTTGAGCATATTGCCAGCATCCATGGCGCCTTCAGCCTTGCCTGCGCCAACCATGGTGTGAATTTCATCAATAAATAATATGGTTTGACCCTGATCTTGAGAGAGCTCTTTGAGCACAGATTTTAGACGCTCCTCAAAATCGCCTCGGTATTTAGTGCCCGCGAGTAAAGCCGCCATATCTAAGGACAATACTTTTTTACCTTTGAGTGAATCGGGCACTTCGCTATTGACAATGCGCTGCGCCAAACCTTCAATAATGGCGGTTTTGCCAACACCAGGTTCACCAATTAATACGGGGTTATTTTTAGTGCGACGCATCAACACTTGAATGACACGGCGTATTTCATCATCGCGACCTATGACAGGGTCTAGCTTGCCTAAACCCGCTCTTTCAGTCAGGTCTACCGTATATTTTTTCAGGGATTCTCGATTAGACTCAGCGTCAGAGGCATTCACTTGCTCGCCGCCACGCACCTCGTTAATCGCTTGTTCTAAGGCCGCTTTAGATAAACCATGCGTTTTGAGTAATTTGCCAGCTGGGCCTTTATCGTCAAGCAATGCCAGCAAAAACATTTCACTGGCAATAAAGCCGTCGCCGCGTTTGAGGGCGAGCTTGTCCGTGATATTCAATAAATTATTCAGATCGCGTGAAATGGCGACTTCGCCAGCGCTGTCGCTTGACTTCGGCAAGTTGCTAATAGCACTCGCCAGTGCTGCTTTAACTGGGATTAAATGTACCCCAGCATGTGCTAACAAAGAACTGGTGCCTCCGTCTTCCTGCTTGACTAGCGCGTCTAGTAAATGCAGCGATTCTATGGTCGGGCTGTCATTTGCAACGGCTAAACTTTGTGCCTCATTGAGTGCTTGTTGAAATTTAGTTGTTAATTTATCAAAGCGCATATTTCACTCCATTTCATTTGTTCTGCCACTAGTATGGGGCTGATTGCCAGTTTTTCAATATATAATTACAGCGATTAAGCAGGCTAGACTTGTGCGCTCAGTCAGCCCTCATCTTGTTAAATGGAAACCCTTTTTGCTAACTGATACTTTTACCTCTGAAGACGTCTTGCCCAACCCCTCATGGATCATTTTAGATACGCCAGATCAGTGGCTACGCTTTAGTCAAGCGGTTGGCGATGACGCTAGCTTAGTTCAATCTAGCTTGCTGATTGATGATTTGCGCTGTGCCGCCTGCTCAGGCATCGTTGAGCGTGGTTTAACGGCTTTGCCAGGCATAGTCAGTGCTCGGGTTAGTATGTCAAAAAGGCGCGCGGCGGTGGTGTGGGACGCCGATTTAATCTTGCCGTCTCAAATCTTAATGGCCATACAAAAGTTAGGCTATAGCGCCAGCCCCGCCTCGCATAATGAAAACCAACTTAACGCCACAGCAAAAAGCCGTGCAGCTTTTTGGCGCTGGCTAGTGGCAGGCTTTTGCATGATGCAAGTGATGATGTACGCCAGCCCAAGCTATTTCACAAAAGCGGGTGATATTAGCAGTGACATTAATCATTTATTGAACTGGGCTGCATGGCTACTTAGTTTGCCCGTCATGCTTTTTTCTAGCCGCTCGTTTTTTAGCAATGCATGGCGCGACTTAAAATTTAGGCAAATCAGCATGGATTTACCGGTAGCCTTGGGTATAGGCATCACTTTTGTGGTGAGTTCGGCTGCAACATTCGACCCTAGCGGTTGGTGGGGACATGTGGTTTATTTTGATTCGTTGACCATGTTTGTATTCTTTTTACTATCAGCACGCTTGATTGAAGTCAAACTGCACAGCAAAACGCTAGGTGCGATGGAAGCGCTAGTTAGCCGTATTCCAGAGAATACCGAGCGACAAAATGAAGATGGCTCATACACTCGTGTGGTCAACAGTCAGCTTAATATTGGTGATATCGTGCGGGTCAATTTGGGGGAAGCTTTTCCTGCCGATGGCAGGCTGATATCAGGCCAGACTAAAGTAGATGAATCTTTACTCACTGGCGAATCAACGCCTATCCATAAAAATCAGCACGATAGCGTCATCGCTGGCAGTTACAACCTCGGTCAAACCGTCCATATCGTACTGGAAAGCCTAGGCGAATCCACCCAATATGGGCAGATAGTGAATTTAATTAATCAGGCTGCCATTGAAAAGCCTAGGTTATCGCAATTGGCCGATCGTGTGGCTAGGCCTTTTCTATTGTTCATTATGTTAAGCGCTGCGGTGGCCGCTGCCTTATGGTGGCATATAGACCACGGACGCGCTTTAATGACTGCCGCCGCGGTGTTGATAGTGACTTGCCCTTGCGCCTTATCGTTAGCCACCCCTGCCGCCATGCTAGCCAGTGCTAGCGCGCTTGTGAAGCGCGGCATTTTAATCAGGCGCTTGCAGGCAATTGAAAGCCTTGCCAGCATTGATACGGTGATTTTTGATAAAACCGGGACGCTGACGGAGAATCATATTGCGCTCAAGTCAATTCATGTGAAATACGCGGGCACTGAGGCAGATGTGCTTGCGTTGGCGGCGGCGATGGCACAACAGTCTATGCACCCAGTTTCACAGGCTTTAGTCCATGCTGCCAGTCAAGCCCAAGCCCAAGCCCAAGCCCAAGCCCAAGCCCAAGCCCAAGCCCAAGCCCAAGCCCAAGCCCAAGCCCAAGCCCAAGCCCAAGCCCAAGCCCGAGCCCGAGCCCGAGCCCGAGCCCGAGCCCAAGCCCAAGCCCAAGCCCGAGCCCGAGCCCAAGCCCAAGCCCAAGCATTAAATTTGACTTTTAACTTAAGAGATATTACTGAGTCAGTAGGGGCTGGCATTAGTGCTGCTATCAGCCAGCATGCTAGATACGCTGGGCAATTAAAACTGGGTTCTGCGCAATTCTGCCTCGCGGCCGAGCTAACCATGTCAGCGCTAGACCAGCGTTATCAGCACGTTTACCTTGCCGATGATCAAGGGTGGATAGCCACGTTTAATTTAGAAGAGGCGATTAAAAGCAAGGCGGCGCTGACCATAGATGAATTAAAGCAGGCAAACCTTGCTGTTGAGCTTTTGTCTGGCGACCAATTACATACCGTAGAAAATACGGCAAATAGTGTAGGCATAACGCAATTCCAAGCAGCATGCAGCCCGACTGACAAGTTAATGCGCTTGCAATCGCTCAAGCAACAGGGCAGAAAAGTGCTGATGGTGGGGGATGGCTTAAATGACGGCCCGATCTTGGCTAGCGCTCACGTTTCTATTGCCATGGGCAAGGGCGTGCCGCTGACGCTAGCTCATGCCGACTATGTATTACTCAATGGCGATATTAGCTTAATCCCGCAGTTGATTAGTCATGCGCAAAAAACCATGTGGATTATTAAACAAAACATAGGTTGGGCGATTGTTTATAATACCGTGTGCATCCCGTTGGCATTTTTTGGCTGGCTAAGTCCGTGGCAAGCAGGGCTAGGCATGGCGGTTAGCTCATTGATAGTGGTTATCAACGCTTTACGGTTAACGCAGTTTTCAACTGCACAATTCACCGATTTATCTTCTAAGGCTTAGTAATGGATATTTTATTTATACTTATTCCGCTTTCTGTTGTCATGGCACTTGTCGTATTGGGCGGCCTATGGTGGGCGGTTTACCGCGGCCAATTTGAAGACATAGAAGAAGAAGGCAGAAGAATTTTTGAAGAGGACCAAGACTAGCTAGTATGCAAACTGCACTGACTTATAGCGCACTGCTGATGGGTTTGGCTGGCGGGCCACATTGCGTGGCCATGTGCGGCGCGGCTTGCACTTCATTTACCCAATCTCAAGAAAAGCCTTATGCCATTCAGCTCTATCATTTAGGTCGATTATGTGGCTACGCGCTGTTGGGAGCGATTGCGACTTTTGCTATTCAAAGTATCGCATGGCTGTCTAGCTATAGTGCCATACTACATCCTTTATGGACATTCTTTCATGTGCTGGTTTTTTTCTGGGGCGTGATACTGGTCATCTATGCGCGTCAGCCAGTTTGGATTGATCAAGCAGGCAGAACTATTTGGCGATATGTCAAAAAGCTCAGCCTAGTGCAAGGCGGCTATTTTTATATAGGCATGTTGTGGGCGCTTATGCCCTGCGGTTTACTTTATTCGGCATTGATTATTGCCTCATTTAATGGCAATCCAATTGGTGGGGCTATCAGCATGGCGGCGTTTGCCATAGGCTCAGGTATTTCTTTATTTTTTGCACCTTGGGCATGGTTAAAGCTCAAAACTACTCTGGTAGAACCTTACGGTATGCGCTTAGCGGGTCTGCTCTTAAGTAGCGCCAGCGCATGGGCTATTTGGATGGCCCTCAGCCATAATACCAAAGTGTGGTGTTTGTAAGCGAGATTTAAAATTTACAATGCAATCACTTGCAAACCATCTTTGAGCGTATTCCAGACTAAATATACTTGCTGGCCATGCGCAATTAATTGCGGATAATCGGCCTTATCTGCCGTACTGGCAAGCTCTTTGGCCGCAGCCCAGCTTCTGCCGCCATCGCTTGAAAACATCGCCATGACTGTATTAGTCTTGGCGGCTGTTTCGCGCCAAACCAACCAAACATTATCACTATCACTGAGTAAGGCGGGGTGGCCAGCCTGATTTTTTTGATTACCAAATTTTTTAGCTGGTGACGACACCCAAGCCTCGCCATCCATACGCGCATAAAACAAACTGGCATTTTTACCGCTATCCTCATTGCCGCCGTCAAACCAAGCCATGTGGTATCCCCACCAGTCTTTAGCTTCGCCGCCACTGGCTAATGCCGCGCCGTGATGTGGGCAACCGTCTATTTTCCAGCGGCCAAAAGTCGCACGTTTGACCACTGGGGTTTGCTCAGCGCGATGAGGAATTTCAGCCAGCATGTGGTCACGCTCGCTACCTGCAAATACATGGCGCCACATGGCAACCACACTGCCATCGGGCTTATTGGTCAGGGCAATGCGGCAACATTCACAGCTACTATCGGCCAGCTTTTGTTCTGTGGCAAAACTTGTCCCATGGTTTAATGATACGGCATAGTAAATGGCTGCGCCGTCATAGGCTTTGCCCGCTGCTTTGGCAGCAATTAAATCACGCTTATCTACCCAAACAACTGTCACAGTGCCGTCTTTAGCCACATTTAACGCATCAAAACGGTGGGTAATTTCTGCGCGGTCTTGATGCACGATATAAGGGGTTTCGAAATTTTTACCCTGATTGATAGAACGAGCAAACCAAATATACCCAGCAAATGGTTTTTTTAGCGCTTCGGTCCAAGTTAGATAAATATGGCCTTGTGGGCCTATGGCAATTTTTGGCCTCGCTTCGCCATCTGCGCCAATTTGCTGTGGTTGCGGGTTGACTTGCACAGGTTTAGAAAAAGTTTTGCCTAAATCTGGGCTGCTATCGACCCAAATATAGCCGTCTTTTTCGCTAGCGCGCCACAGATGACCTTGGGCATCAAATGCTAGGCTTATCGCCAACCTGACGGCTTGCTGTTTGGTATGCTCCTCATGAGCATATAGCTCACCGCATAGCAATAAGCAGATTAAGGCCATTAAAAATCGCATGTTAAAAAACCCTTATTCGTTGAGGCCCGGCTTTGAGCCGATATGGCTAAAATCTATCAGTCATTCTAATGCACATCACTGGCATTTTCTTACAATTAATAATCAAACTTTGCCTGTAAATAAGTGGTGCGCTGCGGGTAGGGGTGGGCCACGAATGACTTGTAATTATTGAGGTTGTCTATACCCACGCTCGCGGTAAATCTATCAGCAAATTTATAATTCACTTTAGCGTCCATCACAAAAAACTTACTTGCGCCGCCATAGGTATCTGGGTTTATGTCGGTATTGGTCAGCGTGGTATATTGCCGCCCGCTATAACGTGCAGCAAGACTGTAGCTTAAATGACTACCTTGATGATAGGTAGTCACCAGCTTGAACATGTCCTTGGGAATACGTGTCGGTTTGTTGCCTACAGTAGTTGGCGCATTTTCATTAGCCAATATTTCGGCATCGGTAAAAGTGGCGCTGCCTTGCAAATCTAAGCCATGCAGCCATAGATTTTGCCACTGTGCCGAAATCTCTAGTCCACGCGTGCGGATATGGTCTACATTCTGGATAAAACTACAACCGCTGGCATTGCTACAAATGCCGTCGCTGTATGGAATAACGCTATTTTGGGTCAGCGTCTGAGAAATCAAGGCGTCGTATTTATTTTCATGAAATAGGCTGGCACGCAATAAACCGTTGTCAAATCGGCGCTCAGCGGTTAACTCACCAGCCAGCACTTGTTCAGGCTTTAAGTTTGGGTTGCTGCTTACATAATCCGTCGAGCTAGCGTCGGTGAGTAATTGAAATATCTCAGCCACTGTTGGAAAGCGATAGGCCTGCCCAAAAGAAGCGCGAAAGCCCCAAGCAGGTTGCGGTTCAAAACTTAATGATAGCTTGGGTGAAAACTTAGTTTCTGATCTGTTGGCATATTCTCTAATTGAGCTACTGCTACTGGAGGTTTGATTTTGCCCATTGCTGGCCTGCCAATGCTCTGCACGGCCGCCCAAGGTCAAAGCCCATTGATCATCCAACTGCCACTTGTCTTGTAAATAGAACGCTTGTGTTTGCGTGTCGCCACGCGCCGCTGAGGCCAGCGGACCTTTAACCCCAGTAGTCCAATCCGTCGTATTATTTACCACACTGCGCAATGCATATTGGTCAATATGGTAGCCTATATCCAAGGTATGTTTTTTTGGGTAAAAAGTCGTCCGTGCATCGAATGCCAGCCAGCCCGTGCCACTCATGTCTGTGATGGCCCCTATCTTGGTCTTATATGGGTTACCTAGATCATTGTCAGCTGTGGATGATACCGCAGTAGCGCTGCTATTTTTGTCTGTTTGATAGTTGTAATCCGACAAGGTCAACTCCCAATCAAAAAAGCTGTGATTGTCAGACTTGATGTCTAATGCCTGCATAATGTGTAAGGCTTCAGCCTCGCTAGGGCTTAAGCCAGATACGCTATATTGTTTGCCATTAAAACTGACTTTATTGTTGTAAACGGCAGCGCCAGTAGTAGTGTCTTTAATATAACTTTGCGCATCTGTGCTGCTATTCATATCCCACAGGCCTATGGTGTAAGCGGCTTTAATTTGTGGGGTAATATCATAAGTGGCTTTAAGTTTTACATTGGTTTGCTTGACGTCTTCTATGCTGTAGCCACCAAAAATAATGCGGTCGTTATTGGTAGCATCTTTATCTTGGTAAGCACCTGTCACCACGTTTGTTGTAGATGCAGTCGCTGACAGCGTTTTGGTCGAGAAACTCATGGGCTGACCTTTATTTTCTAAGCGATCGACGCCTAGCCAAAAGGCAACATCATGCACTTTATTGCCTATAGATGCGGTGTAGTGCTGACCAGTATAATTTTCATGCGTGCCATACAAGTCAAAATTCTGCATGAAGGTCTGCGTGCTGGCATGGCTTTCAAATTTTTCTGGCATACGCGTGTGTATGCTCATCACACCGCCAAAGGAGTTGCCTGCATAAAGCGCTGAAAATGGACCATACATCATGCTGATGCTTTCTACCTCTTCTGGCGTGATCAGGCCCCATTTGGGCGGATAACCATAAGAATTGCCTAACAGGTTGGAGAGCAATACACCATCTGCATACAGCATGCTTTGTGCGCTCGATAATGTTCCCGCTGTGCGCGTGGCAATAATGCCATTACGGTCGCCAATAAAGCGTTCGCGTACTTGTATGCTGGGCAGGTATTTAAGGGTTTGCGCTACCGTGGCCGCGTTGATGTTTTCTGAGATTTGCTGCCTATCAGAAGTTTCTACAGTAGCGGGGTGTTTTAGGATGCGGCTGTCTAGCATAGGTGCCCGCACCTCAATATTGTCTAAACTAATATCATGTTCCGCCTGGGCGTATGCTGAATATAAGAATAGCCAAAGTGTTATGGTAAAAGTGGCTATAGCAAATGGTTTTGTTAGATTCATTGTGGATGCCTACTATTATTAGATCAGCAGGATTTTATTTGAAAAATTACGCCAACGGAATGTGGCATATTGCCGCGCGACAATATGTCGCAGGCGGCAATGCATATTAATGTTAGCTTAGGCTTTATAATAGCCGCTCATCGTCAGCGATCATTATAAAATTTATGCCATGCTAGCCAATCAGCCTTCACTTTTTAATGCCGCACGCTTAAATATGCAGCGTTTAATCATGCTACGCAGTGTGGTGATGGTCTGTTTAAGTTTGGTGATGTTTATTTTGCGCCAAGCCTCAGTGCCTTTGCCTGTGTTGCCTTTGTCACTGGCTATTTTGGCATTAGGCTTATTGAATTTAGTGGCATGGTGGCGACTCAAGCACACCCAGCAAACTAACCAAGCAATTACGCAACGTGAATTATTGCTTCAGTTGTTAGGGGATATTACCGCGCTTTCTGTGCTTTTTTATTTTAGCGGCGGTTACAGCAATCCATTTATTTGGATGTACTTACTGCCGATAACAGTCGCGGCTGTGGCTTTGAGGGCTGCTTACGCTTGGTTAATTGCGAGTTTAAGCATCACTTGTTATACCTTGCTGATGTTTTACCATGTGCCGCTTTCTCATTTACATTTACATACGCGTATGGATGGCCAAGGGAGTGTGCAATTAGATATTCATTTAGTGGGGATGTGGATAGGCTTTGTCGTGAGTTCGGTGATTGTGGCCATTTTTATTGCACGCATAGGCCAAAACTTACGAGATTACGATAAAACCATTGCTGCCGTGCGTGAGCAAGCCTTAGAAAGTGAGCGCATGCTAGCCTTAGCAACATTGGCCACCAGTGCCGCGCATGAGCTAGGTACGCCGCTGGCCACCATGGCGGTGGTCAGCAAAGAGCTCAGCCAAGAATATACAAACCAACCTGCATTGTTAAAGCAACTTGAGATACTGCAAAAACAAGTGTCTCGTTGCAAAGAAATTTTATCTTCTATCACGCGCAACGCTGGACAAACCAGAGCGGATGCAGGGCAAGGCTTGCCCATAGGAGAATTTTTACTAGAGGCGATACAGCGCTGGCGCGATACTAGACCTGCCACTGAGCTAGTGGTAAATATGCCTAGCATGGCAGTAGGCCCCATTATTTTGCTAGATAGAACGCTCACTCAGGCGATATTAAATTTGCTAGACAATGCCGCAGATGCATCGCCAGCACGTGTTATATTTGAAGCGAATTGGACTGAAAAAATACTCACCATACAGATACGAGATTTCGGCCCAGGTTTAACTGCAGAAACTAAGCGAAAATTAGGCACACCATTTTTTACCTCAAAAAATGATGGAGGCATGGGGCTGGGGGTCTATTTAACGCAAACCACTTTGGCGCGTTATGAGGGTGAATTGAGTCTGAATAATCATGCGGCAGGTGGCGTGCTGACTATGGTAAAACTGCCATTAGATAAATTAAAGCTTGCACTATGAGCATTCCTAAAAAACCTATGAACATCCCTAAAACACCTAGGACACTCACTAAAAATGCTAGTACTGTCCCTAAAACAGATGGCACTTCGATTGCTGACGAAAAACCTACGTTACTTTTAGTCGATGACGATGTAGATTTTTTGAGCGTGCTAGCACCTGCCATGACTAAGCGTGGCTTTTTAGTGACGACGGCGACTAGCGCTGAAAGTGCCTTTGCAATCGCCCAACAAGAAACGCCAGAATACGCACTGGTGGATTTAAAAATGGCGGGTAATTCAGGGCTGGTATTAGTTCGCCAACTCAGTAGCTTGCAAGCTGGTACGCATATTGTGGTGCTGACTGGCTTTGCCAGTATTACCACGGCGATAGAGGCGATTAAGTTAGGTGCTACGCATTACTTGGCTAAGCCAGTGGATGCGGACGAGATAGTGGCGGCATTTGGTAAAAAAACGGGTAATAGCGAGGTAGAGTTAGCGGTCAATCCACTGTCGATAGACAGGCTGGAATGGGAGCATATTCAGCGCGTATTAACCGAGCATGATGGCAATATATCCGCCACGGCACGTAGCTTAAATATGCATAGACGTACCTTGCAAAGAAAGCTCGGCAAAAACCCAATTAAAGATTAAAAGTCAATATTGCCGTCGTAAGCTTATTTGCAATGTTGGACGATATCGCGGACATACATCGATGATGTGTCGGCCATGACGCAAATCGCTCCTAAAAAACCACTACTTAGCATTAGGCCATTGAGTAATTTAAGCGTTCATTGGGCTGGCAGGGAAGTATTGAACCGGCTCTGGGTGCATGATATGTAAATGCTTTAAGCATTGCTCGCGCCAGTGATCTAATTGTTCCATACTTAAATTTTTCAATTCAGGCTCTAATAATGGGCGATCACCATTGAGTACTAGGCCGATATCTGCAATTGCCAGTTGTGTTTTTGCTAGGTAGTAAACAAAGTGTTTAAACACCCGCTTGTCTAGCAGGGCGACAGTTTTGTAAATGACCTGCGGTAATCTCACTAAGCGCAATAGGCTATCCCAAAAAGCTAGGCGCTTTAAGGCAATATTAGTCGCGGTTTCAGAGCACCTAAACTGAACAGAGATAAACTGGCTAATCGTCGCTTGGTGCTGAGTCAGCAAGTAGCCTGGTGTAGTATTGATAATCGGCGCTAAATGCCCATCCATCGCCCATTCAGAGGTGATATGCGTCAGTACGGCATTTTTGAACCATTTGGCCTCATGTGCAGGGACAAAATGGTTATGGGCAATCACATCTACATATAAATGACTCACATAGCCTATGGCAATGGCGGTTTCTTCATCGGTTTTGGCTGATAACATCAGTTGATGGGCATTTTCCCACAGATGAGTATGACGAAAGCGGTGACTGACAATGGCTAAATCTGGTAGGCAAGCACCAGCCATGACCAATTCAGGAAAGCGTTTAATGATATTTTGCAAACGCGGATCTAGCAAAGGCATCGCCCAAAGCAAGGATTGGGCAAAATATAAATGTGTGACTAAGCCCCAAGCGTTGGCATCTAGCGAGTATAGGCAAAATGGCAGCCACCAGTAAAACTTCTTTATTAAGCACGGTAATTTCATAAAACATAATTTGAGCTATGCGCATGAAAAAATCGTGACAAAACCATGATGGTTTAATGACAATTTTTAAGGTTACTTTCATTAAAGTGTCATATTCAGGCGTTAAGGTTGCAGCTAAGTCACTAATTAACTTAGTAAATCCTTAGTCGTTTACTGTAATAATGAGCAATCAAACCATGACCACACAAGCCTTAAAAATACTGTTTATCTCAGATGTTTATTTTCCGCGCATTAATGGCGTATCAACCTCAATCAGGACATTTGTCGAGCAGCTACAAAGCCTTGGGCATGAAGTGCATTTGATTGCGCCAGATTACCAGGTGGCTACCCAAGATGAGGCTTGGATTAAACGCATCCCCGCGCATAGTATTTATTTTGATCCAGAAGATAGATTGATTAAGTTTGGCGAGGCGATTAAGTTATTGCCAGCCTTAGCAGATGAAAACTATGACATGATTCATGTGCATACGCCTTTTGTGGCGCATTACTTGGGCTTAAAATTGGCCGCTAAGTTGAATATCCCATGTGTAGAAACTTACCATACCTTTTTTGAAGACTACCTACATCACTATTTGCCTTGGGTGCCTACATTGCTGGCAAAAGGCATAGCGAGAATGATCTCCAAGCGACAATGCAATGCGGTAGATGCCATTGTTGCCCCTTCAGCGCCTATGCTGGCAGTGCTACGCAACTATGGTGTAAAAGTTAATGCCGAGGTCATTCCCACTGGTTTGCAGGCACGTAGCTTTGAAGAGGCGGATGGACAAGCTTTTAGGCTGAAATATGACATTGCCTTAGATAGGCCTATGTTGTTGTATGTCGGTCGGGTGGCGTTTGAAAAAAATATAGATTTTTTACTTGAAATGACTAAAAGTCTCATTGAAAAACGACCGAATGTTTTACTAGTCGTTACTGGTGAAGGTCCAGCTGAAGCACACTTGCATCAACTTGCTAAAACACTAGATATAGAGCGCAATGTTAAATTTATTGGTTACCTTGATAGAAATACCGAACTTAATGCCTGCTATGCGTCTGCCGATATATTTGTGTTTTCATCTAAGAGTGAAACGCAGGGCTTAGTCATATTAGAGGCGATGGCGCAAAGTACGCCAGTGGTGGCCATAGCGGAATTAGGCACAGCATCTATTTTAATTGAAGGTAAAGGTGCTTTGATAGCTCAGGATAATACCCAGCATTTTGCCGAAAGAGTGCAGCAACTACTCACCTACCCTGAGCATAGCGTGGAATTAGGCCGCCAAGCCAAGCTCTATGCCCTAGAAAAATGGACGGCAAAATTTCAAGCGCAGCGCATGGCAAATTTTTATGGACAACTGCTAGGCCATGCTGGCGATGAACAGGTTGAGCTAAATCAGCCGATGTCAGCAAAGGTAAATCATGGCTGATAGCGTTTAGTTAATCACTGATTTGTACAAAATCAACTATCAGCCAGCTTAGCCACTATTTAGTAGGCCATTGCAGAGCTAAAAATAAAAAATCCGAGCCTGTAAAAAAATCTGTGTAAATGATATTTTACCAATGACATTTAAAGGAAATTATCATGGTCACAAACAACAAGTCTGTAAAAGACTTTCCGCAATTACCTACTGAGCTAGTAGAACAGCTTGCCAACTTTGTTAAAACAGAACAAGACCTCAGTTTAATCACCAATCAACTCATGAAACAAGTGGTTGAGCGAGCGCTCCAAGCAGAACTCAGTCATCACCTAGATGTGGATAGTGCCGCAGGCAATGCCAACAGTCGCAACGGCTTTATGGGTAAAACCCTTAAAGGCAGCTTCGGTGAAATGCCTATT
>CAIRBH010000023.1 GCA_903876765.1 uncultured Pseudomonadota bacterium | reverse complement strand
CGTCATAGGCCGCTCCTACAAACAACTTGGTTTTTGCTGAGATTATCTTTCACGCAATCAATTGGCTTCTAGCAACCCTAAGGTTATCCTAAAAATAATAGGCTTCTGGCAGAAGTTATTTTAGCAATGCGGGCGCTTCTAGCAACCCTAAGCTTTTACAATTACCTAGCAAATTAATAAGCGTAAAAAAGCCCACCGATTAAAGTGGGCTAGTATTTTATTTGGCTATCTGTATTTAACGCTTAATCCTCTATGCCTAACTCCTGAATTTTACGCGTGAGGGTGTTGCGCCCCATGCCTAGCTGGTTGGCTGCTTCAATACGTCGGCCATGGGTATGTTCTAAGGCTTTGACAATTAAAATACGCTCAAAAATTTGCGTGCGGGTTTCTAATACATTTTGCTCGCCGCGACTGAGTGCATCGCTAACCTCACTTGCAAGTGCATCTTGCCAAGACATGGCGGCAGTTGATTTGCTGCTGTCTTCTTTAAGTTCTGGCGGTAAATCGGCTATATCAATATTTTGCCCAGGCGCCATCACTGTGAGCCAATGGCAGACGTTTTCTAGCTGGCGTACATTACCGCTCCAATTCACTGCGCTTAAATATTGCAAGGCAGCGGCTGAAGGTTGCTTGGTTTCTACGCCTAATTCGGTAGCAGAATGGTGTAAAAAGTGCTTGATGAGTAAAGGAATGTCTTCTCGCCGCTCGCGCAATGCTGGCAGCCTTAGTCTAATCACGTTCAAACGGTGAAACAAGTCTTCTCGGAACAAGCCTAACTTCACACGTTCTTCTAAATCTTGGTGGGTGGCGGCAATAATCCGTACATTCACTTTAATCGGTTGGTGGCCGCCAACACGGTAAAACTGACCATCGCTAAGTACGCGTAACAGCCGTGTTTGCAGGTCAGCAGGCATGTCGCCAATTTCATCTAAAAATAGGGTGCCAGTATCGGCTTGCTCAAAACGACCGCGTCTTGAAGCTTGCGCGCCAGTAAAAGCACCACGCTCATGGCCAAATAATTCAGACTCTAACAAATCTTTAGGAATGGCCGCGGTATTAATGGCGATAAAGGGCTTATCACCACGCGGGCTGTGACGGTGTAAAGCACGCGCTACCAGCTCTTTACCGCTACCTGACTCGCCGTTGATGAGCACAGTGGCGTGTGAGCGACTTAAGCGGCCTATGGCTCTAAAAACCTCTTGCATGGCAGGTGCTTGACCAATAATTTCTGGCGTTTCTTCTTCCACGACATTTTCGGTATATTGTCTGGTGCTTTCTTCAACTGCACGCTTAATCACATCTATGGCTTGGTCCACATCAAACGGTTTGGCTAGGTACTCAAATGCACCACCCTGAAAAGCCGCTACCGCGCTTTCTAAATCTGAATAAGCGGTCATGATAATCACCGGAATATCAGGATATTTTTGTTTGATTTCACCTAAAAAATCTAAGCCTGAGCCATTGGGCATGCGGATATCACTGACCACCACTTGTGGTTGTTCATGCTCTAGCGCATTGAGCGCTTCAGCTACTGAGGCAAAGGTTTTAAATTCTAAGTCTGTACGCGAGAGCGCTTTTTCAAATACCCAGCGTATAGATTTGTCATCGTCAATAATCCAAATTGGTTTCATCATTTTCTCTATATTTAATATTATGCTGTTCATGGTAACAGGCCGCTCCTAAAGTTCTCATTCTGTAAGAGCGGCCTATGACCGCGAATGTCAGTTATTGCTTAAGCACTGGTGGTTTAACCGCCGTGGTTTCTATCGGTAATAAAATGGTAAAGCAAGTATTGCCAGGCACGCTTTCGCATTCAATCATGCCATGATGTTGGGTAATAAAAGTTTGCGCTAAGGTCAGGCCTAAGCCTGTACCCCCCTCATTGCCTGATACTAAAGGGTAAAAAATACGTTCGCGAATTTCTGGCGGAATACCTGGGCCGTTGTCCATAATTTCTAATTTAATGGCAACACGATAGCGTTTTCTGGCTAAGGTCACTTGCCGTTCTGCCCGCGTTCTAAAAGTGAGCTGACTGCCTGGCTTACTGTGTGCCTGCATGGCTTGTACAGCATTACGCGCAATGTTTAACACGGCTTGTATGAGCTTTTCTCGGTCACCAATTAACTCCGGCAAACTTAAATCGTAATCTCGTTTAATCAGCAACGCTTTGGGCGATTCGGCCAATAATAAGCTGCGTACCCGCTCTAGCACTTCATGTATATTGGTAGGCTGATATTTAGGCGCACGATGCGGTATCAACAATCTATCCATCAATGATTGCAAGCGATCGGCCTCTTTTATGATCACTTGCGTATATTCACGCAAACTTGGCGATGGCAGCTCATGCTCTAAGAGCTGCGCAGCACCGCGCAGACCGCCCAGCGGGTTACGAATTTCATGAGCAAGGTTGCGTAGCAACTCGGCATTGGCTTGTTGTTGAATCAGCATGCGCTCTTCACGAGCAATACGCAGCTGCGCGTCCATTTGCTGAAACTCTAAAATTAAGCTGGCATTAGGCGAATCAATAGGGGTAACAGTGCAGGTGACGGCAAATGATTGTTGCCTATGCGTGCTAATGATAAATTCATGCTCGCGAAACGGGCTTTGCTGCTGAGAAGCATTTTTAACAGCTAGCATTAAAATTTCGCAATTAGGAAAAACCTCATCAACTAACAGTCCTGTGACGTGCGTGGCACTAAATGCAAAAATAACCTCAGCACCAGGATTGATGTACACCACGCGACGGTCAACATCGAGCAAGATAATCGCCGTGGCTAGATGCTCTAGCCCAGAAAAATGATTGGGGGTGGGTTGTACCATAGTGTGATTGAATTTAGTGTTTCAATGATAATACTATGAATAAAGCAAAAGACAGACCAACTTTAGTAGTTGCTGAAGATTTATCTGGCAAAGTTCACTAAATCAGTAAAATTGATGAAATAACTTGGGATTAAGCGTACTTAAGGTAAGCCTAACGATTGGCAATGAAGTGAGATTTAAGCCTGCTAGTTATGGGAGTCTAGTTAAGCGCATCTAGTTAAGCGCATCTAGTTAAGCGCATCTAGTTCTTTTTGCAATAATTTAATATTATTTTCATGGTTATCCACATCCGCTTGCAAAGTCTTGATTTTTTCATCCAATTTGCCTGCGTTGCGAAAGGTTGTAGTGCTGCCGTTTGCATTTTTTTTGCGCGACATTTCGGGTTGATTTGCACCCTCGGCATAGGCTTTTTTCGCTTGCTCTAATGCGGATTTTTCAGAGTCTAACTCGCTCTGTAAAATATCTTGCCGCTTAGCATCACGTTGATTTTGCGTATTTTTATCTACCTTAGGAAAGCCTTCTGGACTGGCTACCCGCTTGCTAGTGCTCGTGCCATCTGCACTTCGTTTTTGCTTATCATTGGAAATAATATTAGCATCTGGATCAAGCTCTAAGCGCGTAGCATCTTTGGTTTTGATATTAGAATACGTCACCCTGCCGTCGGCATCGACTCGTTTATAGATGTCAGCGCAGACATTGCCTGAAAACACCAGTAACAAAGCGGCTAATAATGGTAAGTTATTTTTCATAAGCATAAGTTTATTAGAGTTAAGCGACTTAGGCAATGCGCTTAAATGTTGTATAAAAACAAAGTGGTATGAAAACAAAATAGAAAAGGGCGATTAATCGCCCTTTTCTATTAAACACTAAGTCATACTAAATTAGCATGAATAATACAAACCAAACTCAGCTGGGTGTGGTGTCATACGTAACTTGTTCACTTCTTCCATTTTCAATGCGATGTAAGCATCAATCCAGTCATCGGTAAACACACCACCACGAGTCAAGAACTCACGGTCTTTATCTAAATTCTCAAGCGCTTGTTCTAATGAAGAGCAAACGGTTGGAATTTGTGCATCTTCTTCTGGTGGCAGATGGTATAAGTCTTTAGTTGCTGGCTCACCTGGGTGAATCTTGTTTTGAACGCCGTCAAGACCTGCCATCATCAAGGCACTAAATGCCAAGTATGGATTAGCAATCGGATCTGGAAAGCGCGCTTCAACTCGACGTGCATTGTCAGAATGCACAAATGGAATACGAATTGAGGCAGAGCGATTTTTAGCTGAGTAAGCTAATTTAACTGGGGCTTCAAAATGTGGTACCAAACGCTTGTATGAGTTAGTGCCTGGGTTAGTAATCGCATTCAAAGCACGGGCGTGTTTGATAATACCGCCAATGTAGTAAAGGGCGAAATCGCTTAAACCTGCATAGCCGCTGCCTGCAAACAAGTTTTTGCCATCTTTCCAGATTGATTGGTGCACGTGCATACCAGAACCATTATCGCCTGCAAAAGGTTTAGGCATGAAAGTCGCTGTTTTGCCGTATGCGTGAGCGGTATTGAGCACCACATATTTAAGTATTTGTGTCCAGTCAGCGCGTTGTGTCAAAGTGCTGAATTTAGTACCGATTTCACATTGGCCAGCGGTGGCCACTTCATGGTGGTGCACTTCAACAGGCACGCCCATTTCTTCTAATGCAATACACATGGCAGAACGCACGTCTTGTAGTGAGTCGACCGGTGGTACAGGAAAATAGCCGCCTTTAACGCCAGGACGGTGACCAGTATTGCCACCTTCAAATTTGTCATTGGTAGACCAAGCAGCTTCTTCAGAATTGATTCGCACTGAGCTACCGCTCATGCTGACATCCCATTGAATAGAATCAAAAATAAAGAATTCTGGCTCAGGGCCAAAGTAAGCAGTGTCACCGATGCCCGTTGATTTTAAGTAAGCTTCTGCACGTTTGGCTAAGCTACGTGGGCAACGGTCGTAACCTTTACCATCAGTTGGGTCTACCACATCACAGGTTAAGATAAGCGTAGGCTCATCCATGAACGGATCAATATTGGCAGTTGATGGATCTGGCATCAATTGCATATCTGAGGCTTGAATGCCTTTCCAACCAGAAATTGAAGAACCGTCAAAAGCATGGCCTTCAGTAAATTTTTCTTCGTTAAATGCAGAAACTGGCACTGTGACGTGCTGTTCTTTACCGCGAGTATCGGTAAAGCGAAAATCAACAAATTTAATGTCGTTTTCTTTTACCATCTTCATTACTTTAGCCACTGACATCAAAATCTCCTAAGTATGGTGTGGGTTAGATAAAACGTAAGATAAAACTATTAGATCAAACTTTAATTATAAAGTATAAATTAATAAGCATTCAACGCAGTAGATTAGCAGGAAACGTGCCATTCTGAAAAGACTAAATCCGTGCTTTTTAGCCTAACTGTTCAAATCCGACTAACTAGCAAGCACTACATAAGTGCCATTGTGATAATTCTAGCACTTTTTTAGTGCATTGATTTATCAGCGCTAAGAAAGGCAATTATTTATACTTTGCGGCTATAATTTATTACTCATATTAAAAAGTTAAAATTTTACTATTTGTAAACAGCAAATAGCTATATTCCCCAATAATAGTCGCCCGTGAAGGTATTATGATGCGCAATCAAAATGAAATTTTGCAATCTGCACAACAACGTTGCTTAGCGCATAGCTTTGCTTACCTTGGTGAGCTTACGCCCAACGAGGCATTTACTATTTTGCAGGCAAATCCACAGGCTTTGCTAGTCGACGTGCGCAGTCAGGCCGAACTAGAACTGGTAGGCCGTGTGCCTAATGCAGTGCATATTGAGTGGGCGTTGTATCCTGGTATGGTCAAAAATGAGCGTTTTGCCGATCAATTGGCCGCCACTGTGGATAAAAATCGCATGGTCATCTTTATGTGCCGCACTGGCGGACGCTCGCATCATGCAGCAGTATTAGCACAGCAGCTGGGTTATGAACATGCCTACAATATGCTAGAAGGTTTTGAAGGTGAGGCTAATGCGCTTAAACAGCGCACTAAAATTAATGGTTGGAAACATGCCGATCTGCCTTGGACCAATTAAAGCATGACTGACAAATATGCGGTCATAGGCAATCCAATTGCGCATAGCAAATCCCCTTTGATTCATGCGGCGTTTGCCAAACAAACCCAGCAAGCCATGAGTTATGAGGCAATTTTAGCGCCACTAGACGGCTTTGCTGCGACCGTGCAGGCCTTGATTGAGCAAGGTTATCAAGGTGTCAATGTCACCGTGCCATTTAAGTTTGAAGCCTTTAAGTTAGCCAACCAACATTCCGAGCGTGCCATTGCCGCTGGGGCAGCCAATACTTTAACTTTTACTACACAAGGCATACTGGCAGACAATACCGATGGTGCAGGTTTGGTGCGCGATATTGATCATAATTTGCAACATAGGATTGCTGGCAAACGGCTGCTATTGCTAGGCGCAGGCGGTGCGGCAGAAGGCGTATTGCAGCCACTATTGGCAGCAATACCCAGCACACTGGTCATTTGTAATCGCAGTTTAGAAAAAGCGCAAACTATGCTCAAAAAAATTGCCAGCCAAACTCAGTACCAGCTCATCCATTTGCAAGCATGTTCGTTTGATGAACTACAAAATCAGTCTTTTGATATTGTGATTAACGCGACTTCTGCTGGTTTAAGCGATAGCGCTTTGCCTATTCCTGATAGTATTTTTGCAAAAAATTGTTTGGCCTACGACATGATGTATGGCCGCAACACGCCATTTATGCAGCAAGCCCAGCATACTGGCGCTACCGTGGCTGATGGCTTAGGCATGTTGATAGAGCAAGCGGCCGAAGCTTTTACCATATGGCGTGGCGTGCGCCCAGAAACTCAGGCTGTGATGCAGCGCATTAGAAATGTATAGTCTGCCGCTATCGTTATGAAAAACTGGCTGCTCAACAAGCAAGCTAATGCCATGCCTCTTGGCCTCAATGGCTATATCACACGTGGTTTAGCGCTATTTTTTATATTGCTGTTTAGCTATCAACTATGGATAGTGCTGCATATTTGTTGGTGGATTAACTTCAACCCATCTTCTAGCGCCTTTATGGAAGACCGCTTAAGCCTGATTCAAGAAAAAAACCCAGACGCCGAGTTAAAGCACCAATGGGTGCGCTATAGCAAAATATCTAACAATCTAAAGCGTGCGGTGATTGCCAGTGAAGACGCCAAATTTTTAGACCATGAAGGCTTTGATTGGGAAGGTATAGAAAAAGCTTACAAAAAAAATATTAAAAAAGGCAAGATTGTGGCGGGCGGCTCGACCATAAGCCAACAGCTAGCTAAGAATTTATTTCTATCGACCAAGCGCACCCCTTGGCGTAAAGGCGAAGAAGCACTGATTACTGTGATGTTAGAAAATATACTGAGTAAAAAACGTATTTTAGAGATCTATTTAAATGTAATTGAGTGGGGCAATGGCGTATTTGGGGCCGAGGCGGCAGCGCGGCATTATTACAAAACCAGCGCCGCTAATTTAACTAGTGGCCAAGCAGCTAAGTTGGCCGCCATGATTCCTAATCCACGCTTTTACGACAAACACAGCTACACGGCTTATTTGGAACGCCGCACTGCTACGATACAAGCACGTATGTATCAGGTAGAAGTGCCGTAAATAAACCCCTGAGGCTTTAGACTGGAGCTTGGTCTACTAGCTTAGTGACAATTTTTCTGACCACTGGCGCAATCACAAAAATGCTAGGAAAAGCAATCGGCCAAGCAATGGCAAAAGCATGTAGCCAGCGCTCGATAAAATTGGGCTTAAGTCCCAAATGTATGGCAGTCAGCACCCCTGACATTAGCAGTGCCATGAAAAAAGACATCAACAGAGAAAACAATAGATTTGTATATCGACTACTTATTTTCATAGTTTTAATAAGACTTTTAGATATTGCGCTGTGTAACTTTCTTTGCTGAGCGCCACATGCTCTGGGGTTCCTTCGGCAATAATCATGCCACCGCCGTCGCCGCCCTCAGGCCCCATATCAACTATCCAATCAGCCGTTTTAATCACGTCTAAATTATGCTCAATAATGACGATGGTGTTGCCCGCATCACGTAAACGATGTATCACATCCAGCAATAATTGAATATCTGCAAAATGTAGCCCCGTGGTTGGTTCATCTAAAATATATAGCGTACGGCCCGTATCGCGTTTACTCAGCTCTAAGGCTAATTTGACCCGCTGCGCTTCGCCACCCGATAAGGTAGTCGCGCTTTGGCCAAGCGTAATGTAGCCCAAACCTACATCGAGCAGCGTTTTAAGCTTGCGCGAAATGACAGGTTGTGCGCTAAAAAAGCTATGCGCTTGCTCTACTGTCATCTCTAGCACTTCACGAATATTTTTACCTTTGAACTGAATCTCTAAAGTTTCGCGATTGTAGCGATGGCCTTTACAAACGTCGCAGGGCACATACACATCGGGTAAAAAGTGCATTTCTACACGAATGACGCCGTCGCCTTGGCAGGCCTCACAACGCCCACCTTTAACGTTGAAAGAGTAGCGGCCAGGGCCATAGCCACGTACGCGACTTTCTGGCACACCCGCAAATAAATCACGGATAGGCGTAAATAAGCCAGTGTAAGTGGCTGGATTAGATCTCGGCGTACGGCCAATCGGGCTTTGGTCCACATCCACCACTTTATCAAAAAAGGCTAAGCCATCTATCTCGCCAAATGGCGCTGGCTCGGTACTACTGCCATATAAGTGCTGAGACACCACACGGTAGAGCGTGTCATTAATCAGCGTGGACTTACCACTGCCAGAAACACCCGTGATGCAGCTTAATAAACCCACTGGTAATTTGAGGCTAACATCTTTTAAATTGTTACCTGTGGCGTTGCTTAATTTCAGCCAGCGGGCGGGGTCTGGGGCGGTGCGTTTTTTATTGTAAATAATTTGTTTTTTGCCACTTAAATACTCGCCAGTGAGCGAGTGAGGGTTGGCTAACACTTCGGCGGGTGTACCTTGGGCGACAATTTGTCCGCCATGCTCACCCGCGCCAGGGCCAATATCCACCACATAGTCGGCGGCTAAAATCGCATCATGATCGTGTTCCACCACAATCACACTATTGCCTATATCTCGCAGGCGTTTAAGCGTTTCTAATAAGCGATCATTATCACGTTGATGCAAGCCTATCGACGGCTCATCCAGTACATACATGACGCCCGTTAAACCACTGCCAATTTGACTAGCTAGGCGTATGCGTTGCGCTTCACCACCTGACAAGGTTTCGGCAGAGCGCGAAAGCGATAAATACTCTAAGCCTACATTGGTTAAAAATTTAAGACGGTTGGCAATTTCTTTGACTATCTTATCGGCAATCGCCAGCTTAGCGCCTGTGAGCTCAAGCGAGACAAAGAAAGTTAGCGCTAACTTTAGTGGCACTTCACAGACTTCATGAATGTTCTTATTGCCCACTTTGACATGCCGCGCCTCTTTACGTAAGCGAGTACCCGCACAATCTGGACAACTTTGTGAATTCAAATATTTTGCCAGTTCTTCGCGCACGGTTTGTGACTCTGTTTCATGGTAACGACGCTTGAGGTTATTTAAAATGCCCTCAAAGGCGTGGGTTTTTTCAAAGAAAACACCACGTTCATTCAAATATTTAAATGGCATGAGCTCTTTGCCGCTGCCGTTTAACAATACTTTTTGAATATACTCAGGCAACTTCTCAAAAGCGGTATCAAGATCAAAATTGTAATGTGTGGCGATGCTGGCCAGCATTTGAAAATAAAATTGATTGCGTTTATCCCAGCCCTTAATCGCTCCAGCAGCCAATGATAAATGCGGAAAAGCCACCACACGTTTGGGATCAAAAAAGTTAATATTACCTAAACCATCACAGGTTGGGCAAGCCCCCATAGGATTGTTGAAAGAGAATAGGCGCGGCTCAAGTTCTGCTAGCGAGTACTCACATATAGGGCATGAAAATTTGGCCGAGAAGAGATGCTCTTTGTCATTATCCATTTCTAGGGCAATGGCTTTGCCTTCGGCTAAACGCAAGGCTGTTTCAAAAGATTCAGCAATGCGCTGCTTCATATCCAGCTTGACTTTAATCCGGTCTATGACCACCTCTACGCTATGTTTAGTGGTTTTAGTCAGCTGTGGTAAAGCATCCATTTCATAAATCTTGCCATCAATACGCAAACGCACAAAACCCTGAGCTTTTAATTCTTCGAATAAATCTAGCTGCTCACCTTTACGGTTAATGACCACAGGCGCCAATATCATCAGCTTGGTTTCTTCCGCGAGTGACAATACATGATCCACCATTTGGCTGACAGTTTGCGCTTCTAGCTTAATGCCGTGTTCTGGGCATTCAGGGTCGCCAGCTCGGGCATACAAAAGACGTAAGTAGTCATGAATCTCGGTGACAGTCCCCACAGTAGAACGCGGGTTGTGTGACGTGGATTTTTGCTCAATAGAAATTGCTGGTGATAAGCCCTCAATCAAATCAACATCGGGTTTATCCATGCGGGCCAAAAATTGGCGCGCATAGGCTGACAACGATTCCACATAGCGGCGCTGACCTTCGGCATACAAAGTATCAAAAGCCAGTGAAGACTTACCCGAACCCGATAAACCTGTAATCACCACCAGCTGATTACGTGGAATATCCAGCGAAATATTTTTTAAATTGTGCGTACGTGCACCGCGTATTTTGATAAATTCCATTATGCTTTTACTAAAGACTCAGTTAATTTTTTGGCAACCTGCTAATATACCTACTTTTACAAAATTAGCTTATATAATTTACATGTCAGCCGCAAAAAATAAATCAGGTGAATTATTTAACAACCTCGCATCTCATAAAAATGCTGCCTTGGATAGTATCAATTCACTAGACAAAATGACACCTACCGAATTACGCGCTACGGCCAGTTTGGCAGCGATTTATGGCTTACGCATGTTTGGTATGTTTTCTATTTTGCCAATTTTTGCCATCTACGCCTCATCTTTCCCTGAGCATCCTAGCCCTTTTATGATAGGTCTGGCCTTAGGCGCTTATGGCTTAACGCAAGCCTTATTCCAGCTACCTTTTGGCATGGCCTCAGACCGCTTTGGTCGTAAACCTATGATTTACCTGGGCCTTGGTATTTTTGCCGTGGGCAGCATGATGGCAGCACTGGCCATGAATATAGAAGGCATGATTATAGGTCGAGCCATTCAAGGTGCTGGGGCCGTTTCTGCGGTGGTTACCGCCTTGCTGGCCGATTTAACCCGCGATGAAAACCGCACCAAAGCCATGGCAACCATAGGGGCGACGATTGGTATTGCATTTGCAGTGTCACTAATAGGCGGCCCCTTGCTTAACCAATGGATAGGTGTGCCAGGTATTTTTGTCATGACGGCGCTTTTAACGCTTGCGGCTATCGCCGTGGTCAAATTTGTAGTACCAGAGCCAGTGCATAGCCACTATCACTCAGATGCCAGCGCAGCGCCAGCCAAACTCAAAGACGTACTGAAAAACACGCAGCTACTACGCCTAAATTACGGTATTTTTGCCTTACATGCAGCACAAATGGCCATGTTTGTGGTGGTGCCGTTTGCCATTAGTAAATCGAGTGATTTAAATGTAAACCAGCATTGGACGATTTATTTACCCGTGCTACTGACCTCATTTGCTTTTATGATACCTGCCATTATCTATGCTGAAAAACACGCCAAAATGAAGCAGGTATTTGTAGCGGCGGTCGCCACTATGCTATTAGCGCAACTGGTTTTTGCAGGGTCTATACAACACTTTTGGGGCATCGTGTTTTCGCTGACCTTATACTTTATTGCATTTAATGTATTAGAAGCTTCACTACCCTCTATCATTAGTAAAATGGCCCCTGCTGCGGCCAAAGGCACAGCCATGGGCGTATATAACACCGCGCAATCACTAGGCATATTTGTCGGTGGTGCAATGGGCGGCTATCTATCACATCGCGTAGGTTTTGCCAGTGTGTTTATTTTTTGTAGCATCATGATGCTTTTATGGCTAATATTAGCTTATTCAATGCAAGCACCGCCGGCGCTTAAAACCAAGATGTACAGCATGGATGAGGCGAGCTTGGAGCTCACTAACGAGCAAGCTCAAAAGCTCAAGAACAAACTAAGTAAATTAGCTGGCGTATTAGAAGCGGTGGTATTGCCACAAGAGCGTACAGTAATTTTAAAAGTAGATACAAAAACATATCAAATGCAAGATTGGGACGAAACCAAAGTGCATCAACTATTGAGGGGGTAAAAATGGCATCAGTTAATAAAGTAATTTTAGTCGGTAATTTAGGCCGTGATCCTGAAGTAAGATTTATGCCAAATGGCGAAGCGGTATGCAACTTTAGCATTGCCACAACCGATAGCTGGAAAGATAAAGCTGGGGCAAAACAAGAGCGCACCGAATGGCATAATATTGTCATGTACCGAAAACTGGCTGAAATTGCTGGTGAATACCTTAAAAAAGGTCGGCCAGTGTATGTAGAGGGTCGCTTGCAAACCCGCAAATGGCAAACCAAAGAAGGCCAAGATAGATACACCACAGAAATCATCGCTGACCAAATGCAAATGCTAGGTGGGCGTGATGGCGCGGCATCAAACACCAGCTACGATGGTGGCATGGACCAAAGCAGTGGTGGGGATGACTATAATCAAGCACCTGCTAACCAAGCTTCTGCAAAACCAGCCGCTGCGCCAGCGGCCAAGCCAGCCACTAGTGGTACTGGCTTTGATGATTTTGAGGACGATATTCCTTTTTAGGGAACACCTACTTTTAAAAAGTAAACAATTAGATTAAATCTGTAATGATTACCCTCTACGTCTATGATGTAGAGGGTTTTTTATGCCTGTCCAGACAATAAAGCTTCTGTAATATTCTGGCTGGCGTATGCACAGATAAATCATCACTACTATGTTTAATAGTGCGGTAGCTAAAAAGAGTTCCGGGATATTAAAGCCTAACTTGAAAAGCCATACCGAAAAGCCAGCAGAAACTACCATGAACAGCGCGTTTAGAATATTATTGGCGGCAATCACTCGCGATTGGTGGCTTTTTTCGGCACGGGTCTGTATCAGTGTGTACAGTGGCACGATATAAAAGCCGCCGAACAAACCTATCAGTGCAATGTCGGCAAGTAATTTCCAATGGCTAATTTTGCCTAAAAAAGCCTGATAGCTATAGCTAGCAGTGCCTGCATCTGCCACGAAGTATAGGCTGGAGTAGTATAAATTCGCACCAAACACCGTTAAACCTATTGCGCCGAACACCACCAAGCCAAGCTCGAGCCTGCTTCTGGACAGCTTTTCACACAACAGTGAGCCTATGCCTATGCCGAGCGAAAACACCGTTAGCAGCAAAATAAATACACTTTCATCCCCATGCAGCACGTTCTTGGCAAAATTGGGGAACTGTGCGAGCAGGGTAGCACCATAAAACCAGAACCACGAGATAGCGATGATGGCGAGCCAGACGGATTGGTGCTGCCAAATGAACTGCAAGTTGCGATAAGTCTCGCTGACAGGGTTTTTGCTAACAATGAGGCTAGTGGCTGCTGCGGGGGAGTACGGCACTGCGCGGCTAGTCCAATAGCCCAACACTGCAATTAGCAAGATGGCGAGACTAGTCATGATTTCATGCTGGCTTTGAATGGCAAGCCATGCACCGAATACTTGACCGAGCAATATGGCCACAAAGCTACCCATTTCTAACATGCCATTGCCGCCTATCAGCTCATGCTCGTTTAGATGCTGTGGCAAATAGGCATATTTCACTGGCCCAAATAGCGTGGAATGCATGCCCATCATAAAAAGTGCAGTGGCGAGCAGCCCAATGTTATGCAGAAAAAATCCCGCACTGGCAAATAGCATAATGCCAATTTCAAACAGTTTCACCCAGCGAATAATGCGTGATTTTTCAAACTTGTCTGCCAGCTGCCCTGCCGTGGCAGAAAATAGAAAGAAAGGCAAAATAAACAAGCCTGGCAACAAGGTGGCCAATGTGCCGCCATTAATGCTAGTGAGACTGGCGGTGTGAAAGGCAACCAGCGTAATCAACGCTGTTTTGAAGACATTGTCGTTGAACGCCCCCAGAAATTGAGTAAAAAAGAATGGGCGAAAACGCTGTTGACGCATTAAGGTAAATTGGTTGTTCACGGTTGCTTCCTATTTTTTATAGTCTTTATTACCTCTTGTCTTTGCGCAATGATCTCTAGCAATGCTATACGTTTAAACATTTTCTGCCAGTTTTTTTAAGGTAATATAATCTGTTTTACCTGTAGCAAGTAAGGGCAGCGCGGCTATGACTACTAGTTTGCGCGCAATGGCGAGTTCTGGGCTACCAAGTGTTTTGGCGCTGGCGCTTAGCTGCTCACGATTGAGCGAGCTGTCTGTGGTGAATAAAATAATGTTTTCACCACGTTGTAAATCTTCTTGGGTACTCGAAGCGTGTTGATGTTCTGGTGAGGCGTGCCCTGCAATATTCTCTACCGTATCTAGTGATACCATCTCGCCTGCCACTTTGGCAAAACGTTTCACGCGACCTTTAATAAATATAAAACCTTCGCTGTCGATTTCCACGATGTCA
Source organism: uncultured Pseudomonadota bacterium (assembly GCA_903876765.1). Lineage (GTDB taxonomy): Bacteria > Pseudomonadota > Gammaproteobacteria > Burkholderiales > Methylophilaceae > Methylotenera. The sequence goes on along the minus strand of CAIRBH010000023.1, from coordinate 2,381 downwards.
CCCGTGTTATACCACTGATCGCTTAGTGTTTGAATATGGCCAGGCGCATCAAATAAATAATAGCCTAGCATCACATTTGGCCCGCTGACGGATAATAAACCGCCATTTTCAATGCCAGGTACATTGTCAAGCTTTGCCTCTAACCCTGGCATGAGCGTACCTACTGAACCTATTTTGTTAGCCATGGGGGTGTTGACGGCTAATACAGGCGCACACTCGGTTGCACCATAGCCTTCTAAGATGCGCAATCCAAATTTATCTGCCCAAGTCTTGCGAACTTCTTCATTGAGCTTTTCTGCGCCTGAAACCACATAACGTAATTTGTAAAAATCGTATGGATTGGCATATTTGGCATAGTTGCCTAAAAAAGTGCTGGTGCCAAATAAGACCGTACAGCCTCTGTCATAAATCACTTCTGGAATAACGCGATAATGTAGTGGCGATGGATATAAAAATAAATGGCTGCCGGTAACTAAAGGCATAATGGCCCCATTAGTAAAGCCAAAGGCGTGAAACAGTGGTAATACCATCATGAATTTATCTTGTATAGAGAAGTCAGTGATGGCTTTAATTTGCGCTACATTGGCTAAAATACTGCTGTGAGTATGCACAACGCCTTTAGGCTTGCCCTCCGAACCTGAAGTGAATAACACTACAGCAGGATCGTAAGCCCTACTTTTGATACTTGCTAACTTAGGTAGCCATAACGCAAATCCCATGAGCCAGACTTTATCAAGCCAAGTAAATGATGCGCGCAGATCTTCTAAATAAACAATTTTGATATTTTGTAAACCCGCAACCACATCCTCTAATTTTGCTGCTTTTATAAATTCGCGTGAACTGATGATGGTTTTGATATTTGCCGCCATGCAGGCGTTTTGAATGCTTGCACTGCCTGCTGTGTAATTGAGCATAGCTGGCACACGAGCAAAGGCACTTAAGCCAAATATCAAGCAAATGGTATTGGTGACATTAGGCATCAGTACCCCCAGGTTTTCTTTGGCAGCACTCACTTTGCAAGACAGCCTACCTAGCACTAGGCTCTTTTTTAAGATCTCGCCATAAGTTTCTTCTACTTGGCGCATGTCTTCTACCATAGGCCTATTGCGGCCATAAGTAGCCAGTGCATCTAAAAATGCCGCAAACAAAGTGTTAATCGGTGCAGAGCTGAACATCATGTGCTGCATCTGACGTCGCATGGCATCACCAGACAACCTACGCCGAATTTTTGCCGTTGCTGCTTGTGGCATATTTATTTGGCTGGTGGGTAAAATAGAAATAGTGACTTTAGGAAAAATTTGTTTGATATCATAATTTTTCAAGCGGCTAAAGTAAGATCTCGCTGCGCCGTCAATGCGTACCGGTAAAATCATGGCGCCAGTTTTGGCGGCAACAAAACCTGGCCCCTCATACACTTTCATGAGTGAGCCAGTCAACGTGATGCGGCCTTCTGGAAAGATTACGACAGATTTGCCAGCTTCAAGTAATTTAATTACTTTTTTCATCGCTAAGGGAGAGCTTGTGTCGACCGCTAAATAGGGTATCAAGCCAAGAAGCTGTCTAAACATCCAGTTTTTTAGCACACTGGTATGCACGACAAACGTTGCTGGAATGGGTAAAAATAGCCCTAGCAGCAAGCCGTCTAAAAATGATTCATGGTTAGCTATAATTAATAAGTTACGATGTTCGGGTATATTTTTTATGCCAGTTACTTGCACACGAAAAATAATGCGACACATAAATTTTAATATAGCGGCAATCATGATTTTCATTTTTAAGTTAGTTGAGCATTGCTTGCAATGTTAAGTTTCATCCCTTATATTAAGTTAAGACGCGTTGTAAGGCTTCAATGACTAGCGCTGTGTTTATCAAAAAAAGACTTCTTTGCCTTTTTTCAGAATTAAGTATGCCTGAATTATGCAGTACTTTTAGATGATGCGTCACCGCAGTGCGGCTTAGTTTGGTTGTTGATACGATTTGCAGAATGTTTATTCTTTCACTTTTTTCAAAAGCGAGCAAAATACGCTGGCGATGTTCATCGCCCAGTGGTATATGAATAGCGGCGGTGTTTTAAATTCTGCTGGAATGTCGGTGATTAACTTCATAACTCTATAATTAGTTATATAGTTTTATGTGTCAAGTTTTAAAATATATCGAGCTAGATCATTCGAAAGTCTGATATTTGGCTACTAACATTTACAAACCGGCAAATGATAGGCCAAACAACATAAAAATAGAGTCAGCTGAAAAGTGATTGCTGACTTAAGTCACAATACAAGTTTGCCGAGATGGTTTGGCATTAAATATTTCTTAAGCAATAAAAAAGGACGCTATGCGTCCTTTTTTATAAATTAAAATTTTTAACTTATTTATTCATTACG
>CAIRBH010000022.1 GCA_903876765.1 uncultured Pseudomonadota bacterium | reverse complement strand
CTCCCTTCAATTAATGCACTCAATACCGCATTTACACAGAATTATTTACAGGCTCCTATTTTATTGTTACCGTTTATTATGAATTGCGTTAAAGCTATATGCCGTTAGGTTTATGGCTTTTTCATATTTAATTTTTGCTTAAATAATTACAAACCTCTTTGACTAGCCCCACTTTATTATCGTAATCTAGAAATACCCATTGCCCATTGGCGTTATATTCAAGAAAGATTAACTCCCCATTTCTTTCTAGAAAGTCTATTCTTCCCCAATTAACTTTCAGGTCATCGCAGAAGTTATCAATAGCAATATTTTCTTTTAGGCTTAACTCTCTAAGATTCCATTGTTTAGTATCTTTAAAGTCTTGTTCTGAGCGCCAATCTAATCCCTTTAAATCTTCACGACTCCTCTGAAATGCAAATGATTTACCATTACAAATAAATATAGTAGTGTCATATTCAGCTTCGATAGTTTCTTGTAAGTACCAAGGGAATTCAGGGTTAAGTTTATTGACATCTACGGCGGTAGTGAATAAGGCTCGATTAGTTGTTGTCAGCCCTGAAGATAAAGACTTGGCTACGACATTTTTATTTTTTAGATTTGGTGTTTTTTTGAAACCCCAGCCTGTAAATGTTTCGGGGGTGGGGAAATAATTCTGGGCTACTGACAAGATATGAATTTTGCCGTTCCTGTTATGAAAATCTGGGGGAGTCCCCTTGACTAGATTGCGGTGAAAGAACCAGTTATATATCTCTCTAAAAACATATTTAACTTCTTCATTTATAAAATCATCTTCATGGGCTCGATAGTTGGTCACTTTCCACCAAAAGCAAGACGTCGCTGTTTCGGATGTTATTTCCAAGCCAGCGGGATTTTTTATTCGCCAATAGCTTGGGGTTAATTCAACTTCATATTCTTCAAAAATATCAAAATTAAACCTAAATGCTTTTTCATTGATATGTTCAAAAAGTAAATCTGACGTGCCATCGAATGACGCTGTTAAAACTAATAGCATGTCAGACTTTCACTATTTTTTGCTAGTCGTTATCTGCATCAAATGGCTTGCCGTCATAGGTAAATGTTTGCGTGCCATTTGCAGTTATTGTCTGCCAAGCTACAGTTGTATTTTTTTGCAACTGGTGGTCATACTCAGGTGTTGCAACGTCAATGCGCATCGGTGCAGTTGCTAGCATTAATGGTGTTAATAGTTCAATAATCATTTGAAGCTCCTTAGTGAAAAAATTCATGAATACAACATTAACTAACATAATTTTTCATTCTAACTTGGAAAATACGGGCGTAATTTGCCTCAATATTTACAATTATAATGTAGCTTATAGACATCAAAATTGCAATGGGTATTAAGAATAAATTATGCTTATAAGCCGTGGCGTGAAAAGCTCTTTAAATTCAATCTTTAAGGATGAAAATCCTTAGAAATGAATCAACACTTAATACGCTTGCTAATAACGTCAGAAGGCTTAGGAAGCTTGCAGGCTTGTCACAAGAGGAATTAGCTTTTCAATGTGAAATTGATAGAACTTATATAAGTAAGGTAGAAAGAGGTGTAGCTAACCCATCTTTACTTATATTGGCTAGAGTTGCAGATGTACTAAAAGTAAATATAGAAGAGCTAGTTAAAACATAAGCTATCAATTTGTAATTTTTATTCAAATCATATTCTCTGCACCTTTTCAGTCAGCCATCTTTATCCAAATGTAAGGAGTGGCTTTTATAGTATGATGCGTCAGTATGAGTGACTCAAAGTTTAGTCTATGAAAATTCTCTTGTTAGGTAAAAACGGTCAGGTAGGTTGGGCGTTACAGCGCAGCCTTGCGCCTTTGGGTGAGCTGGTTGCGCTAGATGCGCAAAGCCAAACGCATTGTGGTGACTTAAGTAATTTAGCTGGGCTTGCGCAGACTGTGCGCGATGTTGCGCCAGATGTGATTGTGAATGCGGCGGCCTACACGGCGGTGGATAAAGCCGAGGGCGAGTCAGTGTTGGCACATGCGATTAATGCGCTGGCACCCGGTGTGTTGGCGCAAGAAGCTAAGCGTTGCGGCGCGTGGCTGGTGCATTTTTCTACTGATTATGTGTTTGATGGTAGTGGCAAACAAGCGTGGCTAGAGACTGATACAGCCGCGCCTTTAAGTGTGTATGGCGCGAGCAAATTGGCGGGTGAGCAGGCGATTATGGCGGCGGCTTGTCGGCATTTAATTTTTCGTACTAGTTGGGTGTATGGCGCGCGCGGCAATAATTTTGCTAAAACCATGTTAAAGCTTGCGCAAGAGCGTGATAGCTTAAACGTGGTGAACGACCAAATGGGTGCACCGACTGGCGCTGATTTGTTGGCAGATGTGACAGCCCATGCGATTAGCATCGCACTGAAACAACCTAATGTGTATGGTTTGTATCACTTGGCGGCGAGTGGCGTTACTTCTTGGCATGAATATGCGATGTTGGTGATTGAGTATGCGCGGCAAGCGGGGGTGCCCATTAAGGTAGCGCAAACGGCTATTCACGCTGTGCCTAGCAGTGAGTTTAGTACAGTGGCTAAGCGGCCTTTGAATTCTCGATTAAATACCAACAAATTACAGCAAACCTTTAATTTGCATTTGCCAGACTGGCAAAGTGGCGTGACGCGAATGTTGGATGAATACCTGCAAAAATAATCTCTGATTGAGTGTTAGCTTAATTTTTCTTGCATCCGACTTAAAAACCTGCAATACCTTGCTGCGAGGGCTTTAGCCAGCTAGCCTTGGATAGGCTGTGCTTTTCTGCGATAATAGGTTTTTATTATTTTTTGAAAGCTTACGCAAATGGCACAATTTGACAATGTTAGTGTAAAAAAGAAAGCAAATATCTACTTTGATGGCAAGTGTGTGAGCCATACCGTGATGTTTCCTAATGGTACACGTAGCACAATTGGCGTTATCTTTCCTAGTTCATTAACTTTTAATACCGCAGCGCCCGAGCTGATGGAGATTAATTTGGGTGCTTGTAAAGTGCGCCTTAAAGGTGAAGATTCTTGGAAAGCGTATGGCGCGGGTGAGAAATTTACTGTGCCGGCAAACTCTAGTTTTGATATTGAAGTGACAGAAACACTAGACTACGTCTGCCACTTTGAATAAAGCTAAAAGCTAGCTGCTAGGTTGTTGTCCGCACTCGCCTTACACATCGTATGGCCTTGGTGTTGTGGCCTAGTAGCCGCTTTGCTTGAAACTGTTTAAGGAGAAAAAATGCCAAGTTTTGATATTTCATCTGAAGTGGATATGGTTGCCCTAAAAAATGCTATTGATACCGCGGGCAAGCAGATTACTAATCGTTATGATTTTAAAGGGACTTCAGCCAAAGTTGAGTTGAACGAAAAAGATAGCATTATCACTTTGTTTGGCGATAACGATTTTCAGCTAGATCAAATTAAAGATATTTTATTGCCAGGGATGGAGAAAAAAGAGCCAGACTCGACCAAGCGCCTTGAGCATAAAGACGTGCAAAAAGTAGGCGGCAATAAAGTAAAACAAGAGCTGAAGATTAAAGCGGGGATTGATAGCGATTTAGCCAAGCGTATTAGCAAGCTGATTAAAGATTCTGGCTTAAAAGTGCAGGCGAGCATACAGGGCGATACGGTGCGTGTGAACGGTGCTAAGCGCGATTTCTTGCAAGAGGCGATTGCATTTGTGAAAAAGAATGTGACGGATTTTCCTTTGCAGTTTGGTAATTTCAGGGATTAATCATTTTAATATCCCCTCAATAATAATAAAGAAATTGATGATGCAACAAAGTAAAGTAACGGCCTACGATTCTACCCTGCGCGATGGTGCGCAAGCGCAAGGCGTATCTTTTACTGTGGAAGATAAGCTTAAAATTGTTGAACAGCTGGATGCGCTGGGTGTGGGCTATATTGAAGCGGGCAACCCGGGCTCTAACCCTAAAGATTTAGCATTTTTTAAGCGCGTGGCTGAGCTTAAGTTACAACACGCTAAAATTATTGCATTTGGTAGCACGCGCCGTATCGGCATTCAAGTGGCAGACGATAATAACCTACGTTCTTTATTAAGCGCCAATACCCAAGCGGTTGCGATTTTTGGCAAAAGTTGGGATTACCAAGTCACCGATATTTTGCGCACCACTTTAGCTGAAAACCTTGCCATGATAGGCGACACCATAGCTTACCTAAAAACACAGGGCAAAGAGGTGGTGTTTGATGCGGAACATTTTTTTGATGGCTACAAAGCCAACGCCGAATATGCCATGCAAACCTTACAGGTGGCGGCAGAGGCAGGTGCCGATGTGCTGACCCTTTGTGATACCAATGGAGGTAGTTTTCCTAACGAGGTGTTTGAAATTACCCAACAGGTTGCGGCGCGTTTTCCGCAAGTGCAAATTGGCATTCACTGCCATAACGATTGCGAAATGGCGGTGGCTAACTCTATGGCGGCGGTGCAGGCGGGTGCAAGCCAAGTGCAGGGCACCATCAATGGCATAGGTGAGCGTTGTGGTAATGCCAATTTATGTTCCATTATCCCCAACTTGCAATTAAAACTAGGCTTAAATTGCATTCCGCAACAAAACATCGCTACGCTCACCTATGTGGCGCGCTTTGTTAATGAAGTGGCGAATATGCCGTTTAACGACAAAGCGCCTTATGTGGGCAATGATGCGTTTTCGCACAAAGGCGGCATGCATATTGATGCGGTGAATAAAAATCCAATTTCTTATGAGCATATCAACCCAGAGCAAGTGGGCAATAGCCGCCATATATTAGTGTCTGAGGTGGCCGGGCGTGGCGCATTGCTCAACAAATTACAGCAAATTGAACCCAGCCTCACTAAAGACTCGCCCGACACCATTCGTGTGTTAGAGCAGCTTAAAACCTTGGAGCATGAAGGCTATCAATTTGAAGGCGCAGAAAGCTCGTTTGATTTGCTCATGCATAAATTGTTAGGCAAATTTGAGCCATTTTTTAGCCTTAAACAATACAACGTAAGCATTTTTGAGCCCTCAGCCGATGGCATGAATTCATCCGCCACCATACACGTTAACGTTAATGGCAAAGCCGCCCAAGCCACGGCGCAGGGCGATGGCCCAGTCAATGCGCTGGATAAAGCCATGCGTGGCGCGTTAGAGTCGTTTTACCCTGCCATTAATGAGATTAAATTGGTGGATTACAAAGTGCGTGTATTGGATAGCAGCCAAGCTACGGCAGCTAAAGTACGCGTCATCATAGAATCTACCGACCAACGACATACTTGGACTACGATAGGTGTCTCGACCGATATTATTGAAGCGTCATGGCGCGCTTTAAAAGATGCGGTGGAGTATAAGTTACTCATTGGCAAGTAAGTCTGGCTGTAAGAGCACGAGTTTTAATTGCTCCTGCTCCACTGGCCTTAAAGTGACTTGGCTATAACTAATCAATCCCTGTGTTGGGTGCATAAATTTTCTTAAGCCGCCTTGTCTTTCTAATACATCGTGCTGTTTCCAGAATCGTTCAAAGTGCGGGTTGGCTTTTGATAGTTCGTTCACTAAGCGTTTGAGTTCTGGCTCCTCTAGGTGGCTGCGGCAATCGGCTCTAAATTCAGCAACTAATCGTCTTGCGCGCATTTCCCAATCCACCACAAATGTTTGCGCGTCTGGGTGCTGAAACACAAAGCGCAGCAGATTAGGGCGCGTGTCATTATTTTGCTTATCTAACCAACCGGTAAACAAATCACTAGCAGGCGTGTTCCATGCTAATACATCCCAAGTGCGACCCATGATATAGGCGGGGATTTGTATATTTGCCAGCATCTGTATTAGCGTTTCTGGCGCGGAATCGGCTTCTAATATATGGGCTTGCGGGTCGCGTCTATCTGCCATGTCAAACAAATAAGTACGTTCTGACTTACTCAGTTTAAGTGCGCTAGCGAGTCTTTCTAAGGCTTCAGCCGAGACATTCACCTCGCGTCCTTGTTCTATCCAGGTGTACCATGTGGCGCTGATGCCAGCCAGTTGTGCCACTTCTTCGCGCCGCAAACCTTGTGTGCGCCTGCGCGCCCCAGTGGGGAAGCCGAATTCTTCTGGCGCGCCTCGTTGGCGCAAGGCTTGTAAAAATTCAGCAAGTTCTTTACGTCTTGTATCCATATTGTTTTACTTTTCTTTGATTATTGGCATTGGGGTATAGTCATTGGGCTATTGTTTGGGCATTAAGAGTCTTGGAGCTACTTTTATTGCTAGCCTGTTAGTCTTAATACTAGTATAACCTATATCATTGTCAGGGTATTAAATGTTAGGTATGCTTGCGTTTTTGTTTGAGTTGGCAGCAATTTAAGGAGCTATGATGGCGGGAAAAACGCTTTACGATAAATTATGGGATTCGCACGTGGTGCATGAAGATGCTGACGGCACTTGTTTAATTTATATTGATAGACACTTGGTGCATGAAGTGACTAGCCCGCAAGCGTTTGAAGGCTTGCGTTTGGCTGGCCGCAAACCTTGGCGACCTGACACCCTTGTTGCTAACCCTGACCATAATACGCCGACCAAAAATTGGGAAAAAGGCATAGAAGACCCAATCTCTCGTTTGCAAGTAGAAACGCTAGATAGCAATATTAAAGAAACAGGCGCATTGGTTTACTTCCCGTTCAAACATGCCAACCAAGGTATTATTCACGTGATTGGCCCTGAAAATGGCACCACATTGCCAGGCATGACCGTCGTCTGTGGTGATAGCCATACCTCTACCCACGGTGCGTTCGGTGCTTTGGCACACGGTATTGGTACTTCAGAAGTTGAACACGTGATGGCGACACAAACTTTAATTGCCAAAAAATCTAAACGTCTGTTGGTGCTGGTCAATGGCCAGCTTGGCGTTGGCGTAACGGCTAAAGATGTCGCCTTAGCGGTGATTGGTAAGATAGGCACAGCGGGTGGTAATGGCTTTGCAATTGAGTTTGCTGGCGAAGTAATTAGTGCATTAAGCATGGAAGGGCGCATGACCATTTGTAATATGGCGATTGAGGCTGGCGCGCGCGCTGGCATTATTGCGCCAGATGAGAAAACAGCAGCATACCTAAAAGGCCGTCAATACGCGCCAAAAGCCGCAGATTGGGATAAAGCCGTTGCCTATTGGAACACCTTGGTAACCGATGCCGATGCAGTATTTGATAGCATAGTTGAATTAAAAGGTGCAGAAATTGCACCCCAAGTGACTTGGGGCACATCGCCCGAGCAGGTGCTGCCGATTAATGGACGTGTGCCAGACCCCGCACAAGAACATGATGCGACCAAGCGCACCAGCATTGAAAACGCATTGAAATACATGGGCCTAACTGCTAACACACCTATTGAAGATATCAAGTTAGATAAAATCTTTATCGGCTCGTGCACCAATAGTCGCATAGAAGATTTACGCGCAGCAGCAGTGGTAGCAAAAGGCAAAAAAGTGGCTAGTTCAATTCAATTAGCCATGGTGGTGCCAGGTTCAGGTCAGGTTAAACGCATGGCCGAAGCTGAAGGCTTAGACAAAATTTTTATCGAGGCAGGTTTTGAATGGCGCGAGCCAGGTTGCAGCATGTGTTTAGCCATGAACGCAGACAGACTCAGCCCAGGCGAGCGTTGCGCCTCTACCTCAAACCGTAACTTTGAAGGTCGCCAAGGGCAGGGCGGACGTACACATTTGGTCAGCCCCGCCATGGCAGTTGCCGCGGCGATTGCAGGCCATTTTGTTGATGTGCGTAGCGTTTAAATTTAGGCAAAAAAGAATAGACTTTAGGATACAAATCATATGAAAGCATTTACCCAATTAAACGGTTTAGCTTGCCCGATTGATCGCGCTAATATTGATACCGATGCGATTATTCCCAAGCAATTTTTAAAAAGTATTAAGCGTAGTGGTTTTGGCCCTTATTTGTTTGATGAATGGCGCTATCAAGACCATGGCGAGCCAGGCATGGATTGCACTCACCGGCCGTTGAATGCTGATTTTGTGCTTAATCAACCGCGCTACCAAGGCGCACAAATCATGCTCGCCCGTGAGAATTTTGGTTGCGGCTCTAGCCGTGAGCATGCGCCTTGGGCGATTGAAGATTACGGCTTTCGCGTGATTATTGCGCCTAGTTACGCTGATATTTTCTTTAATAATTGCTATAAAAACGGCATGTTGCCGATAGTGGCGAGCCATGAAGTGGTCGACAAACTTTTTAAAGCGTGTTTAGCAACAGAAGGCTACCGTTTAAACGTCGATTTGCCTTCACAAACGGTGACTTTGCCTTGTGGTGAGACCTTTACCTTTGACATACATCCGACCTCAAAACATAACTTATTAAATGGTTTAGACGAAATTGGCTTAACGCTGTTACATGCCGACAAAATCAAAGCGTTTGAAGCTAAACATAAAGTCGCTCAACCTTGGTTGTTTGCGTAATCCTGAGCTGACTTCAGGCAGAAAATACCGTAAAAAATATTAGAATTTAAAGGAAATTAACATGACAATGAAAATCGCAGTATTACCTGGTGATGGCATAGGCCCAGAAATTATCACACAAGCTTTGCGTGTGTTAGATGTATTGAAAAATGAAGGCATGGCCATGGAGTTTACCGAGGCGCCTTTGGGCGGGCAGGCTTATGACCAATACGGGCATCCATACCCAGAATTTACCCAAACAATCTGCCGTGCGGCTGATGCGGTATTGCTGGGTGCGGTTGGCGGCCCTCAATATGACAATTTAGACCGTCCATTACGCCCAGAGCGCGGTTTGTTGGGCATTCGTAAAGACTTAGGGTTGTTCGCAAACTTGCGACCAGCGGTGTTGTACCCAGAATTAGCGAATGCTTCTACGCTAAAACCAGAAGTAGTAGCAGGGTTGGACATTATGATAGTGCGCGAACTGACAGGTGACGTCTATTTTGGTCAACCACGCGGTATGCGCATCAACGAAAGCGGAGAGCGAGAAGGCTTTAATACCATGGTCTATAGCGAATCTGAAGTGCGTCGTATTGCACACGTGGCCTTTGATATTGCTATGAAGCGCCGAAAACATGGTCAGAAAGCAAAACTTTGTTCAGTAGATAAGGCCAACGTACTTGAAACCACTGAGTTCTGGAAAGAAATCGTGATTGATGTGGCAAAAGAATATCCAGAAGTGGAATTGAGCCACATGTACGTGGATAACGCGGCGATGCAGTTAATTCGCAACCCCAAACAATTTGACGTGATGGTAACTGGTAACATTTTTGGCGACATCTTGTCAGACGAGGCTTCTATGTTAACGGGTTCTATTGGCATGCTGGCTTCGGCTTCACTTAATGAGACGAAAAAAGGCTTGTATGAGCCATCACACGGCTCAGCGCCAGACATTGCAGGTAAAAACTTAGCTAACCCTATTGCGACGATATTGTCTGCCGCGATGATGTTGCGTTATACCTTTGATAACGAAGCGGCAGCGGTGCGTATTGAAAATGCGATTAAAAAAGTATTGGCGGCAGGTTATCGTACGGGTGACATCTACGAAGCAGGCATGAAACGTGTATCATGCTCTGAGATGGGTGATCAAATCGTCGCTGCTATGTAATTTTATACAATTAATCAGGTGGACTTATGGCAAAATATTTTATGTGTATGGCGGTGGTGTTGATGCTAGCCGCTTGCAACACCATCAACGGTGTAGGTAAAGACCTTGAAAAAGCTGGTGAAGCTGTACAAAAATCAGCGAAATAACAGTAGTTGTTGATATTGGATCAAAAATGTTAAAAGTAGGTTTTGTCGGTTGGCGTGGCATGGTGGGCTCTGTGCTCATGCAACGCATGATAGAAGAAAATGATTTCGCGCTAATCGAGCCGCAATTTTTCACGACCTCACAAGTCGGGTTGGCAGCCCCGTATGTGGGCAAAGACTCCGCGCCGCTTAAAGATGCAAATAATATTGCAGATTTAAAAACCATGGATGCGATTATTTCTTGTCAGGGTGGCGATTACACCAGTGAGATTTTTCCTAAATTACGCGCAGATGGCTGGCAAGGTCATTGGATAGACGCTGCCTCCACCTTGCGTATGGAAAATGACGCGGTGATTATTCTTGACCCAGTCAATATGCAAGTAATTCAAGATGCTTATGTGCAAGGTAATAAAAACTGGGTGGGCGGTAACTGCACGGTTTCATTGATGTTGATGGCCTTAAACGGCTTATTTAAAGCGGATTTAGTGCAATGGGTGACTGCTATGACTTATCAAGCAGCTTCGGGCGCTGGGGCGCAAAATATGCGTGAACTACTCAAGCAAATGGGCGAGGCCCATTTTGCCGCGAGCGATTTATTGGCTGACCCCGCTTCGGCTATTTTAGACATTGATCGCACTGTCGCTGGCACTTTGCGCGATGAAAAATTCCCTACTTCACAGTTTGGTGTGCCATTGGCTGGCAGCTTAATTCCTTGGATAGATAAAGACTTAGGCAATGGACAAAGCAAAGAAGAATGGAAAGGCGCTGTAGAAACCAATAAAATTTTAGGTCGCCAAGCCAACCCTATTTTGATTGATGGGCTTTGTGTGCGTATTGGGGCGATGCGCTGCCATAGCCAAGCCTTGACTATTAAATTGACCAAAAATGTACCCTTAGATGAAATTAACCAAATGTTAGCTGAGGCTAATCAGTGGGCAAAAGTAGTGCCCAATGAACGTGAGGCGAGTATGCATGATTTGACGCCTGCCGCGGTTACTGGCACTTTAAGTACACCAGTCGGGCGCTTGCGTAAGCTGAGTATGGGTGATGATTATTTATCAGCTTTCACTGTGGGTGACCAACTGCTTTGGGGAGCAGCCGAGCCGCTTAGGCGTATGTTACGAATTTTGATTGAAAACTAGCTTGACTTAAGGTTTGCTGGCAAAGCTTAGCTGGAAATGGTCAGCTAGAAATGATTTGTTAGCAAAAATTACTTAAACTTAAAAGTGGTTATTTGTTACAGACTAATGGTTTGTAGTTAAACATAATAAAATGTCGTCAGCTTGCATCGCTAATTATTTGATGTTATTTTGACATGATTAGATTAAGTCTTATTAAAGGTTATGTGTGCGTACATTTAAAATAATGCAAATTTGTTTGGCTGTGAGCTTGTTGCTCATGTCATTTTATAGTCAGGCGGCTGGCTTAGGCCGGCTAGATGTAAGCTCTAGCTTGGGTGAACCGCTAGTAGCTGAGGTTGAATTATTAGCCGTAAGTTCTGATGAGTTAGCAAGCTTAGTTGCCTCTATTGCCAGTGAAGAAGCTTATGCCGCGCAAGGCATAGAGCGCCTTGCTATTCATAACAGCCTTAAACTAGAGCTTGCAAAAAATGCAGGCGGCTTGCCCATGTTAAAATTAAGCTCTAGTCAAGCAATTAACGACCCGTATTTAGATGTGTTAATCCAGCTAGACTGGGCCACAGGCAGATTGCAGCGTGAGTATACTGTGCTGTTAGATCCGCCTAAAGATAAAACCACTGAGAGTGCTGTAGATACAACGTCAGCTCAAACTACAGAAAGTTTGCCTAGCCTTGCAGCTAGCTCAGACGCTAATGTAGATGATAGCGCAGCTGCAAATGTGCAACCTAGCGTAAAACCTAGCACCCATAAAATAAAAAAATCAACTGCCGCTACCCCACAGGACAGCAACGCTGATGCCGCACAAGTCATTAAGACCAAGGCGGGTGATAACTTAACTGCACTGGCTAAACAATTGCAGCTTGAAGAGCTGAGTTTGGATCAAATATTGCTCGGCTTGTATGAATACAATAAAACGGCATTTATTGATGGCAATATGAACCGCCTAAAAGTGGGGCAGATTATTAAAGTGCCTGCTAAAGACAGCCTGAATGCTGTGAGCACACAACAAGCTAGGAAATTGGTGAAATTGCACGCGGCTAATTGGCATAGCTACCGAAGCCAGCTGGCAAGTTCTGCTGTGATTGCCTCGCCAAGTGCAGAAAAAGAACAAAATCAATCATCATCTGGCGACATTTCTACCAGTAGTGATAAAGCCGCAACAGCTAAACAAGTTTCACAAGACGTGCTTAAACTTTCTACTGGCGAAAAAGCCTCAGATAAAGCTGCTGACGATAAAATAACGGCTTTGAAAGAAGAAGCCACCGCCCGAGAAAATACCCTTAAAGAAGCCAATGAGCGCACTTTAGCCTTAGAAAAGCAAATTCAGGATATGAAAAAATTATTGGCTATGAAAAATCAGTCAATTGCAGATTTGCAAAAAAATGCTAAAGCTGATGGTGCAAATTCGGCAAAACCTACTGTTGAGACAAGTGTGCTAGATGGACTAACGAATGCCGCGGTTCTCACTGGCGCATTGGCCGCACTGTTGTTGGGGGCGGTTTGGCTATTTTTACGCAAGAATCGCAAAAAATCATTAGATGCTCGTAAAGAAAATCAATACAACCCAGAACCAGTTGCTCCATTGGCTAACGATATTCAGCAAGAAGATGCTTTGCAGGATGTAAAAAACACTGACTTAAGCAAGCGTTTGCCCGAGGCTGAATTCCTATTTACTGATGCATCTGAGGATGTTCTACAGAATAGCAATTTAGAACTTACAACTGCAGCAGCGGAATCATTAAATTCACTAGAATCAATACTAACAGTGAATGATGAAAATGAAACAGTGGAAGCGTTGGCTGAAAATGCCATAGATAAAATAGACCTTAATTTAGATTTTTCTACAGATGCCGCTAGTCTATCTGCCGAAAATTCTACAGAGTTACTCGTGCCTGAAGCTGCCCCAGCGTTGCCCTCAGATTTGCCACAGATAAAGACCACTATTATTAATACTGTGGATGCAGTGCCTGAGACTTCAGACTTAGAGGCCAATAGATTTGATTTATCATCTATCAGCTTTGACTTACAAGATACTGAGAGTGAATTGGTTGCAGCCTCCCCAGATAAGCCAAAAAAAGTCAGTACCGCGAAAGCCAAAAAAGTCATAGCAGACTCTCCTGAGATTGAAGTGAAGCTCGAGTTGGTTTCTGCCTACATCGATATGGGCGACAAAGAAGGAGCGCGTGAATTGCTAGAAGAAGTTGTTAAAGAAGGTGGTGACCAGCAAAAGTTGCGGGCAAAACAGTTGTTGGATAGCTTAGCTTAATTGCTGTAAGCTTAGCTAAGCCGAGCTTGAAGCTCGGCTTTTTAATTTCAATTATCACTATTTCAAATACATGCACCCATTTGTAAAAATACTATTGTTTATATTCATCTTAGTGCTCATGAATTTTTTGGGTCGTCAAGCTATAGGGCTGTTATGTATTTTTGTCAGCCTGTTTGCCCTGAGACTGCATAGTGCAAATTTTTTACCTGCTGTTAAGCGTATGCGCTGGCTATTTATTTCTATATTCATGATCTATGCTTTTGCCACGCCGGGCGAGTATATTGCAGGCTTTCCGCTCACATTTGCCCCCAGCTATGAAGGCTTGGCATTAGGCCTTTTGCAAATAACTAGGCTGTTAATTGCTTTAGCCAGTATCAGCATATTATTTGCCACTAGTTCAAAAGAAGAATTAATAGCGGGCTTATATATATTGCTGTGGCCACTACACTATATAGGGTTTAATGTTCAACAATTTGCCGTAAGATTATTGCTAACCTTGGACTATGTAGATGAGCTGGCACATAAAAATGCATTAAAGCTCAACTTCTATGACTTAGATGACCTGAATATTGCCGAAAATGAATTAACTATCAACAAAATCATTGCCTTGCAGCAACCGCCTTTTAGACGTTTAGACTATGCCATGATCACTACTATCATGCTTTGTTTGTTAGTCTTAAGCATGCCTGATCATTTAATATCCATTAAATTAATGTTATGAAAATCGCCTTAGGCTTAAGTTATGATGGGACAAATTTCTCTGGTTGGCAAAGCCAGCCTGCAGCTTGCACGGTGCAAGATGCTCTAGAATTGGCCATTGTTAAGATTGCGCAACACCCAGTCAGAGTACACGCCGCTGGCCGCACAGATGCTGGGGTACATGCCACTGGCCAAGTCATTCATTTTCAGACCATGAGTATGCGACCGATTTCAGCCTGGGTGCGCGGTGTCAATGCTTTTTTGCCTGCGACTATTCGCGTTGAATGGGCGCATGAGGTGGGTGATGAATTTCATGCAAGATTTTCCGCTTATGAGCGTAGTTATCAATATTTGCTGTATAACGCCCCCGTTTCATCCTCACTGATGGCCACAAAAGCGGGCTGGTTTCATCTACCGCTTGATTTATTGGCCATGTCTGAAGCGGCCAGCTATTTGCTAGGTGAGCATGATTTTAGTGCATTTAGAGCGTCTGAGTGCCAAGCTAAGACTGCGGTTCGACATTTAAAAAAAGCCCAAGTGCGCGCAGTCGACCAGTATTTTATTTTTGATTTTTCTGCCAATGCGTTCTTGCAACATCAAGTACGCAACATGATAGGTGCGTTGGTCTATATAGGCAAAGGCGCTCATCCGCCAGTTTATATGCAGGACTTGCTCGCCCAGCGGGATAGAAATTTAGCGCCGCCGACTTTTTCACCGCATGGCTTATATTTAACAGAGGTTCAATATGACCAAAAGTGGGGTTTACCTAGCGTTAAATCAGCAAGCAAATCCATAACGCTGCTCATTTAAGCGTTACAATAACGGCTAATCTTAAAAATCAGCCATTGCCTTGAAAGTTATTTATTGAGAGTTAGAGTTAAAATTTGCGGTATTACCCGCGTACAAGATGCCTTAGATGCCGTGGCGCTAGGCGCTGACGCCATAGGCTTGGTTTTTTATGAGGGTAGCCCGCGTCATGTGAGCATCAGCCAAGCGCTAGCAATTAGCAGCCAAATCCCCGCGTTTGTTAGCGTAGTAGGTCTGTTTGTGAATGCTGAGCCTAGTTTTATTCATGAAGTGCTTGCTAAAGTAAGATTAGACCTTTTGCAGTTTCACGGGGATGAAACGCCACAACAGTGCGCTGCATTTTCACAGCCTTTTATCAAAGCAATTAGGGTGAAGTCAGACACAAATTTGGTACAATACGCAGAAGACTTTTCGGCAGCTAAGGCCTTACTGCTAGATGCTTATACTGAGGGTGTTATGGGTGGAACTGGTCAGGTGTTTGATTGGCATTTAATCCCCAAAAAATTAGCTATGCCAGTGATATTGGCTGGTGGGCTCACTGCGCAAAATGTTGCACTAGCCATTGGTCAGGTGAGCCCTTATGCGGTGGATGTGAGCGGCGGTGTAGAGTCCGCCAAAGGTATTAAAGATGCGGCTAAAATCGCGGCATTTATGCAGCAAGTTGATAGACATTAAATTTAGCCTAGGTGACAATTTAGACTATGCCAATCATGATATTGAGGAAGTAAAAATGCAGCTTTATGATATGCCAGATGCACGTGGACATTTTGGCCAATACGGTGGGACCTTTGTTGCAGAAACCTTGGTTGAGGCGCTAGAAGAGCTGCGCGTGATGTACGAAAAATATCGGCATGACCCAGTATTTTTAGCGGAATATGCTTATGACTTAAAACATTTTGTCGGTCGTCCTAGCCCTATTTATCATGCCAAGCGCTGGTCAGAAAAAGTTGGTGGCGCACAGATTTATCTTAAACGTGAAGACCTCAATCACACGGGTGCACATAAAATCAATAACACCATAGGCCAAGCCTTGCTAGCTAAGCGTATGGGCAAGCCACGTGTCATCGCTGAAACAGGCGCAGGCCAACACGGCGTGGCAACGGCGACTATAGCTGCACGCTTAGGTCTGGAGTGCGTAGTGTATATGGGTAGCGAAGATGTTAAACGCCAAGCACCTAATGTATTTAGAATGAAGTTACTCGGCGCTACGGTAGTGCCTGTTGAAAGTGGCTCTAAAACGCTTAAAGATGCCCTAAATGAGGCCATGCGAGATTGGGTGACTAACGTACATAATACTTTTTATATTATTGGCACTGTTGCAGGCCCGCACCCTTACCCTATGATGGTGCGAGATTTTCAAGCGGTGATAGGTATAGAATCTAAAGCGCAAATGATGGAAATGGTGGGACGTCAACCCGATGCGGTGGTGGCTTGTGTGGGCGGCGGTTCAAATGCCATGGGTATTTTTTACCCCTATATAGATGTGCCCAATGTTCGCTTAATTGGCGTAGAGGCTGCAGGGCTAGGAATGGAAACTGGTAAGCATGCCGCGCCATTGACTGCGAATAGTCCTGTGGGCGTATTACATGGCAATCGCACCTATTTAATGCAAGACAACGATGGCAATATTATTGAAACACATTCAATATCGGCTGGTTTGGATTACCCTGGCGTAGGACCAGAGCATGCTTGGCTCAAAGACATTCATCGTGCAGAATATGTAGCGGTGACGGATGATGAGGCTATGACAGCGTTTCATCAATTATGCCGCACAGAAGGCATAATCCCTGCACTAGAATCTAGCCATGCGCTCGCTTATGCAGAAAAAATGGCTAAAACCATGACGTCAGATCAAATTTTGCTTGTCAACCTGTCTGGCCGTGGTGATAAAGATATCAACACTGTGGCTAAGCTGGCCAACATCACTTTATAAGATACACGTTTTCTGTTAGCAGCATGCCAATTATCTTGCGCTATAAAACAAGCTTATCAATTAACGCTATCAATTAACGCCATAATTTAACGAAACATTAAGTACACTAAAATTTAACTATGTCTAGAATTCAATCAGCCTTTGCAACCCTCAAGCAACAAGGTAAAACCGCTTTAATCCCATATATTACCGCTGGCGATCCGCATCCTAAGTTTACTGTCAGCTTAATGCATACTTTGGTAAAAAATGGTGCAGATATGATAGAGCTGGGGGTGCCATTTTCTGACCCTATGGCTGATGGCCCAGTGATACAGCGTGCCAGTGAGCGGGCTTTGTCGCATAAGGTGGGTTTAACTGCGGTACTTGATATGGTCAGAGCCTTTCGTGAAACTGATCAGGCTACGCCAATTATATTGATGGGCTATGCTAATCCTATAGAAGCGATTGGTGCTGTTGCATTTGCCGACCGCGCTAAGTCAGCCGATGTGGACGGCGTGATTACTGTAGATTATCCACCAGAAGAATGTGCTGGCTTTGTTAAAGAACTGCGTGCTCGTGATATTGACCCAGTATTTTTATTATCACCGACCACTGATGCGAAGCGTGTTGAATTAATTGTCAATCAGGCCAGTGGTTTTGTTTATTATGTATCACTAAAAGGCGTCACTGGCGCAGCCAATTTAGATATTGTCGAAGTGGCGGCGCGCGTGGCTTCTATCCGCGAGCAAACTAAGCTGCCTGTTGGTGTAGGCTTTGGTATTCGTGATGCAGCAACGGCAAAAGCAACCGCCGCTATTGCCGATGCTGTGGTGGTTGGCAGCCGCATCGTACTAGCCATTGAAGCCTCTAATGAGGCTAATTTGCTGACAAATGTTGCCACCTTAATGACCGAACTAAAACTGGCAGTTGACGCTGCCTAATCACACAAGCATGTGCCGAAAAGGAAAATGAGATGAGTTGGTTAGATAAATTACCGCAAAAAATTAAACGTGTGGTGGGCCGCGATAAAAAAACTGTACCTGAGGGTCTTTGGAGTAAATGCCCCGCATGTCAATCTGTGCTTTATAAAAAAGATCTAGAAGATAATGCCGAAGTTTGCCCAAAATGCGCCTATCACAATCGTATTAGCGCGCGCGAACGCATTGCCTTATTGCTAGATGCTGAAGGTCAGTTTGAAGTAGGCGCGACTGTGCAGCCTATAGATCCGCTGAAATTCAGAGATAGCAAAAGCTATGCTGAGCGCATTAATGAATCGCAGCATGCGGTCGGCGAAAAAGACGCACTTGTCGTGGTGCAAGGCAGCATGAAAAGCATCCCTGTGGTGGTTGCTGCATTTGAATTTAAATTTATGGGCGGCTCTATGGGCTCGGTAGTCGGTGAGCGCTTTGCACGTGGTGTGCAAACCGCTATTGACAACAAAATGGCCTTTATTTGCGTTGCTGCCAGTGGCGGCGCACGTATGCAAGAAGGTTTGCTATCACTCATGCAAATGGCCAAAACAAGCGCAGCACTTACACAGCTCAGTAAAGCAGGTTTACCTTTTATTTCAGTGTTGACTGATCCTACTATGGGTGGGGTGTCTGCTAGCTTTGCTATGTTAGGCGATATTATTGTTGCTGAACCGCAAGCGCTCATTGGCTTTGCTGGCCCACGTGTGATTGAGCAAACTGTGCGAGAAACCTTGCCAGATGGTTTTCAGCGCGCAGAGTTTTTGTTAGAGCATGGCGCCATTGACTTGATTGTTGATCGTCGTGAAATGCGTGATCGTTTGGCATCCATTTTGGCAAATTTAATGCGCCTGCCAGCCGCCGCTTAATTATTGACCTGATTTGCGATTTTTAGAGGATTTTATTATTTCTAAAAGTATCGCAAGTCCAGACCCTGTCATGCAAGATTTAGCTTCTTGGTTAAGTTATATAGAGGGGCTACACCCTAAATCTATCGCCATGGGTTTAGATCGGGTGCGGCTCATGATAGCTAGGCTGCAGCTAGACCCTCAATTCCCGATTATTACTGTGGCGGGCACAAACGGCAAAGGCTCTACCTGCGCCATGCTAGAGCAAATATATCTACAAGCAGGCTATCATGTCGCTTGTTACACTTCGCCGCATTTGTTGCGCTATAACGAACGTGTGCGAGTTAATGGCATAGAGGTCAATGACGCAGACCTTTGTGCGGCGTTTAGCGCTGTCGATGCCGCTAGATTGGGCCATGACCAAGTTATCTCGCTGACTTATTTTGAAGTGGGAACTTTGGCCGCAATGTGGCATTTTGTACAGACCGGCGTAGAGATTGCTATTTTAGAAGTCGGTTTAGGCGGGCGATTAGACGCAGTCAATGCATTTGAACCTAGCTGTGCCGTCGTGACCAGTGTGGATTTAGACCACCAAGATTTTTTAGGCGATACTCGTGAAAGTATCGGCTATGAAAAGGCTGGGGTTTATAGGCCAGCCATAGCCGCAATATGTGGAGATGCCAACCCCCCCGCCAGTTTAGTTGCCCAAGCGCATGAAATTCAGGCGGATTTTATGACCATGCATCGTGATTTTGATTACCTTATGCATGCAGATGGTTGGCAATACAAGGCTAATGAGCAAATACGCTATACGCTTCCCCTGCCAGCTTTAGCGGGGCAATACCAACTTAATAATGCCGCTTGCGCAATCGCCGCCGTTGAGTCTTTGCAGGCCCGTCTACCCGTTGCCCAGGCCGCGATTAAAAATGCCATGCAGCTTGTGAGATTAGCTGGTCGTTTTCAAACCGTGGCGGGGCTATATAGCCCTAGGGTGATTTTAGATGTGGCTCACAACCCGCATGCCGCGCGCGCATTAGCCGCCAATTTAGGTGAGATTAAAATGCAGTCTAGTAGCGCGGTGACGGCAAAAACTTTCGCAGTGTTTGCCATGCTGGCAGATAAAGACATTAAAGGCGTGATAGATGCTCTTAAACATGAGGTTGACGCTTGGTATGTGGCAGATATTTATCATGCGCGCGGTGCTAGAGCCATAGACTTAGCCAAGTTAATTAACAGCGCCATCGCCGATGTTAGTGTTAAAGTGTTTACAAGTGCGGATGATGCTTACCAACAGGCTTGTATTGATATACAAGCCTGTGTGCAAGGCAATGAAAATGATAAGATAGTGGTCTTCGGTTCATTTTTTACTGTTTCAACGGTGATGCAATTCTTGTCTAATCAGTCATGCGAGCGTAAGCTAGGTATTGAAAAATCAATTTTTAAGGAAAGCAGTAATGCCCCCTGAATTAGCCAATGATCAAGAATTAAGTTTAAAAAAACGTGCTCGCCGGCGCTTGGTTGGGGCGATTGCGCTGGTGTTGCTGATGGTGATTTTGTTACCCATGGTGCTGCAAGATCGCGTTGCTTTAGCACCACAAGCGGCAATTAAAATTACCATGCCAGATTTGCCCAGTGCTAGCTTGGCTGGCAATGCCGTTACCCCAGCCACGGTGTCAGCTTTAGTAGCAGCGCCAATCGTGGCGCCACCATTGCCAGTGGACGAAAGTGCCAAAGCGGATATGACTAAAGATATAGCCCCAGATCACGCGCCAGATAAAGCCCAAGAAGTGAAAGCCCCAGAATTAAAAGCGCAGGGAGCCAAAGCAAGTGTTGAAAAATTAGCAGATGCAAATTTAAACGAGGCTAAGCTGGCAGAAACTAAAAATCCAGCCAAAAATGGCGAGTTATTCTCTATACAAATAGGTGTGTATTCAGATGACGCCAATATTAAGCAATTACAAGCTAAGCTCAAAGATGCTGGTTATACATCTTATACTGAAAAAATTACAACAGCTAAGGGCGATAAAATTAGACTAAGAGCAGGGGATTATCATTCTCGCCCTGCGGCCCAAGCGGCCTTAGTTCAAATGCAAAAACAGGGTTTATCTGGTATGGTGATTAACCATGAGTGATGCGGCTTAATCAGTCTAAGCAAATTTAGCATGAAAACGATATGACCATTTTTGATTATCTAGTATTGGCTATCATAGGCCTTTCTATTATTTTAAGTGTAATGCGCGGCTTGCTCGTAGAGGCGCTATCTATCGTAGGTTGGGTACTGGCATTTTTTGTGGCAAAAACCTATGCCAGCGAGCTGCTACCTATGATGCCGACGGATATTCCTAGCGATGCATTGCGTATCTTAGCTGCATTTTTAGTGCTATTTTTTGCTACCTTGTTAGTGACTAGTTTATTAGCGATTGCGCTGTCTGCGGTGTTTAAAAAGATGGGTCTAGGCTGGCTAAATCGCTTGATGGGTGCTTTTTTTGGCTTGACGCGTGGCGTATTGATTGTGTGTATTCTGGTGTTTTTAGCGGGGCTGACTAATATGCCGCAAGATGAGCGCTGGCGCAATGCTATGTTTAGTGCGCCTATAGAGGCCTTGGTGCTTAGCTTAATGCCTTGGGTGCCGGACAATATTACTAAGTACATTAAGTACGAATAATTTAACTTGATTCAGCATCAATCTGCACTAGCAATATTTAAATTTATAGAATTCATTACTTAAGGCTTTATTCATGTGTGGAATTATAGGCATAGTTGGTAAAAACCCTGTCAATCAGCTGTTGTACGACGGCCTATTGGTATTGCAGCATAGAGGGCAGGATGCGGCAGGTATAGTCACCACTGACGGCAATACCTTTTTTATGCACAAAAATAACGGCTTGGTTAAAGATGTATTCCAAACACGCCACATGCGAAGCTTAGTCGGCAATGTCGGCATCGGCCACGTGCGCTATCCCACGGCTGGCTCATCCAGTGCCGCAGAGGCGCAACCTTTTTACGTTAACTCGCCATTTGGCATCGTGCTAGGTCACAACGGCAATTTGACTAATTCTGAGCAATTGAAATCCGAGATGTTTCGTCAGGATTTGCGTCACATCAATACTAATTCCGACTCGGAGGTGTTGCTAAACGTGTTGGCGCACGAAATTGAGCAAACCTCACGCAATGCGGTCCTCAATACAGACATGACATTTGATGCGGTGGCTGGCGTGCATAGACGCTGTAAAGGCGCTTATGCAGTGGTTGCTATGATCGCTAATTTTGGTTTATTGGCGTTTCGTGACCCCAATGGCATACGTCCGCTGGTCATTGGTAAAGCAAATACAGATAAAGGCACAGAGTATATTATTGCCTCAGAAAGCGTTGCGCTAGATGTGCTTGGCTTTACTTTAGTACGCGACGTTGAGCCTGGCGAGGCAATTTTTATTGATTTGAATGGCAATTTTTACAGTCGCCAATGTGCAGAAAACGCCAAATTAAACCCATGTATTTTTGAATACGTCTATTTGGCGCGCCCTGATTCTGTGATTGATGAAGTCTCGGTTTATCAAACTCGCTTAGATATGGGCAAAAGTTTAGCTGAAAAAATTAAGCGCGAATGGCCTGATAAAAAAATAGATGTTGTCATCCCCATTCCTGATACTAGTCGCCCAAGTGCGCTACAGGTAGGCATCGCCTTGGGTTTGGATTATCGAGAAGGTTTCATTAAAAACCGTTATATAGGCCGTACTTTTATTATGCCAGGTCAGGCCTTGCGTAAAAAATCAGTACGACAAAAACTTAATCCTATAGGGATAGAATTTAAAGGTAAAAATGTCTTGCTGGTAGATGACTCCATCGTACGCGGCACAACCTCACAGCAAATCGTGCAAATGGCGCGTGATGCGGGCGCTAATAAAGTCTATTTTGCCTCTGCTGCGCCACCAGTGCGCTTTCCTAATGTGTATGGTATTGATATGCCTAGCCGCGATGAGCTGCTAGCAACGGGCAGGACGGACGAAGAAATATGCCAAGAAATAGGCGCCGATGCGCTCATTTATCAAGATTTGGATGCCTTGGTGGCAGGGGTTAAATTAAGCAACCCAAAAATTCAAAATTTTGATTGCTCATGTTTTGATGGCAAGTATGTGACGGGCGATATTAATGCTGCCTATTTGGCCAATATTGAGGCCGCGCGTGGTGATTTGAATATGAAACAAAAGCCATCGAATGCCAGTACGCAAATAGACTTAAATTTAATTGATAACTTTGAAGATGAGTTGGTGGAATAAAGCGACTGTCTTGACCTTTGGCTAAGTTAGGCATAACATGAAGTTGCGCTGATTTGAGTGACTAATTTAAACTAAGTCTTACTCAGCTTGCGGGCGCATTATAAATACAGCTAAAGCGAGTTAACAAAACCCGTTTTGGCTACAATAGCTTAGGCGGGTTTTTTAACGCCCAGAAGAATTTAATGCCTAGAAGTATTTTAATACCCAGATCACAAGAGAATATTATGACTAAAAATCTATATCAGCCTGAAACATTATCGGTACGTGCCGGTAGCGAAATGACAGAATTTGGCGAAAATTCTGAGGCGCTATTTTTAAACTCTAGCTTCAGATTCAACAGTGCAGCACAAGCTGCAGCGCGCTTTGGCGGCAGTGAGCCAGGTAATATCTACTCACGCTTTACCAACCCTACTGTGACGATGTTTCAAAATAAACTGGCTGCATTAGAAGGCGCAGAACAGTGTGTAGCCACCTCCAGTGGCATGTCTGCCATATTAGCTTGCGTCATGGCGCTATGCAGTACTGGCGACCATATTGTGGCATCGCGTAGTATTTTTGGCACTAGCGTGCAGTTGTTTAGCAATATCCTTGCCAGATGGGGCTTGCAGGTCACATTTGTTTCATTGACTAATCCAGCAGATTGGCAAGCGGCGCTAACGGCCAAGACTAAATTGTTTTTTGCTGAGACGCCTTCTAATCCGCTTACTGAGGTTTGCGATATTCAAGTGTTAGCAGATATTGCCCATCGGGCAGGCGCTTATTTAGTGGTGGATAATTGTTTTTGTACGCCAGCTATTCAACGGCCATTAGCGCTAGGGGCGGACATCATTATTCATTCTGCTACCAAATACATAGATGGCCAAGGCCGTTGTCTAGGTGGTGCGGTGCTTGGATCTAAAGCCTTAATGGAGCCAGTGTATGGTTTTTTGCGCACGGCAGGTGTCACGATGAGCGCATTTAATGCTTGGGTGTTTTTAAAAGGACTAGAAACGCTGTTCATTCGCATGGAAGCGCACGCCAGAAATGCCAAGGCCTTAGCGATATGGCTTGAGGCGCAAGCAGGGGTGGCTCGAGTCTATTACCCAGGATTAGCCTCGCATCCACAACATGCACTTGCCATGCAGCAGCAAACCAATGGCGGTGGCATAGTCAGTTTTGAGGTTAAGCCAAAAGCAGATCAAACTCAGCAGCAAGCTGCTTGGGCCTTAATTGATGCTACTCGATTGATTTCAATCACGGCCAATTTAGGGGATGCAAAAAGTACCATTACCCATCCAGCGACCACTACGCATAGTCGAGTAACGGCTGAGGCGCGTTTAGCAGCGGGGATCAGTGATGGATTGGTTAGAATTGCCGTGGGCTTAGAGCATGTTGACGATTTGAAAGCTGACTTATCCTCACTTCAAAATGCCTGAGCTAGGCTTTAACCACAAGCACTCAAGCGTCTAGCGCTAACATGGCTAAATCCATGTTAGCGCTACTAACTTGCAGCTATTCCATGCTAAAATCTCGCTATACAAAAACAACTAAAAGTCAGTTCAAAAATGGATCAATTCGCTAAAGAAACCCTACCAATTAGCCTAGAAGATGAGATGCGTCGATCTTATCTGGATTATGCTATGAGTGTGATTGTAGGGCGTGCCTTACCCGATGTGAGAGATGGTTTAAAGCCAGTGCATCGCCGCGTTTTATTTGCCATGCATGAGCTGAGCAATGACTACAACAAACCGTATAAAAAATCTGCACGTATTGTTGGCGATGTGATTGGTAAGTACCATCCGCATGGCGATACTGCCGTGTACGACACCATAGTGCGTATGGCGCAAGATTTTAGTTTGCGTTATATGCTGGTTGATGGGCAAGGTAACTTTGGCTCAGTCGATGGTGACAATGCCGCCGCGATGCGCTATACAGAAATCCGTATGGCTAAAATCGCCCATGAATTATTGGCTGATATCGATAAAGAAACCGTAGATTTTGGCCCCAACTACGATGGTAGTGAGCATGAGCCCCTCATCATGCCAGCTCGAATTCCTAATTTACTCATCAATGGTAGTTCGGGTATTGCCGTCGGTATGGCCACCAACATTCCGCCACATAACCTTAATGAAGTGCTAGATGCCTGCCTTGCCTTGCTTGCAGACCCAGAATTAGGCATAGAAGAGCTGATTGAATTAGTACCTGCGCCTGATTTTCCAACTGCAGGGATTATTTACGGCACTGTAGGTGTAAAAGAAGGTTATCGCACTGGTCGTGGTCGAGTAGTGATGCGAGGCCGCACCCACGTTGAAGATTTGGAACGTGGCGGTCGTGAAGCCTTAATCGTTGATGAACTGCCGTATCAAGTGAATAAAAAAACCTTTGTTGAGAAGATCGCCGAATTAGTCAACGAAAAGAAAATTGAAGGCATTTCTGATTTGCGCGATGAGTCAGATAAATCTGGCATGCGCGTAGTGATTGAGCTTAAGCGCGGCGAGATTGCTGAAGTGGTCTTGAATAATCTTTACAAACAAACGCAGCTGCAAGATACCTTTGGTATGAATATGGTGGCCTTGCTTGATGGTCAGCCACGTTTATTAAATCTTAAACAAATGCTAGAGGCATTCTTACGGCATAGACGTGAAGTGATTACCCGCCGCACCGTGTTTGAGCTGAAAAAGGCCCGCGCGCGCGGCCATATTTTAGAAGGTTTGGCAGTAGCTCTGGCAAATGTGGATGAGATGATCGCCTTGATTAAGGCCGCGCCTACGCCACCGGAGGCCAAAATAGATTTAATGGCTAAGGTTTGGAAGTCGCCTGTGGTTGAGGAAATGTTAAAACGTGCGGCTATGGAGGCCTCGCGTCCTGAAGGCTTGAGCATAGATTTTGGCTTAACACCTGCCGGCTATAAATTAAGCGATGTGCAGGCGCAAGAAATTCTGCAAATGCGCTTGCAACGCTTAACTGGCCTTGAGCAAGATAAAGTAGTGACTGAATACAAAGAGGTGATGGATATTATTGCAGATTTGCTTCATATTTTAGCTACACCTGCGCGCGTGACAACCATCATTAGCGATGAACTGAACGAGATTAGAAAACAATTTGCCGATAAACGCCGCAGTGAAATTGTCGTCAACGCGCAAGATCTATCTTTAGAAGATCTCATTACGCCGCAAGATGTCGTCGTCACGCTATCGCATACTGGCTATGTCAAATCACAGCCGCTAGATGAGTATCGTGCCCAACGCCGCGGCGGTCGCGGTAAGCAAGCTGCGCCGACCAAAGAAGATGACTTTATCGATAAAATGTTTGTCGCCAATACGCATGACTACATTCTTTGTTTTAGTAGTCGCGGACGAGTTTACTGGTTAAAGGTCTATGAAGTGCCGCAGGGCAGTCGTACTGGCCGTGGTAAGCCTATTGTTAATTTATTCCCGTTAGAAGAAGGCGAGAAAATTAACGCTATTCTTTCAGTCAAAGAATTTGATGAAAATCATTTTATTTTTATGGCAACGGCACTAGGCACGGTGAAGAAAACGGCGCTCACTGAGTTCGCTAATCCGCGCAAATCAGGCATTATTGCTATTAATTTAGATGAGGGCGATTACCTGATTGGTGCTGAAGTGACTAATGGTGCTAACGATATCGTGCTGGTCTCAAACGGCGGTAAAGCCGTGTGGTTTGATGAGGAAGATGTACGTCAAATGGGTCGTGCTACACGAGGTGTACGTGGCATGAAATTAGCGGCTAAACAGCAAGTGCTATCATTATTGATTGCCGATGATGATAAGCAAACGGTATTGGTGGCCACGGAAAACGGCTATGGCAAACGCACTCAGTTGGCTGATTTCCGCCATTCAGGCCGTGGTACGCAAGGGGTCAAAGCCATCGCCGTAAGTGAGCGCAATGGCTTAGTTGTAGCTGCAAAATTAGTCAATGATGAAGATGAAATTATGCTCATTACCACTGGTGGGGTGTTGATACGCACTCGCGTAAAAGAAATTCGCGAGTTAGGTCGAGCCACGCAAGGGGTAACCTTAATCAATTTAGGTGAGGGTGAAAAACTGTCTGGCCTGGAAAAAATTGTTGAAACTGACGAAGCCGAGACAGAAGAGGCTAAGTAAGTTTTAATTAGAAAAGAATTATTACTTATGAAACATATTTTTAACTTCTCTGCAGGGCCAGCAGTATTGCCTCAGCCAGTATTAGCCCGTGCACAGGCTGAAATGCTAGATTGGCATGGCTGTGGCATGAGCGTCATGGAAATGTCGCATCGCGGCAAAGAATTCATGAGTATTTTGGCTAAAGCTGAAGCTGATTTTCGCTCATTGTTGCATATACCTAACGATTACAAAGTATTGTTTTTGCAAGGCGGGGCCATTGCCCAAAACGCTATGATTCCATTGAATTTGCTAGCGGGTAAATCTGCTGACTATGCGATTACGGGTGGTTGGAGTAAGCGCAGTGTAGATGACGCAAGCGCCTATGGCAAAATTAATGTAGTGGCGAGTAGCGAAAACGACCAATATAGAGCAGTGCCAGATTTTTCTAGCTGGAAGCTAAACAAAGATGCCGCTTATTTGCACCTGTGTACCAATGAAACCATGAGCGGCGTAGAGTTTGTCGATATGCCAAACACCAGTGGCGTGCCTATCGTTGCCGATATGTCATCGCACATACTATCCAGACCTATAGACGTGAGTCAGTATGGGGTCATTTATGGTGGCGCACAAAAAAATATTGGTCCTGCGGGTTTGTGCCTTGTGATAGTTCGTGAGGATTTGCTTGATAGGGCTTCTGCCCTGACGCCTGCGGTATTTAATTGGAAAACCCAGGCTGATAATCAATCTATGATTAATACGCCACCTACTTATAGTATTTATATCGCAGGGCTAGTGTTTGAATGGCTACAGGCGCAAGGTGGGGTAGAGGCAATAGAAAAAGTCAATATTACCAAAGCAAACTTACTCTATGAGTACATAGATAGCACCGATTTTTACATCAATCATGTGGCAATTAAAAACCGTTCACGTATGAATATCCCGTTTTTCTTACGCGATGAGAGCCTGAACGATGCCTTTTTGCGAGGCGCTGAGGCTGCTGGTTTGTTGCAGCTCAAAGGCCATCGTGCGGTAGGTGGCATGCGGGCCTCGATTTATAACGCTATGCCGATGGCAGGCGTAAAAGCATTGGTTTTATATATGCAAGAATTTGCCCGAACACACTAACAATGCTTGACTAGAAATGCTTGATTAGGAATGGTTGATTAGATATGTCAGAACAGCTTAAACAGCACCGCGACAAAATTGACGCTATCGATGAGCAGCTATTGAAGCTGGTGAACGAGCGCGCAAGTCTTGCGCGCCAAATTGGCGCTTTAAAAGATGATGGGGTGATTTATCGGCCTGAGCGTGAAGCGCAAGTGCTGCGCCGTCTGCAAGCCAATAACCTTGGGCCGCTATCTAATGAGGCGGTGACTAATATATTCCGTGCTGTAATGTCTAACTGTCGGGCGCTAGAAAAAGAACTGACTATTGCCTTTTTAGGGCCGCTAGGTACTTACAGCGAAGAGGCTGCACTCAAGCAATTTGGTTTAGGCAAAATCGCCTTGGTCTGCGGTTCAATCGACGAGGTTTTTCGTACAGTTGAGGCTAATCAAGTCGACTATGGTGTGGTGCCAGTTGAGAACTCTACGGAAGGCGCCATAGGTCTAACGCTAGATTTGCTGTTATCTAGCACCTTAAAAATTTGTGGTGAGATTACTCTGCCTATACACCATTGTTTGTTGTCTAAACAAACGGATATTAGCCAAATTTCACATGTTTTTTCGCACACGCAATCTTTAGCGCAATGTCATGAATGGCTGAGCAAAACCTTGCCTAAAGCAGAACGCGAGGCCGTGACTAGCAATGCGCGTGCGGCGCAAATGATACATGATTTAGTGTCAACCGATGGCACCTTTGCCGCCGCTATCGCTAGCCGCCGCGCCGCAGAATTATTCGATTTAAACGTATTAGCAGAAAATATTGAAGATGACGCTAAAAATACCACACGCTTTTTAGTGCTGGGTAGTCATGAGGTTGCCGCTTCAGGCCATGATAAAACCTCCATCGTCATGACATCTAAAAATATCCCAGGGGCGATGGTGCAATTATTAGAGCCGCTTTCAAGACATGGCGTGAGTATGACTAAGTTTGAATCTCGCCCATCTAGGCAAGGGCTGTGGGATTATGTATTTTTTGTCGATATAGAAGGCCATCAAACTGATGCAAAAGTCTCAGCTGCGCTCAATGAGTGCCAGCAACGTGCATCTTTTCTTAAAGTGCTGGGCTCTTACCCAGTTGCTGTGATTTAGTTCACACGCTGTTTATCGTTAGTTTTAAGGTTTTTCTTGTATGAGCATGTCCAGTTCTGATTTATCTTATTTAGCGCCTGAATATATTCGTGCTATCGCGCCTTACCAAGGTGGCAAGCCTATCGCCGAATTAGCGCGAGAAATGGGCTTACAAGAGCATGATATTGTTAAACTTGCCTCGAATGAAAACCCGCTAGGCATTAGCCCTAAAGCTGACTTTGCTATACAAGCCGCCATGCAAGATATCGCGCGTTACCCAGATGGCAATAGTTTTGTATTGCGCGCAGCCGTTAGTCAAAAATTCAAGGTTGCAGCGAGTCAAATTGTCTTTGGTAATGGCTCGAACGACATTTTAGAGCTTGCTGCACGCGCCTTTTTAACGCCGGGATGTGAAGCTATTTATTCGCAACATGCTTTTGCGGTGTATGCTTTGGTCACCCAAGCCACTGGTGCAACAGGCGTAGTCGTGCCTGCGAAAAACTTTGGTCATGATTTACCCGCCATGCTAGCTGCTATTAACGCTAAAACACGTATGATATTTGTGGCTAACCCTAACAACCCAACCGGAACTTTGCTGGGTAAAGAGGCGTTATTTGCTTTTTTACAGCAAGTGCCCAAGCAAGTGTTGGTGGTGTTAGATGAAGCCTATGATGAGTATTTGTCGGCAGCCAATAAATCACAGGCGATAGATTGGCTGGCCGAGTTTAATAACCTTATTATTTCACGCACTTTTTCTAAAGCATACGGCCTAGCTGGCTTGCGCGTTGGTTTTGGATTATGTGACGTTTGCATTGCAGATATGATGAATCGTGTGCGTCAACCATTTAACGTCAATAGTATTGCGCAAGCGGCTGCTGTGGCATCGCTGGCTGATGAGGACTTCGTCGAGCGTTCTTATGCCTTAAACCAAGCTGGCATGATGCAGCTAACACAAGGCTTGAATAAGTTAGAGTTGGCATACATTCCTTCATTTGCTAATTTTATTAGCTTTAAGGTTGAAGATGCAGCAGTAGTGAACCAAAAGCTGTTGCAAAATGGCGTGATAGTGCGCCCCATCGCAAATTACGAAATGCCAGAATACTTGCGCGTCAGTATAGGTTTATTCAGTGAAAATGCACGCTTTCTAGAAGTGCTAGAAAATATATTAAAAAGTAATCAATAAATGAGCAGATATCAAAAATTAGCGACTGACGATGTACGTATCCGTGAAGTCAAAGCATTAATTACCCCCTCGGCGCTGCTTGAAAAGCTCAAAGAAAGTGCCAGTTCAACGCAAAATATACTGGCCACGCGGGCAGAAATTCACCGTATTTTGCACCAACAAGATGACCGTCTGCTGGTCGTGGTCGGGCCATGTTCCATCCATGACACCAAGGCTGGCTTGGAATATGCAAATTTATTAATGGATGCCCGTAAAAACTTACAAGACGATTTATTAATTGTGATGCGAGTTTATTTTGAAAAGCCACGCACCACCGTCGGCTGGAAAGGCTTGATTAATGACCCGCATCTGGATGGTAGTTATCAGATTAATGAAGGGCTGGAAATTGCCCGTAAATTTTTATTAGATGTGAATGAGCTAGGGATGCCTGCTGGCGCTGAATTTCTGGACATGATCACCCCGCAATATACCGCCGATTTAGTAAGCTGGGGGGCCATAGGCGCACGCACGACCGAATCACAAGTGCATAGAGAGCTAACTTCGGGCTTATCCTGCCCAGTAGGGTTTAAAAACGGCACGGATAGTGGGGTACGTGTTGCAATTGATGCAATTAAAACTGCCTCTAGCCCACACCATTTTTTATCTGTGACCAAAGAAGGGCAATCGGCTATTTTTTCAACAACGGGCAATGAAGACTGCCACGTGATTTTACGCGGTGGTAAAAAACCGAATTATGATAAAGACAGTGTCAATGAAGCTTGCACCAGTCTGTCTTTGGCGGGTTTATCGCCAATATTGATGATAGATTGCAGTCACGGTAATAGCAGCAAAAATTATTTACTACAAAAAGAAGTGGCCAAGGATGTGGCAGGCCAATTATCTGCTGGTGATAACCGTATTATTGGTGTGATGGTTGAATCGCACCTCAACGAAGGACGGCAAGACCATGCGCCTGGCTGCCCATTGGACTATGGCAAATCTATTACTGATGCATGCCTAGGCTGGCAGGATACCGTTGATTTGTTAGCCATGCTGGCCAATGCAGTGCGTCAGCGCAGGCTACATAGATAACTTAAGACATCATGAATTTACTTAGTGATTAATCAGTAACTTTGCAGTGTTGCTTAGTGGCAATAGGGCGCATTATTCGTTTCACGTTGTAGCACTTATTTTGAAGCGGCAGCGAACTTAACTAATTACTAAAAAGGAAATTTATCATGTGGACAACACCAGCAGCTACAGAAATGCGTTTTGGCTTTGAAGTAACAATGTACGTAATGAATAAATAATTAGCCTTTGAGCTAATCAAAAAGGCTGCCGTAAGACAGCCTTTTTTTATACACAAAAGCCTATCTTGTTTTGTAACTTAAGCCTTAGTCATCAATTAATAACTTAAGTTTTTTTAAATATTCACTTGGTAGAATTGTAGAAATATATGCATATACATGTTTTAGGGGCTGGTGCTGGGGGTGGTTTTCCGCAATGGAATTGCAATTGTTTTAATTGCGATGGCTTGCGTAAAGGCACGATTAAGGCAACTAAACGTACCCAGTCATCCATTTGCGTCAGTAGTGATGGCATTAATTGGGTGCTGTTTAATGCCTCGCCAGACGTGTTACAGCAAATTCAAGATTTTCCTGCACTGCAGCCTGCACGGGCAATTCGTGATACAGGCATTCAGGCCATCGTCTTGATTGATGCGCAAATCGATCACACCACAGGCTTATACATGCTGCGTGAAGGCACGGTAAAACGTGAAATCTATTGCACAGATATGGTCTATGGCGACCTAACATCTGGTAATCAAGCTTTAAATATCTTAGGTCATTATTGTGGTATTAACCACCATCAAGTGCCGATAGATGGTAAAACGAGTTTCACCATTGCCAATGTTCCTAATCTTAAATTTACCTCAGTTTCGCTCAAAAGTGCCGCTCCGCCTTATTCGCCACATCGCAATAACCCGCAAGCAGGTGATACCATAGGCGTATTGATAGAAGAAATGAGCACAGGTAAAAAATGTTGGTATTCGCCAGGATTGGCAGAAATTGAGCCGCATTTACCAGCACTCATGCATCAAGCGGATTGTATTATGGTAGATGGTACTTTTTGGACCAATACCGAGATGATAGATTTGGGTTTAATGACTAAAACCGCACGTAGCATAGGGCATAATCCACAGTCAGGCCCGGGTGGCATGATAGAAGACTTAGATCAATTTGGATTAGACAAAAATGTGCGTAAAGTTCTGATTCATATCAATAATACCAATCCTATTTTGCGTGAAGACTCTGCCGAGCGCGCGCTATTAAATCAACATCACATTGAAGTAGCCTTTGATGGTATGGATATCATCCTTTAGGAGAAGCAAATGAATGCAATGACAGATAAACAGTTACCTTGGACACGTGAAGAGTTTGAAGCGAAGTTGCGCGAAAAAGGCAAGGGCTACCATATTTACCATCCTATTCATGTGTTGATGTATGAGGGCAAACTCAGTCAAGCGCAAATGCAGGCTTGGGTGGCTAATCGCTACTATTATCAAATTGCCATTCCCATGAAAGATGCCGCTATTCTTTCTAATTGCCCAGATAGAGAAATCCGCCGTGGCTGGATACAACGTATTTTTGACCATGATGGTAGTGGCCAAATTACAGAAGGTGGCGAGGGCGGCATAGAAGCTTGGATACACCTAGGCGCTGCGGTGGGCTTGAGCCGAGAAGATGTGATGTCGCTTAAATTAGTAGCTCCTGGTACCATTTTTGCGGTAGATGCCTATATCAACTTTGCTAAACAACGCTCTTGGCAAGAGTCAGTTTGCTCCTCACTGACTGAATTATTTGCGCCACATATTCACCAACAACGCATAGACTCTTGGCCAGATATGTACCCTTGGATTAATAAAGAGGGTATGCAGTACTTCAAAAATCGTTTAACGCAGGCTAGACGCGATGTTGAACAAGGCCTAGCCGTCACCCTAGAGTATTTTGGACAGTCTAGGGCATTACAAGAGCGTGCCCTAGAAATATTGCAGTTTAAACTGAATGTTTTATGGGTGATGGCCGATGCCATTATGTTACAAAGCGCGGATATTAAAGTGGAAGGCCGTGATTACTTGCGTCAGCCCATCATGAAGGTAAGTTAAAAACCGCCATGACAGCCAACAATATACAAGATAGTGATATTTATGCCCTAGCACTGCATCACCGTTTTCAGTGGGAAGAGGCGCAACAAAATTATGTGATACTCTTTCCTGAGGGCATGGTTAAGCTGCATGGTGGGGCGGGTGAAGTGATTAAGCGCCTAGATGGAATAGCTAAGGTCAGCGATGTTGTCGCTGACTTAAAAGACACTTTTCCAGAGGCTGCCAATATTGAGTCTGAGATTATTGGTATGTTTGAATTGGCCTTAAGTAAAGGCTGGATACGCAAGCTTTGATGGTTTAGGCCATCTTTAAAAAATTAGGAGTTGCAAGATGACACAAGCCTCTTTAGGTGAATCTGTGGTACAAAAAACTGTGCATGCTCAGCAAAATAATGGCGTATCTGCCTCGCTTACTCACACCCAACCCTTATGGCTATTGGCTGAGGTGACTTATCGTTGCCCATTGCACTGTGCCTTCTGTTACAACCCCACTGATTATGATAAACATACGCAAAATGAGCTAACGACCGAGCAGTGGCTACAAACATTGCGCGACGCACGTAAATTAGGTGCCATACAATTAGGCATATCAGGGGGCGAGCCACTACTACGTGACGACATTGAAGACATCGTCATAGAAGCTAAAAAGCTTGGTTATTACAGCAATTTGATTACCTCTGGGGTGGGGCTTACAGAAAAAAAAATACAAGCATTTAAAGAAGGTGGCTTGGATCATATTCAGCTTTCTATGCATGATATTACTGAAGAAATTAATAATTTCATCACCAATACTAAAACCTTTGAGTTGAAGAAAAAAGTCGCAGCCATGATTAAAAATCATGGTTACCCCATGGTGCTTAATGTGGTGATACATCGCTATAACATAGGCCACATGCGCGAGATATTAGAGATGGCCCAAGCGCTGGGTGCTGATTATATCGAGCTAGCAAATACACAATATTACGGTTGGTCATTAGTGAACCGCAGTCAGCTGATGCCTACTAAAGCGCAAGTAGATGAGGCTGAGGCCATTACTAACGAGTTTAGGGCTAATCCTGACAATAAAATGAAGATTTTTTTCGTGGTGCCAGACTACTTTTCTGATCGTCCCAAAAAATGTATGAATGGCTGGGGTGAGGTGTTTATGATAGTCACCGCGAATGGCGATGTGTTGCCTTGCCATTCTGCACGGTCACTACCGAACATGCAGTTTCCCAATGTGCGCGATACAGGCTTAGCTTACGCTTGGCAGGAATCCCCCGCCTTTAATCAATACCGTGGTGATAGTTGGATGAAAGAGCCTTGTCGCAGCTGCTCTGAAAAAGAAAATGACTTAGGTGGTTGCCGCTGTCAGGCGTTTTTATTATCTGGCGATGCAGAAGCCGCAGACCCAGTGTGTAGTAAATCGCCGCACCGCCATTTGATAGATCAGGCGATAATAGACTCAACAAACCCGGTATTGGTCGCACAGCCTATCGTGTTTCGTAATGATAAAAATTCTAAAAAAATCATGGCGGGCGAGTTTAAAGATAGGGTTGAAGGCTTTCATTCTTTACCGTAATTAAATTATCATTAACTGACTTTAATTCACTAGAGTATGGTTAAATTGAACGCGCTAGCTTCACTCGGCGCGTTTTTTATTTGAGAATTTTTTAGATGGTTAAATTGTCCCCATTGCTACTATCCGCAGTACTCGCAAGCCTGGCTGCATTAGCACCATTTGCGATTGATACTTACCTGCCTGCATTTTCTACTTTAGAAAACGCTTTGCAGGCAACGCCGCTGCAACTTCAGCAAAGCCTGACTTTTTATTTGCTCCCTTATGCCTTAATGACGCTATGGCACGGCGCTATTTCTGATTCTATTGGGCGGATTACCACTATTAAATGGGGTTTGGCTATTTTTGTCTTGGCCTCTATAGGCTGTGCTTGCGCACAAAATGTTGAAACACTTTGGTTTTTTCGAGCCCTACAAGGCATATCGGGCGGAGCTGGAAATGTTGTAGCCCGTGCTATGGTGCGTGATTTATTCGAAGGCCCGCAGGCGCAACGGGTCATGGCTACCGTACAAATGCTATTTGGCATAGCCCCAGCGATTGCACCGATTATAGGTGGGTTATTACTGGGCATACACTGGCAAGCAATTTTTATCTTTTTGGCCCTATACGCCGCCTTAAGTTTGTGGGCTGCTATGCGCTATTTGCCCGAAACCATGCCTAGCAGCAAGCGCCTACCGCTTTCTGCCCAGCAGGTGATAAAAGACTATCGTATTATTTTTTCAGATAAAGAGTTTAATTTTCTGGTGTTTGCGCTAGGGGCAAATTTTGCAGGATTTTTTATCTATGTGCTAGCCAGCCCAGTATTCTTGGTCAAGCAATTGGGCTTAAGTCAGCATCAATTTGGCTATATGTTTATTCCAACTGTTTGCGGCATGATTTTAGGCTCGTATTTAGCAAAGCGCGCAGCTGGCAAATACAGCAAACAACGCGTGATAAAAGTCGCATTTGCTTGGATGGCAGCCATGGTCGGCCTCAATTTACTGGTATGTTTTATCTTGCCAATCAAACCAATCTATAACATTTTGCCCATTGCACTATTTAATGTAGGCATGGCCTTGGCGATGCCGATATTATCTATCGCTGCGCTGGATAGACATACTCGCATACGTGGTACAGCCGCATCTGGCCAAGCTTTTATTCAGATGCTACTTTCTACCGTTTCAGCAGGTTTAATCGTGCCCTTGGTCTGGTACGCGCCATCTGGCTTGGCAATGGCGATGACGGCTTACTTAATATTGGGCTGGTTAACGATACGCAAAACTCGCTTATGGGCTGGTCACTAAAATCGATGACTGTTGTTAGTCAAGTTTGCTAGGTGTATAGTGATTTTATGAATTGCTAATCGCGCTAGCTGATTTTTTCTGGAGAGACCTTGTATCTACCGTGATTTTTTAGCATCAATAAATGGAGTAAAAGTATGGAACCCTTATCCGATAAATTCAATAATGACCAATTAATTCAAGAGTTTAACTCGGTGGTCGCTGATTTAGAGGCCTTGCTCATCGCTACTGCTGATACAGGTGGCGATAAACTAGCCCAAGTGCGGGCTAAGGCGCAAGCTTCGCTAGGTGCGGTCAAGGCTAGTATGGGTGAAACGCAGGCCTCGGTAATGGCTAAGACTAAAGAGGCGGCTAAAGCGGCAGATGATTATGTGCAAGAAAATCCTTGGCGATCCATTGGCTTGGCGGCTAGTGTGGGCTTGGTGATAGGCTTGTTGATCAGTCGCCGCTAGTTAAATAATGCCAGAAAACACCCCCAATCAAACTCACGGCCTGCTAGATTCATTAGCAGCTTTTGCCACGACCTTGCTAGGCATAATATATACACGCCTTGAACTTTTATCTACCGATATTGAGGAGGAGCGTGAGCATATAGCATCGCTAGCTAAGCTTTCCTTGATTGCGCTATTTTGCTTTATGCTGGGCTCAGTATTAATCGCGGTGCTATTGATAGTCGCTTTGTGGGATAGCTATCGATTACTTGCAATAGGCGCATTGGCGGCTTTTTTTATTTTATCAGGCTGCATTGCCTGGTATTTGGCCAAACGCAAAGCCCAAGCCAAACCTAGGCTGTTTTCTTCTAGCTTGTCAGAGTTGCGTAAAGATAGAGAAAAAATTGAGATGCCATAACAAGCTAATCTAAATAAATATGAATAAGCATTTACTGAAGCTGGCTAAACGGCGTGAACACTTGCTGATAAAAGCAGAGGCGCAACGATTAAGCCTAGCTGCCAACCTAGATGTGTGGCGCAAACCCTTATCTGTGGCTGACCATGGCTTGAATATTTTACGCTATGTGAGAAATCATCCTTTCATGATGGCAGGGGGCGCTAGCGCATTGTTCTCCATATTGCCCGCTAATAGATATGCTAAATGGCTGCAACGCAGCTTGCTGGCTTGGCAAATCCTTAAAAAACTCAAAAATAAACCCAAGGCCTGAATTTTAGTATGCCTATCTCATCCTATAGAATTCAAATAAAACCTATCTTCGCAAAAGACAACCGGGGGCGGCTTAACTACCGATAATCCATGTATGAATGAACAAAAAAATAAGCCGATGGTGAGTATTGATAATGACTGGAGCTCTAAAAATCACCTACAAACCTTGGTGATGATGTTAGCAACCGTGCTAGGAATCTATTTGTGTTACAAAATGGCCGTGCCATTTTTAGCCGTGCTCGTTTGGGCTTTAACCTTAGCTGTGTTATTTAGCCCTTGGCAGCGATGGTTGGAGTCTAAATTAAAGTCGCCTAGTTTAGCTGCCTCGATTGCCGTTTTATTGATTGGTTTAATTGTAGTGATTCCAGCCGTTTTTGTTGGGCAACAATTAATGTTGCAGGCAGTTAAAGGTTCGCAGTTGATTGAAACTAAGCTGGCTTCTGCCAATTGGCAGCAAACATTAGCCGCACAGCCAAAATTAGCGCCTATCATCAATAAAATTGAACAGAAGTTAGATTTTGCCAGTGCAGTAAAAAGCTTTAGCAGCTGGCTAAGTGCCAGTGCTGGCGATATTGTTAAAGCCTCATTGGTACAAGTACTGGGTTTATGTTTAATTTTTTATGTGCTTTTTTTCTTTTTACGCGATCGCCATGTCATTCTTGATTCGGTGAGTGCGCTATCGCCGCTATCATCGTCTGAGATGTTCAGTCTGTATGATCGTATAGCTGACACCATACACGCCACGGTCTATGGCACGTTTGCCGTAGCTTCTGTGCAGGGATTTTTAGGCGGCTTGATGTTTTGGTGGTTAGGTCTGCCAGCGCCGCTGCTGTGGGGCTTAATCATGGCTTTGTTAGCGGTAGTTCCCATGTTAGGCGCTTTTGTAATATGGGGGCCCGCAGCGCTTTTTTTGCTGTTAGATGGCGATTGGCAAAGCGCCTTAATACTAACGTTATGGGGTGCTTTGGTGGTTGGCACTGTAGATAACTTACTAAGACCTATGCTAGTTGGTAATCGACTCAGGCTACATACTGTACTGGCTTTTTTATCTGTAGTGGGTGGTTTGCTTATATTTGGCGCAGCAGGTTTGATTTTAGGACCAGTCACTGTAGTCGTCACCATTGCCTTGCTAGAAATATGGGCAAGTCGCAATGCCGTTAGCATTCGCTAATAAATATGACCTCAGCCATTATTTATTGCTTACCAGCAGTAATTTAGTTGTGAGTTTATAGTTGGCAGGTTTGCTATTGGGTTATAATTGCAACTGGTTTAGAGAGGGCAATTTAGTGATTGCCATTATTTTATTCTCTTAATTAGTATTTTTAGATGTTTATGTTTCAGCTAATTGGTTTGGGGCTAGTAAGTGTTAGAAAATTACTTTCCGATTTTGTTATTCATCCTCGTAGGCCTAGCCGTCGGCGTCGGCCCCCTTGTATTAGGCTTGTTGGTCTCTCCACACAAGCCAGACTCCGCAAAAAATTCCCCTTATGAATGTGGTTTTGAGGCATTTGAAGATGCGCGTATGAAGTTTGACGTACGCTATTATCTCGTTGCCATCCTGTTTATTTTATTTGATTTAGAAATTGCTTTTTTATTTCCATGGGCGGTAGTGCTGCAAGAAATAGGTCTATTTGGTTTTATTGCCATGATGATTTTTCTTGGGGTACTGGCCATTGGTTTTATCTATGAATGGAAGAAGGGTGCGCTAGAGTGGGATTGATTTTGTCATGAGTATAGAAGGTATTTTAGAAAAAGGCTTTGTCACCACTACGCTAGATACCGTCATCAATTACACGCGCACTGGCTCAATGTGGCCTATGACTTTTGGTTTAGCCTGTTGTGCGGTTGAGATGATGCATGCAGGCGCTTCTCGCTACGATTTGGATC
This sequence comes from uncultured Pseudomonadota bacterium, assembly GCA_903876765.1. Classification (GTDB taxonomy): domain Bacteria; phylum Pseudomonadota; class Gammaproteobacteria; order Burkholderiales; family Methylophilaceae; genus Methylotenera. The sequence continues at coordinate 51,496 of CAIRBH010000022.1, read as the reverse complement.
GTTTTGGCATAGTGTTTCGCGGCAGTCCGCGTCAGTCAGATGTGATGATAGTGGCAGGTACGCTAGTCAATAAAATGGCCCCAGCTTTACGTAAGGTTTACGATCAGATGGCAGAGCCACGCTGGGTAATATCAATGGGATCATGCGCGAATGGCGGTGGCTACTACCATTATTCATATGCCGTGGTGCGTGGCTGCGATCGAATTGTGCCTGTGGATGTTTATGTGCCAGGTTGCCCGCCTACCGCCGAAGCCCTGTTATACGGCATCATACAGTTGCAAAATAAAATTAAACGTACCAATACCATAGCACGCTAAACATTATGTCAGCTAAATTAGATCAACTTCTTAGCAATTTGCAAACGGCACTGGGCGCTAAAATCACCCAGCATATTTTGGCTTTGGATGAAGTGACTATAGAATGTCAGGCCAGTGATTACCTTGCTGTTTGTCAAATCTTACGTGATGATCATCGCTTAAAATTTGAGCAATTGATAGATTTATCAGGCGTAGATTATCAAGATTATGGTGCAGAAGCCTATACAGGCTTGCGTTACGCCGTAGTCACTCATTTGCTCTCAGTATCACTAAATCAGCGATTACGCCTAAGAGTTTTTGCACAAGATGAGCACTTTCCTATGTTGCCCACATTGGTTGAGCTATGGCCTGTAGCTAACTGGTACGAACGTGAGGCCTTTGATTTGTTTGGCATTATGTTTGAAAATCACCCAGATTTACGTCGCATACTGACTGATTATGGTTTTGTCGGTCATCCTTTCCGCAAAGATTTTCCCGTGATAGGCAATGTTGAAATGCGCTATGACCCAGAGCAGCAACGCGTGATTTATCAGCCAGTGAGCATAGAAGCACGTAATAATGTGCCGCGACTGATACGCAATGAGGGTGCTCACGCTAAGTAAGCGTTTATTATGGCTGAGATTAGAAACTATACAATGAACTTCGGTCCGCAGCACCCTGCTGCGCATGGTGTTTTGCGCTTGGTGCTGGAGTTAGACGGTGAAGTTATTCAACGCGCCGATCCGCATATAGGCTTGTTGCATCGTGGCACAGAAAAGCTTGCTGAAAACCGCACTTATTTGCAATCTATTCCTTATATGGACAGATTAGATTACGTATCTATGATGTCCAATGAACACGCGTATGTGATGGCGATAGAGAAAATGATGGGTTTAGAAGTGCCTATTCGTGCTCAGTATATTCGTGTGATGTTTGATGAAATTACCCGAGTGCTTAATCATTTGTTGTGGCTTGGCGCTCATGCCCTAGATGTGGGGGCAATGACAGTGTTTTTGTACGCTTTCCGTGAGCGCGAAGATTTGTTTGATTGCTACGAAGCGGTTTCTGGTGCCCGTATGCATGCAGCATATTATCGTCCAGGTGGCGTATATCGCGACTTACCCAATCAAATGCCGCAGTACGCGGTTTCTCCATTACGTAATGCTAAAACTGTAAACAGGCAAAACCAGAATCGTCAAGGTTCTTTGTTGGATTTTATTGATGATTTTACCCAGCGCTTTCCTAAATACGTGGATGAATATGAAACGCTGTTATCAGACAATCGTATTTGGAAGCAACGTACTGTCGGTATAGGCGTTGTTTCACCTGAGCGTGCCTTGGCTTTAGGCATGACGGGTCCGATGTTGCGCGGTTCAGGGGTAGCATGGGATTTACGTAAAACACAGCCTTATGAAGTGTATGCTAATCTTGATTTTGATATCCCCGTAGGTGTAAATGGCGATTGTTATGATCGTTACTTAGTGCGTATGGAAGAATTTAGGCAATCAAACCGCATTATCAAGCAATGTGTAGATTGGCTGCGTAACAATCCTGGCCCAGTGATTACCGCAGACCATAAAGTAGCACCGCCTGACCGTGAAGGTATGAAAAGTAATATGGAAGATTTAATCCATCACTTTAAGTTATTTACCGAAGGCTTTCATGTGCCCGCTGGTGAAGCTTATGCTGCGGTGGAGCATCCTAAGGGTGAGTTTGGTATTTATATGATTTCAGATGGGGCGAATAAGCCTTATCGACTAAAAATTCGTGCGCCAGGTTTCGCGCATTTGTCCGCCATAGACGAAATGACGCGTGGCCACATGATTGCTGACTTAGTTGCGATTATAGGTACGCAAGATATAGTATTTGGCGAAATAGACAGGTAGAAATAGAGCATGCTAAGTAAAGAAGCTATTCAAAAAATTGATTATGAATTAACAAAATATCCAGGTAATCAGCGTCAGGCGGCGGTGATGAGCGCTTTACGTATCGTGCAAACTGAACGTGGTTGGCTGTCAAATGAAAGCATTACTGAAGTTGCCCAATATCTGGGTATGCCTGAAATAGCCGCGATGGAAGTGGCGACTTTTTATAATATGTATGATTTAGCCCCGGTCGGAAAATACAAAATAAGCGTGTGCACCAATATTTCTTGCATGTTGCGCGATAGCGATCAAATTGTGAACCACCTCAAAACTAAGCTAGGCGTTGGTTTCAATGAAGTCACCGCAGATGGGAAGTATAGTCTTAAAGAGGGTGAGTGCATGGGGGCATGTGGCGGTGCGCCGCTCATGATTGTGAATAATCACACCATGCACGAATTTTTGACGCCAGAAAAAGTAGATGAAATTTTGGATGACTTGCAATAATGGCGACTAAAACAGCAAAATCGAGCACGACTGTCATGACGGACTTAAAAGGTCAGACCTTGGTTTGTTTACGTACATTGACCGAAAAGAATCCAGCGTCTTTGGCCAGCTACATTAAATTGGGTGGTTATTCAGCTTTAAAACGCCTAGTCACAGAAAAAATCAAAGCCACTGATGTGATTACAGAAGTGAAAACTTCTGGCCTACGCGGCCGCGGTGGGGCTGGTTTCCCCACTGGTTTAAAGTGGAGTTTTATGCCGCGCTATTTTGACGGTGTAAAGTACCTAGTATGTAACACCGATGAAGGCGAGCCAGGGACTTTTAAAGATCGCGATATTATTCGCTATAACCCGCATCAGTTGATTGAAGGCATGGCAATAGCCGCCTATACCTTGGGTGCGCGAGTCGGTTATAACTACATCCATGGCGAAATTTGGCAAGATTACGAAAATTTTGAAGCAGCCTTGCATGAGGCTAAAGCCGCTGGCTATTTGGGTGAACATTTATTCGGTACAAATTTTAGTTTTGATTTGTATGCAGTGCATGGCTATGGCGCATATATTTGTGGCGAAGAAACCGCCCTCATAGAATCAATAGAAGGCAAAAAAGGTCAACCGCGATTTAAGCCACCTTTTCCTGCAAGCTATGGCGTGTTTGGCAAGCCTACCAACGTCAATAACACAGAAAGTTATGCTTCTATCCCTTGGATTATGCAGCATGGCGGCCAAGCTTTCGCTGATTTAGGCGTAGCAAATTCAGGGGGCACAAAATTATTCTCAGTGTCTGGTCATGTGACTAATCCAGGCAATTACGAAGTTAAAATGGGCACGCCGTTTACTGAATTATTAGCCATGGCTGGTGGCGTTTGGCACGGACGTCAACTAAAAGCGGTCATCCCTGGTGGGCCCTCTACAGCGGTTTTGCCAGCGAGTGTGATTGAATCTGCAACTATGGACTATGACGGTTTGAGCAAAGCCAGATCTAGTTTGGGGGCAGGCTCCATGATAGTCATGGATGATACTACTTGTATGGTGAAGGCCTTGCATCGTCTATCTTATTTCTTTTATGAAGAAAGTTGTGGGCAATGTACGCCTTGTCGTGAGGGCACAGGATGGGTTTATCGCATAATAGACCGCATCGTAAAAGGTCAGGGCAAGATGGAAGATTTAGATTTACTGACTGATGTGAGTCGCAATATCTCTGGGCGTACCATTTGTGCATTAGGAGAGGCGGCAGCTACCCCAGTGATCAGTTTTATTAAACATTTTAGAGCAGAATTTGAATATTACATTGAGCATGGCAAAAGCATGGTTGATAGTAAAGCGGAGCCAAAGTAATGTTAAACATTGAAATTGACGGCAAAGCCTTAGAAGTTGAAAACGGCAGCTCCATTATTGATGCGGCTGACAAGCTTGGTATTGCTATTCCACGTTTTTGTTACCATCCTAAGCTATCTGTCGCGGCAAACTGTCGCATGTGCTTAGTTCAAGTAGAAAACTTCAACAAACCATTGCCCGCCTGCGCCACGCCAGTGGCAGATGGCATGAAAATATTTACCCGTTCTAAATCGGCTATTGAAGCGCAAAAGAGTGTGATGGAATTTTTATTGATTAATCATCCGCTAGATTGCCCAATTTGTGACCAAGGTGGCGAGTGTGACTTGCAAGATATTGCAGTCGCCTATGGCGCTAGCGGCACTCGGTACACCGAAGAAAAACGTGTGGTATTTAATAAAAATATTGGGCCATTAGTCAGTACCGATATGACCCGCTGCATACAATGCACCCGCTGTGTACGCTTTTTGCAAGAAGTGGGTGGCATGATGGAACTGGGCATGGTAGGCCGTGGGGAGCATTCAGAAATCACTGCCTATGTTGATAAGAGTGTTAACTCTGAGCTGTCTGGCAATATCATAGATTTATGCCCAGTGGGGGCATTGACCAGTAAGCCGTTTAGATACTCCGCGCGTAGTTGGGAGCTCACTCGTCGCCCAAGCATCGCCCCGCATGATGGCTTAGGTTCACATATTGAAGTGCAGATTAAAGATAATAAAGTCATGCGGGTGTTGCCGCGTGAAAAAGAAAGTATTAATGAATGTTGGTTGTCTGACCGTGATCGCTTCTCTTATGAAGGCTTAAATAGCCCTGACCGTCTTAAAGTGCCGATGATTAAACACAACGGTAGTTGGCATGAAACCGATTGGAAAACAGCCTTAGAGTTTGCGGCAGGTCAAATTAAAGATATTACCAATGAGCATGGCAGCGAAGCGCTAGGTGTACTTGTTTCTCCAAATAGCACAATGGAAGAGGGTTATCTGGCTAAACAACTGGCTAATGGCTTAGGTTGCGGCAATGTAGATTACCGTTTACGGCAAACGGATTTTAGATTAGATGGTAAGCGCCTAGGTACGCCATGGATGGGTTGCAATATTCATGACATTGAAGAATTAGACCGTATCTTACTGATAGGCTCCAATTTGCGTAATGAGCACCCACTGTTAGCCCAGCGCTTTCGTAAGGCAGTGGCCAATGGCGCTGAGCTTTCTATCATCAGCCCGCTAGATAATAATCCGCTGATGGATGTCGCCCACAAGGTTATAGTGCGCCCTAACGACATGGTGAATGTGCTAGGCCAAATACTTAAGGCCATGTCTGGCTTGCAGCGTTTATCTTTATGTTTGCCAGCTTCGCTCAATGAATTGCTCGCAGAAATCAAAGTAAGACCAAATGCGCAAGCCATAGCGGAAAGTTTGGCTGGTCATGGTAAAGATTACGATTTAGTCTCACCTAAAGTGGGTATATTTTTGGGCAATATGGCTTTAAGTGACCCACGCTTTACCGAAATGTATAGTATGGCTGAAGCCATAGGTGGCATCACAGGCGCTAAGGGCGGTATTTTGCCAGCGGCGGCAAATAGTACTGGTATGCACATGATAGGGGTGATGCCTAACAGCACTGGTATGCATGCCAGAGCCATGCTTGAAGTGCCGCGTAAAGCTTATTTAATCGTGAATATAGAGCCAGAATTAGATTGTCAGCATGCGGCTTTAGCTAAAGCCGCCATGCAGAAAGCTGAATGCGTAGTTGCTTTAACTGCCTTTAAATCTGCCGCTTTAGAACATGCTGATGTGTTATTACCTATCGCGCCTTACACAGAAACATCTGGCACGTTTATGAGTATGGAAGGCCGCGTACAAAGCTTTAGCGCCGTCGTTAAACCGCTTGGGGAATGTAGACCCGCTTGGAAAGTGCTTCGTGTACTGGCCAATACACTGGGTTTACCAGGATTTGATTACGAGACCAGTGAGCAAGTGAAAGAGGCTATTTTTGCGGGCGAGAAACCATCGGCTGTAGTTTGGCGCAGTCTCAACAATAATCTCAAAGAATTGGTTGAGATTCACGTCAATATTAAACATGAAGGTTTGCAACGTATTGGTGAAGTGCCGCAATATAACGCTGACCCTATCGTTAGACGCTCCTTACCTTTACAAAAAACTAAATACAACATTAAACCCATGGCACGTATGTGTGCTAGCCAACTAGAAGCACTGGGGCTGATGGCAGGTGACCGTGTGCTAGTCAAGCAAGATAAAGGTAGTGCGATATTAACCGTCATGCTAGACCCTCATGTGGCAAAAGGCTGTATTCGTGTGGCAGCGGCGCATGAAGATACCATAGGTCTTGGTGATTTGATGGGTGACATTAGCGTTGAAAAACTGCCAGCAGCACAGTTAAATTTTGATAAAGCCGTGATTACGGAAGTGCCAGCATAATGGAATGGTTAGCAAATATATTCGGTAGTTATTGGCCAGCGGTTGAACTTACTGGCTGGACTTTAATTAAAATTGTCGCCATAGTCGCGCCTTTAATGGGTGCTATTGCTTATCTGACCTTGGCTGAGCGCAAAGTCATTGGCTATATGCAAGTGCGCATAGGGCCTAATCGTGTTGGCTACTTTGGTTTATTGCAGCCACTGGCCGATGGCATCAAGTTATTATTTAAAGAAATTGTGCTGCCTACGGCCTCAAATAAAACGCTGTTTTTATTAGGACCAGTCATTGCCATTGCGCCTGCATTTGCTGCCTGGGCGGTTATTCCATTTGATGTCAATCTGGTGCTAGCCAATTTAGATGCAGGCTTAATTTATATTCTAGCCATGACCTCAGTCGCGGTTTATGGCGTGATTATTGCGGGTTGGGCGTCCAATTCTAAGTATGCGTTTTTAGGTTCATTGCGCTCTGCGGCACAAATAGTCTCATACGAAATTGCCATGGGCTTTGCCTTGGTCGGTGTGTTGATGTGCGCTAACTCGCTGAATTTAGGAAAAATTGTCATGGGCCAGGCTGGTGGATTTTGGCATTGGTATTTCTTGCCTTTATTTCCCTTATTTATTGTTTATTTCATTAGTGCGGTGGCTGAAACTAATCGCGCACCATTTGATGTTGCTGAAGGCGAGTCTGAAATCGTTGCTGGTTTTCATGTCGAATATTCTGGTATGGCGTTTGCAGTATTTTTCTTAGCCGAGTATGCCAATATTATTTTGGTATCGACCTTGGCGGCACTGATGTTTTTGGGTGGATGGTTGTCACCAGTACCGTTTATTCAAGATAGCTTTTTATGGTTGCTGTTAAAAGTGGGCTTTTTATTATTCTTATTCCTTTGGTTTAGAGCAACTTTTCCAAGGTATAGATACGACCAAATCATGCGTTTAGGTTGGAAAGTGTTTATCCCTATTACCATCATTTGGATAGTATTTATTGGCGGCGTGATGCAAACGCCATGGGCCTATTTGTTTCACTAGATAGCCATTATTGTATATAGATAAATTTATTAGACTCACACAGCATAATTACTGACATATTTATGATTCAAAAAATTAAATCGACCTTAACTAGCCTGATGCTGGTTGAATTGTTAAAAGGGATGGCGCTCACTGGCCGCTACTTTTTTGCGCCTAAAATTACCGTGCAATACCCAGAAGAAGTCACGCCACAATCCAATCGATTTCGTGGTTTACATGCACTGCGTCGCTATCCTAATGGTGAAGAGCGTTGTATCGCTTGTAAGCTATGTGAAGCGGTTTGCCCAGCCATGGCGATTACCATAGAATCAGAACAGCGTGAAGATAACACCCGGCGTACCACACGTTATGATATTGATCTCACCAAATGTATTTTTTGTGGCATGTGTGAAGAATCTTGCCCAGTAGATTCTATCGTGGAGACGCGTGTTTTTGATTATCATGGTGAGCAACGTGGCGACTTGCTCTACACCAAAGACATGTTGTTAGCTGTCGGCGATAAGCATGAAAAGCAAATTGCGGCAGACCGAAATATTGATAAAGCCTTTAGATAACAAGTAGATAACAGATACCATGACATTTTTTGGCTTACATTTTCAAGACATCGTTTTTTATGCGCTAGCAATTATTTTGCTATTTGCCGCATTAAGCGTCATTACTACGCGCAACCCAGTCTATGCAGCCTTATATCTAGTATTGGCGTTTTTTACGGCTGCGGGTATTTGGCTGTTGTTAGAAGCTGAATTCTTGGCTATCGCCTTGGTGTTGGTTTATGTAGGAGCAGTGATGGTGTTGTTCCTCTTTGTAGTGATGATGCTAGACATCAACCTTGATAAATTACGTGAAGGATTTTGGAATGCCTTGCCCATCGCCTTGCCAGTTGGAGGTTTGATGGCAGTCGAGATGGTAATGATAGTAGGTGTGCGTAACTTTGGCACAGACAAAGTGTTAGCGCCAGCGGCGCATGCCGCGGACTACAGTAATACCGCTGAGTTAGGTCGTGTGCTGTATACCGATTACCTATTAGCTTTTGAATTAGCCTCGGTAGTATTGCTGGTAGCAATAGTGGCGGCGATTGCACTGACTTTAAGAGATCGTAAAGCAAGCAAGTTTATTGATCCTGCGCTGCAAGTCATGGTCAAAAAATCAGATCGGATACGCATCTTGAAAATGGCCGCAGTGGTGGAAGAAAAATCACAAGAATTAAGCAATCCTTCAGAAAATACTAAGGAGCGTCAATAATGGTCGGATTGTCCCACTACCTTATTTTAGGCGCGTTACTCTTTGCCATTAGCGTGATTGGTATATTTTTAAACCGCAAAAATGTCATTATTTTATTGATGGCTATCGAGCTTATGTTACTGGCAGTCAATCTTAACTTCATTGCCTTCTCGCATTATTTACAAGATATTGCTGGCCAAGTATTTGTTTTTTTTATATTGACAGTGGCCGCGGCCGAATCTGCAATCGGTTTAGCAATTTTAGTGGTGCTATTTAGAAATTTACGTACTATTAACGTTGACGATTTAGATCGCTTAAAAGGGTAAGCTAAGCATGACCATGCAACAGATTTATTTAGCAATTCCTTTACTACCTTTAGTTGCAGCCATTGTGGTTGGCTTGTTTGGTAAGCTGATGCCGCGTTCGGCAGCACATATCCTCACCATAGTCGGTGTCGGAGCTTCGTTTGTTTTATCTTGCTATGCACTCAATCACGCCATGTCTAGCGCACCTTACAATGAGACTGTCTATTCTTGGTTAAAAAGTGGTAATTTTAGTTTTGAAATAGGCTTTTTAATTGACCGACTTTCCGCCATGATGATGGTGGTCGTGACTTTTGTCTCACTAATGGTGCACATTTACACCATAGGTTATATGGAAGAAGACGCAGGCTATACACGCTTTTTTAGTTACATTTCACTATTCACATTTGCCATGCTAATGCTGGTGATGAGCAATAACTTCATGCAGTTGTTTTTTGGTTGGGAAGCCGTGGGCTTGGTTTCTTACTTGCTGATTGGTTTTTGGTACACCAGACCAACCGCAATTTATGCTAACTTAAAAGCATTTTTGGTCAATCGCGTAGGTGACTTTGGTTTTTTGTTGGGCATAGGCTTGGTGCTATTTCACTTTGGCAGTTTAGATTACAGCTCAGTATTTTCTGTTGCCCCGCAAATGGCCGATGTGCAAATTTCACTGATAGGCCATAGCCAATGGTCGTTGATGACAGCCATCTGCATCTTATTATTTATTGGGGCTATGGGTAAGTCTGCTCAAGTGCCACTGCATGTTTGGTTGCCTGACTCTATGGAGGGTCCTACGCCAATTTCGGCCTTAATTCATGCCGCTACCATGGTAACAGCTGGTATTTTTATGGTAGCGAGAATGTCACCTTTGTTTGAATTATCATCAACTGCGCTGTCATTTGTGCTGATAATTGGCAGCATCACCGCCTTATTTATGGGCTTTTTGGGTATTATTCAAAATGATATTAAACGCGTGGTAGCGTATTCTACGCTGTCACAATTAGGTTATATGACTGTAGCGCTGGGGGCTTCGGCCTATTCAGTGGCGATTTTTCACTTAATGACCCACGCATTCTTTAAAGCCTTATTATTTTTAGGGGCAGGGTCAGTCATCATGGGCATGCATCATGACCAGGATATTCGCAATATGGGTAACCTCAAAAAGTACATGCCAGTGACTTGGTTAACTTCATTAATCGGATCACTAGCCTTAATTGGCACGCCTTTTTTCTCAGGTTTTTATTCAAAAGATAGCATCATAGAAGCGGCGCAAGCGTCCACTATTACTGGTAGCGGCTTTGCTTATTTTGCAGTACTAGCTGGGGTGTTTGTCACGGCCTTTTATAGTTTCCGCATGTATTTCTTAGTGTTTCATGGGGCTGAAAAATGGCGCTCAGTTAAACATGAAGCGCATCACGATGACCATGACCATCATCATGGTTTATCGCCTACAGATGACCCGCATGAGCCTGGCTGGGTGATTAAATTACCATTGATACTGTTAGCAATACCGTCGGTATTCATCGGCTATATCGCTATTGAACCCATGCTTTATGGTGGTTTTTTCAAAGGTGCTATTTGGGTGGATGGAGCGGCTCATCCTGTCATGCATGTGCTGACGCATCATTGGCATAGCGAGTTTCATAGCGCGGCTGGTATGGCTTTACATGGGTTGATGTCTTTACCCTTTTTACTGGCCACTTCTGGTGTTGCGCTAGCTTGGTTTTTTTACATGCAGCGGCCAGATATTCCAGGCAAAATTCAAACAAAATTTGCGCTAATTAACCAAGTTCTTGAAAATAAATATGGCTTCGATAGCTTTAATGAGCGTGTATTTGCCGCAGGTTCTCGGTTGATTGGTAATAAGCTTTGGCAAATAGGCGATGTCAGCATTATTGATGGCGCTATGGTAAACGGCACGGCCAAGCTTATTGGTAAGCTGTCTGGCGTAGTACGTAAATTACAGACTGGCCTGATTTACCACTATGCCTTTGCCATGATTATTGGCGTGTTTTTAATGCTCACTTTTTTTACTAAAGTATAAAATGCTCAATTATTTTTATCATCATATTTTAAGCTTTACCATTTGGTTGCCAGTGCTGGCTGGTATTGCAGTGCTAGCTAGTGCAGATGAAAACAAGCCCAACCTAAGCCGCTGGCTAGCCCTGTTCGGTGGCATTATCAGCTTTTTAGTCAGCATACCGCTTTATACGCATTTTAATTTCACAGACGGTGGTTTTCAGTTCCAAGAAGGCTTTAGTTGGATTCCCGCCTTTAATATCAATTATCACCTAGGCGCAGATGGCTTGGCCGTGCCACTCATCTTATTGACTAGCTTTACCACCTTGATTGTGATCATTTCTGCTTGGGAAGTCATACAGCAACGCGTTGCACAATACATGGCCTGCTTTCTGATTATGAGCGGCTTAATGATAGGGGTATTCAGTGCTTTAGATGCGATTTTGTATTATGTGTTTTGGGAGGCAATGCTAATCCCCATGTTTTTGGTGATAGGTATTTGGGGTGGGCCTAATCGCGTGTATGCCACAGTTAAGTTCTTTTTATACACCTTGCTCGGTTCGTTATTAATGTTGGTGGCGTTTATCTATTTGTACCTCTCTACAGGCAGCTTTGAGATTACCGATTACTATAAATTTGCTATGCCGCTCAATGTACAAGTACTGATTTTCTTGGCTTTTTTCGCCGCTTTTGCGGTTAAAATCCCCATGTGGCCAGTGCATACTTGGTTGCCTGATGCCCACGTAGAAGCCCCAACAGGAGGTTCTGTGGTGTTGGCGGCCATTGCGCTTAAATTGGGCGGCTATAGTTTTTTACGGTTTGCCATGCCAATTGCCCCTGATGCAGCGCAGCACCTATCTGGCTATATCATTGCATTATCGCTGATCGCTATTGTTTATATTGCTTTGGTTGCTTTAGTGCAAAAAGACATGAAAAAGCTGATTGCCTACTCATCTATATCGCACATGGGTTTTGTCACGCTAGGCTTCTTTATTTTCAATAATTTGGGCTTAGAAGGCGCCATTGTGCAAATGATTTCACATGGCTTTATTTCGGCCGCCATGTTCCTTTGTGTTGGTGTGCTATATGACCGTGTGCATAGTCGGCAAATTGAGTCTTATGGCGGCGTAGCCAATACCATGCCAGTTTTTGCCGCTTTTGCGGTATTCTTTGCTATGGGCAATACTGGCTTACCCGGCACATCTGGTTTTGTCGGTGAATTTATGGTGATACTGGGCGCAATTCAAAGCAATTTTTGGTATGCTTTTTTAGCGTCCTTCACGCTAATTTTTGGTGCGGCTTATACCTTATGGATGGTAAAGCGCGTGTTTTATGGCGAAGTGGCCAATGAAAAAGTAGCAGCATTAAAAGATTTAAATAAACGTGAATTTTTAATATTAGCGATTTTAGCGACGATGGTCTTGGCTTTAGGGGTATATCCACAGCCGCTTACCGACATGACCAATGCAACTGTGGTGCAACTTCTTACTCAATTATCTCAAAGTAAACTACCCGTAGGTTTAGGTCTATAAGTTATGGAAAATATACGTTACGACCTCATTACTGCTTTACCTGAAATGATCATCGTCAGTATGGCAATGTTGATATTATTGGCCGATTTGTTCCTCAAGCCAGCTAATCGCATAGCAATTTATGTGCTGGCGCAAGTAGCCTTGCTGGCCGCTGCCTATTTCACCTTCAGCACACATGTGCCTAGTGTTACTTATGCCTTTACAGGTGCCTTCGTTGATGACGCTATGGCAGATGTACTCAAGCTAATGATTTATCTTGGTACCTCAGTTATTTTTGTTTATAGCCGCCAATATATACAGCAACGCGATATGTTCCGAGGCGAGTTTTATGCTTTAGCCCTGTTCTCTGTGCTGGGCATGATGATCATGGTATCGGGCCAGAGTTTACTCACCCTATACGTAGGTTTAGAGCTATTGTCACTCAGTCTGTATGCATTGGTGGCGCTAGATAGAGATAACGCTAAAGCTACAGAAGCGGCCATGAAGTATTTTGTACTAGGCGCGCTAGCCTCAGGTATGTTGCTGTATGGCATGAGTATGATTTATGGCATGACGGGCAGCCTAAATATCGCTGAAATTAATACCGCGCTGATGTCAGGCGCTAAAATTCATTCTGTGCTTATTTTAGGCTTGGTCTTTATTGTTTCAGGCTTGGCATTTAAATTAGGCGCAGTGCCATTTCAAATGTGGGTGCCCGACGTCTATGAGGGCTCTCCTACTGCCGTCACGCTGCTGATTAGTTCTGTGCCTAAGTTGGCAGCGTTCGCCTTTGTGATCCGTCTGCTAGTGCTAGCCTTACCTACCTTAGCGGTAGATTGGCAGCAAATGTTAGTGATCATGGCGGTGCTGTCTATTGTCATCGGCAACATCACCGCCATCGCGCAAACCAACTTAAAACGTATGTTGGCTTATTCTACAATTTCGCATATCGGATTTTTACTCTATGGCTTAATGAGCGCAACTACCAATGGCTTTATTTTCGCCATGTTTTACGTGGTGAGCTATGTCATGATGACCTTAGCGGGTTTTGGCATTATTCTGCTACTTTCACGCCAAGGATTTGAGGCAGATCAATTAGATGACTTAAAAGGTCTAAATCAGCGCAGTCCTTGGCATGCGTTTTTAATGTTAATCGTCATGTTTAGTATGGCTGGCGTGCCGCCTACGTTGGGCTTTTATGCAAAATTCGGCGTGCTACAAGCCGCGCTAGCTGCGGGTTATTTATGGCTGGTTGTGTTTGCGGTGTTAATGGCTGTGATAGGCGCATTTTATTATTTACGCGTCATCAAATTAATGTATTTTGATGAACCAGTTGACCATCATCCGATTGAAGCCCCATGGGATATGCGGATAGTGCTAGGCTTCAATGCTTTGGCATTGTTGGTGGTGGGGATCATGCCAGAAAGACTCATGGAAATTTGTATTTACACCATTACTAGTAGCTTAAGTTAATTACACGGCTAGCGGTTCGCCTGGCATTGATAGACTTTGATGACGACCTCAATAGACTTAACTGAGCACTGCCTGAGTTCACAAACCCTTATTTCAGGGGTGATGTTAACGGTAAAATGCGACCAAGTGCAGTTAGCCAATGGCAATATTAGCCAGCGTGAATATGTCACTCATCCTGGCGCTGTGGTAGTCGTGCCCATGTTGGCTAATGGCCATGTGGTGCTTGAAAAGCAGTTTAGATACCCCTTGCAGCAAGTCTTTATTGAATTACCTGCGGGTAAGATGGATTCGGGCGAATCTATGCTAGCCACTGGCCAGCGTGAACTAAAAGAAGAAACTGGCTATACAGCAGGGCAATGGGTTAAATTAGGCCTTCAGCACCCCTGTATAGGCTACTCAAACGAGGTGATACACATCTACCTAGCTTGGCAGCTGCTGGCGGGTCAGCATCAGCGGGATAATGATGAATTGCTAGAAGTATTTGATGCTAGTTTTCAAGATTGTTTAAACATGATAGAAAATGGCCAGATTACCGATGGTAAAACCATGATTGCGCTATTGATGGCCGAAAAATATTTGGCATGCCATCCACAGCTGATTCATCTTTAAACGCCAGCCACACGCATGAGTAAAGTCTTAATTGTTGGCTGTGGTGATTTAGGTGGCGAGGTCGCAAGACGTTTACTCGCATTAAATATTCAAACTATTGCTGTCAAGCGCAGCGCTAGCAAAATGGCTGGTATGACGCTCATCCAAGCCGATGTTACGCAGCCGCTAACGCTGGCGCCTCTTAAGGCGATTGGGCCTGAAATAGTGATTTATTGTGTGGCAGCTAGCGGCCAAACGGATGCGCAATATCAAGCACAATATGTCGAAGGGCTGCGCCATTTGCTGGCCACGCAAGTAGAAAATGCCAAGCTTAAACACATCTTTTTTGTTTCTAGTACACGTGTTTATGGGCAGTCACAACGGCACGGCACCGAGCCCTTAATAGCAGAGACGGATGCGGCCATGCCGATAGATTTTGGTGGTAAGCGCTTGTTAGAAGCAGAGGCACTGTTATCGTCACTGCCATGCAGTAGCACGGTATTAAGACTATCTGGCATTTACGGGCCAGGTCGGTTGCGTATGATTAATTTAGCAAAAACTCCTGAAAGTTGGCCCCCACAAAATACTTGGACAAATCGTATACATCGCGATGACGCGGCGGCATTCATCGTTTTTTTACTAAAACGCGTGCTAGCTATTCCGGCAGCTTTCCCCAGCGCAGTAACACGTGCCTGTTATATCGTCACCGATTCAACACCAGTCGCACAATATGAAGTGTTAAACTGGCTGGCAGCAAAGTTAAGCATCAGTAGGCCCAGCCATGCAAATCTGCCGATTACAGGGGGTAAGCGTTTGAGCAATAAAGCAATGCTGGCCACAGGATTTACTTTGCAATATCCAGATTATCAAACTGGTTATCGAGCTTTATTGATTGAGCATTCGGATCAGATTTTTCCATATAAGCCGTCTTTTAGCGGCTTAAAAACCATGCCGTGAGGCTTTTTCTCACTCTTGTTGCCGCTAATACTTCATGGTAAAAAGTATCAGATAAAAACACCACCAAGCGGCCTGCTAGCGGGGCAATATCCAAGTAATTATCTCCGGCTTCAAGCTCAGTGCTCATATTATGATTGAGGTGAAGGCGCAAGCAGCCACCGTCTTCTGCTAGCCAATCTTGGTTTAAATATAAAATGCAGCTGATTTGCCGTTGTGGTGACAGCGCATGGTCTTTGTCTTGAAAGCGGTCTAGGTGTTTTTGATAGCCGCTGCCAATGGGGTAGAGCGCTAAATGGCTTTCTAGTGTGAGTAAGCCTAAATATAAGTGCTGATTAAGGGCAGAGCGCAAAGCTTCCATTTTTTCAAAATAAGCCTGTTGCGCAGGGCTAGCATCTGTTTCATCTAACCAGTAAATTGAATCGCCACGTAGCTTAGTATTAATGGGGCTAGGCACTCGCCCTGTGTTGGCAATGTGCATTTGTGCATTGGCCTCT
Source organism: uncultured Pseudomonadota bacterium (assembly GCA_903876765.1). Classification (GTDB taxonomy): domain Bacteria; phylum Pseudomonadota; class Gammaproteobacteria; order Burkholderiales; family Methylophilaceae; genus Methylotenera. The sequence goes on along the minus strand of CAIRBH010000022.1, from coordinate 35,463 downwards.
AGCGTGTTGATTTCTGCCGCCAGTGCTAATATGTGAGCCGAGCCAATAAACTCATCTGTCACAGAAAAGCCTTGCGTTGAGATTTCGCTTAACTGTTGTTGTAGCGTTGGTGAAAGATATTGTGCGGACATCTGCTCATTATAGCGTTTGTCGTTTGCGCCTAAGGTCACAATCAGCTAAAATCCTGCTCTGTTTGAAATTAAGCTTAAGTTTTAATAAGAAATGCTTAATTTAAGGACAATATAATAGGCGGTTAGCTCAGTTGGTTAGAGCGCTTGGTCGACATCCAAGAGGTCAGCAGTTCGAGTCTGCTACTGCCTACCAGTATAGATACACTGAACATTAAAGCTAAAGCCGTTAAGTTAACGGCTTTTATTATTTAATATGGAAATATTATGCCAGTAATTCGCTTGCCTGATGGCTCTGAACGAAGCTTCGATGCGGCTGTAACCGTAGCCGAGGTTGCTATGAATATTGGCGCTGGCTTGGCTAAAGCCGCATTGGCTGGCAGGGTAGATGGTGTCTTGGTTGATACTGCTTTTCTAATTACTAAGAATGCAGATTTGGCGATTATCACCGATAAAAACGCCGAAGGCCTTGATATTATTCGCCATTCAACGGCACATTTGTTGGCATATGCAGTAAAAGCACTATTTCCAGATGCGCAAGTGACCATAGGGCCTGTGATAGACAATGGGTTTTTCTATGATTTTTCTTATAAGCGCCCATTTACTCCAGATGACTTAATTGCCATTGAAAAGAAAATGCTTGAGTTGGCTAAAAAAGATGAGCTGGTAACGCGCCAAGTATTGCCGCGTGATGAGGCAGTCAGTTATTTCAAATCGATCAACGAGCATTATAAAGCCGAAATTATTGCCAGCATTCCTGCTGGTGAAGATGTTTCACTGTATACCGAAGGTGGCTTTACTGACCTTTGTCGTGGACCGCACGTACCTAATACTGGCAAGCTCAAAGCCTTTAAGCTCATGAAACTGGCTGGTGCATATTGGCGTGGGGATAGCAGTAATGAAATGTTGCAGCGCATTTACGGCACGGCTTGGCGCAACAAAGAAGAGCTAGAAGCGTATTTATTTCAGTTAGAAGAGGCAGAAAAGCGCGATCATCGTAAACTCGGTAAGCAGTTAGATTATTTTCACATGCAAGACGATGCCCCAGGCATGGTGTTTTGGCATCCTCGTGGTTGGAGCATTTGGCAAGAAGTCGAGCAATACATGCGTAAAATGTTTCGTGATTACAATTACCAAGAAGTGCGTACCCCCACAATTATGGATAAGACCTTGTGGGAGAAGTCAGGCCATTGGCAAAATTATCGCGAGGGTATGTTTGTCACCTCATCAGAGAGCCGTGATTACGCCGTGAAGCCGATGAACTGCCCAGGGCACGTACAGATTTTTAATAGCAGCTTGCATAGTTATCGCGATTTGCCTTTGCGCTTGGCTGAGTTTGGCTCATGTCATCGTAACGAGCCTTCAGGTTCGCTGCATGGCCTAATGCGGGTGCGTGGTTTTACCCAAGATGATGCGCATATCTTTTGTGCTGAAAGCCAAGTTGAAGCAGAAGTCGCCGATTTTATTAAGATGCTATATAAAGCTTATGGTGATTTTGGCTTTAGTGATGTGTTGGTTAAATTATCTACTAGGCCTGAAAAGCGCATAGGCACAGATGAAGATTGGGATAAGGCAGAAACATCACTGGCCAATGCGCTTAAATTAAACCATCTGGATTTTGAATACCAACCAGGCGAGGGCGCGTTTTACGGCCCCAAAATTGAATTCACCCTTAAAGACTCGCTGGGCCGCTTGTGGCAATGTGGCACGATACAGTTGGACCCTAACTTGCCAGAGCGATTAGGTGCGGAATATGTAGCAGAAGACAATAGCCGTCAGCGCCCAGTCATGCTGCACCGCGCCATTGTTGGTTCTATGGAGCGTTTTATTGGTATTTTAATCGAGCATTACGCTGGTGCCATGCCAGTATGGTTAGCGCCTATACAGGTCATGGTGTTGAATATTTCTGAAAATCAAGCAGATTATGTGCGCCAAGTGGTTGAAATGTTGAAAGAAAATGGCATTCGATGCGAATTTGACTTGAGAAATGAGAAGATTACCTATAAAATACGCGAACATAGCATGCAGAAAATGCCTTACTTGTTAGTTGCAGGTGAGCGTGAGATGCAAGCAGGACATGTAGCCGTGCGTAGCAGAAAAGGCGAAGACTTAGGTTCTATGCCGATTGAAGCGTTTATTGAGCGCTTAAAAGCAGAGATTAAAACTAAAGTTTAGCTTAACTTAAAGAGTGCTAATTACACTCAATTTAAGTGATTTCTGAAAATGCGCGGCTTAACTATTTGGAGAATTTGATATAGCACAGGACAAAGAAACGCGAATTAATGGCGATATTACAGGATCGCAAGTTCGTTTGGTGGGTATAGAGGGAGAACCGTTAGGCATTATGTCTTTAGCGGAAGCCTTTGCAAAAGCAGAAGAAGCTGACATAGATCTTGTGGAGATTGCACCTAATGCTGTACCGCCAGTGTGTAGGTTATTAGATTATGGTAAGTTTAAATATGCTGAAAGTAAAAAACAGCATGAAGTTAAGCTGAAACAAAAGCAAGTCGTCATCAAAGAGATTAAGTTTCGTCCTGGTACGGATGACGGTGATTACGCGATTAAAGTACGCAATATTATTCGGTTTATACAAGATGGGGATAAAGCAAAAATTACTTTACGCTTTAGAGGTCGTGAAATTACCCATCAAGAATTCGGTTTAACGCTACTTAGACGTGTAGAGGCAGATACCAAAGAAGTGGCATTGGTTGAGCAGTTTCCTAAAATGGAAGGTCGCCAAATGGTCATGGTGTTAGGCCCACTGAAAAAGAATTAACCAGCATGAGCGTTACAGTAATTAGTAGTAAAGTAAGTGGTAGTTAGTAAGTTGTAATAAAAAGTTGTAATAAAGCGCTCGAGTGATACGGCTTAACGGCATGCCTAAGCACTCATAACTAAAGTTCAAGGAGAACAAAATGCCAAAAATGAAAACCAAGAGTGGCGCAAAAAAGCGCTTTAAGTTCTTGGGTAACGGTAAAGTGAAACGTACACACTCACACTTACGCCATATCCTCACTAAAAAGACCACCAAGCAAAAGCGTAAATTACGCGGCACGGCGATCATCTCACCAACAGACGTCAAACGCGTTCGCGCAATGATGCCAACACGATAAGGAGACCGATATGCCTAGAGTAAAACGTGGTGTCATCGCTCGCGCTAGACACAAAAAAGTATTAAAAGCCGCCAAAGGCTATAGAGGCCGTCGTAAAAACGTTTACCGCGTTGCTAAACAAGCGGTCATGAAAGCTGGGCAATATGCCTATCGCGATCGTCGCCAAAAGAAACGTCAGTTCCGTACCTTGTGGATTGCACGTATTAATGCTGGTGCACGTGAATGCGGTTTAACTTACAGCCGTTTCATGAATGGCTTGAAAAAAGCAGCTATTGAAGTGGATCGTAAAGTACTGGCAGATTTGGCAGTATTCGATAAAACAGCCTTTGCGCAATTTGTCGATATGGCAAAAAAAGCATTAGCCGTTTAGACATAGCACTTATTATTAAAAATAAGTAGAAAAAGAGGCTTAGGCCTCTTTTTTTTGCTGTAAAATTATACACTTAAATTAAAATTTAATTTAATCGCTATGCCTGAAAAATCAGCCTAAAACTTGAAGTAAATCTAAAATATAGTCAAATAAAGACAACAATACCCATGACAGATTTAACGCATTTAATTAAACAAGCGCAAACCGATTTTGCTAACAGCGCTTCGATGAACGACTTAGAAATTGCCAAAGCTAAATATTTAGGTAAAACTGGTTTATTGACGGATGCGCTAAAGAGTTTGGGTAAGTTGAGTAATGAAGAACGCCCAGCGGCTGGTGCAGCGATTAATGTGGTTAAGCAAGCGATTGAAGCTGCCCTAGCTGCAAATCGTGAAGCCTTACTCAATGCAGCGCAAGCCAAACAACTTGCACAAGAATCTATTGATGTGACTTTGCCAGCACGCGCACAATCGCAAGGCGGCTTGCATCCTGTGACGCTTACCTTGCAGCGTATTGAGCAGTTATTTCATTCTATTGGCTTTGAAGTGGCAACTGGCCCAGAGATTGAAACAGATTTTTATAACTTTACTGCACTTAATATCCCTGAAAATCATCCAGCACGGGCCATGCATGATACGTTTTACATCGATGAAGCCCACGTTTTAAGAACCCATACCTCGCCAGTTCAAGTGCGTTATATGGAGAATGCTTTAAAAACGCATCAAACCCCACCACTAAAAATCATTGCGCCAGGTCGTGTCTATCGTGTCGATTCAGATGCCACTCATTCACCCATGTTTCATCAGGTAGAAGGTTTGTGGGTGGATGAGGACATTAGCTTTGCCAATTTAAAAGGCGTAGTTCAAGATTTTTTACAAAAATTCTTCGAGCGTGATGATTTAACTGTGCGTTTTCGCCCATCCTTTTTCCCATTTACTGAGCCTTCTGCCGAGATGGATATGAGTTGGAATGGCGGCTGGCTTGAGATTGGTGGCTGCGGCATGGTGCATCCAGAAGTATTTAAACATGTGAATATTGATAGTGAAAAGTATCGTGGTTTTGCTTTTGGCTTAGGCGTAGAGCGCTTAACCATGTTGCGTTATGGCGTGAACGATTTGCGGCATTTCTTTAATAATGATTTACGTTTTTTAAGCCAGTTTAAGTAACGCACAGTTAATTTTATAGTTAAGGTTAAAAGCATTATGCAGTTTTCAGAGAATTGGTTACGCAGTCTAGTCAATACAGATTTAAATAGTCAGGCGCTCAGTCACGCCCTGACCATGGCTGGACTTGAGGTAGAGGATATGCAGCCAGTAGCTGCGCCTTTTACTCATGTGGTGGTGGCAAAAATATTGGCTGTAGAAAAACATCCTGATGCAGATCGTTTGCAAGTATGTTCAGTCGATGTGGGTTTAGCTCAGCCAATTCAGATTGTGTGCGGTGCTGCCAATGCACGTGCTGGTTTAATTGCCCCTTGTGCTTTGGTCGGTGCTGAGTTGCCAGGCATTTCGATTAAGCAGGCTAAGGTGCGGGGTGTAGAGTCTTTTGGCATGATGTGTTCTTCTAAAGAACTTGGCATCAGCGCCGAAGCTACTGGCTTGATGGAGTTGGCTAGTGATGCTGTGATTGGCCAAACTATACGTGAATATTTAGATTTAGATGACCATTTGTTGACCTTAAAGCTCACACCGAATAGAAGTGATTGTTTGAGTTTGATGGGTATTGCCCGCGATGTTGCGGCTATTACTGGCGCAACAACTAATTTTGCAGCGATAGCGGCTGTGCCATCACAAATACCTGATGCTAAAAAAGTGCTAGTCCATGAGCCATTAGCTTGCCCACGTTATTGTGGCCGTTTAATTACTGGTATTAATGCGATAGCGCCAACACCGGCTTGGATGGTGAAGCGCCTGGAGCGCAGTGGTTTACGTAGCATTAGTGCGGTAGTTGATGTCACAAATTATGTGTTACTAGCCTTGGGGCAGCCTATGCATGCTTTTGATGCAGGTAAGTTAAATGGCGATATTGCTATACGTTTTGCCAAGCAGCATGAAGCGTTAATTTTACTCAATGAGCAAAATATAGCGTTAAAAACCGATGATTTGGTGATTGCGGATAGCACTGGGGCAGTGGCCTTGGCCGGCATTATGGGAGGTAAGCCAAGCGCGGTTGATGTTGATACCAGTGATATTTTCTTAGAGAGTGCTTTTTTTGCACCAGGGGTAATTGCAGGCAAAGCTCGCAGGCTAGGATTAAGTACCGATTCGTCTTATCGTTTTGAGCGTGGCGTTGATTTTGCCAATACACGTCAAGCGTTGGAATATGCAACCCTGCTTATACAACAAATATGTGGCGGATTAGTAGGGCAGGTGACGGAATTTGTCGCTGACTTGCCGGCAAGACATGTCGTTAAATTAAGGCTTAGCCGGCTGATTTCTGTGTTGGGTATTCCCATGCCGCAAGCTAGAGTTGAGCAGATTTTGACGCAATTGGGTTTTTCCTACACGCTGGTAGACGCTGTATTTACTGTATTGGCACCTAGTTATCGATTTGATATTGCCATAGAAGAAGATTTAATCGAAGAAATTGCGCGTTTATACGGATATGATCACATTCCCGCTACAGCACCTATGGCAACAATGACTATGCTTGATGCCCCAGAAACAACCAGGCATCAAAGTAAATTAAGCGATACTTTGGTCGCTAATGGCTATCAGGAGCTTGTTAACTATAGCTTTGTCGATGAAAGCTGGGAGCGTGATTTATTAGGCAATGCCAGCCCCATTAAACTTAAAAATCCGATAGCCAGCAACTTAAGTGTGATGCGAACTAGTTTATGGGGCGGCTTGCTAGATAGCCTGGTTTACAACTTAAACCGTAAGCAAGACCGTGCGTTTCTATTTGAGATTGGCGCGACTTATCTTCAGCAAGCGCATACTTATGCCGAGACTACGCGCATCGCAGGTTTGGCCCATGGCAGTGCCATGCCAGAGCAGTGGGCGGCAGATGCCAAGGAGGTGGATTTTTATCAGATTAAAGCGCATGTAGATATGCTGTTGGGCGATGGTCATCAGGCTAAACAGCTCAGTTATGTGCAGGCAGAACACCCGGCATTACACCCTGGCCAGACAGCACGCATTTTTCTCGAGGGAGTTGCCATTGGTTGGTTAGGTAAATTACATCCAAAATGGCAACAGCATTACAACTTAAATAAAAACACTTTTTTATTTGAGTTAGAGATAAATGCCTTAATTAAGCGTCAGCTGCCAGGTTATCAAGAGGTGTCTAAGTTTTTGCCAGTAAGGCGTGATTTGGCGGTAGTGTTAGATGAAAATATCGCCGTGGATAAGGTTTTAGCTGCGATTAAACAAGCTAAGATACCACTGATATTAGAAGTTGCCTTGTTTGATATTTATCAGGGTCAGGGTATCGCAGAAAATAAAAAAAGCCTTGCATTATCAGTACTTATGCATGATACTCAAAAAACTTTGATGGATAGTGATGCAGATGCTGTCATCGCAAATCTGCTAGAATTATTAGAAAATAACTTCGCTGCAATTCTTAGAAATTAAACCTTAGCAATTAAACTTCAGAAATGAAGGTTTAAACTTAAGTCAATATTAAAACTAAATAAAAAAAGCCTGTGACAGGCTAGCCAAGAAATGGGAGCATGGTATGACGACATTAACAAAAGCGGAACTTGCCGATCTACTCTATGAGCAAGTTGGTTTAAATAAACGTGAAGCCAAAGATATGGTAGAAGCGTTTTTTGAAGAGGTGCGCATCGCCTTAGAAGCTGGAGATAGCGTTAAATTATCTGGATTTGGTAATTTTGAACTGCGCAAAAAGTCTGAGCGCCCGGGCCGCAACCCTAAAACTGGTGAAGAAATACCAATTACAGCACGCCGCGTGGTTACTTTTCACGCAAGCCAAAAGCTCAAGGGTAAAGTGGAAGCTAATTACCTAAGTTAATCAACTAAATAGTCATTTGTTTTACTGTGAATTAATCATAGTGTTAAATGAGAACATGTAGTCTATGAGTGAGCCTATTCCAAAATTGCAGTTGCCGCCTATCCCAGCGAAGCGATACTTCACCATAGGTGACGTGAGTGAGCTTTGTGGAGTTAAGCCTCATGTGCTTAGGTACTGGGAGCAAGAATTCACTCAACTCAAGCCTGTCAAGCGCCGTGGTAATCGACGTTATTATCAGCATCATGAAGTTTTATTAATTCGTCGTATTCGTGAATTGCTTTACGAGCAAGGGTTCACCATTAGCGGCGCACGTAATCGCTTAGATGGCGCAGAAACCGATGAGCTTAAGTCTGATGTAGACTCAGCAAATGTCCAATTAGCTGCAACTAAAACGACAACTGCAACGCAAGCTAGCTATGACCAGCGCTATGATTTTGCTTCTACCAAAGCCGAGTTGCTCGAAATTTTAAAATTACTTCGCACAGAACCTTTGCTTAAACCCCTGCTTAACTAGTTTTATCTCACATTTTTCTCTAGTGCTTTTATAGCACCCATCCTTTTGCGTTATAATTAGACCTGTTGTAAAAAGTATGCAACATCGGTTCGGGGCATAGCGCAGCCTGGTAGCGTACATGCCTGGGGGGCATGGGGTCGCAAGTTCGAATCTTGCTGTCCCGACCAATTAAAGCAATGCTTAAGCAATAATTCAGTCAGTGGTAAGCTGACTTTTTTATTCGTCTAATGGTGCTGTTTATTTAAGACAGATCTCGCTTGCAGCCTATCATGCGCATGACTATGCTATGCTAGCAGCAAGTACTTTGGCAGTTATCCCAGATGGCAGTTAAACCGCATATTCTCAGCAAAAATCATCATCAATCTAGCCTTAGTCAGCCTGCAGACTCAATGTTGCCAGCAAATCGTCACAATGCAATGGCTGAAAAAACCGACTTACATCCGCGAAGCAAGCACAGAGGTCGTTACGATTTTAATGGCTTAATGGCAGCTAGTCCTGCGTTAGCAAATTTTGTGCAATTAAATGCTTATGATGATGCGTCCATTGATTTTTCTAACCCGCAAGCGGTTAAGGCGCTCAATCAAGCCTTGTTAAGGCAATTCTATCGCATCTCAGTTTGGGATATTCCTGCACACTATCTTTGTCCACCTATCCCAGGTCGCGCCGATTACATACATTACCTTGCAGATTTATTAGCGTCCAGCAAGCTAACTTCATCTATTGAGCCTAAGCTTATTAGGGTGTTAGATATTGGCGTAGGCGCTAATGCTATTTATCCAATAATAGGTAGTCGCGAGTATGGATGGCATTTCGTCGGCACTGATATTGACGCTAGTGCCTTAGCTAATGCCCAGCGGATTGTGGATGCTAATATTGAGCTTGCCGATTTAATAGAGCTGCGCCTGCAAGCCTCTGCATTAGCCATTTTTAAGGGCATAGTGCAGCATAAGGAAGTATTTCAACTTACTATGTGTAATCCACCTTTTCATGGCACTTTAGCTGAAGCTCAGGCTGGGACGCAGCGAAAATGGCACAACTTAACTAAGCAGTCAGGCTCATCTTTAGCTAGAAACCGAACAGATGTTCATTCTGCAAAGCGCAACTTTGGTGGGCAAGCGCACGAACTATATTGCGATGGTGGCGAACAGGCCTTCATAGAGCGCATGATAGATGAGAGTCAACAGTTTGCGACTCAATGTGTATGGTTTAGCACCTTAGTTTCAAAAGCAGAAAATTTACCTCATGTTTATCGTGCCCTTAAAAAAATAAATGCCATACAAGTGAAAACAATCAATATGGCGCAAGGGCAAAAGAAAAGCCGTATTGTAGCTTGGACCTTTCACAAGATCAGTCGGGAATAATCAATTCTAGTTTGATACTGCTATAATTAAAATTAACTTCAAATATGTAAGGTTTTACTATCTTGTTTTTCAAAAAATCAACACCAGTCAATGCACGTCGCGCTGCCGAAGTGACTAAATCGCAAGCCGTAAGCGCTAAGCTTGTTAAAGAGGCATGGTGGCTGGTCTTAGTACTGGTTGGGCTTTATATTGCAGTGATTCTATTCACATATAGTCCTAAAGATCCTTCATTTTCATACATGGCGGCGGATAATGTTGCGATACACAATAGTGGTGGCAATGTTGGCGCAAGACTATCTGACATGATGCTGTTTTTATTTGGTTTTTCAGCTTGGTGGTGGGCAGTACTGGCTTTTTATGCCATGTGGTTGGTATATTTAAAATTAGAAGTAGTTGATGCCAGCGAAAAACCATTTTTACTTTTTAATGGCTTAGGTTTTGCTATTTTGCTCATAGCTTCTTGTGCCTTAGAAGCTGGCCATTTAATTAGCTTACCTGCCACCTTGCCAATTGATCCTGGCGGGATGCTGGGGACATCGGTTGATAGTTTATTACGGACTATGTTTGGCTATGTTGGCTCTAGTATGCTCTTGTTACTCATGTTTGTGGTCGGATTTAGCTTATTCACCGGTTGGTCTTGGATTATGCTCACTGAGAAGTTTGGTGCAGGCATCATCGCTAGTTATGAATTTATTAAGTATAGATGGCAAGATTGGCAAGATAGAAAAGCCGGTAAAGTGGTGGGTATGGAGCGGGCTGAGTTTGTGGAAATTGAGCGTAAACGTGTTGAAGCCCGTCCGCCAGTTTATATCGAGTCGCCAGTATTAGAAATTGCTCAAAGCGCTCGCGTGCAAAAAGAGAAGCAAGTGCCATTATTTGAGTCTTTGCCAGACTCCGCACTACCGCCCATACATTTATTAGACGACCCGTCAGGCATGGTGGAATTACCTTCTGCTGAAACGCTAGATTTCACTTCACGCTTAATTGAACGCAAGTTGATGGATTTTGGCATAGAAGTTAAGGTGCTAACTGCGCAACCAGGGCCTGTGATTACACGATTCGAATTAGAGCCAGCGCCTGGTGTAAAAGGTAGTCAAGTCACTAATTTAATTAAAGATTTAGCACGAGCTTTGTCAGTGGTCAGTGTGCGTTTGGTAGAAACTATTCCAGGCAAAACCTGCATGGGTTTAGAAATTCCTAATCCAAAACGTCAAATCGTTTATTTGTCTGAAATTATGGGTAGCCAAGCTTATGCAGATATTAAATCGCCCTTGGCTATTTGTTTAGGTAAAGATATTGCCGGTAAGCCAGCGGTGGCTGATTTAGCAAAAATGCCTCACGTGTTGGTGGCAGGTACTACTGGGTCAGGGAAATCAGTTGCCATTAATGCGCTGATTTTAAGTTGGTTGTATAAGGCCGATGCCAGTCAAGTACGCTTGATTTTAATCGACCCAAAAATGCTGGAGTTATCTGTTTATGAGGGTATTCCGCATTTATTAGCTCCCGTGGTAACTGATATGCGTCAGGCGGCCAGCGCCCTTAACTGGTGTGTGGCCGAGATGGAGCGCCGCTATAAATTGATGTCCATGCTAGGCGTGCGTAACTTAGCGGGTTACAACCAAAAAATAAGAGATGCCGAAAAAGCAGGTGAAAAAATCCCCCATCCATTTAGCCTCACGCCAGATGAACCTGAGCCCTTAGTTGAAATGCCGCTGATTGTGGTGGTAATAGATGAGCTGGCCGATTTAATGATGGTGGTAGGCAAGAAAGTAGAAGAGTTAATTGCTCGCTTAGCCCAAAAAGCCCGCGCCTCTGGAATCCATTTGGTATTAGCTACACAAAGGCCATCGGTGGATGTTATTACAGGTTTAATCAAAGCTAACGTGCCGACGCGTATCTCTTTTCAAGTGTCTAGCAAAATTGACTCTCGCACTATACTAGATCAAATGGGGGCAGAGGCATTATTAGGCCAAGGCGATATGTTATATATGCCGCCAGGCACAGGCTACCCTGTCCGCATACACGGCGCATTTGTTTCTGATCAAGAAGTACATAAAGTGGTGAATTACTTAAAAGCCCAAGGTGCACCGAATTACATTGAGGGGATTTTAAGCAATGAGGCGGAAGAGGGCGGGGTAGATTTTTCTGATAGCGTTTCGCTAAGCGGTTCTGAGGTAGACCCGCTATATGATGAAGCAGTTGGCATCGTACTCAAAACCCGCAGAGCTAGCATTTCTGGCGTACAACGTCAGTTGCGTATAGGCTACAATCGCGCCGCACGTTTAATTGAAGATATGGAACGTGCTGGCTTAGTCTCAGCAATGCAAAGTAATGGTAATCGCGAAGTGATAGCGCCGCATCACGAGGTTTAACTCATACTTGTATAGCCTGTTCACAACTCGTGACTTTCTCAAGTAATTACTAAGGAACTCAATGCTTAAAATAAAAGCCATGATATTAGCTTGTATGTTGCTGCTGCCGCCGCTAGCAAGGGCAGATGCTATAGCCAGCTTAAATAGCTTTTATAAAGAAACGCATACGATGCGTGCCGATTTTTATCAGGTGGTGACCGATAGAAAAGGTCAAAAAATACAAGAAGTCTATGGTCAAATGCAATTGCAGCGTCCTAATAAGTTTAGGTGGGACTATAAAAAACCGTTTGAGCAGCAAATTGTTAGCGATGGCACTCGTGTTTGGTTATATGACCCTGAATTGGCGCAAGTGACAGTGCGCGAGCTCAGTAAAGCCTTAGGGGCAAGTCCAGCGGCGTTATTATCTGGTGAAGCTGGTTTAGAGAAAAACTTTAAATTAGTCAGCGCTGCCCGTAAAGGCAAACTTGAATGGGTGAGTAGCAATCCAAAAGATGCCGATTCTGGATTTAATAAAATATTATTAGGATTTAAAGGGGAGTCATTGCAAGAGATGAATTTGATAGATAGCCTAGGCAATCAAACTAGTATAGTGTTTAGTCACATAGAGCAGAACCCCACTTTAGAAAATAAAGACTTTTTGTTTAAGCCAGCAAGAGGCGTTGATGTCGTGACTGAATAAACAGTGGATGTTTAGGTGAGTGATATTTTTTGATATGTAATCTTTTTCATAAGCTATCTGGCAATTCAATACAGGGCGTGCAAACGCCTTTTATTTTGCCCATTAATTATGATAATTATGATTTATTTGATATTTTATTATTAATAATTAATACTGCTATCTTATTGATTTTAAAATAAAAATTATTGAAATATCAATTTATATACTATAATTTTTTTCACAAAAATATATAGGCTTACTAGCTTACTAGCTTACTGCGGACAGTTTTACTACGGACAGTTTATTGTTCTGCAAAGCCTATCAGCTAATAGCCTAAAAATTGAGTGATAGAAAATGGCGCATGACAAAAAAATTTACAATGAACTCATTTATTTGCGATGACTAGATTTTACTTGCCTATCTATATGCTGCTGGCAGCATATATTTTATTCAATGCACCCTCAGTGGCTATGGCCGCCGCACCAGATGCTGGGCAAATTTTGCGTGACATCAAACCTACAAAGCCATTACCACCAACGCGGCAACTTGAGGAAAATATTGTTCCTGAGTCAACTAAACCTGCTGCACAATCTAGCCCGTCAGATGATGCACGCGTCACTGTGAGTCATTTTAGCTTTGTTGGTAATGCAGCCTATTCAGAAGCTGCTTTGCATGCGCTGGTAGCGGATGCTGAAAATAAACCACTTAATTTTGCTGAATTGTTAGCGGTAGTTGATAGGATAGAAGTTGCTTATAAACAGGCGGGCTTTTTTTTAGTGCAAGCCTATCTACCCCCGCAAAAAATCAAGAACGGGATCATTGTAATTAATGTGTCAGAAGGCATGTTAGGGCGATACCGTTTAGAAGGCGAAAGTCGTATTAAACCACAAGTTATTTTTTCTTATTTAGACCAGTTACCCAAAGCTACAGCGCTGAAGTTTAATGAAGTTGAACGTCAAATTTTATTGATTAATGACTTGGCTGGTAGTAATGCTAAGCTTGACTTACAGGCGAGCGATGAAGCGGGTAAAACCGACCTTGTGCTATTGCAACAGCTAGCCCCACTCATTACTGGTCGTGTTGAGCTAAACAACCATGGTATGCGCAGTACAGGTAAAAACCGTACTGGCGTGTATTTAAATGTGAATAGCCCATTAAAACGCGGCGACCGTTTAGATGCTAGTTGGGTACGTAGCGAAAATGGTGATTTAGCCAGCTATGCTTTAAATTATGATTTACCAATTGGGGCACAGGGCTGGCACTTTAATCTAGGCACTTCACTCTCACAATACAGTATAGGTGGAAATTTTTCGAGCTTACAGGCAAATGGCACGGTGCGATCCTATTCTGCAGGTGGCAGCTATTCGCTGTTACGCTCTAGCAAGGCCAATATTTTACTGAAACTAGATGCTGCACATAATGATTTAGGCAGCGATGCAGCTGTTGCAAATTCAGACTTAAATCGAAATTCTAATACTAACAATGTGAGTGCCAGCGCCAATTTAGACTGGTTAGATGACTGGCTGGGCGGTGGCTCAAATCGGGCTGAAATTTTAGTTTTGGCGGCTAATCTTCATCTTAGTGCAGCAGAAAAAGTGGATGACTTACTTGGGATTGACGGCCGTTATGCTAAAGCATTGTTCATGCTAGGCCGTGATCAAGCTATCGCTAATCATCTTATATTACAAGCACAATTGCAGCATCAAAAAGCTTGGAAAAATTTAGATTCCTCTGAAAAACTCTCTATAGGCGGGCCTGCAACCTTGCCAGGTTATGCCAATGGTGAAGCCAGTGGCGATGAGGGTACGCTATTGAAATTAAAGCTCAGTTGGCAAGTGCGTAGCGATGCCGCATTAGGTTTATTTGCAGATTATGCGCACATTAATCTGGCTTATGAGCCACTAGCGAGTGCCACTAACAATACACGTCATTTCTCGGATGCAGGTATTTCATTCGACTGGCAAGGTAAGCAAGGCTTAACAGCCTCTATGTTGTTAGCTTGGGCTGGCAGTGAAAAGCCTAATTCTGATGATAATCAACGGCCAAGGCTGTGGGCTAATGTCGGCTATCACTGGTAATCTTAAGGAAAGTTAGTTGTGAGTATTAAATTTACCATTAAAGACAGTCATTGTCTGCTGGCGGTAATTTATTGTTTTATTACGAAAGACTTAATAGCAGGCACAGGTTTAATGTCTGCCGTATTGGCTATTAATACTGATTAGTGTCATAAATAAGTTGGGCCAAATTGTAGGAGTAGGGGCATGAATAATATACATTTAGTTTGCAAAATCCCTTCCAGTAACATGATCCGTCAATCTGCTCGACGTCATAGTCAAGTAACGGTGCGGCTGGGTCAGCCTATATCTATGGCATTACTTAAATTACTGATTAAAGCATGGGCTTTCATGTTACCTATCGGCATAGTTTATGGCCAAGCCCTAGATGTTAACGCGCTGCCAACTGGCGCAAAAGTCACTGCTGGTAGTGCCACTATTCAACAAACGGCCAATACGCTAAACATTAACCAAGCCACACAAAAAGTCGCGCTTAATTGGCAAAGCTTCAACGTCGGTGGCAATAGCACCGTTAATTTTGTCCAGCCCAATAGTCAAGCTATTGCACTCAATCGTATTGCTGGGAATTCTGCTTCTGAAATTTACGGTCATTTAAACGCTAATGGTCAAGTATTCTTGTTAAACCCTAATGGCATTTTATTTGGCCGTGGTAGTCAGGTAAATGTTGGCGGCATTGTGGCCAGCACTATGCAATTAGACGATGCTGACTTCTTAGCAGGTAATTATAATTTTAAAAATCCAGGTAGTGGTGGTGTGGCAAGCTATGGCTTAATTAATGCAGTTAACAGCATGATATTTTTAGGGGCCGATGTTAGTAATCATGGTCAAATTTTTGCCACAACTGCTAGTTTAGTTTCAGGTGATACTGTGGCCTTAGATCTGACTGCCGATGGCTTAATTCGGGCACGGGTGGTTGATGCAGTCTTACATGCCAATATTAGCAATGCTGGAACGATTGCAGCCACACAAGTGACATTAAGTGCAGGGCAAGCTAAGGATAAATTTAACCGACTGGTCAATAATACTGGCGTGATTAAGGCTATAGGCCTGACTAATATGGATGGCGAGATAGTCTTACAAGGGGGCACGGTCATCAACTCAGGTGTCTTGGATGCAACAAGTGACGAGGGTAAAGGCGGCTCGGTACGCATGCTGGGTGAGCATGTGGCGGTGACTGGCAAAGGCAGTATTGATGTATCAGGCGCTACTGGTGGCGGTACTATTTTAATAGGCGGTGATTACCAAGGTAAAAACGCTAATATTGAGAATGCACAAGTAACTTACCTTGGTGCGCAAGCCAGCTTAAAAGCTGACGCTAAACAGCGTGGCAATGGTGGAAAAATCATAGTCTGGGCAGATGACACCACTCGCGTTTATGGCAACATTAGCGCACAAGGCGGCCTGTTAAGCGGTAATGGCGGCTTTGTAGAAACTTCTGGCCATCGTTTTTTGGATGTTAATGGTGCGCGGGTTAATACTCTAGCGGCACATGGGCTAACAGGTAATTGGTTGCTAGACCCCATGGATGTATTTATTGCGCATGGTAGCAGCGATAATCAAAATGCATCTTTTGATGAAGAAGGCACACTAAATTTTGATACGGAAGATAGCTCAGCGGTCACTGTCTACGATGCTAATATACTGCAGGCCTTAGATAGCAGCAACGTAACAATTAAAACTTCATTTGATGCAGAGCCATATGGTTCAGGGGATGGCGATATCACTTTCAATGATGGAGTTAGCATCCTGAGTAACAGCGACAATTCATTAACTTTTATTGCGGATCACAATATTACTCAAAGAGCAGATAGCAAAATAAAAGCGCAAAATATAACGCTTAGCGCGGGTGTTGATATCACGCTAGGCGAGCTTGAAGCAGTTAATGTTTACATTACCGCAGGTGGCGCTATTCTGGACAGCAATACAGCAGGAGTGAATATCACAGCGGAATCTGCAAATTTAATCGCAGGTGATTCAAGCCTTTCTGGCAACATTGATGTTGATACTCAAGTCAGTACCTTGACAATTGAGAACTCATTCGCTAGTTCTAGGAGCGCCGTTGCAATTCGTAACTTAGGTAGTGAACTATTGGTAGCTGTCAGTTCTAGTTCATATACAGAACGGCTTACTATCACTAATAACAAGAAAATTTCAGTAAATAGCGCTACTATTGGTGGGGAAGTTGATATAACTGCCAGTCAAGGTGAGGTAAGCCTTGCTAGCCTGAGTGCTAAAACGCTTAAAGTGACAGGCTCTAATATCACTACTAACGTGGGCGCTATATTAACCGCAACTGGCACTGGAGATGCTATTTATTTAAAGGCCAATACAGGCAATTTTAATAATAATGCCGGGCCATATGTTTTAAATGTGCCTAATGGGCGTTGGTTAGTTGCCATGAATAAGCCTGATAATAATTTAAGTGGGCTCGAGAGTGATTTTATACAGTATGGAATGACCGAGAACACAGTGTTACCAACTCTCGGCAATGGTTTTTTGTATACTGTAACAGAATCAACAAGCTCACCAAGCTCTGAACTTAGCCCGCAGATTAAACAGCAGGTTTCAGCAATTAACTCAGAAGCCTTAAGTCGCTTAAATGCTAGTTCAGCCATGCAAAGCCAAAATGCTGTGACTGGCTTCACAAAACAATCTGCGGTTTTGAATGTGGGCAATGATGCGACTAGCATAGAAAACCAGGTGCTCACAGAAAAACCTAAAGCTAGCGCCTTACAATGCAGTGTCAATTAATCAGAGGCTTGAGTATGCTTAGTTATTTAAAACCTTATGTGACTTATCTGCTGGCCATAGTGCTAATAAGTGTGACATCAGCTGCGATGGCCGATGGTAAGCTCACGCACCTTTCAGGTCAGGTGGCTGTGCAAAAAGCCGATGGTAGTCGTGTGGTAGGGGCGGCAGGGGTTCGGGTGGTGCAGGGGGATACTGTGATTACTGGGATAAATGGTTTTGCGCGTATAGAGCTAAGTGACGGTGGCGAAATGGTGATTAGACCTGACACGCAACTTAAAATAGAAAATTATTTTTATAACAAAGATCAACCTGCGCAAGATAGCTTTATATTTCGTACTATCAAAGGTGGTTTTAGAGCGATTACTGGACTTATTAGCAAACGCGGTAACCGTGATGCGTATCAGGCTAATACGCCAACCGCTATCATAGGTGTTCGCGGTACTCAATACGATTTGCGCGTGTGTCAGGCAGATTGTGGTGCTATGGACGATGGCACTTATGTAGCCGTGCGTTTTGGTGAGGTATTGGCTGCTAACACGCAGGGTAGCTTAGCTATTAAGGCTGGGCAGGCTGGTTTTGCTGCTACTAACCAGCCACCAGTGCCCCTGCCACAAGACCCAGGTATTGGCTTTACGCCACCGGCTAGTATTCCGAAGTTAGATGAAAAGAAAAAACACGCTAGTGAGCAAGACGGTGCAATGCTGCCTAATCTAGCTGAAAATCAACAATCTAGGTCGGATGCTAGCGCAACTTCGGCTGAACCTAGCTGCTCCATACAATAATTCAAATCTCAGTGCTGGATAGTTTTTGTAGTGTCTGTCTGCTAGGATAATTAGGTGATTGTCGATAATTGAGCGTTATCGCCAACGCTAAAAATTTCAGAGCGCTATTCTCTAGTCTTGCCACCTGCTAATATGCAGGTAATCTATAATCATTGCACAGTAATCCATACTCATTTTGAATAGCTTATTTCAACCTCATACCCCAGATGCCCCGCTTGCAGAGCGTTTGCGCCCTAAAACCTTAGATGAAGTGGTAGGGCAGTCACATCTTTTAGGCGAAAGCAAGCCGCTGCGCTTAGCATTTCAATCTGGCAAATTGCCTTCAATGATTTTGTGGGGACCGCCTGGCGTAGGTAAAACTACCTTGGCACGCCTAATTGCCAATACGGCGGACGCTGATTTCATTCCACTGTCTGCCGTTTTATCTGGCATTAAAGATATTCGTGATGCGGTAGAGCGTGCCGAACTGACACTGCAACAACATGGTCGTAAAACTATTTTATTTGTCGATGAAGTACATCGTTTTAATAAAGGTCAGCAAGACGCTTTCTTGCCCTTTGTGGAAAGTGGCTTAATTACCTTTATAGGAGCCACCACAGAAAACCCTTCATTTGAAGTCAATAGCGCGCTATTAAGCCGTTCACAGGTTTTTGTACTGAACGCATTATCTGAGACAGAATTAGCCTTATTGCTGCAACGTGCGCAGGCTTTAGTGGCGGCAAATATCAGCATAGCTGATGAAGTACGTGAGCAAATCATTGCTTATGCGGATGGCGACGCTAGGCGCTTGCTTAATTTTGTTGAAAGTCTATTTAATGCCGCCGAAGGAGCGGCAGTCAGCCAAATTGATGAAGCTTTTTTACACACCACCATGGCCAGCAAGCTCAGGCGCTTTGACAAGGGTGGCGAAGCATTTTATGACCAAATCTCAGCCCTGCATAAATCGGTGCGCGGCTCAAACCCTGATGCAGCTTTATATTGGTTTTTGCGCATGATAGATGGCGGCGCAGATCCACTTTACTTAGGGCGGCGCATCGTGCGCATGGCAATAGAAGACATAGGCTTAGCCGACCCACGAGCGCAAAGCATGGCGCTTGAAGCCTGCCAAATTTATGAGCGCTTAGGCTCACCAGAGGGCGAGTTGGCGCTGTCTAATGCGGTGATTTATTTGGCAGTGGCGGCTAAAAGCAACGCGTCTTATCACGCTTATAATCAAGCCAAAGCTTTTGTCGCGCAAGACAAATCTAGGCCTGTGCCTTTGCATCTTAGAAATGCGCCGACTAAGCTCATGAAAGCGCTAGATTACGGTAAGGAATACCGCTACGCCCACAATGAACCTGAAGCCTATGCGGCTGGCGTGGATTATTTTCCTGATGATTTAACGCCACCACAATTTTATATGCCCACACCACGTGGCTTAGAAGGTAAAATTACGGAAAAATTAGCCCATTTGCGCGAGTTGGATCAACGCGCACTTGAGAAAAAAGCAAAAAAGTAATCTTAAGGGATTTAAATGTTAGATATACAAGCATTAAGAAATGATTTGGATGGCGTTGTTGGGTTGTTAAAAAAGCGCGGCTATACTTTTGATACCGCCAGCTTTACAGCCTTAGAGCAGGAACGTAAAACCGTACAAACCCGCACACAAGACCTGCAAGCCAAGCGTAATAATGCTTCTAAGCAGATTGGTTTTGCTAAATCTAAGGGCGAGGATGTCAGCACCATAATGGCAGAAGTGGTAGGCCTAGCGGACCAGCTTAAAGCCGATGAAACGCGCTTAGCTGAGCTGCAAATTCAATTGTAAAATTTGTTATTAAATGTACCTAATTTGCCCCATGCCAGTGTGCCAGACGGCAAATCTGAAGCGGATAACCTAGAAGTGCGTAAAGTGGGTACGCCTCGCACTTTTGATTTTGAAATTAAAGACCACACCGATGTTGGCGCGCCGTTAGGTTTAGATTTTGATACTGGCATTAAGCTTTCTGGTGCGCGTTTTACCTTTATGCGTGGCCAGATTGCCAAGTTGCACAGAGCCTTGGCGCAATTTATGGTGGATATGCAAACTGAACAGCATGGCTATGAGGAGTGTTACACGCCATATTTGGTGAACGCGGAAACATTGACTGGCACAGGGCAACTGCCGAAATTTGAAGAAGATTTATTTAGCTTAAGTCATAACGATAACAAGCTTTATTTAATCCCTACCTCAGAAGTCACGCTGACCAACACCCTGCGTGATGAAATTGTGCCTTTAGAAGCCTTGCCGATTAAACTAACCGCACACACCCCTTGTTTTCGCTCTGAGGCAGGTTCTCATGGTCGCGACACCAAGGGCATGATACGACAACACCAATTTGACAAAGTAGAAATGGTACAAATCGTTCACCCAGATACCAGTTATGCTGCATTAGAAGAGATGGTGGGTCATGCAGAAAATATATTAAAGGCCTTGGATTTGCCTTATCGGGTGGTATCACTCTGCGTGGGAGACATGGGCTTTGGCGCAGCTAAAACCTATGATTTAGAAGTCTGGCTACCCGCACAAAATACTTATCGTGAGATTTCTTCTGTGTCTAATTGCGAGGCGTTTCAGGCACGCCGTTTACAAGCGCGTTTTAGAAATGCCCAAGGCAAGCCAGAATTAGTCCACACCCTCAATGGCTCAGGCTTGGCGGTAGGGCGCACGCTAGTGGCGGTGCTAGAAAACTACCAAAATGCCGATGGCAGCGTGACTGTGCCTGAGGTGCTGCGGCCTTACATGAATAATTTGGCCGTCATAAAAATTAGCTAAGAAATTTAGTTAAAAAATTCAATTAAGGTCTAGCGCAATGCTAGATTGCAGCCGTTAATTTGCAAATGCCACTTTGAACGGATTTGCGTTTAGATTGTTGTTAGGTTGATAGCGTTCCAAGATGCGCTGATAGCTGCGTACTGATTCTACAAAAATTACTGGCGCGCCGCCGCTGGCATAACCAAATTTTGCTGTAGTGTAATAGTCAGGGTTTTTAAGTAAGACTAAAGTTTTTTTCACATCTGCCCAGCTATCTGGGTTGAGCTTGAGGTGAGCAGCCAGTACTCTTGCATCTTCCACATGAGCATAGCCTATATTGTAAGCCGCCAGCGCCATATAAGTCCGGTCTGGCTCTGGAATCCGCTCTGGCATGGAGTCTCTTAACTTAAGTAAATATTTAGCCCCAGCAGGTATGCTTTGCTTAGGATCTAAGCGGTCGGTCACGCCCATCAAATCTGCCGTACCTTCGGTTAGCATCATCAATCCACGCACATTAGTCGGCGAGGTATTGTAAGTATCCCAGTGAGATTCTCTATAACTCACCGCTGCAAGCAAGCGCCAGTCTAAACCAGTGATGTTTTCAGCCTGCTTAAATAAATGAATGTACTTGGGCAGCAGGCTATTGCTATGCTCAAGGAAAGTCGTCACATCTAGCGTATTAAGCCGATTGTTATGACCGTAATAGCGATCTAGCAGATTACGCAACGTGCCATCTTGTTTAATTTTTGCAAAAAAAGCATTTACTTTAATGATGAGCTGCGGGTCAGCATTTTTTGACATCGCCCAAGCAATTTGCTCTTGAGGCCCTATGGGCATCGCAACATCTAAATTTGGGTAATAGTTTTGCATTAAAGCTGCTAAATGGCTGTCGGCCAAGGTGTAATCGACTAAGCCGTCGGCAACTTCTTCTAGTAAAGTTTCTGTATTGGTGTGACTTTTGCTAAGCCATTTAAGTTGAGGGTATTTTTTTTGCATGCCAGTTAAACGCTCGGCATAGCTTGTGCCTGCTGGAACAGCAATTTTCTTATCAAAAATTTCGCTGATGGCTTTAGGCTTATTATTCACTTCGTTATTAAAAATAAGCTGCTGCTGCGTGTCTTGATAGGGTTTAGAGAATTGCACCAAGTGCTCGCGCATGTCAGTTACAGTTAAGCTTGCCGCAGCAATATGTGCTTTAGCTTTGAGTAAGCTGGGAATGACGTCGCTGATGCTGTCTGCTACTAAAAAGCGTATTTCATAGGACGGAAAATATTCCTTAACGAATAAAACAGCTAAGTCATATTCCATGCCAGCTGGCTGATTATCGTTGTCTAGGTAGTAGGTGCTAGGGCCGTTATGGGTGACAAAGACTATTTCTTTTTTTGTAGGGTTAATATGGGGTGCAGACTCAACTGGATCTGAGGGATTGCAGCTTGTTAATAACAAACAAGCTAGTAAAGTCAGACATAAACGCATAATGTGTTTATGTTGGCTGGCTTTAGTAAGCACTTAGCTCGCTCACTGCGCCATTATCGGCGATTAAAACAATATCAGCTAGCTGGTAAAAAATGCCGTGTTCCACCACGCCAGGCGTGTTATTGATTAGGCTATTTAAAGCGCTTGCGTCTAAGTTCTTATCAAACTTCATGTCCAGCACATAGCTGCCATGTGAGGTGATCCAAAATCCATCATTAGCCGCATTAGGCCGTAAATCCCCTACGCCACCAATGTCTTCCAAACTTGCTTTTGCTAGTTGCCAAGCAAAAGGGATAACCTCAATGGGAATGACGAAATTTTGGCCGATATGGCTGACTAATTTACTAGCATCAGCTACTGCAATAAATTGCTTTGCGGCTTTTGCTAGCAGTTTTTCTTTGACTAAATCACTGCCGCGACCTTTAAGTAAGGTCTTCTCAGGGGTTATTTCATCAGCGCCATCCACGTATAAATCTATGCTGCTGATATGCTCTAAAGCGACTATAGGTAAATTTAGTGATTGGGCATTTTGCCCGCTAATGGTAGAACTCGCGACTGTCGTTACTTTTAAGCCTTCATCACGCTGCAGTCGTGCAAGCTCTGCAATAAAATAATTGGCGGTAGAACCTGTGCCTAAGCCAATTAGCATGCCACTTTTAACGTATTTTGCGGCTTGTAAAGCGACTAATTGTTTGTCGTTCATTATCTGCCCCTAAGTTGCTCATTTTCAATCTAAGTAGGCACTATAATAGCGCGATTAGGATTTTTTAGGCACTAAAAAAGGGAGCTAATTTGCCCCCTTTTCAAAGTATTGACTGGCGAAACGCTAGTGCTTATTTTAATACGCGGTTTCTGTATTCACCTGTGCGTGTATCAATCTCAATTTTGTCGCCTTGTGCACAAAATAGAGGTACTTGGAACTCAAAACCAGATGCAATTTTAGCTGGTTTCATCACTTTACCAGAGGTATCACCTTTGACGGCTGGCTCTGTGTAAGTGATTTCACGCACGACCGTGGTTGGTAATTCAACAGAAATAGGCTTTTCACTGTAAAAACGAATATCAACAGCCATGCCATCTTCTAAGTAGGGCAGCACATCTTGCATAAACTCTGCATCTACGTCGTATTGGTTATAGTCTGCATCCATAAAAACATAGCTTGGGTCAGCAAAGTAAGAATAAGTAGCTTCTTTTTTCTCAAGCACAATTACTTCAAATTTATCGCCCGCACCGTATATCGTCTCACTAGGGGTATCTGTTAATAAATTTTTGAATT
The DNA here is from genome assembly GCA_903876765.1 of uncultured Pseudomonadota bacterium. Classification (GTDB taxonomy): domain Bacteria; phylum Pseudomonadota; class Gammaproteobacteria; order Burkholderiales; family Methylophilaceae; genus Methylotenera. Next base: position 11,845 of record CAIRBH010000022.1, on the reverse strand, counting down.
TCATTTTTACTACAGCAGTGCTGCGGCCAGATTTAGTGTATTCGGCTTTCACCACTACTAATGGATCACTGCCGACCATAATGACGTTACCGGCGCGAAGTTCTTGTGCTGTTTTCATAAATTGCCCTGCTAAGTTAAGAATTGAGTTAATAAGTTTGGCTAACTGCCTATTGCTAGGAGGCGCATTGTAACCAGAAATTATACCTTATTTTTCGCTAATTTCTCACTAAAACTGTGCAAATTACTAGCAAGATCTGTTTGACCAGCAAACCTATCCGCTTGCTGAGCGGCATAACTGTTGAGCTTAGGCAGTGCATGAATAAAATCTATCAAATTTACTTCAGCATTAGCCTGAGGCGTTGACCAAGCTAGATAAGCATTGGTCAGCAGTGTTTGGATTTCTTTAGTAGCATGAGATAAATACAAGTCTAAGAAAGCTTGCATTTTTTTGATATGGGTTGCTTCAGTTTGTAGGTAAGGTTGCCAGATAAAAGCTTTGCTTGCCCAAATAGCACGTATCCAACTATCTTCGCCGCGCACAAAATTTAAGTCGCATGCCCAAAGTAAGCGGTCGTAATGCGCTTGAGATAAAAACGGTAAAAAGAATATAGTAATGTTTTCTTTTGTCAACGTATTGGCATTAATTTGTTTAAAATCAGCAAAAATGTCACTTAATGTGGTTATTGTGTCGTTAAATGTAATAAATAGTGTGGAATTCTGTTGTTGGGAAATTAATGCGGAAACTAACGGCAAAACATTCGCTTGCGGGTAGCAAAACAATGAAATTTTCAGTGAGTTTTTAACGATCAGCTGATCAACAGCTAATTCTTGCCAGAATTTTGTTTGTTGGCTTGCGCTATTTAGAAATTCATCGCGCTTGGACATTAAGTTTTTTTCGCGAATTAAGCCACCTGTTTTTTCTGTAAAACCAGGAAAAAAGAAATGTCTGGTTATATTGAATTTAGCTTGTGGTGATGGTTTTGCATGGAAATCGCCAACCCAAATTTCTGCGGATAAATATTCGAGATTAATCCACACCGACTGTAGTTCCGTCATACGCGCTACATAGCTTTCAGGCAGTTGGCAGGAAAAAGTCTCAATCACAACTTTAGCTGGCAATGTATCTGCCGTTGGCCAAGCACATACGGCAACGCCATGAATGTATTGCAACGGGCCATTAGCATTTAACAAGGGGATGATTTTGCTTGCAACATTTAAGTGATCAATAAACAGCCGCACATTTACATGATGCTCGTTGACCAACTGCTGGCTTAGTCTCCAACAAATGCCAATATCACCGTAATTATCGACAATTTTACAAAAAATGTCCCAGCAAGGACGGTCTGATTGACTCATTGTATGCTTAAGTTTTTTTAGTTATCTTGAGTGTTGGTTAATTGATATTGCACATCAATAATCTCATATTGCTCATCACCTGCAGGCGCAGTCACTTTCACAATATCGCCTATTTGTTTACCCAGCATGGCCCGAGCCAATGGGGAAACCCAACTAATATAGCCCATAGAAGGGGCTAATTCATCTTTACCGACAATGCGATAAGTGTGCTCGGTATTATTTTTTAGTGAAAACAAAGTGACCCATGCCCCAAAAAATACTTTTTCTAAGCCTAGCTGACTCGCTGGATCGACAATAACCGCGGCATCCATGCGTTGCATTAAAAAGCGTAAGCGACTATCAATCTGGCGCAGGCGCCTTTTTCCATAAATATAATCGCCATTTTCGCTTCTATCGCCATTGCCCGCCGCCCAAGAGACTACCTTAACCAAAGCGGGGCGCTCTACCTTAAGTAGTTCGTGAAACTCAGCTTCAATCGCCGCGTGGCCTTCTGGGGTGATATAGTTTTTTTCGTCGGCCATAGTTTAAGAGTAATGAATTTAGGCTTATTTTTCTAAAAAACGCACATCTTGTACAAAGTAAGCTGTTTCGCCAAAGCAAGAAGATGGAATGCCTTTGTGTTCTTCATAAACTAGCTTCACCCTAGTCCCCAACGAGTCGTTTACTTTTTTAGCAACAGTCTCATCTTTAACGGTAAAGGTAAATTTTTCGGCTTGTGTGCCTGGCATAGAGACTAAAACAATCTCGCCTTCCCAAGTTTTACACACATAGCCTTTGAGCGAAAATTTTTGTACATAGCCTGCACGTTCACCCGATGAATACACCCAATGCAGCGATGCCCATGTGTATAGCGAAAACAGCGCAATAGGCAAGATGAATAGCCATAATGCATACTTAAACCTGCTTTTTAAATTAGCTAACATAGTGACGCCTTAGAAAATGAAATTTTTAGATTCAAGCCAAGTTAAAGCCTACCGTAAGAATATAGTCAGATAATACCTGTAGCAATGATTTGCAGTCTAGCGTTTTTGTAATATCCCCATCATTTGAAGAGAGTTAAAAAACCGTTTATACGCTTGCCTAGCGGTGTTTTTGGCAATAATTTAGATCAGACTCACCTAATTTATTGATAACAGTGTGATATCATAATTTTTGGATAAAGTAGAAATATTAGAAGTACGAATTTTCTACTAAATAAAAGTGATAGTCCGTCAAAAATTAAAAATTAAAGGTGAAAGTGAAGTAATAAGTATGAACTAAATCAAAGCAAAAAATATGGAGCAACTCACTGACCTGAAAGCAATATTGCATTCCAAGCGCGCCAATATTTATTTATTGGAGCACTGTCGCGTCATGCAAAAAGATGGGCGAGTTCTTTATCTCACTGAAATGAAAGATGAAAATTACTATTGGAATATTCCTATAGCCAATACTACTTGCATTTTGCTCGGCACGGGAACGTCTATCACGCAAGCCGCCATGCGTATGTTAGCACAAGCAGGGGTCTTGGTCGGATTTTGCGGAGGAGGTGGCACACCACTACTCATGGCGACAGAAATTGAATGGATGTCACCGCAAAGCGAATACCGTCCCACCGAATATGTGCAAGGCTGGCTCAGTTTCTGGTTTGATGAAACAAAACGCCTGCAAGTCGCCAAATCTTTTCAGCAAGCCCGTGTTGACTACCTTAAAACGGTATGGCAAAAAGACAAAGAACTCCAAGCAGACGGATTTAGTAGTGATGAATCAATCACCATGCAAGCATTGCAACGCTATAGTCATCAAATTCAAGCGGTTACTAAAGTGGGTGATTTACTCATGCATGAGGCCAGCCTCACCAAACAACTATACAAAATGGCAACCCGTGCCACAAATATCACTGACTTTAACCGCCAGCATGACGGACAAGACCTAGCTAATGCATTTTTAAATCATGGCAATTATCTTGCCTATGGATTTGCCGCCACAACGCTATGGGTACTCGGCATCCCACATGGGTTTGCCGTTATGCATGGCAAAACGCGTAGAGGTGCGCTGGTGTTTGACGTAGCTGATTTAATCAAAGACGCCATCGTACTGCCTTGGGCATTTGTCTGTGCCAAAGAAAAAATGACCGAACAAGAATTTAGGCAACAAATTCTACAAAAATTCACAGATCACAATGCACTAGATTTTATGTTTAATCAGGTTAAGCAAATGGCATTGCAAGCACCACAACCTAATAAGCCTTTAGTGCAGAGCAAGGACGAGGCGCACTAAAATGATGGTCACCTTTGTTAGCCAATGCCAGAAAAAAGCGCTCACCCGCTCAAGACGTGTGCTAGACGCCTTTGCCAACCGCATTGGTGATAACACTTGGCAAACCGTCATCACCGAAGATGGTCTCATCGCCGTAAAAAAACTCCTACGCAAAACCGCCACCAAAAACACCGCTGTCAGTTGCCATTGGATACGCTCACGCGCTAGGAGTGAATTGGTCTGGGTGGTGGGGAATCGTAGTCAATTTAATACTCAGGGGATTGTGCCAGTGAATACCACACAGAAAGATATGCCAATCAACCTTTGGGAAAATAATTGGACATATTTACCCATTATTAAAGCTTTAGTAGCTGTTGCAGCATTGCTGCATGATTGGGGTAAGGCGAGTGCTTTATTTCAAGCAAAGCTACAAAAAGCGAGCAAAGAAAGTGACCCTTTACGGCATGAGTGGATTTCATGCCTGTTGCTAATCAGTTTGATAGAGTTGTCAGGTAACTCTGATGACGATGCTGGTTGGCTCAAGTTGTTGATGGATGCTCAATGGGATGAAGCCAGTCTAAAACAACAAGCGTTGAGAAAAAAACAGGTTGAGCAAAGTCCATTCTCCAAGTTGCCGCCGATTGCGCAAATGGTGGTTTGGCTCATAGTTTCGCACCATCGACTGCCAAATTTTAAAGGTGATGATTCAGCGAAGTATGGCGAAGTCTGCCGCCCTCAACTTAAAGATATTTTGGAGACCATTACTGCTGAATGGGGCTACCAAAATCCGTCAGATGATAGGCGTCTGAGTGCGTGCTTTGAGTTTCCCCAAGGCTTGCTGAATAACGCGGTGGAGTGGCAACACTCACTAAAAAAATGGTCAGGTCGGCTTTCAGAGCAACAGGCGATTGCACAGGAAACCCTCGCAAATGGTTCATGGCGTGTAGTGTTGCATCATGCCAGATTAAGCCTCATGTTAGGCGACCATTTCTACTCGTCATGCGATAAAGATGCCAAATGGAACACGAGCATTGAACTATATGCCAACACCACTTATGACAAGGCCAAGAATCTCGCACCCAAACAAAAGTTGGATGAGCATTTAGTCAGAGTGAGTGATTATGGTTTAAAAGTTTCGCAATCGTTATCACGCTTTAGTCATGATATGGAATCTGCCCATGATGTGATTAAGCTAAAACAAAAAAGCCCCGCAGGTTATGAATGGCAAGATAAAGCAGTAGGTGCAATCAATCAGCTAAGAAGCAAACACAGCGATATTTCAAAAAATGGCTGGTTTATCGTCAACATCGCCAGCACAGGTTGCGGCAAAACCATCGCCAATGCCAAAATCATGCGCGCACTATCTGCCGATGCAGACTCTTTACGCTTTATTCTGGCGCTAGGATTAAGAACTTTAACCCTGCAAACAGGCGATGAATACCGCGACAATATTGGTCTTGAGAGCGATGAGTTAGCGGTGCTCATTGGCTCGTTAGCCGTCATGGCGTTACATCATGAAGCGAGACAAAACCAGCTCAAAGATGAATTTTCGCTAGAAGATGAGGGGGCTGAATCCAGCGAGGAGCTGCTCAAAGAAGACTTGGATGATTATGAAATTCCACAAGACTCACCCACCGCAGATTTTCTCAACGCCTTAATTCCTATGCGGGATCAAACGGCCAAAGCCGCGCTAAAGAACAAAGCTTTCCTCTATAAGCCAGTCCTCGCCTGCACCATAGACCATATTATTGCCGCCACGGAAACCACACGCGGAGGCCGCTATATTCTGCCTTGTCTGCGCCTATTGTCATCTGATTTGGTAATTGATGAAGTCGATGATTTCGATGGGCAAGATTTAGTCGCGATTGGTCGCTTAATTCATCTTGCGGGCATGTTGGGGCGAAAAGTGATGATTTCATCTGCCACGATACCGCCTGCACTGGCAGAAGGGTTCTTCAATGCATACCAAGAAGGTTGGCTTTTGCACCAACAGTTTATGCATGCGCCACGAGAAATGCATGTGGCTTGGGTGGATGAATTTCAGATAGAAATAACAACGCTCTCCACGCAAACGCAAGCTTCGGAAAATAACCAACAATATCAAAGTACACACCAAAGTTTTATTAAAGAGCGTGTGAAAAACTTACAAAACCAACCCATTAAAAGAAAAGCCAGCATCATTCGTGTTGCGGGCTATCAAACAACAAAACTAAATCCCGCACAATTAGAACAAGCAATGCTGGCTTATTTCAATTTAATTAAAGCCACCATTACCGAGTTGCATCAACAACATCACACCATCGACCCTATCAGCAAAAAACGGATTTCTTTCGGTGTGGTGCGCGTGGCGAATATTCCGCCCTGTGTCGCCTTAACCCAACACCTGCTCAATGCTGATTGGCAAAGTGGGGTCACACCCAAAGTCATGGCGTATCACAGTCGGCAGGTGTTGCTGCTCAGGCATGAGCAAGAAAAGCATCTTGATTTAGTGTTAAAGCGCAAAGAAAAAGCGGGCGAAATGCCAGTGGCTTTTCAAAATCCTGCGATTCGCGCACATATTGATGGTGCAAGCACCGACGACATTATCTTTATTTTAGTGGCAACGCCAGTGGAAGAAGTGGGACGTGACCATGACTTTGATTGGGCAGTCATCGAGCCATCCTCATACCGTTCAATCATACAGTTGGCTGGTCGGGTGAAAAGGCATCGCAATCAAGAGGTGACACAGCCTAATATCGCTATCATGCAATACAACCTCAAAGCGATTAAAAATGATGTGAAAGAAGCCGCGTTTACCAGACCTGGCTATGAGCCTAAACAAAAGCTAAAAGGCTTAAAGTTTAAAAACATAGATGCGCTGTTAGACGAATCGGCCATTAATCACGCAATCAATGCCATTCCACGCATACAAGCCAAAGAAGCGCTCAAACCCAATGAACAATTGGCAGACCTCGAACATAAGGTGCTGACAGACAAGTTAAAAGCCTATGACAATAAGGGCCACAAATTCTTGCAAGCATGGTTAAGTGAGGCTTGGTGGCTAACGGCCATGCCGCAAGTGAGCAACCATTTTCGTGATAGCGCACCAGACGAATCCATTTATTACTGTTGGCATGACGGTGACTTGGGCTTTTACATAAAAGATGACCGTGGTAATTGGGTGGCGCGTGCAGCAGATAATGGGATTCAATATTCAAAATCGCTTAATAGTACGGAGGCTAGCAGGCTATGGTTGAATCGAGACTATGAAGCTATTTTGAAAATGAGATGTGAAATCGAACCAGAGCAAGTTTTGAATGCGGAGTTAAGAAAAAGGCTGGAGAAAGAATCAAAGCGGTTTGGCGAGCTAACAATCCCAAAACCTGAAAAAGATAAACACACGACCGAATATTTCTACTCGGACAATCTGGGTTTGTACTATTAAGAAATAAATAAGAAATCACCCCTTGCGGGGTTTTGGAGGCCACTTGTGCAGTGGATAAATTATGAACTCAAACATTAAAGATGGGCAAATTCGGGCTGGTAATAGTTATGGCAATGATCCTTGCCCACCAAAAGACAAAAAATAAAGGAGGTGTTTATGGAAGCAATCCATCAGTTTTTTGCAGATAGAAAAGCCGCTTGGCTGAAAGCCAAGGGCAAGTCTGATGCAACAGATGAAGAAACGGCAGACTTGGAGCAACAAGCAAGGGAGCGATTTGCATTAGCAAACTGGTTGCCTGATGCGGCTAAACGGGCTGGGCAACTCTCGATAGTGAGCCACCCAAGTAAGTTTAGTCACCCCAGCGCAAAAACTACTGCGATAATCGCGAAAGCCAAACCTAAGGCAGATGGCTATTTGCGTACAGGTAATCTTGAATATGCGTTGGATGTGTATGGCAATGCGGCGGCGATGGATGTTTATAAATTCCTTAGCCTGCCCATGTCAGATAGTCGCCCAGTGCTTGAACATTTAGAAGAGGATACGCCAGAAGCTAAAGCTTTATTCAACATTTCTTCTGCCAGCTATGAAAAGTTAAAAGAGGGCTTTTTGTCTGTTAAGCAATCAGAAGGCAATAAAAGCTACTCAGATAGATTGGTGAAACAGGTGTATTTTCCCGTAGCGGATAATCAATATCATCTGCTCTCTTTGCTAACCCCTTCAGGCGTGATCACAAAGCTAAAAACCACGGTAGATGCGATGCGTTTTTCAGAGCAAGCGAGTCAGGCCAGAGATTGCCGTAGAAATGGCCTCGAGCATGAAACAGGCTATGACGATGTTTTAGATTTAACCGTCACGGGCTACGGTGGCACACAACCGCAGAATGTATCCGTGTTGAATAGCCAAAATGCTGGCAGAGCCTATTTGCTGATGAGTACACCACAACCGATAGAAAAACGTGCTGTACGGTTGCCAACGAGTGATTTTTTTAGTCAGTCCTTACGAAGCTGGTTGTTTAAAGACCCTATGCATGAGCTGCATAAATTCATGTTAGATATTAACAACATGAAAATTCGTGCTGCTATTTCTAACACGATAATCTATATAGCCAAGATGGTAGTTAAGGAAGCAACCACGCTTCGAGTGACTGAGGTTGGCTGGTCTGCAAAAGAGCATTACCAAAATCTAGAGGTCAATCAACGCATTTGGCTCGATGATGCCCACGCAAGCACGCGCCTTGAGCAATCTGATTGGATTAAGCCTTTGTCGCGTCAATTTGCTAGATGGTTTTTAGATACCTATAAAAAAGTATTGAGCGCCGATGCCCTTACACTTGGCGACCAAGAGTTATTTCATGTTGAAAGCTTCATCATAGAAACACTCGAAGCCGATGAGGAGTTACTTAAATGAGCAATAAACGCTTTTTAGTGCTACCGCATTTAAAAATACATAACGCCAACGCCATGAGTAGCCCATACACCATCGGCTTTCCCGCCATGACAGCTTGGCTTGGCGCAGTGCATGCCATACAGCGCAAAATGCATGCGCTGGGTATGCCTGAATTAAATTGTGTGCAATTCGGCGCGACGGCGATTAGTTGCCATGACTTTAACCTGCAAACCTATCGTGGGGACAATGATTATGTGTCGTCCATTGTCAGCACGGCTAATCCGCTTAATGAAAAAGGCGAGCGGCCACCATTTGTTGAAGAAGCCCGCTGCCATTTGGAGGTGACACTACTTGTTGAAATGTGTGGTTTAAACCCAGACCATGATGCTGTTCTTTTAGAGCAGCTAGAGTCCATTTGCAAAACCATGAAATTTGCCAGCGGTGATTTGCTAGGAATGCAAAAGCCGCAATGTTTTACATTCGATGAAGATAGTGACGCGGCTTATCAAACAGTCGTGCGTCATTTAATGCTGGGGCATGTGTTGATTGAGCGCCGTGACTTAATGGTGGCAGAAATGCAACAAGGTGCCGATGCTCTGGATGCAATGTTGAACCAGCTAAAAATCATGCACCGCGCTACGCAAGATGAAAATGGCAAAATCACCTGGACAACTTCACGCAAAACAAAAGGCTGGATAGTGCCAATTAGTGTTGGTTTTCAAGGTATTTCAACGCTTGAAAAAGCCATTGAGCAGCGCGATGCAGAGACACCGCATCGATTTGCAGAAGCCGTGCTGACTTTAGGTGAGTTTGTCTTAGCCTACAAAATCGGTGCTTATTATTCAATCGAAGATATTTTATGGCAGTACCAAGCCGACATAGAAAATGATTTATACCTATGTCAAACCCAGAGCATTACTAACCCAATTAGTTTATAAAATCAGGAGAAATTAACATGGCAAAAAATGAATCAATGATTGCATCCGTATTGGCTTTTGAAAAGAAATTAGTCTGTTCCGATGGCTATTTTTACGGCACAACTTGGGAGGCTAGAAATGGCAAAGCCACGTCCTTGACACTGAATGAAAAATCCGTGCGCGGTACGATTTCAAACCGTTTGAAAAAGGCTGTGGCGGATGACCCGATAAAGCTCAATGCCGAAGTTGAAAAAGCAAACTTACAACGGGTAGATGCATGCTCGCTTGGTGAAGAGCAAGACACCTTAAAACTTAACTTTACTGTCAAAGTGCTTGGCAATATTGAAGCGCCATCTGCATGCAACAATGCAGCTTTTAAAGCCAGCTATGAAAAAGCGGCCAAAAGTTATACTGAGCAAGAGGGTTTTAAAGAGTTAGCGAAGCGTTATGCACTCAATTTAGCCAATGGCCGTTACCTTTGGCGCAATCGTGTTGGCGCAGAAGCGATTGAAGTGGTCATTAACTTTGCGGGCGAAGAATTGGTATTTAACGGATTTAATTACAACCTGAAAAACTTCGATCAAGCCGATAGCAAAATCGACCAGCTTGCAACGCATATTGCTAATGCATTAAGCGGTAAAACACCTTATTTGCTGATTACCGTCAATGCTTACGCAAAAGTTGGTAAGGCACAAGAAGTTTACCCTTCCGAAGAGTTAGTGTTAGATAAAGGCAAGGGCGATAAAAGTAAGATTCTTTATCATGTAAATAATGTTGCTGCTATGCACAGCCAAAAAATTGGCAACGCATTACGTGCGATTGATACATGGTATCCAGATTACAGTGATCCAGAAAAAAGTGCTGGCCCAATTGCGATTGAGCCATACGGCGCGGTTACTAATTTGGGTATCGCCTTCCGTAATCCTAAACAAAAGAATGACTTTTACACATTGTTTGACCGCTTTGCGCTCGGAGAAAACTTAGAAAGCAAAGAACAAGAGCATTACGTGATGGCTGTTTTGGTGCGCGGTGGTGTCTTTGGTCAAAGTGGCAAGGAGTAATCTATGGATTACTACATCGAACTCACTTTGATAAAGGACAGCGAAATATCGCCCTACTTTATCTGGAGCAAGTTATACACCCAACTCCACCTCGCCTTTGTCGAGCAAAAAGACGCTAACGAGCAAATCCCTTATGGCGTGAGCTTTCCAGAGTACAAATCTACGCAAATGAAAGACAAGCAAATCATGCTGTTGGGTTCTAAATTACGGGTGTTTGCCAATAGTGCGGATGAATTGCAAAAGCTGGATTTAGACAAATGGCTGGCAAGGCTGACCGATTATGTGCATGTTAAATCACCCAAGCAGGTTGAAAATGTGACGCAATACCTCACGGTCAACCGTTATCGTCCACAAGCCAGTGCGGAAAACTTGGCAAGGCGCTATGCTCATAGGCATAGTATTACTGTTCAGGATGCACTCAAACGACTAGAAGGTTATATGCAAAAACATGAGCCATTCCCATATATTCAGCTTAAAAGCCTGAGTGGTGAGCGTGAGTTTAGCCTTTGTATTAATCAAAAATTGGTCGAAAAGCCAGTGGTGGGTAAGTTTTCAACTTATGGGTTAAGCGCTATTAGTTCAGTCCCACATTGGTAATTTTTTACCTATATTTTTTGTTCTTTAAAAAAGTAGAATAAATACAATCAGTTACAGCAGGGCAAATTTTGCATGGTTAAAACTATAAAATTAACCGCTAAGCCTTGTTGTAATTGAGTTTCTTCGTTTAAAATCAGTGTAAGCCGCCGTGAACGCGGCTTAGAAATTGAAGCTGCTCGTGAAGACCTGCAATTGCAAGTAAGCCGCCGTGAACGCGGCTTAGAAAGTTGAAAAGCATTGCCGTCTTAACTTGCAATCGTAAGCCGCCGTGAACGCGGCTTAGAAATAATCTTGAAACAATTGCCATGATTTATTCCTGTAAGCCGCCGTGAACGCGGCTTAGAAATATTGATGGAAGCCCATTTTAAGGAAACTATGGTAAGCCGCCGTGAACGCGGCTTAGAAATAATCCAGCGCGTTTTTTCTGTTCCATCTTTTGTAAGCCGCCGTGAACGCGGCTTAGAAAAGCATGAACTTGAAAACACTTGGTTTGATATTGTAAGCCGCCGTGAACGCGGCTTAGAAAGCAATAAGCCTTTTAACTGCAACTGATTGGACGTAAGCCGCCGTGAACGCGGCTTAGAAAAATTAAAGAACCTGTTGACAAAGGCGCGGCTTGTAAGCCGCCGTGAACGCGGCTTAGAAAAAAAAGCGATTGTGTGGTTCGTGCCATAGCGAGTAAGCCGCCGTGAACGCGGCTTAGAAAAACAGCAACAAAGGTAGCATGTAGTATTGACGGTAAGCCGCCGTGAACGCGGCTTAGAAAATACGGCACCAAGACAAGCAATTATAACAAAGGTAAGCCGCCGTGAACGCGGCTTAGAAAAAAAATGAAAGCGGTTTTCAGTTTCAACGTGCGTAAGCCG
>CAIRBH010000021.1 GCA_903876765.1 uncultured Pseudomonadota bacterium | reverse complement strand
TCGAAGTGTTTTATAATCGTGTACGCAGGCATAGTTATTTGAATTATTTAAGCCCCGTTCAGTTTGAACAACAACAAATCGGACATTGAAAAATGTCTACGATATTGGGGGAAGTCCAGTACAGGGCGTGACTTGATTTAATTTGCCGCTAGAAAAACCTAAAACGGCGGGCTTATTTGGTTCGAGTGCAGCGGGCAAAATAAATAGCACAGATAAAAAAGCTGATGCTGAGCAAGATTTCAGCAATGGCGAGTTGGGCAGACAGCCCCACATCAGACCATGCACGCACTACACCTTCGGTGAAATATAACAAAATAAACATGCTGGCCCATTGGTAGGTGTAGCGCTTGCCGTGCAAAATGCCAAATAAAGGCAGCAGTAGTGGCAAGGTTTTTAATATCAGCAATGATCCGTTGGGCTTAAATGGCGCCAATACTGATTCCCATGCTAGGCATAATAATATGAGGGCAATCAGGCTAATCGTTGCGCCTAATCTAAGTGTGTTAATCAATTTTTGACTCTTTAGACATGCTAACCAGCGCCGCTCTGGCAGATTGAGCATCGTGAATAGGCTGTGCAAAATTAAAGCGCAGAATTTTTGTCGTGCCGTCATTAAGCGTTGCCCTTATATCAAAGCCATCAGCATCCATACCCAGCATGTTAACTTGATTTGCTTTAACGCCATGATAATGCTGGCAGTAAGCGATAAGGCTATGCGCATGGTCAGTGTTCATGTGGTTGATGATGGCTGTTTCTTGGCTGGCTAGCGGCGATGGCTCTTGATTTTGCTGTTCAGCAGCGCCCCCTATCAGGTTGCCACCAGTGAGCCAGCCCATTTTGCCAAAGCCAGCAATGTAGCGTGCTTGGGCGATCTCTATGCGGTAAAAATGAAAGTCGTGCATATCAAAATAGCTCATGGCATTGGGCAAATAGCGTAAATAGCGGGCACGCAGATGAGCGTCATTCTTTTCTATTTTCACGGCTTGGCCAATCAGGGTTAAACGGGCATTGGCCTGTAAGTCTTCATCCCCAGCAAATGCCAGTAGTGACACATTGGGGTTGGCGATAATATTATGTGTATGTTCGGCGATGGTGCTGATTAAAATAATAGGCTGGCCGCTGTGGTCTAATACAAATGGCGCAACTGAGCCAAACGGAAAGCCAGGAAATTTTGCCGAGAAGGTAGAAAGTACGCCAGATTGCGTGCTGCGTAAAAATTGTAAAGCCTCTTTGGCTAAGCTCATATTAGGCAGCAAGCTTTAAGGCGATGCGACCTAAGCGTTTGCCCAAAGCCAAGCAAAGTTTGCGTTCATCTGCGCTAATCGGCCTGTCATCGCTACTGCCCCCTACATGGCTGGCACCATAAGGCGTGCCGCCAGTTTGCGTACTTGATAACTCAGGCTCGCAGTAGGGTAGACCAACGATAACCATGCCATGATGAATTAGCGGCAACATCATGCTGAGCAAAGTAGCTTCATTACCGCCGTGCATAGAGCCGCTACTGGTAAATACTGCGGCGGGTTTGCCGATGAGCCCACCTTGCAACCAAGTGCCTGCCGTGCCATCTAAAAAGTACTTCATTGGCGCTGCCATGTTGCCAAAGCGGGTGGGGCTGCCCAGTGCTAGGCCTATACATTCTTGCAAGTCGCTCAATTCAACGTAAGGGTCGCCGCTCGTGGGGATGTCGGGTTCTGTGACTTCACAGTTGGCAGACACTTTGGGCACAGTACGAATACGTGCTTTGATGTTGGTATTACTTTCTATGCCGCGTGCCACAAGCTGTGCCATTTCGCGCACTGCGCCACCTTGTGAATAATACAGCACCAGCACTTCAGGCATATTAAGCGCGCTTTGCCAATTCTACGGCTTTACCGATATAGCTGGCAGGCGTCATTTCAAGTAAGGCTTGTTTCGCGTCTGCTGGAATATTCAGCCCACTAATAAAGCTGTGCAATGAGACTTTATTAATGCCACCTTTGCCACGGGTTAATTCTTTGAGTTGTTCGTATGGGTTTTCAATACCATAACGACGCATCACGGTTTGAATCGGTTCGGCCAGCACTTCCCAGCTGGCATCTAAATCTTGTGCAAGTTTTTCTGGGTTCACTTCTAGTTTATTTAAACCACGTAAACATGAATCGTAACCTAAGAGTGTATAGCCAAATGCCACACCCATATTACGTAAAACGGTAGAGTCGGTCAGGTCACGCTGCCAGCGTGAAATCGGTAGCTTTTCTGCCATGTGGCGCAACACGGCATTGGCTAAGCCTAAATTGCCTTCTGAATTTTCAAAATCAATCGGGTTAACTTTGTGCGGCATGGTGGACGAGCCAATTTCACCTGCTTTTACTTTTTGTTTAAAGTAACCGACTGAGATGTAACCCCAAATATCACGGTTAAGATCAATCAAAATCGTGTTGATGCGCGCAAGGGTATCGTATAACTCCGCCATGTAGTCATGCGGCTCAATTTGTATGGTCATCGGGTTGTAAGTTAAACCTAAGTTCTCAACAAATTGCTTGGCAAAACGCTCCCAGTCAAAGTGTGGGTAGGCGGAAAGATGGGCATTAAAGTTACCTACTGCACCATTGATTTTGCCTAAAATATCGTTGCTTTGTAGTTGTTTTTGCTGACGTTGTAAGCGATACAACACATTGGCCAGCTCTTTACCCATGGTAGTAGGCGAGGCAGTTTGGCCATGTGTGCGTGACAACATCGGCTGGTCAGCAAGTTGTTGAGATAGCTCGCCTAAGCGCGCCATTAAATCTGCTAAAAATGGCAACATTACCGCGTCACGTGCACTTTTTAACATTAGGCCGTGTGATAGGTTATTAATGTCTTCTGAGGTACAAGCAAAGTGTATAAATTCGCTAGCTTTTTTAACTTCAGGGTTACCGTCAAACTTTTCTTTAAGCCAGTATTCCAGCGCTTTCACGTCATGATTCGTGCGTGCCTCAATCGCTTTCACTTGAGAAGCATCCGCCTCGCTAAAGTTGGCAATGGCTTGATTAAGTTCGGCAATCGTTTCTGCACTAAAAGGTGAAATTTCAGCCAGTTCTTTTGCCGCCGCTAAGGCCTTCAACCATTCCACTTCCACCCATGCGCGGTGTTTAATCAGCGCATATTCACTAAAGTAAGGGCGTAGTGCATCTAATTTGGTTTGATAGCGGCCATCAAGGGGAGATAGCGCATTAAGCGTGGTGAGTGACATGGTAAAGCCTTTAAAGCAGCGGTTTAGTAAAGCGC
>CAIRBH010000020.1 GCA_903876765.1 uncultured Pseudomonadota bacterium | reverse complement strand
GGAGCGGTCTTTGACCGCGAACCATTCCATGCGGTCGCAACACCCATCAATAAGCAATTGGTAGGAGCGGTCTTTGACCGCGAACCAGCTTAACTTCGCGGTCAAAGACCGCTCCTACAATTGCCCTTCATCTCCTAGCAAGTGCGGTTCATTTTAAAGCCAAGCCGACTTTCTTTACCCGTTCGTCCATAGCTTGGCTAGGCATTTAAGCCAGATCTAACGTTGTTGCACAAATACAACAAACTGTCGCTTATATTTCTCTAATTCATTCTCTGTCATCAAATTGTCATATTCAAACCATAAAATCACTCCGTTGAAAAAGCAGTATCTTTTTATTTTTAAACGAGGGGATTTTGAATGAACTTTAAACTACGTAGTTTAGTAGCAGCAACATTAGCAGGTTCAATGTTGATGGGTTTCGGTGTTAATGCAATGGCCGACTCAACAACAGATATTGTTAACGCGCTAGTAGCAAAAGGCGTATTAACAGAAGAAGAAGGCGCTTTATTGACTAAAGGCCGTACAGATGAAGCGGCTGGTCAAGCTAAAGCAATCAAAAAAGCTTCAAAATTATCAGTATCAGATGCGATTGATAATGCTAAGATTTACGGCGATATCCGTGCGCGTTATGAGGCACGTAGCATTGACCGATTAGACGCGGCAACAGGCATCCCAGCAGGCACTAATTACGACTCTAATAGATCACGTTATAAAATTGGTTTTGGTGTTGAAACAAAAGCAGGTGATTGGTATACAGACCTTGCATTTGCTTTAAGCGCTAGTGGCCGTTCAGATAACATTACGTACGGTGATTCTAATCTTGGCGGCTCTGATATTGGTATGTCACCAAAAGATAAGCAAGCGCTTTATGTTAAGCGCGCGATGCTAGGTTGGAATGTTACACCTTGGTTGGCAGTTGAAGCAGGTCGCATGAAGAACCCACTTTACATGGTAAATGCGATGGTGTTTGATAATGACATCGTAATGGAAGGTGCGCAAGAAAAGTTAAAGTATACTATTGGCGATACCAATCTTTTTGCTAACTTGGGTCAATGGGTTTATACGGGTGGTGGTATACAAGCGAATGATGCGCAAGGTACTACAGGCCGTCAAAATATGGTGTTAGCTTTCCAAGGTGGTGCACAGCAAGTATTTGTTGCTGATAAAATGTCTGGTAAATTTGCTGTGGGTTACTATGATTACACTGGTAATAATAGAGGCGAAACTGGTGCTTTGCCTTTTAAACCATTCCTAGGTAATGCTGTAGCCCCTACTGCTAACGTCGCTCCATTTACAGCTGTAAATGACCTTCAAATTTTAGATATTCCTGCTGAATTAAACTACATGGCAACATCAAATGTTGGTGTAAGAGCTTATGGTGAATATGTTGTTAATACAAAGGGTAGTGATCGTTATAACCATGCTTGTAGTAAATATGGTGTTGCTTATTGTGTAGGTAATGATGACAAAGCTTGGTTAGTTGGTCTTACAGTTGGTTCAGCTAAAGATTTAAAATCATTTGAAGCTAAGAAAATGGCTAAGGGTGATTGGAATGCTAATATTTGGTACCAAAGTGTAGGTATCTATGCCTTAGATCAAAATGCGGTTGATACTGATATTTTTGATGGTCGTTTAAACATGGAAGGTTTCGCTGTTAAAGCGCAATACAACCTTGAAGAGAATGTAGCGTTTAATTTTACAGGCGCTTGGGGTGATCGTAAGAATGATGCATATGGTTCATCTTACACAAAACCTGATATTACTGTGAATGGTACAAATTACAAATTGTACCAATTTGATGTAACTTACAAATTCTAAGCACCACTTGTTAGTTTTGTAAATTAAAAGCGGCATCCTTAGGGGTGCCGCTTTTTTATGGTTGAAAGGTTATTTTATGAAAACACTATGTTCTGCTTTATTTGCTGCAGTTCTTTATGCCAGTAAGAGTGTTGCTGCACCAGCATACATTGTCCCCATTGCACAAGGTTGGCAGGTGCAAGCAATTATGACGGTGGGTGAGGCAGCCGCTAATGGTTATGCCATGGTGGGCGTGCCAGATGGCTTAGGGGCTTATGCGAATGGAGATGGCAGTTTTACTTTGTTGATGAATCATGAATTATCGCCAGATAAAGGGGCGGTGCGTGCCCACGGCCAAAAAGGAGCGTTCGTATCGCGCTGGGTGATAGAGGTAGAAAGCTTAAAGGTACAAAGCGGTGCAGATTTAGTGCATGCCACCTTGCCGATTGGCGTTGTGAAACCGTTTAACCGCTTGTGCTCTGCTGACTTAGCGCCTAGTTCAGCTTTATATAACGCCGCAACCAGTAAAGGCTATGCTGGGCAACTGTTTTTGAATGGGGAAGAAGACAAAGCGGGTGGCCGCGCCTTTGCCCATGCATTGAATGGCCTAAGTTATGAGCTGGCAGATTTTGGCCACATTGCTTGGGAAAACTTATTGGCTAACCCAGCTAGTGGCGATAACACCTTAGTGATAGGCTTAGATGATATTCAAAATGGTTTGTTGTTGGTGTATCAAGGCAACAAAAGCAAAACAGGCAACGCTATACAACAAGCAGGCTTAGTGGGCGGCCAACTGTATGCGCTGAAAGTAGAGGGTGAACGGTTTAGTTTAGTGGCTTTGCCTAATATGGCTAACTTAGATGGCAAAACCTTAAGAGTAGAAGCGCAAAAACTGGGCGCCACTGGCTTTGCCCGCCCAGAAGATGGTGCGTGGGATACCTTAAATAGCAAAGTGTTTTGGTTTAATACCACCGATAAAATTGGTGGTGATAGTCGCTTAAGTCAATTGGTGTTTGATGACATAAACAACCCGCAAGCGGGCGGAAGCATTACCACTAAAATCCATGCCAGTGAGATAGGCGCAGAAATGTTTGATAATTTAACCGTGGATGGTGATGGGTGTGTGTTGCTAGAAGAAGACCCAGGTGAGCATGAGCGATTATCGGCCATTTGGTTGTTTGAGCCAAAAACCAATAAAACCACTAAGCTGTTTGAGGCGAATCCTAAGCTATTTAAGCCTGGCGCCGCTGATTTTATGACCACAGATGAAGAGCACTCTGGCATTATTGAAGTGACTGCATTATTAAGCAAAGCCTCGTGGTTTGATAGCAAACGCCGCTATTATCTTGGCACTACTCAAGCACACTTGCGCCATGCCGATGAAAAGTTAGTAGAGCATGGTCAGTTGTGGTTAATATCAGGGCCAGCGTTATAGGTTTTAGGAGTGAATTATTTTGAGGTTAACTGCAGGAGTGGCCTTTCGAGGCGAATGGGTTTGTTAGGTTTGTTGTATTTGTATGTGTGCTGTGGTGATGTGTGTGTTGTGT
>CAIRBH010000019.1 GCA_903876765.1 uncultured Pseudomonadota bacterium | reverse complement strand
TGTCGTTAATTGACGTTGATAACGTGCTTTTGTGCCCGTCATACGTGCTGGAATGATCTTTGCATTTTCTGAAATAAAATCTTTAAGTAAATCTACATCTTTATAATCTACTTGTTTGATGCCTTCTGCTGAAAAACGGCAGTAACGGCGGCGTTTGTACATTTCTCTTGCCATCTTAAACTCCTAATCTTTTTTTAATTGCATATAAGCTAATGACTTATATGCTCTATATGGTTAATGTGCATGACCAATTGTGTGCTTTTAAGGCTGCGTTTGGCCAAAAAGCCAGTAGCGAGTATGTGTGATCCTAATTTCAATCCAGTTAATGTTAAATCACCTAAAGTAATTGCATTAACTTCACATTCCACCTTGCGCTTCATGCCAGCTTCAACTTGCTCTGAAACATGTCGCAAAACAACACTTAACAACGGTATGCCTGCTGGCGTGTAGCGAAGTGGCTCAATTTGCACAACTTCAGCTTGCAGCACCAGTTTATTCAACACTTAAGCTACTTCAACCTCGATAGCGTCAGCGGCTACTGGTGACGCATCACGACTCAACACTGATTTAGATTTTTCTTCTTTCATCATAGGTGATGGTGCAGTCACTGCAGTTTTAGTCGATATCATTAAATGACGTAACACTGCATCGTTAAACTTAAAGCCATGCTCAAGTTCAGCCAACACTTCAAGGTTACATTCAATGTTCATCAACACATAATGTGCTTTGTGGATTTTTTGGATTGGGTAAGCAAGTTGACGGCGACCCCAGTCTTCTAGGCGATGCACTGCACCACCGCTAGCTGTGATAAGCGTGCGATAACGCTCTATCATGGCTGGCACTTGTTCGCTTTGGTCCGGATGGACGATAAACACTAGTTCATAATGTCTCATTAGTACTCCTTATGGATATAAGCCACCTACAAAGTACCAGATAAATTTATTTGGTACAAAAACACTAAATTCAGAAGTTCTAAATTGTAGTGTGGCAAGGTTATTTGAAACTTGCTCAGTAACATTACCAGGCAAGCGCGCGATTATAGACAATACTGCCGTACTAATCAAACACTATTAAAGAATATCCGGCATTTCCGCTCCAAAGAACTTAATTCTTAGCGTTTTAAGTTGATCTCTGTAATCAGCGGCTTTTTCAAATTCCAGATTTTTGGCGCTGTCATGCATGGCTTTTTCTAAGCGCTTCATTTCTTTAGCGATTTGTTTCTCAGTTAAGGACTCATATTTAGCCTGATCTTGCAGTACTTTACGTTCACGCATGGCGTCATCTTTATCATAAACGCCATCAATAATATCTTTAATGCGCTTGCTAATCCCTTTAGGTTCAATGCCATGACTTGCATTAAAAGCCAGCTGCACCTTACGTCTGCGCGCCATTTCATCCATCGCCGCTTTCATGCTACGGGTAATTTTATTCGCATAAAAAATCACTTGGCCATTTAGGTTCCGTGCGGCACGGCCTGAAGTTTGGATCAGCGAACGCTCCGAGCGTAAAAACCCCTCTTTATCAGCGTCTAGCACCGCCACGAGTGAGACTTCTGGTATATCCAAGCCTTCGCGCAATAAATTAATGCCCACTAGTACATCAAATTCGCCTAGGCGCAAATCTCGGATAATCTCTACCCGCTCCACCGTATCAATATCGCTATGCAAATAACGCACTTTGACGCCATGCTCACTTAAGTAATCGGTTAAATCTTCTGACATACGTTTAGTCAGGGTAGTAGCCAGCACTCGCTCGCCTAGTGCCACTCGCAGCTTAATTTCACCCAGCAAATCATCAACTTGCGTATCGGCGGGCTTTACCGTCACCTCAGGATCTACCAGACCAGTGGGTCTGGCGATCATTTCCACAACCTGTTGCTGGTGGTTGGCTTCATATTCAGAAGGCGTGGCAGAGACAAATACGCATTGGCGCATAATCTGCTCGAACTCTTCAAACTTGAGTGGGCGATTATCTAAAGCTGATGGTAAGCGCCAGCCATAATCCACCAAATTCTCTTTACGCGAACGGTCACCTTTATACATCGCGCCTATTTGCGGCACAGTGACATGGCTTTCATCAATAATCATCAAGGCATTATTCGGTAAATAATCAATCAATGTTGGGGGTGGGTCGCCAGGGTTGCGACCAGACAAGTGTCTAGAATAATTTTCTATGCCTTTGCAAAAACCAATCTCATTGAGCATTTCAAGGTCAAAACGCGTACGCTGCTCTATGCGCGCTGCCTCAACCAACTTGCCAGTTTTAATGTAAAAATCTACCCGACTCTTAAGCTCATGTTTAATTTTCTCCATGGCCTTAATGGTGGTTTCACGCGGGGTGACATAATGACTAGAGGGGTAGACGGTATAACGCGGGATTTTGCTAAATATTTGCCCAGTCAGTGGGTCAAATAAGGTAATCGACTCCACCTCATCATCAAACATGGATATTCGCACCGCCGTCTCATTGTTCTCGGCAGGAAATACGTCTATCACATCGCCACGCACCCTAAATGTACCGCGCGAAAAGTCAAATTCATTGCGGTCATATTGCATGCCAACCAAACGCGCAATCATATCGCGCTGGGCAATTTTTTCACCCTGCTGCAAATGCAACACCATGCCGTGATAATCCACGGGGTCGCCAATACCGTAAATGGCAGATACGGTTGCTACGATGATACTGTCTTCACGTTCTAACAAGGCTTTGGTCGCAGAAAGGCGCATCTGCTCTATGTGTTCGTTAATGCTGGAATCTTTTTCTATAAACAAATCTCGCGAAGGCACATAAGCCTCAGGCTGGTAATAGTCGTAATACGAGACAAAATATTCCACAGAATTATTCGGGAAAAACTCCCTAAACTCACTATACAACTGCGCGGCAAGGGTTTTATTCGGCGCCATCACTATGGCAGGTCGGCCTGTGCGGGCAATGACGTTGGCCATAGTGTAGGTTTTGCCTGAACCCGTGACCCCCAGTAAGGTTTGAAACTTCAAACCATCATTAACGCCTTGGGTCAGCTTATCTATAGCTTGCGGCTGATCGCCGGCGGGCGCAAATGGTTGATAGAGCTGATACAAACTATTAGGAAAAGTAACAAACACAGCGATCTTCATTGAATTTAACAGTTAATTTTACCAGTAAAACAGACCAGCATCCCGAATATCATGCTTTTGCAATTGCCTAGAACTTTGTCAGAATATTACAGTCAGTTAACCAGCTACTATTAAATTCAATCATTATTTAATTGGAAACCCTATGCGTAGATTTATTCTAATCCTAGCCCTACTAACAATAACCAAACCGGCATTAGCCATTGACCAAGAAAAAATACTCGCCGCCATGCAAAGCGTGGTGATGGTGCGTGGCTACAATAACAATGGCGGCTTAGCCTATGGCTCAGGCGTGGTGGTGGCTGACAACAAGGTGATGACCAATTGCCATATCTTCCGCAGCACCAAGAGCCCGTGGATAGCGCGTGGTGAAGATACTTATATGATCGTTTCTGTGCAGGCCGATAGATGGCATGACTTATGTTTGCTCACTACTTATGGCGTTCCATTTAAACCCGCCATTATTGCCAAAGAACGTGACTTAAGACGTGGCCAAGAAGTACTATCCATTGGTCATTCTAATGGTGTTCCAGCTCCATTAACTTCTGCTGGCGCGATTAAATCTACTTACCATTTTGAAGGTGGTCACGTAATTAGAAGCAGCGCACCGTTCCGTATGGGCGCCAGTGGCAGTGGCATTTTTGACATTGACGGCAATTTATTAGGCATCAACACCTTTAAAACACCAGGTAAACGCGCCTATTTTTATTCATTGCCGATTGAATGGCTGGCCAACCTAGAAAAGCTGCCCGTAGAAACCGAGTTCCCCATTAACGGCAAAGCGTTTTGGGAAGAAGATGACGATAAAAAGCCATTTTTTATGCAAATGGCAATTCCAGAAATTAATGAAGATTGGCCTAGACTGGCGCAAATAGCACAAAAATGGATAGAAGCCGATGCTAAAAACTCTGACGCTTGGTATGAGCTTGGCAATGCGCAAGAAAACCTGAATAAAATTGACGAAGCAGAAAGCGCCTATAAACAATCTGCACTGCTAGACAAAAATAATACCGACTCATTATTCAGGCTAGGCGTCATTGCACAGGCTAAAGGCGACAAACTGACTGTACATAATATTAGTTTAGCAATCACTAAAATTGACCCAGCACTGGCAGATGAATACGGCAGCATCATGGGTTGCAACAAAGAATGCTAGATTTAACTTAGTTATTGTATAAGACCGGCTCAGCCATGCCACTATTAAAACTAGGGCATGGCTGCTAGATAATCTGATCGCTTATTCCTAATGACGGTTTTTATGCGTAAAATAGCGTTTATTCTATTCTTAGCAAAAAATTGTTTTAAGGACGCATATTTTGTCATCATCAGAAGTCGCTCATCAAGCAGCAGTATTATCTAAACGCGTTCAATCCATCAAAGAATCTCCCACCCTAGCGATTACCGCAAAAGCAGGTAAATACAAGGCAGAAGGCCGCCCTGTCATAGGCTTGGCCGCAGGCGAGCCTGATTTTGATACGCCGCAACACATTAAAGATGCAGCCAAACTAGCCATTGATAATGGTTTTACCAAATACACGCCAGTAGCGGGTATTCCTGGCCTAAAAAAAGCCATTGTTAATAAATTTAAAAATGAAAACGGCTTTGATTATGCGCTCAACCAAGTCATTGTTGGGGTAGGCGGCAAACAAACTATTTTTAACTTATGCCTAGCCGTGCTCAATAAAGGCGACGAAGTGATTATTCCTGCGCCTTATTGGGTATCTTACGCAGATATAGCACTGGTAGCAGAAGCCAAACCCATCATTATTGAATGTGGCATAGAACAAGGCTTTAAGTTACTACCTGCGCAATTAGAAGCGGCCATTACCGCAAAAACAAAAATCTTTATGATTAACTCACCGTCTAACCCAACTGGTGCGGTGTATAGCCTGACTGAGCTTGCTGCCTTAGGTGAAGTATTACTCAAACACCCTCATGTGTTAGTTGCCACAGACGATATGTATGAACACGTCAATTTAACTGGCAATAAGTTTTACAACATCCTCAACGCCTGCCCAGCCCTAAAAGACCGTTGCATTGTCCTTAATGGCGTATCTAAGGCCTACTCTATGACAGGCTGGCGCATAGGCTATGCCGCTGGCCCTGCCTACATCATCAAAGCCATGGAGATTTTACAATCTCAATCAACCAGTAATGCTACCTCAATATCCCAAGTGGCGGCACAAGCGGCATTAGAAGGCCCGCAAGACTGCATTACCCCCATGGTAACGGCATTTAAAGAGCGTCACAGCTACGTAGTTAATCGCTTTAATAGTATGCCAGGCCTAAGCTGCTTAATGGCAGGTGGTGCGTTCTATGCATTTCCAGACGCACGTAGTGCTATTAACCAACTATATCAAGCAAAAAAAATACAAGCCCCTACCGACATGGCGCTCGCCGAATACCTACTTGAAGAATTTGATGTGGCGGTAGTCCCTGGCTCGGCTTTTGGCGCAGAAGGTTATTTCAGAATCTCATTCGCCACATCCATGCAAAACCTACAAAACGCTTTAGACAGAATAGAGAAAGCGCTCACAATTTAAAAAAATAACCGTTTTGGCATTGACCAAACGCCATGAAGCCATTAATATCACGGCTTCACAAAATCTAAGCTTGTGAAGCAATAAAACCAAATATTCCTCGATAGCTCAGTTGGTAGAGCAACGGACTGTTAATCCGTGTGTCCCTGGTTCGAGCCCAGGTCGAGGAGCCAAATACAAGGGTTGCAGAGCATTCTGCAACCCTTTTTTGTTTTGACTGTGCTGCAAACCTGCTCTAATCGACTCTATTTGACTTTAAATGGATAGTAATCGCCCGTTATTTTAGCAATATAAAAATGTCCAAAACAGGAACGGGCTATATGCTATAAAAAGCATCAGATAGTTGCAAAAAAAGACACCCTAAGGTGTCTTTTTTTACTGTAAGCTTTGATTAAAACGCTACAAAGAACGGTTTAATAACAGCAGCGCAAAAGGTGCTTTTATATGCCCATAGTTTAATATGGATTAAAAAAGTTTTTTTATCGCGTTTGTGCCTTGGTTGATGCCGTTATCTACATCGTTGGCAAAACCAGCTGCACCACCTGAATTAGAACTTGGTTGTTTTTCAAATACAGCTGCGTCAGCGCCTTTTTTAGTGATTTTATAGCCATTATCACTATTCATGTTGTCGCATAATAAATCCGCACCGTCGCCTTGGTTTAGAAAACCTTGCTTACCTACGTCGTAGCACTTATTGCGGTATATTTTTCTCCAATTTAACGGTTGTAACTGGGCATTACCTTGAATTTTCTTCCAAGAGTCGTCAATCGCTTGATCGCATTTTTTGTGATACAAAGAATCGTTATCACTAAATTCCGCCAAAATGCCGATTTTACCTGGATTATCAACCGCAATATAACCACAAAGGCGTGGTGACGCGAAAGCTTGGCTAGTGCCTAAAGCCAGTAAAACGGCGGCAGTCATTGCAATGCTTATTTTTTTTGCAGATAGTTTCATTTTATTTATCCTGTTTATTTACTTGCACGGAAAAGGCATTCCATTAGTAGGGTTCAAACATGTTTTAGTTTTGCTATTAGCCGTTGGAGCGTCGCCTAACTTGTCTTTAGTGAGTGTTGGTGGTGTTTTTACATCAACAGGATTACTAATCTTGACTGGGTTTTTAATTTTAAGAGCATCTGATTTAACCTGATCTTCTGCATAAGCACCGTGTGTGAATGCTATGGCGCAAACAGTTAAGGTGGCGAGTAAGGTGCGATTGATAACGTTCATATTAAACTTCCTTCTTTAAAATAGCCTGTTCGCATCATTGCGAGTTAAGGTTGTTGCATTAAAAGTACAGCGAATTCACTGCGTCTTGCAGTATTTTTTGGATACGTTGCGGCCTATTCCAATCTTCTAGTTCAATGTCATTGGCTCTCACGCCAAAAGCGCGTTCACTGCGTGACATATTGCGAATAGCGCGGTAAAGATTAGGCCAACGACCACCTAGTTCTTTAAGTGCGCGTTGACGAGTTTCTTGCACAAGCTTAGGTTCTAGCTTGTCTGATTTTTGCAGTTCTTTGACTTTTTCTAAGGTTTCGTCATAGGCCATGATGCGTCTGGGCGTAATTAAAATCAGCACGGTTTTATTGAAGTTCTGCACAGTATTTTTAGAAAAAAGATACTGCACCCCAGGAATATCTTTCAGTATAGGCACGCCAGATGAGCCCGTCATCAGCTCACGCTCAGTCAGCCCCGACAGCACTAATGTTTCATTAACGCGGATTTTAGTTGCCGCCGCCACCATATTGCGTGAGGTTTGTAATGATTGAGTGAAAGTGGATGTACCAGTCACAGGCTCAAAAAATGTATGCACAGCTTTTACGTTAAGCAGCAATTGATTTTCGTCGATAAAGGTAGGCGTCACCGATAGACTTAAACCCACATTAACTTCATTTAAAGTGCTGTTGCCATTGACTCCACCAGCTAGGCCTATAGAGATCTTAGAACCCGAGAAAAACTGCGCTGGCTGCCTATCTAGCACTTGCAAGCTAGGTCTGGAGACTACCTCGGTATTTTGCCCACTCACATTGGCAATATTTAACGAATAAGCAATAGCGCCACTGGCAGAGGTACCTAGGCCTACACTTCTACTTAAGGTTGAAACACTGGTATATACATCGTTATCTATAGATTTGCTGGTTTTGTTAGCGCTTTGTTGTATGGTTACCGCAAGATTTTCTAACAGATTAATACCTGTGCTGCTGGTACTTAGCTCATTTGTGCGCAAAATGACCACATCAATAATGGCCATCTGTGGCATTGCGTGGCCTTTACAAGGCGAAGGCAAACTGGGCATAGGCATGGTTTCATCTACCTTGACGGTGCCCCCAGATTGGCTATCATCCGAGCTGCCACTTGCTTGCGTACTGCCGCCATTGGCCGCTGTGCGTTGTGAACAATCTGACCATGCGTAAGCCAGCGGTCCCTGCCCGTCTGCTTTGCCAGATTCAGACATGGCGGCTTCTGTGGTTGAGGCATCGCCGTCAGCGTTACTGGCTTTTGGCGGCTCCGTAGCATCTGTTTGCACACTGGCTGCATCTGAAGCCGCTGGCGCATAAGCTACTTTCCACTGCGCTAATCTGTGTTTGAGCTTGTCTGTTGAATTGCATTAATAATTGACCCACCAATTGCATTTAAAACTGACCCACCCTTTGTTGTTAATTTAGCACAATTTATAGGATTGGTATGTTGGTTTATTTCTCCTTTCTATTGTTCGCCGTGCTGTGTCTAAAGCGG
>CAIRBH010000018.1 GCA_903876765.1 uncultured Pseudomonadota bacterium | reverse complement strand
CGTCATAGGCCGCTCCTACAAACAACTTGGTTTTTGCTGAGATTATCTTTCACGCAATCAATTGGCTTCTAGCAACCCTAAGGTTATCCTAAAAATAATAGGCTTCTGGCAGAAGTTATTTTAGCAATGCGGGCGCTTCTATTAACGACAAAGCTTATGTGCAAGGTGTGACGCAGCTTTAATTTAGGTTTGCAAATATTCATCTTTGCCCTGCACGTAGCTATTGGCAGACTCAAGCAGGGATGCGATTTCAGCGGCTGTCAGTGCCCGTATTTTTTTAGCGGGGCGGCCCATGTACAAATGACCGCTTGCTAGCCTCATACCAGAGGACACCAAACTACCAGCCGCCAATAGCACGTGTTTTTCTATCACTGCTTTATCCATGACGATGCTACCCATGCCGATCAGGCATTCATCTGCTATGGTGCAACCATGCAAAATCACCGTGTGGCCTATGGTGACGTTGTCCCCTATGGTCAGTGGTGAACCTTCTGGGTCATCCTTAGAGCGATGGTTAACATGCAGTATGCTGAGGTCTTGAATGTTGGTATTTTTGCCAATACGGATAAAATTAATGTCACCCCGTATTACCGCGCCTGGCCAAACTGAGCTATGTTCATCTATGCTGACTTGGCCAATAATGGTGGCGCTGTGGTGTACATAAACCCCAGTGGATATCTGTGGGTGATGTTGTTTAAATTGCTGAATATTATTTAAATTTTTCATCTACGGCTCCTAGGCTTATTTGTATTTTTGTCTAAACTGACTTAACTTTTATCTAAACCCACTTAAAATAGCAGCTTAAATTATAAGCAAAAATATTTTTATATAAGCCATAGTATAATCACATCATGCAAGAAAATAACTCCGTTGGCATTGTTGCCGCACAAACCGCACATTTTAATCGCCCACTGACGCTCAAAAGCGGCGCAGTGTTGCCCCAGTTTGATTTGGTGTATGAAACCTACGGCACGCTCAATGCTGATAAATCGAACGCGGTGCTGATTTGCCATGCCTTGTCGGGCACGCATCATGTTGCTGGTAAATATAGCGCAGATGATAAATACCCTGGCTGGTGGGATAACTTAATAGGCCCGAATAAGCCCTTAGATACCAATAAGTTTTTTGTAATAGGCGTGAATAACTTAGGCGGTTGCCATGGCAGTACGGGTGCGGCCAGCAACAATCCCGCAACAGGCCAGCCTTGGGGCTCGCAGTTTCCGGTATTAACGGTAGAAGACTGGGTGGCCTCACAAGCCTTGCTGGCAGACTATTTGGGCATTACACAATTGGCGGCAGTGCTGGGCGGCAGCCTAGGCGGTATGCAAGCGCTACAGTGGACCATAGCCTACCCAGAGCGCGTTCGCCATGCCTTGGTGATCGCCTCAGCGCCTAATTTGACGGCGCAAAATATGGCGTTTAACGAAGTGGCGCGGCAAGCGATTATTACTGACCCTGAGTTTTACGGTGGCGATTATTATGCCCATGGCGTAGTGCCAAGGCGCGGGCTAAGAATTGCCCGTATGTTGGGCCATATTACTTATTTAAGTGATGATGCGATGGGGGCAAAATTTGGCCGCAAGCTTAAAGGCGCTATCCAGTATAGCTTTGATGCCGAGTTTGAAATGGAGTCTTATCTGCGCTATCAGGGCGATAAATTTGCCGGTGAATTTGATGCTAACACCTATTTGCGGATGACACGGGCCTTGGATTACTACGACCCAGCGCTAGCCTGTGGTCATGACCTAAGTCTAGCCTTAAAACAGGTTAAGGCGCAGTTTTTGGTAGTGTCTTTCACCAGTGATTGGCGTTTTTCACCAGCTCGTTCGCGAGAGATCGTTAAAGCCTTGCTGGATAATGAGCTGACCGTGAGCTATGCAGAGGTGACAGCGGCGCATGGCCATGACGCTTTTTTGATGCCAGACGCGCACTATCACAATATTTTGCGCAGTTACTTGAATAATGTGCAGGTGTAATCATGACTGATGCAATACAAAATAATGTAAATTCTACAAATACTGTTCAGCAATTTAGACAAGATTTTGCCGTCATCGCAAGTTGGGTGAGTTTTGCTTCTAAGGTGCTAGATTTAGGCTGTGGTGACGGCGAATTGCTACAATTTTTACGTAGTGGCTTAGAAGTAAAAGGCTATGGCGTAGAAAAAGACGATGCCAATTGGTTGGCCTGTATGCAAAACGGCAGCAATGTGATTCAAATGGACTTAGAGGACGGTTTATCAGGCTTTGAGGACCAGTCTTTTGATACTGTCATACTCTCACAAACCTTACAAGCCATGCATAATACCGAAGAAATTGTGCATGAAATGTTGCGTGTAGGTCGAGAAATTATTGTCACTTTCCCTAACTTTGGTTACTGGCGTAATCGTTTACAAATTACTAATGGACGTATGCCAGTTTCAAAAATATTGCCTTACCAGTGGTATGACACGCCAAATGTGCACCTTTGTACCATCAATGATTTTGATGAATTTTGTAAAAATCACAAAATTACTATTTTAGAGCGCTGTGTGATTACCAACACCAAAACCATACACTTCATGCCTAATTTATTGGGCAATTTGGCGATGTATCGCTTAAAAGCTGCCTAGTGACTATGCCTGTCGTAACGCAGCCTTCCATCTGGCTGTCGCTGTTTAGTAAAAAAATGTTGATATGCATTTTTACTGGCTTTAGTTCAGGTTTACCGCTTTATATTTTAGTGAGTCTTTTGCCGGCATGGCTCAGAAGCGAGGGTGTAAACCTAAAAGCCATAGGCTTATTTGCTTTAATTAACCTACCGTTTACTTGGAAGTTTTTGTGGGCGCCATTTTTTGATCGCTATATTCCACCACTGGGTCGTCGTCGTGGATGGTTGATTATTTCGCAGACCTTGTTATTGCTGTCTATCCCGGTATTTGGGGCGTTTAAGCCAGCGGTAGATATTTGGGCAATTGCTTATTTAGCCACCGTGGTTGCATTTTTTAGCGCCAGCCAAGACATTGTGCTGGATGCTTACAGACGCGAGCTGTTGATTGATAATGAGCTGGGCTTGGGCAACGCAGTGCATGTGAATGCTTATAAAGTTGCTGGTTTAATTCCTGGCTCTTTGTCTCTTATTTTGGCTGACCACATGCCGTGGAGTGGTGTATTTATAATTACTGCACTGTTTATGTTACCAGGCATTTTAATGACGCTTTTTGTCAAAGAGCCTGCCTTAAAAGCTGGTGCGCCAAGAACTTTAAGGGCGGCTGTGATAGAGCCATTTAAAGAATTTATTGGAAGAAATGGTTTGAAATCGGCACTGTTGATTTTAGCCTTTATTTTTTTGTATAAACTGGGTGATAGCATGGCCACCGCCTTGGCTACGCCGTTTTATTTGGACATGGGTTTTAGCAAAACTGAGATAGGCTTAATCGCCAAAAATGCCGGGCTGTGGCCTAGTGTGATAGGGGGTTTGCTGGGCGGGGTGTGGATGTTTAAATTGGGCATTAACCGCGCTCTATGGTTATTTGGCGCCGTGCAAATGCTGGCAATTTTAGGCTTTGCTTGGTTGGCCACAGTGGGCCATAGCTTATTATGGCTGGCCGTAGTGATTGGTGTGGAAGCGTTTGGTGTAGGCTTGGGCACGGCAGCGTTTGTGGCTTATATTGCCCAAACCACCCACCCACTTTATACCGCAACCCAATTTGCTTTGTTTACCAGCTTGGCGGCGGTGCCGCGCACTTTTGCTAATGCCGCCACAGGCTATATGGTAGATAATTTGGGCTGGGTTAAATTTTTTATTTTATGTTTTATATTGGCCATCCCTGGCATGTTGATGCTGATAAAAGTTGCCCCTTGGCATACCAAGCAGACAATAGCCGCAGAACCGCGTCGCTAATTTTTATATAGTTAACATAGATGACACTCAAAATTCACGAAATTTTTTATTCCATACAGGGCGAATCGTCGCGAATAGGCATGCCTACGGTATTTGTGCGGCTCACTGGCTGCCCAATGCGTTGCGTGTATTGTGATACCGCTTATGCTTTTACTGGTGGCAGTAATATTGAAATTGCGGATATTGTGGCTAAAGTGGCAGGATTTTCTACACAGTATGTCACGGTCACGGGCGGCGAGCCGCTGGCACAAAAAGACTGCCATGTGTTGCTCAAAGCCTTGTGCGATGCAGGGTACAGTGTGTCTTTAGAAACTGGCGGGGCGATTGATACGGCGACTGTCGATAGTCGTGTGTCAGTCATATTAGACGTAAAAACGCCTGGTTCTGGTGAGGTAGAGAAGAACCTATGGGGCAATTTAGCCCATCTTAAAAAAACAGATGAAGTGAAGTTTGTGCTTTGCAGCCGCGCTGATTATGACTGGGCAAAACAAATATTAGCCAGTTATCATATTACCAAGCTATGTCCAGTGTTGTTTTCACCGGTATATAGTCAGGTTAACGCTACTGAATTAGCGCAGTGGATACTGGCAGATCAATTGCCAGTGCGTATGCAAGTGCAGCTACATAAAATACTTTGGGGCGAGAAGCCTGGTGTATAGCCATGAAAATCTATGAATAAGCCTGTGCGAAAAAATGCCGTAGTATTGCTCTCTGGCGGGCTAGACTCGGCCACCTGCTTGGCGATAGCAAAGTCGCAAGGCTTTGATTGCTACTGCCTGAGTTTGGATTATCATCAGCGACATATTGCCGAGTTGTATGCCGCTAAAAATGTTGCTGAGGTGATGGCGGCAGTAGCCCATAAAACTGCACAATTAGATTTATCCTTATTTGGTGGTTCAGCGCTGACCGATGATAGCATTGCGGTGCCTGAGCATGAAACGGCTGGCATCCCCATTACTTATGTCCCAGCGCGCAATACCATTATGTTGTCATTAGCCTTAGCTTGGGCCGAAGTACTCAAAAGCCAAGATATTTTTATAGGCGTAAATGCACTGGATTATTCTGGCTACCCAGATTGCCGTGGTGAATATGTTAAGGCTTTTCAAGCCATGGCCAATTTAGCTACGAAAAGTGCAGTAGAAGGTCAGGCTATTACCATACATGCACCGTTAATTGACATGACTAAAGCGCAAATCATACAGCTAGGCACAAGACTGGGTGTGGATTACGCCATGACGGTTTCTTGTTACCAGGCCGACAGTCAAGGCCAGGCTTGTGGACTTTGTGACTCGTGCCGCTTGCGCCGTGAAGGATTTGCTGCGGCGGGTTTAGTAGACCCCACTCGATATAAAACCTGAGTCTAGCCAGAATGAAGGGCGCACTTCATCATAAATTCAGCTAAATCACGAGTAAATACATAAAGCGCTTGTCAAAACTACAATTAATAGCGTAAAATCCGCGCCTTTCTGCGATAAATTTTTCAATAAAGAGAACAAAGATATGGTTATTATTCGTTTAGCTCGTGGTGGCGCGAAAAAAACTCCTTTCTACAACTTAGTCGTTGCTGATTCACGCAATCGTCGTGATGGCCGCTTTATTGAGCGTGTTGGATTTTACAATCCATCAGCCAAAGCGGGCGCTGAAGCGCTTCGTGTAGATCAAGAGCGTGTAACACATTGGCAAAGTCAAGGTGCACAACTGTCAGATACAGTGGCACGCTTAGTTAAGTTTCATGCAAAAGGCCCTGAGCACGCAATTGCTGCTAAAGCAAAAGATGCCGCTAAAGCGGATGCTGCAAAAGCTAAAATTGCTGCGGTAGAAGCTGCAAAAGCAAAAGCCGCCGCAGATGCCGCTAAAGCTGAATTAGATGCACAAGCTGCCGAAGCGGCAGAGGCAGCTAAAGCCGCCGAAGCAGCCGCTGCCGCAGAAGCAGCCGAAGCTGCTGCCGCACCAGTTGAGGCAGAAGTTGAAGCGCCAGCAGCAGATGCTGAGCAAACGCCAGCTGCAGACGCTTAATTTTCTTATTTTGGCGGATAGCACTATCGCCCATAAGATTTAAGTCTGTGAGATATTTTGGCGGTTAATGAGATGGTAGTCATGGGGCGCATAGTTGCGCCTTATGGCGTTTTTGGCTGGCTAAAAGTCGTGCCAGATACAGAAGCGTTTGATGGCTTATTTGATTACGATACTTGGTGGTTAGGTAAGGGTGACGATTGGCGTGAATTGCTGGTTGAAACTGCTAAAATTCACAATGATGTTATTGTCGTCAAGCTTAAAGGCATAGATGACCGTGATGCCGCGCTAGCTTGCAAAGGTAAGCAAATTGCGGTGCCTAGGGCAGCCTTACCTGAGGCAGAAGACAATGCCTATTATTGGTCTGATTTAATCGGCCTGCGTGTAACAAATAAGCAAGATGTAGATTTTGGTACGATTGTTGATGTGTTTGAAACGGGCGCCAATGATGTGATTGTCGTTCAAGGCGATGCAGTTATGCTAGCAGCAACAGAAAAATCAGCAGTGAAAGATAAGCCACAAGAACGATTATTGCCGTTTATTGCCGATGTGGTGCTTGAGGTCGATTTAAAAAATAAGACCATGTTGGTTGATTGGGATGCAGATTTTTAGTCATGGCGTTTAGGTTTGATGTAGTGACATTATTTCCTGAAATGTTTGATGCCATCACGCAATTTGGCATTAGTAGCCGAGCATTACAGCAAAAGATTTATGATGTGCAGTTTTGGAACCCGCGTGATTACACCACGGATAATCACAAGACGGTAGATGATAGGCCTTATGGTGGCGGCCCGGGCATGGTAATGCTGGTTGAGCCCTTAGAAAAAGCGCTTGTGGCGGCTAAAAACCAGCAAGCGGCAGCAAAAGTCGAAAGTTATGTGATACATCTTGCACCAACTGGCCAGCCATTGACGCATGAAAAAGTCATGGCCTTAAGCAAAAAAGCGGGATTAATCCTGCTGGCCAGTCGCTATGAAGGGGTTGACCAACGCTTGATAGACGCGCACGTCGATGAAGAACTGTCGATAGGCGATTATGTATTAACTGGCGGTGAACTCCCCGCCATGGCATTGATAGATGCTATTGTCAGGCAATTGCCTGGTAGTTTGGGTGACAGTGATTCTGCCATTGAAGATTCATTTGTGGATGGTTTGCTAGATTGCCCGCACTACACGAGGCCAGAAGAATATAACGGTATGAAAGTCCCTGAAGTCTTATTATCAGGTAATCATGCCAAGATTAAACAGTGGCGCTTGAAAATGTCATTGCAAAGAACTCGGGATCAACGTCCCGATTTATTGGCCGCAAGGCCGTTGACGAAAGAGGAAGCACGGCTGCTACAGCAAGATTAAGTAGCAGGAACAAGTTTCTTTATAAATAAAAGGAACCCGCAAGGGATAAGAAAATGGCAGATATTATTAAGATGTTAGAAGAGGAAGAAATTGCTCGTTTAGGCAAATCTATCCCTACTTTTGCACCAGGCGATACGGTAGTGATTGGTGTCAACGTGGTTGAAGGTACACGTAAACGAGTGCAATCTTACGAAGGTGTGGTGATTGCTAAGCGTAACCGTGGGTTAAATTCATCATTTATTGTACGTAAAATCTCATCAGGTGAAGGCGTAGAGCGTACATTCCAAACTTACTCACCGCTAATCGCTAGTATTGAAGTTAAACGTCGCGGCGATGTACGTCGTGCTAAACTTTACTACCTACGTGAGCGTTCTGGTAAATCAGCACGTATTAAAGAGAAATTATTCTCACGCGAAAAAGAAGTCATGGCACCAGCAGACGCCGCGTAAATTTAGCGCAATGCTGTACAAAACCCCAAAAGGCGAAAGTCATTTGGGGTTTTTTAACGTTTGCATATTCATGACATTCGTTTAACATCATGCGATGACTGAACAATTTTCCGCTCTGATTAATGCCCCCTTTGGGGCGATTGCCATTAGACTGCAAAGCGGTCAGCTGGCTATTGAATTATTA
Organism: uncultured Pseudomonadota bacterium; assembly: GCA_903876765.1. Classification (GTDB taxonomy): domain Bacteria; phylum Pseudomonadota; class Gammaproteobacteria; order Burkholderiales; family Methylophilaceae; genus Methylotenera. Next base: position 8,695 of record CAIRBH010000018.1, on the reverse strand, counting down.
GCAGAATCGCCCGCTTGCGATAACCAAACATCAGATCATCCCTTAGTAAATCTTGCTTATCAGCAAATCATGCACTATTTGCAGCAAGCCACTAGCCCATTTAATTTACCGCTGTCTATGCAAGGTAGCTTTTTTCAGCAACAGGTTTGGCAGGCAATTGCTCGCATTCCCGCTGGGCAAACTCGCACTTATGGTCAGCTTGCCCAGCAGCTAAATTCAGGACCGCGTGCAGTGGCGAATGCTTGCGGCGCAAATCGCCTGCCTTTGCTTATTCCCTGCCATCGGGTATTGGCAAAAAATGGTTTAGGTGGCTTTATGCAGGGTCATCAAGGTGGCCTACATATCAAGCGTTGGTTGTTAGCTCATGAAGGTGTATATGACTACAGATAAGGCTAAGCGCATGAGTGAGCAAACACTAACATTGACCGACTCAGCTGAACTGGATGTCTTTATTGACCATTTATGGCTAGAAGACGGTTTGGCAAAAAACACCTTAGAAAGCTACCGTTTGGATTTGAGCGCATTTTCAGTTTGGCTGAACAAACAAAATAAGCAACTATTGACGGTAGATCAGGCAGATATACAGCAATATTTGGCGGTTAAATTTCCGCAAAATAAAGCGCGCAGTATTAGCCGATTGATTGCCAGCCTGCGGCGTTTTTATCGCTATTTAATGCGCGATAGTAAAATTAGCATAGACCCAACCATACAAATTCAGTCACCCAAGTTGCCACGTAGTTTGCCTAAAAGTCTTAATGAGGATGAAGTACTGGCGCTACTTGAAGCGCCTAATTTGACTGAATCAGCAGGACTTCGCGATAGAGCGATGTTGGAATTACTATACGCCTGTGGTTTGCGTGTCTCGGAATTGGTCGGTGTAAAAGTCACTGAAGTGAGCATTAACGATGGCGTGGTTAGGGTGACGAGTAAGGGCAGTAAAACGCGTTTAGTGCCTATGGGAGAAGAGGCGGTTGATTGGATATCACGCTATTTAGCCCAGGCGCGGCCGGATATATTACAAAAGCGTTTATGTGATGCCTTATTTGTGACTAACCGTGGTGAGGCGATGACACGCCAAGCTTTTTGGTATTTAATAAAACGTTACGCCTTATTGGCAGGCATCAATAAACCCATGTCACCCCATGTATTACGCCACGCTTTTGCGACACATTTATTGAATCATGGGGCTGATTTAAGGGTAGTGCAAATGCTGCTAGGCCATGCGGATATTTCTACGACGCAGATTTATACCCATGTAGCTCGAGAGCGCTTGAAGCAATTGCATAGTATGCATCATCCTAGGGGTTAAACGCCCCTTTCAATGACCACGCCCAGCGCTTTCAGGCCTGGCAAAATCCCGGGTTTGGCGACTTTTATTTTGACATGTAGTGCGCCAAAGTCACGCAAAATTAATTGGCAAATATGCTCAGCTAATGCTTCAACCAATTGAAAGCTATGGGTAGTTAAACTATCTCGTATTTGGCTTACAACCGCGCCGTAGTCTACGGTGTCAGCTATGGCATCGCTTTTGCCAGCGGCTGTTAAGTCGTAGCCTATTTCAATGTCAAGCAAAATGGTTTGCGGCAACATGCGCTCCCATGCGGGTACGCCGAGTTTAGTTTGTACTTTGACTTGCTCTAAAAATATCACGTCCATAAGTAATATGCCCAAAAATATATACCTAGTATTTTGCTATGGTTTAGAATGTAAGAAATACTATTTTAGTGCATCACAAGAGGGTTTGGCGAAATGAATGAGTTAGGGTTTATTCCTGTTACATTGATTCCAGTCGTTTGGATTATTGCCGCCTATCTATTGGGGTCAATTGCTTTTGGCATTGTGGTGAGCAAGCTTTTTGGTTTGCCTGACCCGCGCACTGTAGGCTCTGGCAACCCTGGCGCGACTAATGTGTTGCGTAGCGGTAAAAAATTAGCCGCCGCACTGACCCTGCTTGGCGATGTAGTCAAAGGCTTTCTACCAGTGTGGTTAGCCTTGCAATCAGATATGCTGATGTGGGTAGTCGCTTACGTAAGTTTTGCCGTATTTATTGGTCATTTATACCCCGTTTTTTACAAATTTAAGGGTGGTAAGGGCGTGGCAACTGCGCTAGGGGTGATGCTGGCTATTTCTCCATTGCTGGCTTTAGGCGCCTTGCTGACTTGGGTTTTGGTATTTGCTATTTCGCGCTATTCATCATTAGCCGCCATCGTCGCCGCTCTACTTGCGCCAGTGTATGCTTGGGTTTTATTGTCAGCCTACAAAGATTATTTTATTGTGGTGTTGGTCATGTCGGCGCTTCTCATTTGGCGACATAGAACCAATATTCAAAAGCTGATAGCAGGGACAGAAGCTGGCTTCGGCAAAAAGTAAAGCGCTAGGCGCGTCATTGATAGAGCGAACGTGCTTAAGGTTTTTGTAGTTCGGCTAAATCCCACCTTGGGCGCACACTAAAGCCATAGCCGCTGGTTGTATTTGTTTGCGCTTTGAGCCGCATAGCACCTGCAAAGGCAATCATAGCGCCATTATCTGTACAAAATTCTAACCGTGGATAGCTAACTTTGCAGAGCTTGCGTTTAGTTGCCGCATTTAATTTTTCGCGTAGTTTTGAATTTGCCCCTACTCCTCCTGAAACGACTAAATTATCAAGGCCAGTTTCACGCAGGGCACTCATGCATTTAGCGGTCAACACCTCGGTGATGGCTTCTTGGAACTCCCATGCGATATCGGCTTTGCTAATTTCGTCTAGGGGTTGATGCTTATTGCTCAGGGTCAATACTGCGGTTTTCAGGCCACTAAAACTAAAATTCAAATCACCACTGTGAAGCAATGGGCGCGGTAATTTGAATTGCGGTCTGCAGTTATGGTGATTTGACTGGGAGAGTTCAGCAAGTTTGGCCAATGCTGGCCCACCTGGGTAGCCTAAACCCAGCAGTTTGGCGGTTTTATCAAAGGCCTCACCTGCGGCGTCATCTAGGGTGTCACCTAATAATTGGTACTCGCCTATGCCATCAACGCGCATCAATTGGCTGTGCCCCCCAGAAACTAATAAGGCCACAAAAGGAAAATCAGGTGGATTATCTTCTAGTAATGGCGCGAGTAAATGCCCTTCAAGATGGTGTACATTGATGGTCGGTATCTTTAAGCTAAATGCCAGTGATTGAGCGAAGCTGGTGCCGACTAATAGTGCGCCAGACAAGCCTGGCCCTTGGGTGTAGGCAATCGCATCTAAGTCTTGCAAGGTTTTATTAGCAGCCTTGAGTACTCGCTCGGTAAGAGGCAGCACACGTTGAATATGATCACGCGAGGCGAGTTCAGGCACTACGCCGCCGTATTCGGCATGCATAGCGACTTGAGTGTGCAGGGCATGGGCTAGTAGCCCAAGCTCGGTATCGTATAAAGCTAGCCCGGTTTCGTCGCAGGAGGATTCAACACCTAGAATTAACATGGCTTAGGCTACTTAAAAGGTCATAAAAGTTGAATTATTACGCATTTCTGCATTTAATGTACAAAACTAATGGCAAATGTATAAAAGTAATTGAATAAAAACGATTATGCGATTAAAATGATCGGCTTTTCTCAGTTTCTAAACCTTTTGCGTTCAGCCATTAGGTGGCTAGTTAGAAATTTGAGCATAAACTATTAATATTATTGCCGATAAGAGAGAATGAATGTCTAGTGTACGCGTAAAAGAAAATGAGCCGTTTGACGTTGCCCTTCGCCGCTTTAAACGCTTAATTGAAAAAACTGGTTTGTTAAATGATCTTCGCGCACGCGAATTTTACGAAAAACCAACTTGGGAACGTAAACGTAAAGCCGCTGCTGCTGTTAAACGTCAATATCGTCGTTTAATGAAACAAACGCTACCTGCCAAACTATTCTAATCAGTTTTTTGCCCCTTGTCGTTAAAAGCAAAAATAACTGAGGACATGAAAACCGCAATGCGTGCTAAAGATAGCGCGCGTTTAGGCGCAATACGTTTATTGCAAGCAGCCATTAAGCAGCGTGAAGTTGATGAGCGCATAGAATTAAATGACATCGATGTCATCGCGGCGATAGAAAAAATGCTTAAGCAGCGTCGCGATTCAATTACCGCCTATGAATCAGCTAATCGGCATGATTTGGCGGATGTTGAAAAATTTGAAGTCTCGGTCTTGCAAACATATCTGCCGCAACAACTCAACGACGCTGAAGTCTTAGCTATTTTAGAAAAAGTAGTGGTTGATACTGCCGCTAGTGGCATTAAAGACATGAGTAAAGTGATGGCTGCCATTAAGCCCTTGGTGGTTGGGCGCGCTGATATGGGTAAAATATCAGGCCTGATTAAGACTCGCTTGGCTTAGAGTCAATTACCCGCAAAAATAACCAGTGAAACTAAGGAGCGATTAGCTCCTTTTTTTATTTAAGCTATACTCACGATTATGATTCCAGAAAGCTTTATTCAAGAACTTTTAAACCGCGTTGATATTGTCGATGTTATCGACAATAATGTCGCTTTAAAAAAAGCGGGTGCAAATTACTCTGCCTGCTGCCCGTTTCATAATGAAAAATCCCCTAGTTTTACGGTAAGTCCTAGCAAGCAGTTTTATCATTGCTTTGGCTGTGGCGCGCACGGCACGGCGCTGGGTTTTTTGATGGAATACCAAGGTTTAAGCTTTGTAGAATCGATTAATGATCTGGCTAGAATGGTTGGCATGGTGGTGCCGCAAGAAACGCGCGACCCAGATAAGCCAGCCGCCAAAGTGGTGGTTGGTTTGCAAGAATCATTGCAACAGGCCGCACAGTATTATAAAGAGCAACTCAAAAAATCAGACAGGGCGATTGACTACTTAAAGGGCCGTGGTTTAAGTGGGCAAGTGGCGGCTAAGTTTCAGGTAGGCTATGCCCCAGCAGGCTGGCAAAATTTACAAAGTATTTTTCCGCAATATGATAACGAAGCGCTAAAAGTTGCGGGCTTGGTGGTTGAGAACGAGCAAGGTAAACGTTACGATAGGTTTCGTGACCGCATTATGTTTCCTATTCACGATCAAAAAGGTCAAGTCATAGGCTTTGGCGGTCGAGTGATTAATCCTGAAGATAGCCCTAAATATTACAACTCGCCAGAAACGCCTTTGTTTCAAAAAGGCCATGAGCTTTATGGCTTATTTTTAGCCCGCCGCGCCATACGTGATGCGGGTCGGGCGTTGGTGGTTGAAGGCTATATGGATGTAGTGGCCTTGGCGCAATATGGCATAGATTACGCCGTTGCAGCCTTAGGTACCGCAACCACGCCGTTTCATATCACTAAATTAATGCGCCAAACCGACGAGATTGTATTTTGTTTTGATGGTGATAATGCAGGGCTAACGGCCGCATGGCGCGCGGCAATGAACGCATTACCCGCATTAACCGATGGCCTAAAGCTATCTTTTTTATTTTTACCTAAAGAGCATGACCCAGATTCTTACGTGCGAGAATTTGGCAAAGAGAAATTTGAGGCAGAAATAAAACTAGCCATGCCGCTTTCGCAATATATTTTAATGCATTTGAGTGCGGATAACCCGCTACAAAGCCAAGAAGATAAAGTGCGTTTTTTGAATGAGGCCGAGCCTATTATGCAGCAAATTAGCGCCCCACGCAGCGCTATGTATTTGCGAAAAAAAGTAGCTGAATTAGCGCAATTATCGATTGATGAAATGCAAGGTTTGCTCAAATTGCCTAATTTGAATAAAGCGCCTATGCAAGCTAGGCCTAAAATGACCCGCACCACTCATTCACTGCATAAGCGTTTTTGCTTAACCATGCTCATGCATCCTGAATTAGCCTCAGAGGCTGATTTGTTGTGGATAGTCGGCCATACAAATGATGAACTATTGTTGCAAAAAACCATTGAAACTTGCTTAGCACACCCTCAGTCTAAGCCTGCGGTGATTATGCGGGCGCTAGAAAATAAAATTGACGCTACATTAATGCGTGAATTGGAGCGAGAGTTAAATGTGCTTGATGAAAGTTTGGATTTACCCGTAGAGCTGGCTGGAGCAAGACAACAATTGAAACAAGCTTACTTAAAGAAAAATGAAAGTGAGTTGCTAGCAAAAATCAGTGAAAAGCCCTTAAGTACATTGACCGAAAACGAGCGTGAATTACTTAAAAGTTTTGGTAGTAAAGCTAAGTCAAAATAGGCATTAATTCTGCTATAATGCAAGGTTGTAAAAATCATATTCACCATGCGCAGAAATTGATAAGCATGGTGTGCATAAAATTAGAGGTGCGTCATGGCAAGACCGAAGAAAAGCGATCAGATAGCTGAAAAAAAGAAATTAGAGTATATCAGCCTAGAAGAGCAAGAAGCGAATGCCGATGAGCGCCGCACGCGCCTAAAAACACTCATTATTTTGGGTAAAGAGCGCGGCTATTTAACCTACGCAGAAATTAACGATCATCTACCTGATGACGTACAAAATTCCGAACAAATCGATGGCATTATCGGCATGATTAATGACATGGGCATTCAGGTGTATGAAGAAGCGCCTGATGCTGAAGTGTTGCTGATGTCTGATGCGCCGCCCGCCGTCACAGATGAAGACGCAGTAGAAGAAGCCGAGCAAGCGCTTGCTACGGTAGATTCCGACTTTGGCCGTACCACTGACCCAGTGCGTATGTATATGCGTGAGATGGGAACGGTAGATTTGCTCACGCGTGAAGACGAAGTAGCCATTGCCCGCCGTATTGAAGATGGCCTAACACACATGGTGCAAGCCATTGCCGCTTGCCCTACCACAATAGCTGCGCTACTAGATTTAGTCGATAAAGTAGAAAGTGATGAGCTGAGTGTTGATGATTTGGTCGATGGATTGATTGATTCAGACGTTGGTGCTGTTGACGCTGTGGCAATAGAAGCGGCCGAAGATGACGAAGAAGACGATGTTGACGAAGATGTTGAAGAAGATGAAGACGGCGCTAAAGCTGCCGCCATTTCAGCCGAAGCATTAGCTAAATTAAAAGAAGAAGTGCTCAAACGCTTTGCGACTGTGCGCGTGGCCAACCAAAAAATGATGGCGATATTGCCCGTAAAAGGCTCGCAAGACCCAGAATATCAAGCCCTGTTGGCAGAAATTTTAGTTGAGCTCACCGCTTTTAGGTTCTCACCTAAACAAGTTGAAGGTTTGTGTGACCAAGTGCGTAACTTGGTTGAAACAGTGCGCGGACACGAACGTAAAGTGCTAGATTTTTGCGTAGAAAAATCAGGTATGCCGCGTCAGTATTTCATTAAATCTTTTCCAGGCAACGAATGTAATCAAAACTGGCTGGCCGAAGAACTAAAAGCAGATAAGCCCTATGTTGAAAAGCTGATGCGTTACAACCACTCTATTTTGGATCAACAACAACGCTTGATTGATTTAGAAATCAATGTGGGCATACCCATCAAAGAGCTTAAAGAAATCAACAAGCAGATGACCACTGGCGAGGCGCGCGCGCGTCGTGCTAAACGTGAGATGATAGAAGCGAACCTGCGTTTAGTGATTTCGATTGCCAAAAAATACACCAACCGTGGCTTGCAATTTTTGGATCTAATTCAAGAAGGCAATATAGGCCTGATGAAAGCGGTAGATAAATTTGAATACCGTCGTGGGTTTAAATTTTCAACCTATGCAACCTGGTGGATACGCCAAGCCATTACCAGATCAATTGCAGATCAGGCGCGCACCATTCGTATTCCAGTGCACATGATAGAAACCATTAATAAAATGAACCGTATTAGCCGTCAGATTTTGCAAGAAACCGGCGTAGAGCCAGACCCTGCAACCTTGGCCGAAAAAATGGAAATGCCAGAAGATAAGATACGCAAAATCTTAAAAATCAGCAAAGAACCGATTTCTATGGAAACGCCCATAGGTGATGATGAAGACTCACATTTAGGCGACTTTATTGAAGATGGCCAAACCTTAGCGCCGGTGGATGCGGCCATCTACGCCAGTTTGCGGGATGCTACCAGTGAAGTGTTAGAATCACTCACGCCGCGCGAAGCCAAAGTATTGCGCATGCGTTTTGGTATAGAAATGAATACCGACCATACGCTAGAAGAAGTCGGCAAACAGTTTGACGTAACGCGCGAGCGCATTCGCCAAATTGAGGCAAAAGCCTTGCGTAAACTACGCCACCCAACTCGTTCAGAGAGATTGCGTAGCTTTTTAGAAACAGGACAAGATTAGATTAGGCAAAAAGTTTCGGCCCCCTAGCTCATGCTTGGTTAGAGCAGCGGACTCATAATCCGTTGGTGCTGTGTTCGACTCACAGGGGGGCCACCAAAATAAAAGGACTCGGAGAAATCTGGGTCCTTTTTTCTTTTGTAGTTTATGGGTTAGTGGTAGTTAGTCAATTATAGCAACCCGTCATTTGTTCAAATAAATTCAATACCTATGTAAATTCAACTACAATCATATTTTTGGGGATAGTAATGAGTCAATATGGTTATGGCTGGGAAAAACTTCATCTTGCGGTTCACTCGCTTGCTGGAGCCGCAGATCAAAAGAAACGGCTGGAAAATGCAGTCGTCTTTAGCATAATTCATGTAGAGCTGTTGAATTGCATTAATAATTGACCCACCAATTGCATTTAAAACTGACCCACCCTTTGTTGTTAATTTAGCACAATTTATAGGATTGGTATGTTGGTTTATTTCTCCTTTCTATTGTTCGCCGTGCTGTGTCTAAAGCGG
>CAIRBH010000017.1 GCA_903876765.1 uncultured Pseudomonadota bacterium | reverse complement strand
TTATTTATTCATTACGTACATTGTTACTTCAAAGCCAAAACGCATTTCTGTAGCTGCTGGTGTTGTCCACATGATAAATCTCCTGTATTTGGTTAATTAAGTCGTACACAATCTGTGATTTGAATAATACAGAAGCTTGATAAAAGCAACTTGTGTAATCTGACTAAATACTAGTAGTGATTTTCATGAGATTATTATGCTGATTTAAAAAGCCAATAATCTAGTAGCTTAAAAATAGCCGGTAGCCTGCTGCCGATAAGCCTTCAGCGCTAATGACCAACTTCATTTTGACTTCTTGACCAGCAGCCATCCCTTTTAGAGTTTCTGCTTGATTGGCTAAATAATCAGTCGGCTTAAAGATACGCCTTAATTTAGGCTTGTCATCAATATCGGTCAGCGTAACTTCTATATTGGGGTAAGCTTGGGCAAAATTGGCGCGGTTGATTAAGGTGCTAGATAGATGAATGACGCCTAGGTAAGTGTCATCTTCTTGCATGTCGGAATCATCAATGACGATGAGATCAATTTTCTTCGGTAATTCTATGCTACAGCCTAGTATATGACACACTTTAACCAGTGTACTTTTAGTATTAGGGTAATAAACGGCTATTGTTGAGCGTAAAAAGTAAACACTTTGCACAATAATGCTGAGCGCCAATATGACTAGGATGAAGCGGCTATATCGTGCAATATTAATTTTTGCGGGCTTTTGAATGTTATTAAAATAGTGTTCTTGGCTGGTTAGACTGGGCAGGTCATGGCCATGGTCAGCTTGGCTACTTAGTTCAAGCTTGGCTGTTTGCGTTTGTTCTAAGTCAGCTAGGGCAGCAGTATTTTCTGTACTTAAATTTACGCTTTGATTTTTGGCATTAAACACATGTAAACAATGGCCGCAACGCACTAGCCCATCATGCTGATTAAGTTGTATTTCAGTGACTATAAATTGAGTTTGGCAGGAGGGGCAATGGGTAATATCGCTCATTTTTTAGTGCCAGTAAGCAGTACCCAAGCATCCATATATTGAGGCTCTTGCATGTTAAACCATGGTGCGTAGATGGCTGAAACATCAGCCGCTTGCTCTTTCAAAATACCTGATAAGGCGATTTTTCCACCGATTTTGCATGATTTCGCTAAGGCTGGTGCTAATACACTGAGCGCACTAGAAAGGATATTGGCCACCACAATATCAAATTGTTGGGTTTTATATTCATTTGCATGATAAAAATCGGCAACCACCTTATTTTGTTCGGCGTTATAGAGGCTAGATTGAATGGCTTGCGGGTCAATATCCGTACCCACCACACTAGACGCACCCAGTTTTTTAGCGGCTATGGCCAAAATACCTGAGCCGCAGCCATAGTCTAATACCGTATCGTTGCGAGCCACAGTATGCGTCAGCCAAGCTAGGCATAAATGGGTGGTAGGGTGACTACCAGTACCAAAAGCCAAACCAGGGTCTAATACAATGTTGATAGCATCTAAATTTGGCGCGCTATGCCAGGTAGGTACTATCCATAAATTATCGGTAATTTTAATGGGGTCAAATTGTGATTGAGTAGCGCGCACCCAGTCTTGCTCTTGAATAATTTCTGTGGTGTATTGCAAATGACTTAATTTAGTTTTTCTTTGTAAATCAGCCATCACTTTGGCTACATCAATACCTTCATCAAACAGCGCGCTGACTAAATTTTGTTGCCAAATGCCAGGGGGTGGGTCGCCAGGTTCGCCAAAAATTGGTTGTTCATCCAACGTATCAGCATTAGCGTCTTCTATAATTGCCGATAGTGCGCCTTGCGCCATCAGACTATCGCTAATCAAATCTGCGGTGTTATCTTGCGCTTCAATTTTTAGTGATAGCCAGGCCATGCTCAACCAATTTATTTAGAGTAGGGGTGCTTGATATTTATTTATTGTAGATACCAAGTTTCTGCTCTAGGTAATGAATGCTAGTGCCTCCAGCATGAAACGCAGCGTCTGCCATTAAATCTGCATGCAGGGCAACATTGGTGCTAATGCCCGCTATCATCATCTCTGACAAGGCAATACGCATACGTGCTATGGCTTGTTGACGCGTATCGCCATAGGTGATGAGCTTGCCTATCATAGAGTCGTAGTGAGGCGGCACCGTATAGCCCGCATAAGCATGAGTATCGATACGAACACCAGGTCCGCCTGGCATGTGAAAGGTGTTAATTTTGCCTGGCGATGGCACGAAGCTATAGGGATCTTCGGCATTGATACGACATTCTATGGCATGGCCTTTTAGGACGATATCTTTTTGGCGAAATTTAAGTTTTTCACCCGCGGCGACAAAAATTTGTTGCTGGACTAAATCTAGACCTGTAATCATTTCTGTGACGGTATGCTCAACCTGCAAGCGCGTATTCATTTCTATGAAATAAAACTCATTATTTTCGTATAGAAATTCAAACGTACCAGCCCCGCGATAGTTAATTTTGCGACATGCTTCTGCGCAGCGCTCACCAATTTTGTCACGCAATCTGCTATTTAATAAAGGCGCGGGCGCCTCTTCAATAATTTTTTGATGACGGCGCTGCATAGAGCAATCACGCTCACCTAAAAATACCGCATTGCCATGCTGGTCAGCGAGCACTTGTATTTCGATATGCCGTGGCTTTTCTAGGTATTTCTCCATATACACCACAGGGTTACCAAAAGCCGCCTGCGCTTCAGCTTTGGTCATATTTACCGAGGCAATCAATGCCGCTTCGGTATGCACCACTCGCATACCACGACCACCACCACCGCCCGCTGCTTTAATAATGACTGGGTAGCCTACTTGTTTTGCGGTTTTAATAATCTCAATCGGGTCGTCTGACAGCGCACCATCTGAACCTGGCACGCAAGGCACGCCTGCTTTTTTCATGGCATTTTTTGCAGAGACTTTATCCCCCATTAGACGAATAGTCTCCGCGCGAGGGCCGATAAATACAAAACCGCTTTGCTCTACACGCTCGGCAAAATCGGCATTTTCAGACAAAAAGCCATAGCCTGGATGTATGGCTTGTGCGTCTGTGACCTCTGCGGCGCTGATTACGGCAGGAATATTTAAGTAACTTTGGTTTGAAGGTGCAGGGCCTATACAAACTGATTCGTCGGCTAATTTGACATATTTAGCTTCACGGTCAGCCTCAGAATGGACAGCAACAGTTTTAATACCCAGTTCTCGACAAGCGCGCTGAACACGTAAGGCGATTTCACCGCGATTAGCGATTAAGATTTTGTCAAACATAGCCATGTGATTAAAATCCCGTAATTAAGCAATAATAAAAAGTGGTTCGCCGTATTCAACTGCTAGCCCGTTATCCACTAAGATTTTTTTAACAACCCCAGCTTTGTCTGATTCAATCTCGTTGAGTAGCTTCATGGCCTCAATAATGCAAAGTGTATCGCCCACCGCTACGGTGTCGCCCACTTCAACAAAGGGTTTTGAGTCTGGCGATGCCGAGCGATAAAACGTGCCTACCATAGGTGAATTAACTGGATGACCTTCTTCAACGACAGGCGCATCCACTGCGATAGCAGCGGCTGGCGCAGGCGCAGCGGCTGAAGGTGAATGTGCACCAGGCGCCGAGTAGGCGTAATACTGCTGACTGGGAGCGCTAGAGGTAAAGTTGCGGCTAATGCGTACTTTTTCACCATCTTCTGTCAGCTCAAGTTCAGCAATACCTGATTCTTCAACAAGATCAATTAATTTTTTAAGTTTGCGTAAGTCCATAATAACCTCTAAAAATCTAGGAAAGATTTAATTAAATAAATGTAAACGATTAAGGGGTGCTGGTGTGCGAAATTGCGTAATCAAGCGCAAGCGCATATCCACGAGCACCTAGGCCACTAATCACACCAACCGCTATGTCAGTGAAATAAGAATGATGGCGAAATGCTTCACGTGCATAAACATTAGATAAATGTACTTCAATGAAGGGCACTTTAACTGCAGATAAGGCATCGCGCATCGCAACAGAAGTATGCGTAAAAGCCGCAGGGTTAATGATCACAAAATCCACTTCACCACTAGCGAGCGACTGAATTTTAGTCACTAGCTCGGCCTCGGCGTTACTCTGAAAGGTTTCTAATTTAACCCCGGCATGTTGTGCAATATCAGCCAGGGTTTGATTGATAGTAGCGAGTGTTGCACTGCCATAGTGTTCAGGTTCACGTAAGCCCAATAAATTAAGATTGGGCCCATGCAACACTAAAATTGATTTACTTGACATAAGCTAGTACTTTTTTGAACAGTTTATGGTGAAATTTTCTGCAACTCATTATTGCAAGTTTGCCGAAGTTAGCCAGTTTTGTCCAGCTAAATTAGTGTCATTAGGCGAAATTGCCTAGCATTAGTGTTTTAAGTGTTTGATATCGTTAGCTTAAGACTAAGCTAAAAAATCTAGCTTATGAATGTGGTAATAAAGGACGTATGGCCGTCTCTAAAAGCACTTTATTGATGCGGCCAAAGTAAGTTTCTACGACCACGCCGTCTTGGTTAATGATAACGGTATAGGGTAAAACGTCTTTATCGTTACCCAATTGACTCGCTAGGTTCATGCCTTCATCTTCAGCGACTAATAGGGGGTAGCTCACTGGGGTGTCGTGTGAAAATTCTTTGACTAAGTTTAATTCATCCACTGCCAGGCCAACTACCACAACATTATTATTTTTATAATCGGTATAGAGCTGAGATAATTCTGGCATTTCTTCTCGGCATGGGGGACACCATGTCGCCCAAAAATTAAGCACAATAATTTTACCTTTGTACTGGTTTAAGTTTTGCGTAACGCCATTTTCATTGCTTAAATGTGCGTCAAAAAATGGCTGAGTGGCAAGTTTGCTGTAGCTATGATTGGTCTGTTTAAGCGGCGAATTAGGGTTTAACACAAAATAGTAAAGAGTAAAACCTGCACAGAGCACAATGACCAGCGAGGCGATGTGTGGCAATAGTTTTTTTAGCATTGTAGGGTTTTCGCTTCGCTAGATGATGGTTTAGCGATACAGCTATCGCGTTTAACCAGGGTCATGCTGAAGTGATCTGCATTTTGAAAGCCTACGGTTTTTAACGTCGTCAATTCTTGACCTAAATGATTAAAAAAGGCAATGCCAGGTGGCCCATATAGGCCAAAGCGTTTGAGTAGCGCTTTGTCCTCGGCCGTGTTTGCCGTCACATCAACTTGCAATAGCATGGTGTTTTTTAATAACTGCTGAACGGTTTGGTCGCTAAAGGTATTTTGTTCAAGCTCCTTGCACGCCACACACCAGTCTGCATAAAAATCCAGCATCACAGGCTGACCTTTGGTATCAGCTAATTGCTGGTCTAGGGCGGCGATGCTGCTAATACGGGTAAAAGCCAGTGGTGCACTTGTTTTTGAGGGCGTGCTTGCAATAAGCGCATTTAAGGGTTGCAGGGCAGATTTAGCCCCAGACAGCGCACCAATTAACAATGCCACGCCACATATCAACAGCATCACTGCTAAGCCTTTCCAAACTTTGGCAATGTTGGAGGCGTGTGCTGGTAAATTGTCTAAAGCATTATGATAAACCGCCGTCACTATCAATAAAGCCGACCACAGCGCCATTTGTGCGCCAATGGCAATCACGGGTGAAATTAACCAAATCGCCATGCCCAGCATTAACACGCCAAAAAAGTTACTGACCGCATTCATCCAATTACCCGTTTTTGGCAACAAACTGCCCGCAGAAGCGCCTATGAGCAATAATGGCATGCCCATGCCAATAGCCAGTGTAAATAAGCCTGCGCCTCCCAGAAATACATTATGCGTTTGTCCTATGTAAATTAGCGCGCCAGCCAGTGGTGCCGCCACACATGGACTGACAATCAATGCAGATATAGCGCCCATGATAAAAACGCCAATAAAATGCCCGCCTTTAAGCCGATTGCTGGTATCTAGCATTTTGTCTTCAAAACTTTGTGGCAGTTTTAATTCATAAAAACCAAACATAGACAGAGCCAGCAAAACAAAAATAAATGCACTGGTGCCCAATACCCAAGGGGTTTGTAAGGCTTGACTGAGTAAATTGCCTGATAAACCTGCCGCAACGCCTGCCAAGGTATAGCTTAAGGCCATACCCAACACATAAGCTACCGACAAGCCAAATGTATGTAATTTTGATGGCTGGCTGGACTGACTTTGGCTGCCAACGATAATGCTGGATAAAATAGGTATCATCGGCAATACACAAGGTGTGAGTGAGAGCAGCATGCCCGCAGCAAAAAAACTGGCGATGACCAACCATATGTTGCCTGATTGCAAAATTTTTGTGCTGCTATCGGTCTCATTAACGCTGCTAGGCGCTAGCTGGCTGAGGGATTGATTAGCGGCTACCATATCAACAGTGATGGTCTTTTTAATAGGTGCGTAGCATAGGCCTTTTTCGCTACAGCCTTGATAGCTAGCATTAATCATGACTTGCTTGCTTACCGCACTCAGCTTGATATTGGCTTTAACATCATGGTGATAAACTTCTTGCTTGCCAAAATTAGCATCGCTTTTTATTTCGCCCGTTGGCAAGTTGACCGCGGATATTTTAAGATCGGCGGGCGATTGCATCTCAAACTTGATACGCTGACGGTATAAATAATAACCAGGCACTATGGTAAAATTTGCCTGTATATTTTGTCCGTCTATGGCCTTTAAACTGAGTTGAAACGCAACTTCTGGCGGCAAGAAAGTGTCATTATCATCAACGAACAAATGCTTAATTGAGCTAACATCTGCAATCGCCGCATGCGCATTGATTAAAAATGCACTTTGCAAACACAGCATAACAGCGAGCGCTATTAAGCTACTGATTAGCCGAGGCAGTAATAAATTGTTCATGTGGCGGTGATTCATCGTTAATAATTTAAGCATAGAACCTTATGGTATCTTGTCATTATAGAATATAGGCACAATTAACAAACTAGTATTTACATCATACTTGGATAAGCCCAGCTATCCTACGTTCAATCATTTAAGGCTTTATATTCATGCGAATAATATTTTTACTGGCCATACTAGCTTTCCCGGTGGCAGAGATTTGGCTGTTAATTAATCTAACCCAGCAATATGGCTGGCTATTTTTATTATACCTAGTGGTGATCGGCATGCTGGGCTTGCAACTTATTCGAGATGAAAAGTTATTATTATCTGGCCAGATGATTCAAAATTTAAAGCAAGCAAATAACCCACTAAAAGTCATTTTTAGTAGTGCACGCAATATTATCGCTGGTATATTATTAATCATCCCGGGCGTAATAACCGACTTTATCGCAGTGATTTTATTATTAATCCCCATCAAAAAAGAGGGCCAAGCTGGCGACGTTTACCGTCAACAAGCAGCCAATGACGATGTGATAGAAGGCGAATTTCACCGTGAAGACTAAGCAATGAGCTACCAAATTACTATACCTGCTACTGGCCATCAATATACCGCCAAAGCCTCACAAACCCTTCTGGAATCAGCCATCGCCGCTGGGGTAAACCTGCCATATAGCTGCCGCAATGGCAGTTGTGGTAGTTGCAAGGGCGAGATAATCAGCGGGCAAGTAGACTATGGTGACTATGCCGCCAGCGCGCTTACTGAGGCAGAAAAAGCTGCTGGCAAGGCCTTATTTTGTTGCGCCCACGCGCTTTCTGACTTAAGCATCACCTGTCGCGAAGTGAAAGCCGAGCTTATTCCACCACGTATTTTGCCAGTGCGGGTTGAGCGTAAAGAGCAGCTGACCGACGACGTCATGGCGCTATTTTTAAAGCTGCCCAGCGGCGAACATTTAACATTTATGGCGGGGCAGTACATAGAATTTTTGCTTAAAGACGGCAAGCGGCGCGCGTTTTCTTTGGCCAATGCACCTCATATCAATCAACTGCTAGAACTGCATTTACGCTTAATACCGGGCGGCCAGTTTACCGAATATGTATTTAACGAAATGCCTGATAAAGCGATTTTGCGCATAGAAGCACCGTTTGGCAGTTTTTTTCTGCGCGAAGATTCCAACAAACCCATCATTATGGTGGCTGGTGGCACGGGGTTTGCCCCCATCAAAGGCATCATCGAACACATGCTATACCACAACATTCAACGCAATATCCACTTGTACTGGGGGGTGCATAGCCTAAAAGACCTGTATATGCCTGCCTTACCCAAGTCATGGGCGGCAGACTACCCGCATATTCAATTTATTCCCGTATTGTCTGACCCACTAGCAGAAGACCACTGGCAAGGCCGCACTGGCTATGTGCACCAAGCGGTATTAGATGATTTTGCCAATACAGGATTAGCCGACTACGAGGTCTACTGCTGCGGCGCACCCGCCATGGTAGAAATTGCACACGCAAGCTTTGTAGAGGCTAGCCTGGCGGATGATGCATTTTTCTCTGATGCGTTTAACTACGCGAAGCCTGTGATTAAAGCCCCTGATCCAATTTAAGCCGTTTGTCAGACGCATTGATTTTTTATGCTCATTTTTAACTATTCAATCGTTAAGATTCACTTAAGTTAACCGCTCTATTATTTGCTCACACCCTGTTTTAATGGAGCAAATAATGGAAAAAATAACTTACCACAGACAAAAAGTCTATGACCCCGCGCTGCGCCTAATTCACTTGTGGAATGGCTTGGCTATTGTATTTTTGATAACGACGATTTGGTTGTCTGAGCTTTTTGACAAAGGCGCTGGCGAAAAGACTTTATGGCAGCTGCATATTTACATAGGTTATGCCTTGGTAGTGGGCATCGCTGCTCGATTAGCTTGGGGCATAGTGGGCCCGCGCCATGCGAGATTTGCTGATATGTGGCACCCCGCCGCTTGGTGGCAGGCCGTTAGACATTTTAATCTGCGCGCTAAGCCTGGCTTTGGTCATCACGCACTAGCTAGCGCGGCTTATTTGCTGGTATATGTGCTATTAATCACTATGGCTGTCACAGGCCTAGGGCTTGCTGCCATAGAGCATAGCATGGGGCCTTTTAATGCTTGGTTTGGCGATATGGCTTGGCTTAAAGAGACATTTGAAGAGCCGCATGAGTTGATTTATTACTTATTAATGGGTTTTGTAGTAATGCACATTGCCGCGCTGATTTGGCATGAATATCAAGATAAAACACCCATCGCGCAATCTATGGTGACAGGTTATCAATATGAAGTGGCGTCAGATAGCCCAGCCCCAACGCAGGGGGACGGTCATGCGTAACGCCTTAGCGATATTCACCCTGTTATTTAGCATCAGCGCTTGGCCTGCCAGCCCACAGGCATTGCTTAAACAGTATGAGGCGCAAGCCAAGCAGGAGAGCACAAGTTTTACAGGCTTTTCTGCGGATAAAGGCGCGGCTTTTTTTCATGCTGAGCGTATGCATAGCGATGGCAAAAAAGTCAGCTGCGCTACTTGCCATACCAGTGACCCACGCAATCAGGGCAAAACGCGCGCCAATAAGGTGATTGAAGCGATGGCGCCTAGCGTCAATCCTCAGAGATTTACCGATGCGGCTAAAACAGAAAAGTGGTTTGGACGTAATTGCCAAGACGTGCTGGAACGCCGTTGTAGCGCGCAAGAAAAAGGCGATTACATCAGCTATTTATTAAGCATTAAATAAGGAAAAATACCATGAAAAAATATATGCAATTTTTGCTATTGCTTGCCAGCATAAGCTCAACCAGCGCATTGCTAGCAAGTGGTGGCTTTAGTGAAGATGGCGCTAAGCAAATGCCAGCGGTGGCCAATGCCAAATGGAAAACCGAATGTTCTGGTTGCCACATGCTTTATCACCCAGGTTTACTGCCAGAAAGATCATGGCATCAAATCATGCTGGGCTTAGATAAGCATTTTGGTGAAAATGCCAGCCTGGACGCCGCCACGCGCGATGAAATTAGCCGTTTTCTGGCTTTAAATAGCGCCGATAAACAAGATAATCGCCGCTCAAATCGCATCAATCAGTCTATTCCTGCTGGTGCAACTCCGCTACGGATTAGTCAAACGGCTTATTTTACCAGCAAGCATGATGAAGTTTCTGCCGCTACATTTAAGCGCAAAAGCATAGCCAGCGCGGCTAATTGCCTGGCTTGCCATCCGGCTGCCGAAAAAGGTGATTTTTCTGAGTCGCAGATTAAGATTCCACGTTAATATAGCCCTATGCGAGTCTTATTGGTAGAAGATGATGCCCTATTGGGTGATGGTGTGCGTGCTGGCCTCAAGCAGGCAGGCTTTGCTGTGGATTGGGCGCAGGATGGACAAACAGCAAAACTGGCATTAGAAACTGAAGAATATGCATTGCTGGTGTTAGACCTCGGTTTACCTAAATTAAGCGGCACAGACCTGCTCAAATGGTTGCGTGCCAGCCATGCAAAACTACCTGTTTTAATCCTAACTGCGCGCGATACCGTGGCTGACCGTGTGGCTGGCTTAAATGCGGGGGCGGATGATTATCTGATTAAGCCTTTTGATTTAGACGAGTTGATTGCCCGCCTGAATGCGCTATTGCGCCGCAGCGCTGGGCAAGTGATGCAGAGCATACAGCATGGGGATATTGAGTTGACGCCAGCTAGCCATCAAGTCACTAAAAACGGTGAAATCATGGTGCTTTCTGGGCGAGAGTTTGCCTTGT
This sequence comes from uncultured Pseudomonadota bacterium, assembly GCA_903876765.1. Classification (GTDB taxonomy): domain Bacteria; phylum Pseudomonadota; class Gammaproteobacteria; order Burkholderiales; family Methylophilaceae; genus Methylotenera. Next base: position 33,278 of record CAIRBH010000017.1, on the reverse strand, counting down.
TACATGAGCTTTTATTGCATACTGGCCGCGTTCTATCGCGCGAGCAATTAGAGCAGCATCTTTACGGCTGGGGCGAAGAGGTAGAGAGCAATTCGGTAGAAGTGCATATCCATCATTTACGCAAAAAACTAGGTGTAGGGCTAATTCGCACCCTGCGCGGTGTGGGCTATGTGATTGATAAAGCTACTGATACTGGGCCGCTCAGTAAAACATGAATTCAGTCCGTATTCGCCTGATATTATTTCTGACTATTAGCTTGGGCTTGGCATGGTTAGTCGCGGCTTGGTTTACCCATATTGAATCGCGCGAGGAAATTGACCGCTTATTTGACGCTCAGCTGGCCCAATCTGCACAAGTGCTACTTGGTACAACTCGTCATGAGTTACATGAACGCATAGAGCGGGGCGACGATGAAGTCTCGGCCTCACACGAATACGAACAAAAACTAGCATTCCAAATTTGGGATGAAAAGAATCTGCTAGTGCGCTCAAGTGCAGCCCCAGCTTCGGCGATGAGCCTACGCGCTGAGGGCTATAGTGAAGCACTAATTAACGGCCAGCCATGGCGGGTGCTGACAAAATGGGACGCGCGGCATGAATTCATGATTCAAGTCGCCGAACCTTTGGCTGGACGAGAAAGTTTAGCGCATCACATTACCTTTAAGATGCTATTGCCTACTTTTATTGCCCTGCCAGTATTGGTGCTGCTGATTTGGTTTGGCGTTGGCGCAGGCTTGCGGCCGCTGCAAGCCCTCAAGCGAGAAATTAAACAGCGCACTGCTAATCATTTACAAGCGGTTGCTATGCGCGGCGTACCAGAAGAAGTGCTACCCCTAGTCAACGCGCTCAACGATTTGTTTGCGCGGCTTGAACTGGCCTTTGAGGGCGAACGACGCTTTACCGCCGATGCCGCGCATGAATTAAGAACGCCGCTTGCCGCCCTTAAAATTCAAGCACAAGTGGCCATGCGCTCAACAGACCTAGATGAGCGGCAGCAGGCATTAGAAAATGTATTACGCGGGGTAGATAGGGCAACGCGATTAGTAGAACAGTTGCTGACCTTAGCGCGGGTTGACCCCGAAACTGCCTCGGCGGGCTATAAACCTGTCGATTTAGCTGCCCTAGCAGCCATGGTCATAACAGATTTAGCCCCCTTAGCCCATGCCAAGCAAATTGAACTGTCGCTTACACACAAGGCAAATTGTCATATTTTGGGTGATGACGCGCAATTGCGTTTGTTATTACGCAATTTGCTGGATAACGCCATTCGCTATACGCCAGCTGGCGGCCAAGTTAGCGTATCTGTATTTAATTTAGCAGGCATACGTCTAGAAGTACAAGATACTGGCCCTGGTATTGCAGTTGCTGAACGTGAGCATGTGTTGCAACGCTTTTATCGTATTGCTGGTACGGGTGAAGAGGGCAGTGGCTTAGGCTTATCTATTGTACGGCGCATTGCACAGCTACATGGGGCGCAGCTTGCGCTAAAAGATAATAAGGCAGGGCAGGGTTTACGCGTATGTGTGATTTGGCCTAAAGATTGAGGCCTAAGTCAGGCTAAAGTGCGCGTTTTTTTGCGCTATTTGCCGTCTGCTTGTTTTTAGGCTTGCTTTCAGGGCTATTTTCAGTAGCCGCTTGCAGTTTTTGTGCTTCTATCGCCGCCTCGGCGGCTTTTCGACGTTCTAATATTTTGGCTTGCGCATCGACCAATTCATCAAGTGAAATAACATGATCTTGATTAGTATCTACTTGATTAAAATGTCGGGCAATTTGCGGGAGTTTTTCGGTGGCTTCTTGTCTATCTATGGTGCCATCACCATCGTTATCGGCGTCAAAAAAACGTGCTTCTAGGCTTTCTTGCATGGCGCGACGACTTTCTTCAATGCGCTCATGATCTTGGTCTATAGATCGCGCGTAATCATCCAGCGCCTTGCGTAATTTTTCTCTGTTCTCTGGGCTAAAGTTGAGTTCCAGCGTTTGCTGCATACCATCACCGCTAGGCTCATCGTTAGCAGCTAATTTACTGGTTTTGGCCGAGTAGTCAAAATTTGATTTGTCACCCGCGGCTACATTTAAAGAAAAACCAAACGCCACACCCATGGCAATACAGGTGTGTTTGACGATAGATAGCTGTTTTGGTGTGAGTAGTATCAAAGCCTAAAATTAAATATTAAACGGTAAAATAGACCAAGCATCATGAAGCAGGATTGTTAATCGATTGTTTCAAATGTTGGTGAAATTGTAATCAATTGTAACAAGCCTAAGTGTTTGATATAGACAGACTTATAGTCAAATAAGTTTAGTTAAAATGGATTATCTTGCTAGAAATTTAACAGTTTAATGATAGGGATCGTTTGAAATTAAACGAAATTAGCATACACTAAAGCTTGCTTGGATATTTCATATAGGCTTACTCAGTAAAAACTTAAAATAATGGAAAATCAAAATAAAAAAATCTTAGTTGTTGATGATGACGTTAGGTTGCGTGAATTATTGCAACGCTACTTGACTGAGCAGGGCTACACCATCAAAGTGGCATCAGACGCTAAAGAAATGGACGCTGTGCTGGCAGCCGAGCCCATTGATTTGCTGGTATTAGATCTGATGTTGCCTGGCGAAGACGGCCTTTCTATATGCCGCAGAATTCGTGGCACAGGCACTATACTGCCGATTATTATGCTGACTGCGCGCGGTGATGAGGTAGATAGAATTATTGGGCTAGAAATGGGCGCTGATGATTATCTGCCAAAACCATTTAATCCACGTGAATTATTAGCACGTATTAATGCCGTGATGCGTCGACATGAGCGCTTACAACCCAGTGCGCCTGCCGTAAATACAGACAATGTAGCCATAGGTGATTTTATATTTAGTGCCACAACGCGTTCTTTAACTAAAAATGGCACGTCTGTGACGATTACCAGTGGTGAATTTGCCCTACTTAAAGTATTTGTCGACCATCCTCGCCAGCCCTTATCTCGCGATAGACTCATGCAATTAGCACGCGGTCGTGAATTAGACGTTTTTGACCGTAGTATTGATGTACAAGTATCACGTTTACGCAAACTCATAGAGCCTGATGTTGCACATCCTCGTTACCTACAAACCATGTGGGGCTTTGGCTATGTGTTTATTCCAGATGGCAACGTAGATGAGTAAATTGCATCCATTCATTTGCCTAAACTAAGCTGAAACTTGAAATTAAGCTTACTCCCTAAAACCTTACTTGCCAGAGTCATGCTGCTAATTGCAGTGTTGCTGGCTGTCGCGCAGATTGCATCGCTACAAATCTTTGAGTATTTTGAACGTGAGCCACGTGCTGAAGCCACGGCTTTGCAAGCGGTAACCGTGGTCAATTACACGCGTGCTTCACTGATCGCCTCACAAGAAAATCTTCGCCTTGCCTTATTATCTGAAATAACAGGCAAAGAAGGCGTAAGAATTTATTACGCCGATTTCATGGAAGAAATTGAGCCTTTACCCGCAGACCCCTTCATCAATATGGTGGCGGCAAAAATTCGTGAACGGCTTGGTGTAGAAACCATCATTACCATTAATCACTACGGCGTGCAGGGGCTTTGGATTAGCTTTAATATCGGTCAAGATGACTACTGGGTGGTGATTCCACGGGTACATGTAGAACGCTCATTTCCTTGGCAGTGGCTAGGCTGGGCGGCTTTGGTGCTAGTGTTATCGTTAGGCGCTGCCTACTTTATTGCGGCACGTATTAATAGACCCTTACATTTACTCATGAATGCCGCCAATAGGGTGCGTAATGGCGAGCAACCAGAAAAACTACCAGAAGGCAGCTTTGCGGAACTGCGCGAAGTGAATGATACTTTTAATAAAATGGCCGACTCATTGGCTGAGTTAGACGCAGAACGCACTTTGATATTGGCTGGCGTTTCGCACGATATACGTACGCCATTGGCTAGATTGCGCTTATCGGTAGAAATGCTGCCTGATGATGCTTGCGACAGCTTAAAAGGCGGCATGATACAAGATATTGTTGATATGGATAACATCATTCACCAGTTCTTAGATTTTGTGAAAGGAGTAGAAGGCGAACCCACACAAATGACCGATATTAATAGCTTGTTGCAAGCGGTACATGATAGGCAATTGCGTGCTGGGCGTGACTTAGTCGTACAGTTAGCGCCCACTTACATTCTGCCCATTAAGCCCTTAGCCATGCAGCGACTATTAGACAACTTAGTAGGTAATGCCTATGCCTATGGCAATGGCCAAGTGCGTATTGCCAGTAAAATCAGTGCTGATCATATTTTGATTAGCGTTTTTGACAATGGCCCTGGCATTCCTGAAACGCACGTTGAAAAACTATTGCGTCCTTTTGAGCGTTTAGATACCGCACGCAGTAATGCTGGTGGTAGCGGCTTGGGGTTAGCCATCGCAGACCGTATTGCCAAGCTTCATCACGGTAAGCTGGCGTTGATTAATCGCCCAGAAGGTGGCTTAGAAGCTAGGCTAAGCTTACCTATCACTAGCGCAGTTTAACTGGCAGCACCAGGCTCGAACCAGTTTAATTTTTCGCGCAATTGCACCACTTCACCAATAATGGTCAGGCATGGCGGTTTCATTTCTGCTGCGGCCACTTTGGCCGCTAGATTGCTCAACGTGGCGGTTACTACCCGTTGTTGCTGAGTGGTTCCTTGCTGAACGACGGCCACTGGCATATCGGCTGACACGCCCCGCAGTATAAGTTGATGGCATATTTCGGCCAAACCAACCAAACCCATATAGATCACTACCGTTTGATTTGGTCGCGCCATTGCCTGCCAATCTAAATTCAATAAGCCATCTTTCAAATGCCCAGTAATAAATAAGCAGGCTTGGGCGTAATCTCTATGCGTGAGCGGAATGCCCGCATAGCTAGAGACGCCATTTGCCGCCGTAATGCCAGGCACAACTTGAAAAGGCACGCCCTGCTGCATCAGGGTTTCAATTTCTTCTCCGCCACGACCGAATATAAAGGGATCACCGCCTTTCAGGCGCAACACACGTTTACCTTCTAGGGCTAATTTGGCTAATAATGCGTTAATTTCTTCTTGCGGCAAAGTATGCTGATCGCGCGATTTACCTACATAAATCAACTCGGCATCTCGGCGCACCAGCTCTAAAACTTCGGGGCTGACTAATTTATCGTAGACACAAACATCACACTGCTGCATGAGACGCAAGGCTCTAAAAGTTAATAAATCTGGGTCGCCTGGGCCACCGCCAACTAAATACACCTCACCATGCTGAGCTGGTTGATCCGTATCGGATAATAATTTATCTAAAGATTGTCTGGCGGCGGCTTCTTGCCCCGCCAAAATACGCTCTACGATAGGGCCTTGCAAAACACCTTCCCAAAAAATCCGCCGCGCTTGGCTGGTGGCGTACTTTGCTTTGACTTTATCTCTAAATTCGCCTGCTATGCTAGCAATACGGCCATAGCCTGCGGGCAGCATGGTTTCAATTTTTGTGCGCAAATACCTTGCCAATACTGGTGCATTGCCTTCGCTAGAAATAGCAATGACTATAGGCGACCTTTCTACTATAGACGCCATGGTAAATGTGCATAAATGCGGCGAATCCACCACATTAACTGGAATATTTTGCGCTTTTGCGGCAACAGAAACAGCACTATTAACGTCTTCTAGATCGGTAGCGGCAATTACTAGGCAAGCGCCTAGTAATTGATGTTCATGAAAATCAGCCTTGATGTGAGTGATACTGCCGTTCTGGCTCAAGGCTTGCAGCGCTGGGCAAATCTCAGGTGCGTAAAGCGTAATAGCCGCATGGGCTTTTAACAACATAAGCACTTTGCGCGAGGCAACCTCACCGCCGCCAATAACTACACAAGGGCGGTTGGTGATATTCATAAAAATGGGTAATGCTTGCATGATGCTGACCTATTGATTTGAGGCTATTTTACCTTGCACTGACTAAGTTTGCGTGAAGCAATCTGGCAAATGCGCTAAAATTATGTTTTATCCAGTGGCCGTCGTGCTTTGAATACCAAAAAACATTCCCTAGCGTCACCTCCCAGCAAAGCAGATGCCCCCAAGAAGGTATTCATTAAAACATTTGGCTGCCAAATGAATGAGTATGATTCGTCGCGCATGGCGGATATGCTGGCTGCAACCGACGGTATGATAGCGACCCTGACGCCCGAAGATGCTGATGTCATTTTGCTCAACACCTGCTCGGTGCGTGAAAAAGCAGAAGACAAAGTATTTAGCCACCTTGGCCGGTTTATTCCGTTAAAGGCAAAAAATCCTAATTTAATCATCGGTGTTGGTGGTTGCGTGGCTTCGCAAGAGGGCGATAATATCATTAAGCGCGCGCCTTATGTCGATGTAGTGTTTGGTCCACAGACCTTACATAGACTGCCTGAAATGATAAAAGATAGCCAAGCTAGCGGCTTATCGCAGGTCGATACCTCGTTCCCAGAGATTGAAAAATTTGACCATTTACCGCCACCACGCGTAGAAGGCGCCAGTGCTTTTTTAAGCATTATGGAAGGTTGCAGCAAATATTGTAGTTTTTGCGTGGTGCCTTACACCAGAGGCGAAGAAGTATCGCGGCCTTTTGCCGCCATATTGACAGAAGCGGTGCAGTTGGCCAGCCAAGGCGTGAAAGAAATTACCTTGCTGGGGCAAAACGTCAATGCGTATCGCACCGAATATGACGGCGTAGAAGCGGATTTAGCTATGCTGATTGAAAGCATTGCAGAAATTCCACAAATAGAACGGATACGCTTTACCACTAGCCACCCCAATGAAATGACACAACGCCTGATAGATTGCTTTGCCTATATTCCAAAATTGGCGGCGCAGCTACATTTGCCTGTGCAAGCTGGGGCAGACCGCGTATTGATGGCCATGAAGCGTAATTATACGAGTTTGCAATTTAAATCTACCATACGAAAATTGCGTGCGGCCAATGCCAATCTCACCTTTACGTCAGACTTCATCATCGGCTTTCCGGGTGAAACAGAAGCTGAATTTGAAGCCACGGCAAAGCTGATGCAGGATATAGGTTTTGACTACAGTTTTAGCTTTTTATACAGCCCACGCCCTGGCACGCCTGCTTCTTATTTGCACGATGACACAACGCAAGCTGTAAAATTGGCTCGCTTAGCTAAACTACAAGCCCTCAACGAGGCGCAAGGCAAACAATTAAGTAACGCGATGTTAGGCACCATTCAACGCGTATTAATAGAAAGTGTCTCCTGGAAAAACGCCCATGAACTGGCAGGAAAAACTGACAATAACCGTATCGTCGATATTGTTGGCAATAGCGATTTAATTCATCAATTTGTTGATGTGCGTATTACCGATGTAAGCAATCCCAAACGCTTACGTGGCGAAATTATTCGTCATTATTAGTTTATAGAGATTATATGGAAATCACCTTAAGCCCAGAAGACAATACTCGTTTAGCGAATTTATGTGGCGCGCTAGATGAAAATATTAAGCAAATTGAAGGCGCCTTAGAAGTGCAAATTGCTCGCCGAGGCTCGCATATCAGACTTTCTGGTGACATCCACAATATGCGTTTAGCGGCGCAGTTGCTAGAAAATTTTTATGTACGCGCCAAAAATCCGATTGGCTTAGATGAAATTCAATTAGGCTTGGTTGAAATTAATAAATTAAAACCTGAGGATGTCGCCAGCACTAACGCGCCAGTATTGATGACTCGCCGCAGCGAGCTGCATGGTCGCACCCCTAGGCAAATCGCTTATTTGCAACAGATTCAAGATCACGACATTACCTTTGGCATAGGTCCTGCTGGCACAGGCAAAACCTACTTGGCAGTAGCCAGTGCAGTGGATGCCATGAGTCGAGACCGCGTAAAACGTATCATATTGGTTCGCCCTGCGGTAGAAGCAGGCGAAAAATTAGGCTTTTTACCTGGCGATTTAAACCAAAAAGTCGACCCCTATTTACGACCTTTGTATGATGCGCTCTATGATTTAGCGGGTTATGACACGGTCAATAAAATGTTTGAACGGGGGGCAATTGAGGTAGCACCGCTGGCTTATATGCGAGGCCGTACACTTAATCAAAGCTTTATTATTTTAGATGAAGCGCAAAACACCACGCCCGAACAAATGAAAATGTTTTTAACGCGCATCGGTTTTGGCACCAAAGCGGTCATTACTGGCGACGTGACGCAGATTGACTTGCAGCGCCATCAAAAAAGTGGTCTGATAGAAGCGCAAAAAGTATTAAAAGACCTCAAGGGCATCGCGATGACACATTTTTTATCGGCAGATGTAGTGCGGCACCCCTTAGTACAAAAAATCGTTAATGCTTATGAAGATTACGAAAAAAATAACGAGAAATAAATGCGATTGATGAGAGGAAGTCAGAAATGATCCCAAATAAATTTAGTAAGTTCGTGCAGCGTGGCTTAGGTGTGGTTGAGCAGGCGGTATTAATCACCATAGCCATGGCAACTATTTTTGCCGTGTTTGAGGCAATTTTACATATCTGGCAAGCGCGCGCAATTGCTGTTGGTGACTTGCTATTGCTGTTTTTGTATCTTGAAGTGATGTCTATGCTCAACCACTACTTGGGTTCAGGTAATTTACCTGTGAGATATCCACTGTATATCGGCATTATTGCCCTAGCGCGCTATTTGGTGCTAGAAGTGGCTGAAATAGACGCTTGGCAAATGCTGGCACTTTCAGGCTCTATCTTTTTGATTGCCATTGCGATTTTAGTGATTCGTTTTGGGCATGTGCGCTTTCCTTATGTAGATTGTCCTACCCAACAATCAAAATAATAGGGCAAATTTTCAGCCTGAAGTTTTAATAAAATATGCCAGCACTTAAATTAACCCTGCAACTAGCTTCTAGTGATTTGGTTGTGCCTAAGGCTAATCAATTTCGTCGCTGGGCAAAAGCTGCCATACGGGTGAATACCGAAGTCACCATACGTCTGGTAGATGAAGCGGAAGCACGCGCCCTTAACAAAGCTTATCGCGGTAAAGATTACGCTACCAATGTGCTGACTTTTCCACTGAGCGATGCCGCTGATTTAATCGGCGATATTGTGATTTGCGCCCCTGTGGTCAAGTCAGAAGCGCTCGCCCAAAATAAGCCGCTTGAAGCGCACTATGCGCATTTGACGGTACATGGTGTGTTGCATTTGCACGGCCATGATCACGAAATTGAAGCTCAAGCTGAGTTGATGGAAGCTATAGAGACTGCAATTATCACTAAATTAGGGTATGCTGATCCCTATCTCATTACATAGGACGCCTCTCATGGCTGCCGAGTCGGAAAAACCTAGTCACAAACCGAGTTTATTAGAACGTTTAAGTCACTTTTTATTGCGTGAACCAGAAGATCGCGAGCAACTGCTAACGCTGTTACACACAGCGTATGAAAATAGTTTGATGGATGCCGATTCACTGGCCATGATAGAAGGCGTGTTGCAGGTCAGTGAAATGCAAGTACGTGACATCATGATTCCTCGCTCGCAAATGGATGTCATCGACATCACTGACCCCCCTGAAGTTTTTATTCCGCACGTCATTGAAACCGCTCACTCACGTTTTCCCGTAATTGAAGATGACAAAAACGATGTCATAGGCATACTGCTGGCTAAAGATTTATTACGTTATTACGCCGGTGAAGACTTTGAAGTACGCGATATGCTGCGTCCTGCAGTATTTATTCCAGAATCTAAGCGACTGAATATATTACTCAAAGAGTTTCGCAGCAACCGTAATCATATTGCGATTGTGGTTGATGAATATGGCGGCGTGGCAGGCATGGTGACCATAGAAGATGTGCTAGAGCAAATTGTCGGCGATATTGAAGATGAATACGACTACGATGAAGATGAAGATAATATTATTCAAAATGCCGATGGCCAGTATCGCGTAAAAGCACTGACTGAAATCGCTGATTTTAATGAGATTATAGGCACTTCATTAAGCGATGAGGAGTTTTCTACCATAGGCGGTTTAGTCGTGCATCAGTTCGGCCATTTACCCAAACGAGATGATGAAATTATTTTAAGTGGCTTGCGCTTTAAAGTGCTTAAGGCTGATAGTCGCCGTTTGCATACCTTGTCGCTAGAAATACTGCCTGCTGGCAGCGATTTAGCCTAAATCCAACGCGCGTAGACTGCCCTTCAAGCCCTTGTAAAAATCCATCTATCTGATTTACTGCTCAGCATACGGAACTAATTTTTGATTTACTGGCTCTCAAAGCTTAAGTTACATTAAATCATTATTTTTTTGATATTGGAGTAGGCAATGAAACGTATCGCATTTTTTGGCTTTATTTTGACGCAAATACTATTCATGCAGCCTGCAACTGCCGACGAAGCAAAAACTGCCAGTGAAATTCCTACGCTAGAAAGAGATTTTATCAATGCCATTAGTGGTTTTGATAAAGCTAAAATTATTGCTCAGTTTGGAGAGCCCGCCAAAGCTGATGACGTAACGATTAAAAGCACGGGCAAGATAGTTGCCTCTATTTGGCAGTACCATTACATCAACACGACGCCTGAGGGCGCTTATTACCAGACAACAGAATTAGACTTTATTGATGACAAGGTAGTACAAGTGGTGTTTATCAATAACGACGGTGCTGAGGGCGCCGATAGCGGACAAAAATACGAAGTGCCGAGCGGCCCAGCTGGTTTATAAAAGCGCAGATGATAAAACTTATTGATTGCTTTTCTGCTAGCACAAAGGGCGCTATCGCCCTTTAATGCTAGGTCAGTATTACTTAGCTAAAGCATCTCTAATTTCACGCAGCAATAAAATATCTTCTGCGATTGCCGCGGCAGGCTTAGTCTCCGCTTCGACTTTTTTGAGTCGATTGACTTGCTTTACCATGATAAAAATTACAAAAGATAAAATCATAAAATTCAACACGATGGTAATAAAATTGCCATAAGCCAGCATAGGCACACCAGCACTTTTAAGCGCAGCAAACGTCCCAGCGTTGCCTGCGGGAATATCAGCCAAGGCAATAAACATATTACTGAAGTCTAAGCCGCCAATCATTTTACCTATGATAGGCATTATCATATCGCCGACTAAGGAGTCGACGATTTTTCCAAAAGCCGCGCCTATAATCACCCCAACAGCGAGGTCCATCACATTGCCCTTAGCAATAAAATCCTTAAATTCTGACGCTATGCTCATGATATTTTCTCCAAAAGTAATCTGTTATGGCGCTGTAGTTGATCACTCAAATGACCATACCAAGCGCCGCTGAGGCAAATATAAAACTGAATACTAGGTACTGTCAATCAGACTATTATTATTGATAGGCCAACGCTTATTTTTGTTATAAAGCACGGTATCAAGCTACAATTCATGCCATGCTAAAAACAAGCCCGTATTCCTTCTTCAAGCCAGTTATTTTCTTTGTGCTAGGCGCCATCGCGGTACTTGGTTTTGCGCCGTTTTACTTTTATCCTGCCAGCATCTTATCGCTGGTCGGTTTGTTTTATTATTGGCAGCAAAACATCAACGCAAAACAAGCGGCTTTTTCTGGCTTTATTTACGGGCTGGGCTTGTTTAGCAGCGGCATTTATTGGATATACATCAGCCTACATGACTTTGGCAACATGCCTAGCAGCATGGCCTGCTTAGCGACATTTTTGCTATGTGGCTTTATGGCTTTATTCCCAGCATTGGTTGGGCTGCTCAGTAGCAAAATTTCAAAAGGACAGTCTTTAGCATTATTATTTGCGATGCCTATATGCTGGGCATTGGCCGACTGGACGCGTAGCTGGATTTTTACTGGCTTTCCTTGGCTGACCATGGGTTATAGCCAAGTGCCGCATAGCCCACTGACTGGCTATCTGCCTATACTGGGTGTGTATGGCCTGTCTATGCTAGCGGTGTTGTCGGCCAGCTTAATCGCTTACAGCCTCACCGCCAAACCAAACGCTAGCTTCACTCGCCGCCATAGTATGGCACTATTACTGATGATTGGGCTAGTAGGGGGTCTATTAAAAAGTGTGGAATGGACCACACCCAATGCCAAGCCTATATCGGTCAGTTTATTACAAGGCAATATTTCGCAGAACATAAAATGGGCACCAGAGGTGGCGCAGAGCACCTTAAGGCAATATCTAGCAATGGCCGAAGCCAGCACTGCCCAGCTTATTATCATGCCAGAAACCTCACTGCCAGTGCTGTTGAGCGAACTGCCAGGCGACATCACATCACGCCTTAAAAAACTGGCTAGGCAAAACCAAGGCGCCATTTTGGCTGGGCTAATAGAGCGTGAACAGGGCGAGTATTTTAATAGCATGTTAAATCTTGCTAGCAGCCCGCCTGCGGTTTATCGTAAATCGCATTTAGTGCCCTTTGGCGAATTTATTCCGTTCAAAGCGCTGTTTGGCTGGATATACCGAGATTGGCTTAACATGCCATTAAGTGATTTATCGCGCGGCAGCATACATCAACAGCCGATGCCTATCGTCGGCGAAAGAATTGCGATTAATATTTGCTATGAAGATGTTTTTGGCGAAGAAATTATTCGTCAATTGCCGCAAGCGACCTTACTAGTGAATGCCAGCAACGATGCCTGGTATGGCCAATCAATTGCAGCCTCACAGCACATGCAGTTTTCGCAAGCGCGTGCCCTAGAAACAGGCCGCACGGTATTACGGGCGACTAATACTGGGGCAACTGCCATGATAAACCCTCATGGTGTAGTGTTGGCACATGCGCCTCACTTTACTCAAACTAGTCTGAACGTCATGGCGCAAGGTTACAGCGGCAGCACGCCCTACGTGCGCTTTGGCAATTGGCTATTTTTGGCGATAAGTTTTATTGGCCTACTTGCCATCTGTTTGCCTAATTTTTTGGCAAGTCGGCCTAAAACAAAGTAAAATCCTAGATTTAGCCCTTGTACGACTTAACTTATAGACTTCACTTATGGCGCTTACTTTTCAGCAAATTATTCTCACGTTGCAAAACTACTGGTCTGACCGTGGCTGCGCATTGCTGCAACCTTATGATATGGAAGTGGGAGCAGGCACTAGCCATACCGCCACATTTTTGCGCTCACTCGGGCCTGAGCCTTGGAAAGCGGCTTATGTACAGCCTAGTCGCCGCCCTAAAGATGGCCGTTATGGTGAAAACCCCAATCGTTTGCAACATTACTACCAATTTCAAGTCGTACTAAAACCTGCACCAGCCGATATTCTGGCGCTTTATTTAGGTTCACTTGAGGCGCTAGGCTTTGATTTAAAAAAGAATGACATACGCTTTGTGGAAGATGACTGGGAAAACCCGACATTAGGCGCATGGGGCTTAGGTTGGGAAGTGTGGTTAAACGGTATGGAAGTGACCCAATTTACTTACTTTCAACAAGTGGGCGGCATTAACTGTAAGCCTATTACAGGCGAAATCACCTACGGTTTAGAGCGCTTAGCCATGTATTTGCAGGGCGTGGATAACGTTTATGATTTAACTTGGACAGACGGCCTCAGTTACGGCGATGTTTATCTGCAAAATGAAAAAGAGCAATCTGCCTATAATTTTGAACATTCAGATGCTGAATTTTTATTCACCGCGTTTACTGCCCATGAAAAACAAGCGCAACATTTAATGGAAAATAAGCTTGCACTGCCAGCCTATGAGCAAGTACTAAAAGCGGCGCATACCTTCAATCTACTTGATGCGCGTGGGGCAATTTCAGTGACTGAACGTGCTGGCTATATAGGCCGTATTCGTAACTTAGCGCGTTCGGTGGCGGCAAGTTATTTAGATAGTCGCGCCAGACTGGGATTCCCAATGGCACCTAAAGATTGGGCCGATGAAGTATTAACAGAATTAGCTAAGAAAGCCGTAGCATGAGTACAAAAAATTTATTAGTAGAACTATTTGTAGAAGAATTGCCGCCGAAAGCCTTAAATAAATTAGGCGAGGCATTTTCAAGTATATTGTTCGAATCACTGAAATCACAAGGTTTAGTGGAAGATAATTCAGCAGTAACAGCTTATGCATCACCACGTCGGCTTGCAGTACATGCAACGAATATCCTTGATATTGCTCCCGATAAGACCTCTACACAAAAACTCATGCCTGTAAGCGTTGGCTTGGATGCAAGTGGCAACGCAACGCCAGCCTTAATCAAGCGCCTAAACGGCATGGGCATGGATGAAAGCGCGGTTAAAAATTTAACCAAGCAAGCAGATGGTAAAAATGAAGCTTTGTTTTTAGATGTCATGCAAAAAGGTATTGCGCTTAATGAAGGCTTACAAATCGCATTGAACGAAGCAATAACAAAGTTACCGATTCCGAAAGTCATGACTTATCAATTAGCAGATGGTTGGAGTAACGTCAATTTTGTGCGTCCTGCGCATAGCTTAGTGGCGTTACATGGCGGCGACGTGATTGCTGTTACTGCATTAGGCTTAAGGTCTAGCAATCAAACACAAGGCCATAGGTTTGAAGCTGCTGTATCAACGGTTGTTATAAAAAATGCTGATACTTATGCTGAGCAACTTAAAACTGAAGGCGCCGTGATTGCAAGTTTTTCTGAACGTCGTGCTGAGATTGTTCGTCAGCTCAGCATTGCTGCAGGCAAAGAAAATCTAAAGCCAATTGAAGATGATGCGTTGTTAGATGAAGTGACCGCGCTGGTTGAACGCCCCAATGTGTTGCTTGGGCAATTTGAAGAAATTTACCTAGAAGTGCCGCAAGAATGTTTGATTTTGACCATGAAGGCCAATCAAAAATACTTCCCACTGCTCGATACTAACGACATGCTGACCAATAAATTTTTAATCGTCTCGAATATCACACCAGATGACCCCAGTGCCGTCATCGGTGGTAATGAACGTGTGGTACGGCCTCGCCTGGCTGATGCTAAATTCTTCTTTGACCAAGATCGTAAGAAAACGTTAGAAAGCCGCTTAGAAGGTTTAAATAAAGTGGTTTATCACAATAAACTTGGCTCGCAAGGTGAGCGTACAGAGCGCGTTCGTGCAATTGCAAAAGCAATTGGTCAGCAACTTGGCGGTGATACTCTAGCGGCTAAAGCTGATAAAGCTGCTCTACTGGCTAAAGCTGATTTGGTTACTGACATGGTTGGCGAGTTCCCAGAGTTACAAGGCATTATGGGACGCTACTACGCACAACACGAAAAGCTAGATGATGACGTAGCTTTTGCAATTGAAGACCATTACAAACCGCGTTTTGCAGGTGACGACTCACCTAGAACTGAAGTTGGACATTCTGTTGCACTTGCTGACAAACTAGAAACACTATTTGGTATGTTTGGTATTGGTAATTTACCTACAGGTGATAAAGATCCATTTGCTCTAAGAAGACATGCACTAGGAGTAATAACTATTGCTGAGGCTTTAGATGCCAGCGGATACATTGATGCAAAAAAAATAGATGTTCTCAATTGGCTAGAGGTTACAAAAAAAGAGTTTATAAAATACAACTTCCCCGAAGATATTTCAGAGATTGTTTATAAATTTATATTAGAAAGAAAATACAATTTCTTAGTGGCTTTTAACAAAGCAACTGTTGTTTCTGCAGTTTTAGATTTAAAACCGCCAATTGTCGAAATAGAGCATCGCATTAAGGCCGTAAACGAATTTGATAAACTAGTGGAAGCTCCAGCTCTAGCCGCAGCAAACAAACGCGTGGCTAATATTCTAAAAAAAGTAGCGGATGAGGTAAAAGCTGAGGTCAACCCCAGTTTATTGCAAGAACCTGCTGAAATTGCGCTCAACGAGGCACTAAGCCAAGTTAAACCAGTGGCTGATAAGTTATTTGAAAGTGGCGATTACACGGCGTCACTACAATCACTTGCCGCATTAAAAGCGCCTGTGGATGCCTTTTTTGATAGCGTGATGGTCAACGCAGACGACCCTGCGCTTAAAGCCAACCGTCTTGGCTTATTGGCGACTTTGCACCAAACCATGAACCGTGTTGCCGATTTATCTAAATTAGCCAGCTAATTAAGTGAGTAGCAAATGAAATTAGTGATTTTAGACAGGGATGGGGTGATTAATCGCGACTCTGCCAATTTCATTAAAAATCCTAATGAATGGCTGCCAATAGCGGGCAGCCTTGATGCGATTGCTTTACTCAACCAATCTGGCTTCCGAGTGGCGGTTGCGACTAATCAATCGGGGATTAGTCGAGGCTTATTTGATATGGCCACGCTCAATAGTATTCATGAAAAAATGAATCGAGAATTAGCGATAGTGGGCGGACGGGTGGATGCTATTTTTTATTGTCCGCATGCGGCAGACGACCACTGCCATTGCCGCAAGCCAGACATAGGCATGATAGAAGATATAGGCAGACGCTTTTCAACAGAATTGCACGGCGTGCCCGCTGTGGGTGACGCATTAAGAGATTTACAGGCTTTTTCGGCGGCAGGCTGCCAGCCGATTTTAGTGCTGACTGGCAAAGGTGAGGCCACTTTAGCTGCCTCTAAACTATCTATCGATAAAGCCTTGCCTGAAAACACTTGGGTGTGTGCCGACCTCGCTGAAGCTGTACAACACATTATTGCAGGGCAAGATTAATTAAAGGACGGTATGCTGTTTTTGCGTTCATGTTTGTTTTTTATTGGGCAAGTCATGACTGCGCCAATTTTTACTTTAATCGCATTGCTGGCATTGCCACTTAAGCCGGTAACACGCAATAAGCTTATTTCAGGCTGGGCGCGCAGCATGTTATGGTGGCTAAAAGTCACTTGTAATATTCGCCATCAGATCACAGGCTTGGAGCATATCCCCAATAGCCCGACTATTATCCTAAGCAAGCACCAATCCACTTGGGAGACGTTCGCATTTCAGGCCATTTTTCCCACTCAAGTCTATGTGCTCAAACGTGAATTATTGTGGATTCCCATATTTGGCTGGGGTTTGGCCATGTCATCACCAATTGCGATTAATCGTGCCGCTGGACGTGAGGCGCTAAAACAGCTAGTAGAAAAAGGCAAAGATAGGTTAGCCAAGGGTTTGTGGGTAGTGATATTTCCAGAAGGCACTAGAATTGCCCCAAAAAAACGCGGCAAGTATCATATAGGTGGTGCTTGGCTTGCCACACACACGCAAACAGCCGTTCTGCCAGTTGCGCATAATGCAGGTGATTTTTGGCCCAAAGGCTTTATAAAAACACCTGGGCTTATTCAAATACACATAGGCCAAGCTATTCAAACGGCAGGCTTAAAAACAGACGCCTTAAATCAGCTAGTAGAAAACTGGATTGAAACAGAAATGGCCACGCTAACCGCATCATGAGTCATGCGATTACCTTAGCCTCAGGCGACCAGCTACATTATCAGTTAGAACGTCGCCAGCGCCGCACTGTGGGCTTAAAAATTACCGCCCATGGCTTGGTGGTACATGCACCTAAGCGTATCTCACAAGCTCAACTTGAAGGCATTATTGAGCAAAAAGCAGATTGGATACGCAAAAAATTAAACGCACTGGTAGAAAATAAATTACCCGCCATACACTGGCAGCATGGTGAGACGCTCTGGTACTTAGGCAATAGCATTACCTTAGCCGTTGAGCATAACCTTCGTAGCAAGGCGGTTGAGTACGAGCCTGGCGTATTGCAGCTGGCGATGCCGCATCATGACGACGCCAGCTTAATCGCCCGTAAAGTCATACAGTGGTACAAAAAACAAGCGCTGATAGACTTTACTAGACGACTAGAAATATTTTCCAGCAAATTAGGTGTGAGTTTCAACGCGTTTAACCTGTCTAACGCTAGCTCGCGCTGGGGAAGCTGCAATTCAAAAAAACAAATTCGGCTCAATTGGCGCTTATTGCAAGCGCCGCCGCACATTATCAACTATGTGGTTTGCCATGAACTGGCACATTTAAAAGAAATGAACCACTCGGCTAAGTTTTGGGCCACTGTTGCCAGTATTTACCCAGATTACAAATTAGCAGAAAAAGAGCTAAAAGCTTTGTCCGCTAGTTTGCATCGTATTTAATGATTAATTACTAGAAAGCTGGTTTTACTTTAGCGTTATCGTAGTTTGTCACACCGTCTAAAATCTCTTTTTTCGCCTGGTCTATATCACCCCAGCCATTAATTTTTACCCACTTGCCCTTATCTAAATCTTTATAATGCTCAAAAAAGTGCGCAATCATGTCTAAGCGCCAAGCCGATAAGTCTTTGTGAGTTTTAAGATGGCCGTATAAACCACAGACTTTTTCAACGGGCACCGCTAAAACTTTTGCGTCTAAGCCCGCTTCATCTTCCATCAGTAGCACGCCCAAAGGACGACAACGCACCACCACGCCTGGAATCAATGGCACTGGCGTCATCACTAAGACGTCTACAGGATCACCATCATCTGCCAGTGTGTGCGGCACATAGCCGTAATTAGTCGGGTATTGCATGGCCGTCCCCATAAAGCGATCAACAAAAATTGCCCCACTTTCTTTGTCTACTTCATATTTGACAGGGTCGCCCTGCATAGGGATTTCTATAATGACATTAAAATCATTGGGCACATCTTTGCCGGTTGGCACTTGGTTTAACGACATGGTGTATTCCTAAAAATTGACGAATTAATTTTGGTATATATTTTATGATGCAATTATAGCAAGTCGATTAAATAAAATCGTTAAAAATCAGATGAAACACTGATTATTCAATGGCAGATTGAACTTGTTCTCTACAATCTTGAATAATAATTTTTGGGATAAATAATAGGGCGATATAGACCAAAATAGGGATGATAACAACCTCATCTAACTGACCTAATACAGGTATAAAATCTGGAATTAGATCAAAAGGGAGCAATAAATAAGCAATCGCTAAGCCTAAAAAAAGCTTGGCTATCCAAGGCGTTTTAGGGTGCTTGAGCACTAAACGATAAACTGCCAGCTCTTGCTTGAGTTGTTTGCTAAACGATTTTAGTTTTTTAATCAAACGATTAGTCAGAAAATGTTAATACCCATAATCATCAATCAATACGTAATGCCTGACCTGTGAGGCGCTCAAAAGCTTCCATATATTTTTCGCTGGTTTTTTGCGCCACTTCTGCTGGTAGCTCGGGTGCTGGTGCAGTTTTATTCCAACCCGTGCTTTCTAACCAATCACGCACAAACTGCTTATCGTAGCTAGGTGGATTTTGGCCGACGACATAGCTACTAGCAGGCCAAAAGCGTGATGAATCTGGGGTTAGCACCTCATCCATCACATGCAGTACATTGTTTGCATCTAAGCCAAACTCAAACTTAGTATCAGCGATGATAATACCGCGTGTCAGGGCATATTCTGCCGCACGTTGATAAAGGGTGATGGCAACCTGTGCCACTTGTTCGGCCATCTGTTGGCCGATTAAATCGGCACATTGTTGCAAACTAATATTTTCGTCGTGCTCACCCACCGCCGCTTTGCTAGAAGGGGTGAATATGGGGCTAGGTAATTGCGATGCTTCTTGCAAGCCCGCTGGTAATGGAATGCCACACACGCTACCTTTAGCTTGATATTCTTTCCAACCACTACCAACTAAATAGCCACGGACAATAGCCTCTATTGGCAATGCTTTTAATTTTTTTACTACCACGGCGCGTGAGCCAAGCTGGGCTTGTTCTGCCGGGCTTGTCACTAGGCTACTAGGCAGAATACCAGTCAAATGATTGGGCACGATGTCTTTGAGTTTTTCAAACCAAAAGTTAGCCATCTGCGTCAGCATAGCGCCTTTGTTGGCGATACCTGTAGGTAAAATGACATCAAATGCTGATAGGCGGTCAGTGCTTACCAACAGCATGGTGTCGGCGTCTATGTCATAAATATCTCTAACCTTACCCTGATGTATGCGCTTGAGACTGGTGATGCTGGTTTGTAATAAAGGCTGGTTCATGGCGCTTGGCTTATGCTTTAACAGGTAGAAGTTTGATAGGCTATTATAAATGGCAAGTAAAAACCAAGCAAAACATTATCACTAGATTAGTGGCTATCAGCAAGCTGCATAGACTAAGTATGAATTAAGCTTGTTTATTTTCACCAATTTTAACGATTTTGAGCGTATTCGTACCGCCTGGGCTGCCAATTGGCTCACCAAAAGTGAGTAATACTACGTCGCCTAAACTGACCATTTTTTGTTGTAACAGCACTTGTTCCATTTCCTGCAAGATTTCATCTTTGGTTTTATGCGCCTGATTAATCGGGAATGGATAAACCCCTCTATGCAAGGTCAGCTTACGGCGCGCATATTTGTCTGGCGATAGGGCGTATATCGGCACTTCAGCATCGGCACGCGATAGCCATTGTGCGGCATTACCAGATTGTGTCAATGCCGCAATCGCTTTAACTTTAAAGTGCTTGGCCGTATAAATTGCCGCAGCCGCAATGGTCTCATCGGTTTTTAAAAAAACTTGGTCGGTTATTTCGGCATGGTATTGATTAATATATTCTTTTTCTGCCTCCATCACCACTCTATGAACGGCTTGCACTGTTTCTAGCGGGTATTGTCCAGCCGCTGTTTCAGCCGACAACATGACAGCATCCGTGCCATCTAATACCGCATTGGCAACATCGGACACTTCTGCCCGAGTGGGGATAGGGCTAGTGATCATAGATTCCATCATCTGCGTTGCGGTAATGACTAGTTTATTTTGTGCTCGCGCCATGCGTATCATGCGCTTTTGTAGGCCAGGCACCGCGGCATCACCCACTTCTACACCTAAATCACCCCGTGCAACCATAATCGCATCCGAGGCTTCTATAATCGCCTGTAAATTATCAATGGCCTCAGCACGCTCAATTTTGGCGATGATGCTGGCCGTGCCGCCCGCTTTTTTCACTAAAGTGCGTGCCAGTTCAACGTCTAGCGCAGTTTTGGGAAAAGACATGGCAATATAATCTGCCTCAAGTGCCACCGCAGTTTTAATATCTTCACGGTCTTTTTTGGTGAGCGCATCGGCAGATAAACCGCCACCTTGGCGGTTAATGCCTTTGTTATTGCTAAGAATGCCGCCATTAATCACCAAGCAGTGAATTTGATTGCCTTTGACGCGATCGACTTGCATGGTAATGCGGCCGTCATCTAATAGCAAAATCACGCCTTCTGTGACTTCTTGTGGCAGAGTTTTATAGTCCAAGCCAACATGATCTTGATTGCCTAATTCGCAATCGGCATCTAAGATAAATAACTCACCTGTCTTTAACGTCACTTTACCTAACTCAAACTTACCAATTCTAATTTTTGGGCCTTGTAAATCACACAGCACGCCAATGGGACGATTGAGCTTGAGCGCAATCGCCCTGACCATTTCTGCGCGTTTAATGTGCTCTTCGGCACTGCCGTGCGAAAAGTTTAGTCTGACTACATTGACGCCAGCCATAATCATGCGCGCTAACATTTCTTCACTGTTTGACGAGGGGCCTAGTGTGGCAACAATTTTTGTTTTACGTAATGTCAATCTTTAAGCCTTTTCAAAGCAAATTTAATTGTAAATAAAAATGGGGCTAGCAGCCCCATTTTATGGTGATACTGGTTGAGGCTTAACTAGTTTAGAGCGCGTTGCTCTAGTATGTCCACCGCAGGCAATTTCTTGCCCTCTAAAAATTCTAAAAATGCACCGCCAGCCGTAGAAATGTAATCTATTTTGTCCTCAATACCGTATTTCTGAATGGCTGCAATAGTATCTCCACCCCCAGCTAAAGTGTATGCCTGAGTGTTAGCAATAGCCAAGGCTATGGTTTTTGTGCCTTCTCCAAATTGGTCAAATTCAAATACCCCCACAGGCCCATTCCACACCACGGTACCTGCGTTTTTAATAATCTGTGCTATTTGACTAGCAGATTTCGAGCCAATATCAAAAATCATGTCATCGGCTACCACAAAAGCCACGTCCTTCTTAACGGCAGGCTCATCTGCTGCAAATTTTTTGCCACAGACCACGTCGACCGCAATCGGAATAGTCGCGCCTCTTTGGCTCATTTTGTCCATTAAGGTGCGTGCCACTGGCACTAAATCATCTTCACAAAGTGATTTACCAACCTCATACCCTACTGCCTTCAAAAAGGTATTAGCAATACCGCCACCCACTACCATTTGATCAACTTTTTCTGACAAGCTTTCTAATACCGTGAGCTTAGTCGAAACTTTGCTGCCACCCACTATTGCCACCATAGGCCGCGCTGGGCTGAGCAACGCTTTAGTAAGGGCATCGAGCTCATTGACTAATAGAATACCTGCAGCGGCGGTAGCGGCAAATTTAGCAACGCCATGGGTAGAGGCTTCAGCACGATGCGCAGTACCAAACGCATCCATCACAAATATATCGCACAGTTTGGCATATTTTTGTGACAGTTCATCGACACTTTTCTTTTCGCCTTTGTTGAATCTACAGTTTTCTAACACCACTAATTCACCCGCAGCCACCTCAAACCCACCATCTACCCAGTCTTTGATTAAACGTATCGGTGTATTGAGCTTAGCAGCAATCACATCTACCACGGGTTGCAGTGAATTTTCTGCTGAAAAAATACCTTCTTCAGGGCGGCCTAAATGTGAGGTTACCATCACTTTTGCCCCTGCATTGAGTGCGAATTTGATGGTAGCCATTGATGCAGTAATGCGTGCGTCTGAGGTCACTTTTCCGTCAGTCACGGGCACGTTCAAATCAGCGCGAATCAGCACCCGCTTGCCAGCTAAAGCTAAATCTGTCATTTTAATTACGTTCACGAGTGCATGCTCCCTAAAGTGTTTGGCAATATTGTTTTAAGATTTAATGGCTTATGCGCTATTAGACTTAAGCGATGTGGCGCACCAAACGCATCAAATTACAAGTGTAGCCATATTCGTTATCGTACCAAGCCACTACTTTTACAAAGGTAGAATCTAACGACATGCCTGCTTCAGCATCAAATACTGAAGGGCAAGTTTCACCACGAAAATCCGTAGAAACTACTTTGTCATTGGTGTAGCCCAGCACACCTTTTAATTCACCTTCTGAGGCTGTTTTCATGGCTTGGCAAATGTCTTCATAACTTGCTTCTTTAATCAGCTCGCAAGTCAAATCAACAACTGACACATCTGAGGTTGGCACGCGAAATGCCATACCTGTCAGTTTTTTATTTAAGGCAGGTATCACTTTACCTACCGCCTTAGCTGCGCCAGTGCTAGAGGGGATG
This sequence comes from uncultured Pseudomonadota bacterium, assembly GCA_903876765.1. Lineage (GTDB taxonomy): Bacteria > Pseudomonadota > Gammaproteobacteria > Burkholderiales > Methylophilaceae > Methylotenera. Next base: position 10,146 of record CAIRBH010000017.1, on the reverse strand, counting down.
ATATTTTCTAAAATACCACGGCCACCACGCCAATCTTTATTGGATGGACCATCTACCGTTTTTTGTGAGGCAGTAGCCGCATGTACCGTGGTCATTAAACCCCGTTTGATGCCAAATGCGTCGTTCAACACTTTGGCGACAGGTGCTAGACCATTGGTTGTGCATGATGCCGCAGAAACAATCGCCTCACCTTGATAGCTATTGTGATTGACGCCATAAACAAACATAGGCGTATCATCTTTGCCTGGGGCGGATTGCACGACTTTTTTAGCGCCGGCCTCTATGTGCTTCTGACAAGTTTCTTGCGTTAAGAAAAACCCTGTGCATTCAATGACAATATCCGCCTGCACTTCATGCCATTTTAGATTGGCAGGGTCTTTTTCGGCTGTTAGACGTATGGTTTTACCGTTGACCACTAAGTGATTACCACTCACCGCAACATCGCCCTTAAAGCGGCCATGTACCGAGTCATGCTTGAGCATGTAAGCTAAATAGTCTGGTTCTAATAAATCGTTAATTGCAACGACTTCAATATCAGTAAAGTCTTTGATTGCCGCACGAAATACCATGCGCCCAATACGACCGAATCCATTAATTGCTATGCGAATTGCCATGATCATTCCTATGCCAGATAATTGAGGGGTGAGTTTAAATCAGTCCCATATTCATAAAACAATAGGGCACCCCAATCACGAGGTGCCCTTAAACTAAACTACTAGTTAATTGACAGCACCTTACATTAGAGTACCGATTTAACCGTAGCTACTACGTTTTCAACAGTAAAGCCAAAGTGTTTTAATAACACGCCGCCTGGAGCTGATTCGCCAAAGGTATCTATGCCTACTACTGCACCTTCTAGACCTACATATTTACGCCAGAAGTCAGTTACCCCAGCTTCTACCGCCACGCGTTTTACGCCTGGCGTAAGCACGCTGTCTTTGTAAGCTTTATCTTGACGGTCAAATACATTGGTAGATGGCATTGAAACCACACGTACTTTAGTGCCAGCTGCGTTGAGTTCAGCCGCGGCTTTGACTGCCAATTCAAGTTCTGAACCGTTAGCAATGATAATCACATCTGCCTTACCTGCAACATCAGACAGCACATAACCACCTTGACGCATTAAAGCAAATTGTGCGGCATCATGTTTCATACCTGGCACGTTTTGACGGCTTAATACCAAGCTAGATGGGCCATTTTTGCGCTCTACTGCCGCAACCCATGCAACTGCAGTTTCAGTTGAGTTGCCTGGACGCCATACGTCCATATTAGGAATTAAACGTAAACCAGCGGTATTTTCGATAGGTTGATGGGTAGGACCATCTTCACCTTGACCGATAGAATCATGGGTTAATACCGCAATAGTGCGTTGTTTCATTAATGCCGCCATGCGCAGCGCGCTCTTAGCATAGTCAGAGAACATGTGGAAAGTACCGCCGAATGGCACTAAACCACCATGCAAAGCCATACCATTCATGATGGCGAACATACCGAATTCACGCACGCCGTATGAAATATAGTTGCCTGGTTTTTTTGCATCTACATGCACAAAGCTACTGCATGAAGTTAAGTTAGAGCCAGTTAAGTCGGCTGAACCGCCTAAGAATTCTGGTAATAATGGGGCTAAAGCACCAATGACGTTTTGTGACGCTTTACGTGTTGCAACTGTTTCAGCTTTTTCGTTAGTAGCAGCAATCACCGCATCTGTCGCTGATTGCCAGTTAGCTGGTAAATCTCCGGCCATACGGCGTTTAAATTCAGCCGCTTCAGCAGGAAACGCTTTAGCGTAAGCTGCAAATTTATCATTCCATGCCGCTTCAGTCGCCGCGCCTTTAGCAGTTGCATCCCAACCCGCATAAACGTCCGCTGGAATGACAAATGGCTCATGAGGCCAGCCAATGTTTGCACGCGTAGCCGCTACTTCATCTAAACCTAGGGCAGAACCGTGGCAATCATGTGAACCTGATTTGTTAGGTGAACCCATACCAATGACTGTTTTACAGCAAATCAATGATGGCTTATCTGTTACTTTTTTAGCCGCTTCAATCGCTTTACCGATAGCAGCAACGTCATGACCATCAACTGATTGCACATGCCAACCGTATGATTCAAAACGTTTCGCGGTATCGTCTGTGTACCAACCTTCAATATGGCCATCGATAGAAATGCCGTTGTCATCCCAGAATGCCGTTAATTTGCCTAAACCCCAGGTACCGGCTAATGCACAAGCCTCATGAGAAACGCCTTCCATCATGCAACCATCACCTAAAAACACGTAGGTGCGGTGATCAACAATGTTGTAGTCTATGGCTTGATTAAAACCATCGAAATGGCCTTGCTTGTTGAATTGGTCTGCAAGTAATTTTTCAGCCATGGCAAAACCAACCGCATTAGCAATACCTTGACCTAATGGACCTGTGGTCGTTTCTACGCCTGGTGCATAACCGTATTCAGGGTGACCTGCACATTTTGAATGCAATTGACGGAATGTTTTAAGCTCATCCATAGGCAAAGCATAGCCAGTCAGATGTAGCAATGAGTAAATCAACATAGAGCCGTGGCCATTAGAAAGAACAAAACGGTCACGATTTGCCCATTCAGGATTTTTTGGATTATGGCTCAAATGATTGTTCCATAATTCTTCAGCGATTTCTGCCATGCCCATAGGCGCACCTGGATGACCAGAGTTCGCTTTTTGTACCGCATCCATAGATAACGCACGGATAGCGTTGGCTAGGTCTTTACGTGTTGCCATAGTTTTCTCCCTAATGATTAGCTTGAGATTTTACGATTCACGCTCACTTAAATTGGAATGCTGCTAGCAATTTAAGTCATACAGAAAATCAGATAAAACCTTGATTGAATTCTTCCAAAAGTCAGTTTTTTAAACTGCTATATTGCAAAGATTAAATTATTGCTTAATTACCCTGTTTCGGCAAGGGCTTAGCCCATATTTGATTGTTGAATTTGGACATTACACCGCTCACTCAAGCTGGCGTTCGTAGACGCGATAACGTTTATAGATTGCGCCGCCGATAGATTCAATGATATTACGCATACCAGCATTACTTTCTAATATCCATGACAACTCTAGTTTGTGTGCGCCACGTTTGTGTAACTCAGCTCGCACCGCATCTATAATCAAAAATGCTAAGCCAGGGCCGAGCCGGGTACGTTGAAATTTTTGTCGTACGCCCATTAACGGCACTCTGCCACTACTAGGGCGTCGAACTTTAAGCCGCCATAGCAGCTTTAACCAGCCAAACGGGAACAGCTTGCCGCCTAAGTCGCGTATAGCCTCATTGATATTAGGCATGCCGATAATAAAGGCAGCAGCCTCACCATCCACTTCAGCAATCTGAATATATTCATCGTCTAGTAAAAATTTCAGATTCTTACCTAGTTCTTGAAATTCAGCTTCAGTAAACGGCACAAATCCCCAATTCCCTGACCAAGCGTCATTAAAGATATCTCGCAATAATGAAATTTCCTCATTGAAACGTGAGCGGTCTAAATGTCTGACGCGCACGCGCTCAGAAGCTATTGCCACCAATCGCCGCATGACAGTTGGCGCTTCAAAATTTGGCGCAATTAAATAAGCCAGCGTATCTACCGCTTTGTGATAGCCACATTGCTCAATGTGCTCGCGATAATAGGGTAAGGCATGGCTCATCATAAACACTGGTGGCGTAGTAAAACCCTCAATCAACAAACCCATTTCTTCATTAATAGATAGATTAAATGGCCCACGTACTCTTTGTATGCCTTGTTCGCGTAGCCATAGTTCAGCTGTGCTAATAAGTGCAGCGAAAGTTTCAGCATTATCTTCGGCATCTAACATGCCAAAAAAACCCGTAGCATCGTTATAGCGCTCAAGATGTAAGTTATCAATCTGCGCGCTAATTCTGCCTACAGGACGTTCACCTCGCCAAGCCACCCAAGCCTGCCATTTTGCGTGTTGAAAATAGGGATTGTGCTTAGTTGACAGGTGCATTTGACGCTCAAGTCGCAAAGGCGCTATCCAATTAGGATCGGCTTTAAAAATCTGTTCAGCAACGCGAATAAATTGATCTAAATCTGCTTTGTTGCTAACAGGAACGATGCGTAGAGTTGCAGAATCTTGTGTGGTGGGAGTCATCATTATGAATAAAACTAAAGGTTTGCGGAAATTCTAACACAAATAGCTTACCTAAATATGATACGAGAGAAAATCGTTTTGCCATATTCTGCTATACTGTGCGGTAAATTTGCCATGTATATTTTTGGCCTAATGCTTGGCTGCAATCATTTTTATCATAATATTAATTTCAAGGATGCCAATTGAATCAAGTATCAAATGTTGACATCACAGCTTCGGCAACTCCGACTTTAAGCGCATTGCCGTTGCGCTTAGCTGATTTCGACACATTGGCCAGCGCTTTAGATTATGCTGCGGCAGGTGAGTCTGGCGCAAACTTTTATGCGGGCAATGGCAAACTAGCTAGCGTATTGCCTTACCGCACACTGCGTGATCAAGCACAAACTTTAGCTAAGCGTCTACTGTCATTTCCGCTAGAGCGAGGCGCACGCGTTGCCATCGTGGCAGAAACCAACCCAGATTTTTTGCGTTTCTTTTTCGCATGCCAGTATGCTGGTTTAGTCCCGGTTGCGCTGCCAGCGGTCATACATGTTGGTGGTCATAAAGCCTATGTCAATCAATTACACGGCTTACTTAAAGGTTGCCGCGCCTCAATAGCCGTATCTTCTAGCCAATTACTACCTTTTTTAACTGAAGCGGCCGAAGGATTAGGTCTGCAATTTGTCAACGCCGCCAGCGCCTTTGACGAATTGCCAGAAAAAAATTGCCAATTGCAAGCTAGCGGCCTACATGAAACAGCCTACCTACAATACACTTCTGGTAGTACTGGCTTTCCTCGCGGAGTCATTATTACTCAGCAAGCGGTGATGGCTAATTTAGTTGGCTCAGCTTATGGATTAGATGTACGACAAGATGACCGTTGTGTTTCTTGGCTCCCGTTTTATCATGACATGGGATTAGTCGGCTGCTTACTAGCGCCTATGGCTACGCAGCGTTCTATTGATTATTTAGATACCCGAGACTTTGCTATGCGTCCGCGGCGCTGGTTAGAGCTAATGACTAATTCAAAAGCTACTATCTCATTCAGCCCGCCGTTTGGCTATGCGCTATGTGTGCGTCGATTACGCCCCGAAGACATTGCACTGTATGATTTAACAGCTTGGCGTGTCGCCGGTATTGGTGCTGAGCCTATACATATTGAATTAACAGATCGCTTTTCTGAATTGCTCGCGCCTGCTGGCTTTAGTCCATTAGCGTTTGTGCCAAGCTATGGTATGGCAGAAAGCTCATTGGCAATTAGTTTTGCTCCATTGGGCACGGGGGTAGTAGTAGATTGGCTTGATTCTAATGATTTAGCAGATAATTTTATTGCAACCAAGGTCAGCCCTAACACTGGCAGTAGTTTTGTGCGTTGCGGGCCAGTGCTGCCTCACCATGAAGTACTGATACGTGATGAGTTTGGCAAACCCATGGCTGATATGCATATTGGCAGAATCAGCGTGCGTGGCCCTAGTGTGATGTCGGGCTATTTTGAATTACCTGAGCAAACGCAACTGGTGTTATCAGCCGACGGTTGGCTAGATACTGGCGATTTGGGCTATCTGATTGATGGCAACATTGTTGTCACAGGTCGTCATAAAGATATGTTAATCATCAATGGTCGCAATATATGGCCACAAGATATTGAAGCGATTGCTACACGGCAACCCGAATTACGTTCGGTAGACGCATCCGCCGTGTCTGTGCCCGGCCCAGAGCAAGAAGAGGTTGCTGTATTAATCGTACAATGCAATATTACCGATGCGGATGAACAGCATCACTTAATACAACGCCTGCATCGTGAAATTCACGAAGAACTAGGTATTAATTGCACCATTGAATTGGTGCCGCGCCATACCTTGCCGCGCACCTCTTCAGGCAAGCTATCACGCTCAGGCGCAAGAAAAGATTATCTATTAAGACAAAAAAGTCTATCTACATCCGATCCAGAGACTCTGTTAAAGAAGGCTTGACAAGAAAGTCAGCCTTGACCTAGCCTATGGCCGCGACCCGCACCTACCCCATTGCAAATAATATAGTCGCATTGACGGGGGCAACGGGCTTCATTGGTCGCACGCTGATCAGACAGTTGATTCAGGCAGGTTGGCAGGTACGTGCTTTATATAGACCGCAAGTTGGCCGTGTACCAATCGAAGCCAAAGGGGTGACTTGGATTGCAGGTGACCTTAATAATGCTGATGCGCTCAAGGCTTTAGTGGCGGATGTTAATGCCGTCATTCACTGTGCAGGGGCAGTGCGTGGTGTGACACGTGATGACTTTGATCAAATCAATGAAGCAGGTGCCCTGCATGTTGCTCAAGCTGCCGCTTGCCAAGCTACTCAACCACGTTTTTTACTAGTTTCATCACTGGCAGCGCGTATGCCAAACTTATCTCATTACGCTGGCAGTAAATGGCGTGGCGAAGTTGCGATCAAAAATACTGCCCATCCTTTGCGATGGACTATATTCCGCCCCCCTGCTGTTTATGGGCCAGGGGATCGCGAGTTAATGCCCCTATTTAAAAGTATGGCTAATGGTTTTGCGCCTTTGCCCGCTGGTGCTAACGGACGATTTTCTATGATACATGTAGAAGACTTGGCCGCCGCTATGGTGCACTGGCTCACTCAAGATACAGGCTATGGCGAAACTTTTGAATTAGATGATGGTCATGTAGGGGGCTATGATTGGCCTAGTGTATTAAGGATTGCAAAGATGGTGTTACGTCATGGCGGCACAATAATACGCTTACCGATTCCAATCACCTTATTAAAACTCGTTGCATGGATTAATTTTACCGCCGCTAAATTGTTGGTATATTCTCCCATGTTGACGCCAGGTAAGATACGCGAAATAACGCATACGGATTGGTTGTGCGATAATAGCGACATTACACGCATTACTGGTTGGCAGCCAACTTGTGAATTAGCGCAAGGATTAGCTGGCATGTTTGATACAACTCAAAAACCAAGATAGGAAAACCAATGACAGAATATGAGCGCATTCTCACCGACATGACTAAAGGCCTTGCACCTTTCACAAAAGGGCGTGTAGAGGTTAATGAAAATACCGAATTAGTCGGCGACTTAGAACTAGACTCACTACAGATTATGGAATTACTATTGTTTGTTGAAGATAGTTTTGATATCTCTATTCCTGTGAGCATCTTGCCAGACGTGAAAACCGTTGGAGATCTTGCCAGACAGGTTGAAAAAATTATAGGTAATACATAATGGGACTGTTTACTAAATTCGAAGGTTTGGCACAAGGCCGTGCCGAACTAGGTGCTCTGGGCATAGACCCGTTTGCAGTAAGAATAGATAAAATTATTTCACCAACTGAAGGCGTGATTCATGGCCGCCACACTATATTGGCAGGCACCAATAATTACTTAGGTTTAACTTTTAATCCTGAGTGTATTGCCAGTGCACGCTTGGCGTTAGAGCATGAAGGTACAGGTACGACAGGCTCACGAATGGCTAACGGTAGTTATTCTGGACACCGCAAGTTAGAAGAAGAAATGGCGGCATTTTACGGTAAACGTGACGCGATAGTATTTTCCACCGGCTACCAAGCTAACCTAGGCATGATATCAGCATTGGCTGGGCCAGGTGACGTAATCTTGATAGATGCAGACTGCCACGCCAGTATTTATGATGGCTGTCGTTTAGGCGGCGCTGAAACCATTCGCTTTCGTCATAACAATGCGGAAGATTTAGCAAAACGCTTACGCCGCCTTGGCGAGCGTGCAGCTGATGCATTAATTATAGTAGAAGGCATATACAGTATGCTGGGCGACCGCGCACCGCTGAAAGAAATCGTCGCAGTAAAACGTGAGTTTGGTGGCTATCTAATGGTTGATGAAGCCCATTCTTTTGGTGTACTTGGCGAGCGTGGTTGTGGGCTGGTGGAAGAATTAGGCATCATTAACGATGTAGACTTTATTGTTGGCACTTTCAGTAAAAGTTTGGGGTGTGCTGGGGGCTTCTGCGTCAGCAATCTGCCTGAATTAGACTTAATCCGCTACGCCAGCCGCCCTTATATTTTTACGGCATCCCCTGCGCCAGCGACGATTGCATCAGCCAGACAGGCTTTACGAATACTCGAGGCAGGTAAAGATTTACGTCAAAAGTTGCATGAGAATGCAGAACTTCTACATGCTGGGTTAACCGCACTTGGCTACACTTTAGGTGGCCCACCTAGCCCAGTTGTTGCAGTAGTGCTTGAAGGCAAAGTAGCGGCGTTGCAATTTTGGGATAATTTATTGAAGCTTGGTGTGTATGTCAATTTAATGCTGCCGCCAGCTACACCCAACGGCGTGTGTTTAATTCGCTGTAGCGTAAGCGCCGCTCATACCTCAGAACAAATCGATGCTGTGTGTGCCGCTTTTGCTAAATTACGCGCAAAAGCCTAATCAAAAACAGCGCGACATCCTCGCCTAAGCGGGGAATGACCACGATTGGTATGAACGCAATTTATTGCCCGAAGTTAAACGAATACTTCGCGCAATAAATTGCGCTGCTTCCTAAGCAAATTCTCATACACGCTTACAATAGTAAAAAAATGACGATAGCTTTTGTTTATCGAATATAGGCTGCTAGTGAATAAATCTGAAAAACACTTAAACAACGGCAAACCTATGCGCCGTGTGCTGGCTAACTTCTGGATTTTAATCAGAGGTCGTGGTGCGGCGGCTATCATGGCTTTTGCTGCGACTACTTTGATGGCGCGCTCGCTAGGCCCAGCTGAGTTTGGTATGGTGGTATTGATGCACACCTATGCCATGTTAGTACGCGCCTTACTTGATTTTGGTTCAGTGGATGCCGTCGTGCGCTATGGTGTGCCTGCTCATGATGAATCTGATAGCCATACGCTAGGTCGGTTAATTAGACTATGCCGTCGCATAGATCGCCAAACTTGTATTGCAGCAACGCTCTTAGCGCTTATTGTGGCACCTCTCGCTGGGCCCTCTATGGGTATGGATAATCAGCATGTCATGCTACTCATGGCCTATAGCCTTGTATTAATTACTACTGGTACTGGGACTGCTGCGGGTGTTTTGCGCTTGTATGATCGCTTTGATATTTTAGGTCGGCAAATGACGATAGCGCCGACTATTCGATTTTTTGGTGTGGTGATTGCTTGGTGGCTGAGTGCGCCCATACAAGTATTTGTTGCCATTTGGGCAAGTGCTTATGCGGCTGAAAACTTTTACCTGATGTGGCATGCCAAGCATAAATACAATACCCATATTAAACAAGCACTAGCGGGGGCTAGTGTCAAAGGTGCAAAATTAACTGATTTTGAGGGGTTGCGCCATTTTTTATGGATGACTTACTGGCAATCAAACTTAGATCTTTTACCTAAACACATCACCACGGTTTTAGTCGGTTATCTGCTGGGCCCTACGGAAGCGGGGCTGTTACGCCTAGCACGCGAGCTATCAAGCATGCTATCCAAACCCGCAATACTAATTCGCCAAGTCATCTTTGTTGACCTCACCAGAAACTGGAATCAAGGTAATAGTGCATTTGATGTCATTGCCTATCGTACTGCCCTGTTTGGCGGCGCATTAGGCTTGTTGTTTATAATGACCAGTTATTTTTTTGGTGAGCATTTATTGGCAACATTACTAGGCCAACAGTTTGTTGCAGCTAAATCAGTGCTTACGTTCATGTTACTGGCAGCCACCTTAGACCTTGCTGCTTCGCCTCTGCGGTCAGCACTTTATGCTATGGGCGACGCGGCCAAGGCCATACGATTGTATGTGATGTCTACCACGATATATTTGGGTTTATTTGTTGTGCTTACCAAAAGCATAGGTTTAGTTGGCGCGGGTGTTGCCGCCAGTATTGCGGCAGCATTACCGTTAATAGGTATGCTAGTAATCATTCGTCGGAATAAGCGAATAGTGTTGAATTGCACTCAGAATTGACCCACTTAGGAGTATAAATTGCACTAGAAATTGACCCACGTACCGATACTATTCTGCTCAACCTATGAGCAGGAGAATGGGAGTGATCACCGTGGA
>CAIRBH010000016.1 GCA_903876765.1 uncultured Pseudomonadota bacterium | reverse complement strand
GATATCGAAGATGGGGCGGCCGCTGCCCTTGTGGACCAAGTAGGGCCAGAGGGCGCGGAGTTCCTCGTCCGAAAGGGGTTCCCAGGGGCGCGGGTTGGTGAGGCCGGGGCGGCGAGGTTGCAGTATGTATCGCTTTTAGCGCTGCATCCAATACCTGTGGGTAGGGGTCACGACCATTTAAATCTAAAATAGGCGCACCATTAAAATGTAGTGTTGGAATCACTCTCACCTTATCGCGTAGCATAGAAAGTTTGTGATCAGGTTTGCGGGCATGAGCAGTTTCTGCATCAATATTCAGGCGTATCAGTAGCGTAGGTAAGTGGCTTGCCATCCACTGGTAAAGGCGCCTTTCTAGTTTTAATAGTTGGCGTGCTAACCAGCTTTGCGCATTGGCTGAATTGAGGCCTTGCCCATCAAAATAAAAACCCGATACTTCTGCTTGTGGGTAACGATCAGCAATCACCAAAACACCACGGCGAGATAGCTTCAACATACGCCCAAACTTATGTGCACGCCATACCGAAAGTAAAAAAATCACCAAGGCAGTTAGCGTATCTGGCGATGAGGCTTCTTTACTATGTGCTTTCTCTGCTTTGCGTACTAAATAACGGCCAAATGCTGCACCTATGAGAGGTAAGTTTTTAATCCATTCGCCAATATTGCCAGAAGATTGACCAAGGTATAGCCACTCTACTTGTCTGTGCTGGGCTAAATGAGTAATAAGATCAGCGGTTAAAGTTGATTTACCTGATCCGTCGCAGCCCACTACGGCAATCACATTGTTAAGGGGTATTATTTTTTTCAGTGACATAATTATGCAGACTCTAAATATTTGTTAGTAAGGTCTATCAGGCGCTGCTTAATGTCCTCAGGCATAACAAAAGTATCGTTGTAATAATCTTGTGTCTGATCAAATTTCTTGGCAATGAGTGTGTCGTGCATACTACCCATTAGGCCATTCAGTGTGCTCAGATATTCTGAAATGCTACAGTGGTAAGATGAGGGGTAAAGCGTTTTTAGGTTGTCATACATGGCAACTTGTCGGCTAATCACTTTACGCATTTCGTGAAATTCCTTACCAGTAATTTCATTTTTTGCGAGATGCAAACGAATGAAATTAATCTCGCTATGCACATAATGGCGGAAACTTTCAGGTGTGCTTGGCTGGAAGTAATTCATTTCTTTTATTATTAAAGCGTAAAAGAATTTAGTTAATAAAAACCGTACTAAAAGGGCTGAGCGCACCAACGCGGAACGCTGGTTATGCTTAAAAGCATCTTGTAAATTACCCATTACGCCTGTCATCCAATGAAACATTCTAGGGTAGCGGTGTCTTTCATCGAAAGTGACATAGGCAAAGCGTAGATGTTTAATTTTAGCGCGCATACCATGGTAGATAATTTTATCCTCAGCACTAAGAAAGCCTTGTTGATATATTTTTTCTATCATCAGGCACAGTTGCGCCCTATCAACACCGCTAAGCCACAATTGCTGGCAAATGTGATAGCACTCTGCAAGTTGCTCTTGGCTGTAATCAAGATTAATTGCATCCGGTAGCTTTGCCTCTAGGTAAAGTTCATCATGCACAAGCACTGCTGCAAATAATTCATCACATTGTGAGGTAGAAAAAACTGTTGGATCGGGTGACTTTTTGCGAGTTTTACAACAACGATTAAATTTCATGGACTCCCTTAGAGTTTGATATTTTTGGCACTAAAATAAATGCTATAAAATATAGAAGTATTTTTATAGATTAAGATAAATGACATTAAGTAAATTGTCCCGTCTAAACTAGACACTTTTTAGTTTCAAGAATTACCAGCATTCAAATTCTACTGGAGAAAGTCAATTAGCGTAACTGTGTTGAAACCTCGGGTTGTAAAATATCTCAATGTAATCAAATATATCTTGCGGTGCAATCCACAGCAGAATGCTTATTTGGAAAGAAATAGCAGAATAGTTAGATATGATTAGTTTGCACATCAGTTGTTTGAAACAGTAGCAGAGATAGAAATTTTTTACAGACTGGATATCTAGATAGAATCATGAACGTCTCAATATTCGATTGGATGGTATGATTCCGCAGTAAAAGTTAGCTTTGGTAGCTTAGTTTCTAGTTTAGCTACAATTAATAATGGGGAATTACCTTTCGAGAAGGGCTTTCGTGAAAGAAAACGCTAACAATTTAATCAGTATTACTATACCAACTTATAATCGAGCTCAGTTTCTTGATGCTTGCCTTGAGTATCATATTCCCTTAGCTAAGATGCATAATGTAAAAATTTTTATTTCTGATAATGCATCTGACGATAATACAGAAGATGTTGTTAAAAGGAGATGCGCTGAATATCCATTAATTTTTTATAGTAGAAATCAAGTTAATGTTGGCGCTGATGCTGGCTTTGAGAAAGCGCTTAAATTGGCTGATACCGAATATGTATGGCTTCTTGGTGATACATACAAGATACCTGAGAAAGGACTTGATTATTTAGCTAATTTATTGACTTCTAGCTCAGTCATTTATGATTTAATCGTTTTCAACTGGAAAGATCGGGTAAAAGATACAATTAGCCAGGATTATACAAATCCAAACAAACTCCTATCTGATATTGGTTGGCATATGACTTGTCTCTCTACATTAGTATATAGAGTAGACATGATAAGAGAATGTAATTTTAAAAGGTATTTGAATACATATTTTATACAAACTGGAATAATATTTGAGTATCTAGGTTCTCATGAACACCATGTTCATTGGAATAGAGATATGTCGGTTGAGACTATCTTTATTGAGGGACTAAAAAAAATTACCTGGGAACAATATAGGTTAGAGATTTGGTTTGAAAGGTGGACGAATTTTATTTTCTCATTGCCGCCCATTTTTTTATTATCAAGTAAAATGAAAGCTATCAAGGATCATGGGGCTAATTCTAAGGTTTTTACGATAAAAAAATTATTGATGATGAGGTCTGATAACAGAATTAATTTAAGTGTCTACAAAAAATACCATCATATAATGCCATTGAGTATTTCTTATCCTAGATCTTTGATTTTTTTATTTATATCGATATTACCCATTTTTGTTCTTAAGTTTATTAAATGGATTCTTTGGAAATAGGATAGGAGTGGCTATTGCTTTTTGTTATCAATTTTACTTATTTGTATTTTCAATCAAATTCGGCATAGTTATAAAATTAAAGTCAATTTTTAATCACAGTCAAATTGACCTATAAGGTTTTTTTATGAAAAATAATGACCAAGCATTATCCCCGCTCATCGCTATTATAGGCTGCGATGGTTCAGGCAAATCTACCGTAAGTGAAGAAATTCTCAACTGGGTGCAAGGTTATGGCCCAGCCGTTGCCGCGCATTTGGGCAAGCAGTCTGGCAATATAGGCCGTGCTATTGCGCAATTACCACTGATTGGTAGCTTGCTGGATAAGTTTATCGCGCGTAAAACCGATAGTACACGGGCACAACGCGAAAAAAAGACCCCAGGTTTATTGGTGGCGCTTATCATCTACGCGTTTTCACTACGTCGCTTACGTCGCTTTAAACGGATGATGGCACAGCGTCACCAGGGGCTAATTATTGTCACTGATCGTTATCCACAATTAGAATTTCCTGGCGCTTATGACGGTACGGGTTTATCTGTGACGGCGCCGGGTAATTGGTTTGTGCGTTGGCTAGCAAGACGTGAACGGGTACTTTATGAGTGGATGACGAGCTACCGTCCTGATTTGGTGATTCGACTCAATGTGGATTTAGATACTGCTTGTGCACGTAAACCTGACCATAGGCGAGAGTTATTACGTGACAAAGTGGCGATTACGCCGCAACTCACATTTAATGGTGCGCCCATAGTAGAAATTGATAGCACGCAGCCATTGGCACAAGTGCTGGCTGAGGCCAGGGCGGCAGTGGCTAAAACTTTAGCGGAACGTGGCTATATTTTGGCTAATCATTAAGCTGTAGGAGCGGTCTGTGACCGCGAATGCACTATTGCCATCGCGGTCACAGACCGCTCCTACATGCTTTTCAGACTGCCTGATATAAATGCTATTGTTATATGCTTTCGCTTGTAAACAATATTGAATTAAGTCAACGCTTTTGGCCAATAATGCTTGGCTAACATCACCCACAAACCTAGCCAGCAATAGGCGATTACCCAACTTGCCAGCACATCACTTGGCCAATGCACACCTAGCGCCACCCTTGAAATACCAATCGCTAATGATGAGCTAATGGCTAAGCCATATAAAAACCAGCGTGCTATGCGATGTGTAATTAAGGGCGCGATGATGAGGGTGATGGTTAGATAAAAAAGTGTGCTGTTTAACGCATGGCCGCTAGGAAAGCTCATAGAGCTGACTTGATCTAGGTGAGCAACTAATTGCGGTCTTGGTCGACCTACCCAGCCTTTGATGAGCGTGGATAGCGCAATGCCACTGACTAAAACCCCTGTCACAAATAAGGCGCTGCGCCATCGACGTAGCAGCACTAAACCTAATATGGCTAAGCCAGCGACCAGCAAACGCGGTGTTGTATTGCCTAGCCAGGTCATACTTAGCCAAAACTGTGTCACCCAAGGTAAGCCTGCGAGTTGCGCCGTGTCGTTACTGTTGCGAAACCACATTAATATAGGCGCATCAAAATTCGCTGGGCCATCAAGTGTTAAGGCAAAACCACAAACAATCGTAGCCGCTATCACAATAAGCAAAAGTGAGGGTACTAGCCAATAAGGGCGTGCGTTCATTGTTATTTTTTCTCAGAAAATGGCATTCAACTGAAATTGTTTATTAATTAGGTGTTAACTATTATTGGGTGGTCGAAAAGTCCTATTGACAGTGCTTTGAATAAAGCTCATTGTTATTTCATCAGGTTTGGGCAGTAGTATTTCATATTGCAATTACTGTCGCAAGCAGGTCTTACTATGAAGGAGTGAATAATGAAATCTCGTTTATTAATGGCAATATTTTCATTATTGCTTATTGTTAGCCCGTTGGCTAATGCAGGAGGTCATAAAACTTGGGCCAATATTAGTGATGTGACTGCCATCACTTTAGCGGGCACAGCATTGGTATTACCGGTAGTAAAGGATGACTGGGAAGGTGCGCGTGAAGCGGCCTATAGTTTGGGTACAGCAGAAGGCATTTCGCTCTTAGGCAAGGCCGTCATTCATGAGGAACGGCCAGATCACAGTGATAATAATAGCTTTCCGTCAGGACATTCTGCTATCGCGTTTGCCTCAGCAACCACCATGTATAAGCGCTATGGTTGGGAGGTAGGTATGCCTGCTTATGCTTTGGCTACATTAACTGCATCTGCTCGAGTGGCTGCTAAAAAACACCATTGGTATGATGCAGCAGCTGGTGCGGCAATGGGTAGCGCTAGCGGCTGGTTTTTTACTGATGCCTTTAATAATAAAGTTCAGTTAGTACCTTGGGCTGATAGTAAAGGTGCTGGGATAGAAGCCACCGTCGCTTGGTAATAGTTTAACGATTAAGCGGTAGCTAAGGATTTTACTTTGTTGCCGCTGGAATATCTGCTGTGTCTTGCGCGGCAGATTGCCAGCCTCCGCCCAATGCTTTGATTAAGTTGACGCTGGCGATTAAGCGCTTAGCCAGTATGTCTAAACCAGCTTTTTCACCATCAAGTGCAGCGGTCTGTGCCATCATCATGGCATGGTGATTAATGATACCGACCTGTTGTTGGTTATGCATAATGGTTAGAGACTGATGTGCCGTTTTTATGCCTTCGGCTTTATGGTCAGCTGCAATGCTAAGTGATTGTAATGTTGCTAGATTATCTTCTACCTCGCGAAAACCATTAAGCGCCGCTTGCTGGTAATTGGCAACGGCTTCATCGTACACTGCCGAGGCTTGACTACGATTAGCGTGTATTGCGCCGTTAGAATATAGCGGGGCTAACACTTTAGCACCACCAAGTAAGCCTTTACGTATACTCACCCCTGCAAACAAATCAAGTGAAGGATAACCCGCAGCCTCAGCTTCGCCAATTTTTGCGTTAGCGCTCGCTACTCTTCTTTCGGCGGCGGCAATATCAGGCCGTCTTAGCAGTAAGTCGGCTGGTAAAGTAGCTGGTACTTCAGGGACGCTGGTTGTGATAGCGGCAACGGCAATAGAAAAATCAGCCGGTGCCTTGCCTATTAATACTGCAATGGCGTGCTCTAGTTGCGCCCTGTTAGCTCGCGCTTCTTGTATCTGCGATTGTGCAATATTAAGCTGCGTTTGTACTTGTAACACATTGCTTCTATCAGTTACGCCTACCGCATATTGATTTTGTGTCACCTTCAATAACCGCTCATAAGCTAATGTTGAGTCTTGTAGTAAAAGAATTTCGGCATCTTGTACGCGCAAGTTAAAATAGTTTTGTGCCAACTGTGCTTGTAGAGATAATTTCATGGCCGCCAGATCGTCCTTACTGGCCTGTGCTGTCGCACCACTGGCTTCAATATTGCGTTTGACTCGTCCCCATAAATCAACCTCCCAGCTGGCTAGTATGCCTAAATCGTTCTGGCCACCTGCCACGACTGTGGGTGATTGGGCGGCTTTAGCAATCTCTGCCAGTGCTCTTGCCTGCCGTGTTCTCGCCTCCAAGGCTTGCAGTGAGTAATTTTGTAACTCAACTTGCGCAATCAGTTGATCAAGCTCTTCGTTCCCATAAAGCATCCACCAGTGATCTTCAATGCGCTTAGTTGCTTGTTCCGTAGGCGCTACCGCTTCTTTGTAGGCTACAGGCGTCTTGATTTCTGGACGGACATAATCAGGTCCCATCACTTTGCAAGCTGTGCTGAGCATGGTGATGCTTAGCAAAACAAGTGCGCGTAAGGTTTGATTTTTAATCAGCAATGTCATCATATTGAGTCTAGCACGACATTTGTTGGATGCGTATAGCTGAATTGACGTTTAAACAAATTAGCCGCCCAAGTGCTGAAGCGGTCTAGATAAAGATAAACGACAGGGGTGGTATAGAGCGTGAGTAGCTGACTCATAATCAGCCCGCCACCAATAGCTATACCTAGGGGCTGGCGCATTTCTGCGCCATCCCCGTGACCTAATGCCAGTGGAATAGCGGCTAGTAATGCAGCTAAAGAAGTCATTAAGATAGGTCTGAAGCGTAGCAAGCAGGCTTCAAATATCGCTTGTTCAGGGGTTGCTGACGATTTACGCTGTGTATCAAGCGCAAAATCTATCATCATAATGGCATTCTTCATGACGATGCCTATCAGCATAAAGATCCCTATCATGGCAATGACGCTAAAACCTGTTTGAAATAACATGAGTGCTAACAATGCACCTACCCCAGCGGAAGGCAGTGTGGAGAGTATGGTCAATGGGTGAATTAAGCTTTCATACAACATGCCAAGCACGATATACAAGCTTAAAAATGCAGCTAAAATCAGAATAGGTTGATTGTCTAACATTTCTCTAAACGCCTTAGCCGAGCCTTGAAAACTACCGCGTACAGAAGTAGGCAGGCCTATATCTTTTAGGGCATCATCAATCAGATGCGTGGCCTTAGATAGCGATATACCTTTGGGTAAATTAAAAGAAATAGTGCTGGCAACAAATTGTGCATGGTGATTAACTTGCAGTGAGGCTTCGGTTTGTTTATAGCTAGCCAACATAGATAGTGGCACTTGATGGCCATCGGAAGTGCTCACAAACAAGTGGTCAAGTGCGCTAGGTGATTGTGCGTATTCTGGGCTAGGCCCCATCACCACTTGATAATGATTGAGTGATTGATAAATGTTAGAAGCAGAACGCTGAGTAAAGGCATTATTCAGTAGGCTGTCTATTTGTTTGGCGCTAATACCCAAGCGCGCTGCTGCATCGCGATCTATGGTCAGGGTGGTTTGTAGGCCATTATCTTGCACATCAGAATCAAGATCGAGTAATTCTGGTACTTTTGCCATAGCCCGACGTATCGGCAGCTCCCAGTGATGCAATAGGTCCAGATCGTCTGCTTGTACGGTGTATTCATAGGATGAGCGACTTTGACGACCACCCACACGAATATCTTGCACAGGCTTGAGGATTAATGTGGCACCAGGTTCATAGGCTAATTTTTCGCGTAAGCGTGCGATAACTGTGTTAGCACTTTCTTGTCTTTCAGACAGCGGCTTTAAGCTGATAAACAATGACGCTGAATTGCGTTGCCCACCACCGCCCGTGTAGCCTACTACCGTTTTTACAGCAGGATCTGTGCGAATGATGTGAATAAAAGCGGCTAATTTTTTTTGCATGAATTGAAAAGACACGCTCTGGTCCGCCTGAATTTGGCCAGAGAGTTGCCCTGTGTCTTGGTCTGGGAAAAAACTTTTAGCAATCGTCACATACAAAAAAACATTCAAACATACTGTAAAGAGTAACATTAGCATGGTCAGTGAAGCATGCTTGAGCGCCCAAGTGAGGCTGCGTTTATAAGCCTGTAATAGCTGATCAAATAGGTTTTCACTCCACTGGTAAAAGGCGGGCCTAACACGCACGAGGTCCGTGGATTTAAGTAGATAAGCGCACATCATGGGGACGGTGGTTAGAGAAACAACCAGTGAAATCAAAATAGCCACGACTAGTGTGATGACAAATTCACGTATGAACAGACCTACATAGCCCCCCATAAGTAGCATGGGAATAAATACGGCAATAATGACCAAGGTCATACTTAGTACCGTGATGCCTACTTCCTTAGCGCCAATATAAGCCGCCTCATTGGGCGACATACCATTTTCAATATGGCGTGTGATATTTTCTAACACAACGATGGCATCATCGACTACAAAGCCGACAGCAATTGTCAACGCCATTAGCGACAAAGTATTCAGACTATAGTCCAGCATATACATGGCGGCAAATGTGCCTATCAATGATACTGGCACGGCAACTATTGGTATCAGGGCGGCACGACCATTACGCAGGAATAGCAACACCACTAAAATCACCAGTATTACGGCAAACACCAAGGTGTAGCCAGCGTCACGTATCGAGGCTCGTATTGTGCTGGTGCGCTCCATAGCAACTGTGAGATTTATGGCCGCTGGCATTGAGGCTTGCAACATGGGCAATACTTGATTTATGCGGCCCACAGTATCAATAATATTGGCATCTGCCTCACGTTTAATCACCACCAATATTGCTGCTTGGCCGTTGTCTAAGCCAGCGGTACGAACATCCTCTATAGAATTAGCTACCTTGGCGACGTCGGCCAATTGAACAGCGCCACCGTTTTGATATTTAATAATGACCGCACCATAGTCAGACGCTTGCACTAACTGGCCATTAGAGGACACTTGCCAATGCCTTCCAGTACCGTCTAAACCGCCTTGAGGTCGATTTGAATTAGCGTTTGCTATCGCTTTACGAACATCATCTAAGCCAACGCCGTATTGTTGTAATGCGCTGGGGTTAAGGTCAACACGTACCGCAGGCAAGGCACCCCCGCCAATTTCAACATCACCCACGCCCTTGAGTTGCGATAGTTTTTGCGCCACTACTGTTGATGCCGCATCATATAGCTGAGCTTGCGTCATAGAGGCAGAGGTCAGACTCAATATCATAATCGGCGCGTCTGCGGGGTTGACCTTACGATAAGCAGGTTTACTAGGCATTTCTGAGGGCAAAGCACTTTGCGCGGCATTCAGTGCAGCTTGAACATCTCGTGCTGCACCGTTAATATCGCGGCTGAGGTTAAACTGCAACACAATACGAGTCGCCCCAAGCGCGCTACTTGAAGTCATTTCTGTGATGCCAGCGATGCGCCCGAGTGAGCGCTCAAGTGGGGTTGTTACTGCTGCTGCCATGGTTTCTGGGCTAGCGCCTGGCAGTGATGCCGAAACTTTAATAGTGGGAATATCTACCCTAGGCAGGGGAGAGATGGGCAGCAATTTTAATGCCGCCATGCCCACTAATATTAAGCCTACCGTCAGTAATGTAGTGGCAACTGGTCGGCGGATAAAGGGTGCACTAAAATTCATAGGCTGGCCCTCATGAGCGACCACCCTCATCCTTTCTCATGATTGATACACGATGTGCCAAACGCTCAAATGCCAGATAGATGACTGGCGTGGTAAATAAGGTGAGCATCTGACTGACAATTAATCCACCGACTAAGGTAATGCCTAAAGGGTGGCGCAAATCTGAGCCTACACCCCAGCCTAACATGAGCGGTAATGCACCCAGTAAAGCCGCCATAGTGGTCATCATAATAGGTCTCAAGCGCAATAAGCAGGCTTGGTATATGGCCTCACGCGGTGCTAAGCCTTGCTCACGTTGCGCCTCAAGAGCAAAATCAATCATCATAATGGCATTTTTCTTGACTATCCCTATCAGCAAAACAATGCCGATAATCGAAATCACATTCAACTCGTTGCCAGAAAGCATTAAGGCGAGTAATGCACCTATGCCCGCTGATGGTAGGGTAGACAAGATAGTGATGGGGTGTATATAACTCTCATAGAGTACACCCAGTACTATATAGACGATTATGATGGCAGCTAAAATCAACCACAACTGGTTGGCCAGAGATGCCTTAAATGCCAAGGTAGCACCTTGAAACTTTAATTGGGTACTAGCGGGTAAACCCAGTTCTTGCTGTGCCGTCTCGACCACTTTAATCGCTTCATCCAAGGAAGTGCCTGGCGTTAGATTAAAAGAAATGGTGCTAGCGGGAAATTGTCCAGCGCGTGTAATGAGTAATGGTGCAGCACGTTCTGTCACCCGCGCAATCGCTGACAGTGGAATTTGCCGCGATTGATTAGTTGCAGTTACATTTGCTCCGCCATTGATGGTGCTAATATGCAAATCATCTAGGGCACTAATACTGCTGCGAGAGTCGGCATTGACTTCAAGAATAACGCGCTGCTGATTAGTTGGTGTAAACAAGGTGAGTACTTGCCGCTGCCCAAAAGCATTGTATAAAGTGTTATCCACATCACTGGCTGTAATGCCATATTTAGCAGCAAGTGCGCGGTCTATTTCCACGTATGCTTGCAAACCACTTTCTTGTTGATTGCTAGCTACTTGGGATAATTGTGTAGATGCGCGCAATCGCTCTACTAATCTTGGCACCCAAACTCGCAACACCTCAGCGTCAGCATCTTCTAATGAAATTTGGTACTGAGTTGGGCTAATTTTATCTTCAATCGTGAGGTCTTGCACAGGCTGCATATATAGCTGAATTCCCTGCACATCTGCTAATGAAGTCTGTAAACGCGCTATCACTTGGCTAGCATTGTCATTGCGCTTTGCTAAGGGTTTTAAATTAATAAAAAAACGTCCTGTATTAAGGGTTGCATTGCTAGCATCTACACCTATGAATGAAGATAAGCTTTCAACCGCTGGGTCGCGCAGTATTACTCTTGCTAGTGCCTGTTGACGCTCTGCCATGGCACTAAATGAAATGCTAGTGGGTGCTTGTGATATACCTTGAATGGCACCCGTATCTTGGATTGGAAAAAATCCCTTGGGTATCATAATATAAAGCAATACGCTCATCACTAGGGTCAGTACGGCAACAATTAGCGTAAGAGTTTGTCGATCTAAGACCCACTTCAGCATTTGCCCATAGCGCACGGTCATGCGGTCAAACCAAGCGCCACTAGCTAAAAAGAAGCGCCCTTGCTGTGCTTCTGGTACATGATGTAACAAACGAGCACACATCATCGGCGTTAACGTCAGCGATACTACCGCCGAAATTAGTATTGCAACTAATAAGGTCACAGCAAATTCGTGAAATAATCGGCCTATGACGTCGCCCATGAAAAGTAATGGAATCAATACCGCGACCAGTGAAACCGTCAGCGAAATAATGGTAAAACCAATTTGTTTAGCGCCTTTGAGAGCAGCCTGCATGGGCGATTCACCAGCTTCAATATAGCGCATGATATTTTCAATCATGACAATCGCATCATCAACCACAAAGCCAGTTGCCACGATAAGCGCCATGAGCGTGAGGTTGTTGATTGAAAAATCTGCCAAATACATGGCCGCAAAAGTACCAATCAGCGACAATGGCACTGCTACACTGGGAATAAGAGTCGCCGATACATTGCGTAAAAATAAGAATATAACCATGACGACTAAACCCACTGATAATAGTAGTTCATACTCAACGTCATGCACTGAGGCACGTATGGTTTGAGTACGGTCAGTCAGTATGCCAACAGTAACCGCGGGCGGTAGCGTTGCTTGCAGTGCTGGTAATAATTGTTTGATATGATCAACCACTTCAATGACATTAGCACCCGGTTGACGTTGCACATTGATAATCAGCGCTAGTGACTGGTTACCCCAAGCGGCAAGCTTAGTGTTCTCTGGTCCATCAACTACCTGAGCGACTTCTGCCAATCGAACTGAAGCGCCATTACGGTAAGTCACGATCAAATCTAAAAATTCATTTGCCGATTTTAATTGGTCATTTGAATTCAAGGTAGAAGCTTGGGTTGCACCATCAAAGCCACCCTTAGCTTGATTAGAGTTAGCATTAGTAATAGCGATGCGTAAATCTTCAAGAGATAAGTTGTAAGCTACTAGAGCTTTAGGATTAGCCTGTATGCGAATAGCAGGACGTTGACCGCCACTAATACTGACTAATCCAACACCTGACAATTGCGAAATTTTTGCAATTAACCTAGCTTCTGCCAATTTTTGTACCGTAGAAAGCGGTAGCGTAGCGGAAGTAAGCGCAAGCGTTAAAATAGGTGGGTCAGCAGGATTTATTTTGCTATAAATTGGCAATTGCGGCAGGTCGGATGGTAGTAAATTGCTTGCCCCATTGATAGCTGCTTGTACATCTTGCTCGGCGATGTCCAGTGCTAGATCTAGGTTAAACTGTAATGTAATAACCGATGCGCCATCCGAGCTACTTGAAGACATTTGCTTCAAACCAGGCATACGGCCAAACTGCCGCTCTAATGGTGCGGTAATTGTCGAGGTTACTACCTCAGGACTGGCTCCTGGATATAAGGTCACCACTTGTATGGTTGGATAATCGAATTGAGGTAAAGCCGAGACAGGGATAATGCGATAAGCAAATAAACCCAGCAGTACAATCGCCACCATCAGTAGCGAGGTTGCTACTGGTCTTGAAATGAACGGACGTGAAAGGTTCATGTACGGATTAAGTTGACGGTCTTGAGCTTAAATCACGTGACCAGAGCAGTGGATCTTGGTTACGTGTATGATTTATCGTGCTAGCACGCGAACTGCCATTTGCTGAGGCTATCGGCGTATCGCGCACTATTGCTTTGATTTTTGCCCCATCACGTAACCTATCAACGCCCTCTATCACTACCATACTGCCCATAGTGATGCCACTGGTGACTACCGTGGTATCGCCCTGTGTTGAGCCTATAGTGATAGGGGTCACCGATACAGTTTGGTCATGGTTAACCACATAAACAAATGTACCTGTTGCGCCACGCTGTATGGCTGACGTAGGTAGCAATATTACTTTAGTCAGGGTTTCAACTGGCATTTTTATGTTAACAAATTGGTTAGCAAACAAGCTACCGTTAGTATTGGGAAACTCTGCTTTAAGCTTTATGGTTCCTGTTGTGGAATCGATTTTATTGTCAGCTGCTAGCAAATAACCTTTTGCTAGATTTTGCTGCTGATTTCTATCATAAGCATGCACAGGAATGCGCGCCGAGCCTAATAATCTCATGAGCTGAGGCAAGGCATCTTCAGGCGCAGTAAAAACCACGCTAATCGGCTGTAATTGGGTAATAACAACGATACCTTTAGCAGCTGAGGCTCTTAATATATTACCAGCGTCTATCTGGCGTAGCCCCACACGGCCACTTATGGGTGCAATCACTTTAGTGTGTGAGAGTTGCAGTTTTGCATTGTCGATGCTAGCTTGGTCTGCCTGTATAGCCGCCTTGTATTGCCTTACTAAGGCTTCTTGCGTATCAACCAGCTGTTGAGATATAGAATCTTGTGCGAGTAAGGTGTGGTAGCGCTTTAAATCGGCTAGCGCATTATCTAGTAAGGCTTGGTCACGAGCCAATTGACCATTGGCTAAAGTGAGTTGTACCTCAAATGGCCTAGAATCGATCTTAGCTAAAAGATCACCAGCTTTAACCATTTGGCCTTCTTTAAAATCTATGCTGATAATTTGCCCATCTACTTGGCTATAAACTTCAACAGCATTTAACGGCGTTACTGTACCTATAGCCATTAAATTCACGTCTAAATCGCCACGACGAGCTGGTGCAATAACTACGGGGCTTACGCTGGATAAAGGGTCATTAGATCCAGCTTTGCTTTGCACGTTAGCGCTAGGGACTGGTTTAGTACCAGTATTTATCCAAAAAATAACAGCCCCTAATAATAGGCCGATTGCTATCATGGCGATTTGACGCCGCCACAACCAGTATTTTGGCCTAGAAGCTGTCAAGACAGAAAACAAAGTTGAAGGCTTGGAATTAGAAGTCATGAGTCGCTACCGTCCAAAGGGAATTGTAATGAATTATAGATGATATTGAGCTCAATACACCAGCCACTAAGCCGATAGCATGGTGCTTATCTATAGCTTTAAATATCTCTAAGCCTTAAATATCTAAGTTACTTGCGCCCAATGCGTTATTTTCAATAAAGGCACGTCTAGGCTCTACATTATCGCCCATCAGCGTGGTAAAAATCTCATCCGCGGCAATCGCATCGTCTATCTGCACTTTTAACAAACGGCGCACGGTAGGGTCCATGGTAGTTTCCCATAGTTGTGAAGGATTCATTTCACCCAAGCCTTTATAGCGTTGAATATTAAGATTATGTTTAGCCTCTTCTAACAACCAATCTAGCGCTTGTTTAAAAGTAGTAATTTCAGATTCTTTATCACCTCGTTTAATCAAAGCGCCCTCGCCTAATAGGCCTTGTAGCATCAATGACATTTTACTGATTTGCCTGTAATCGCCTGAGCCTAAAAACTCAGCATTAATCACGCAGCATTGCAGATTACCATGTACATATTTATTAATTTCTAAGCGATATTCATTAAGCTCAGCATCAAATCCAACTATCACCTCACTGCCAATAGCACCTAAAATAGGCCGTAGCTTTTCTGCTGCTAACTCGGTACTTTCTTTGGTGGCCAAACTTAATTCACCCAAATCTTGCATAGCTCGAAGTACGCTTTCATCGTAATGAGCTGAAATTCTACGAATTACCGCCTCAGTAAGCACCATTTGTTTGGCAATTGCTGCCAATGGTTCGCCAGTAATCATAGTACCGTCTGTTTTAGTCAGCAGTTCAGCACCTTTAAGTGCTGACTGCAACAAGTATTGATCTAACTCTTGCTGGTCTTTTAAATAACGCTCCTCTTTACCTTGCTTCACTTTATATAGTGGTGGTTGCGCGATGTAAATATGGCCGCGTTCTACTAATTCTGTCATTTGACGATAGAAGAATGTCAGCAATAAAGTACGAATATGGGCACCATCGACGTCGGCATCGGTCATGATGATAATGCGATGATAGCGTAATTTTTCTGCATTAAAATCCGCCTTACCTATGCTGGTGCCTAAGGCGGTAATCAAAGTAGCAATTTCTTGCGAGCCTAATAATTTATCGAATCTGGCCTTTTCTACGTTTAAAATCTTACCTTTTAGTGGCAGTATGGCTTGGAATTTACGATCACGTCCTTGCTTAGCTGACCCTCCCGCAGAATCACCTTCGACTAGATATATTTCACACTTAGCGGGGTCGCGCTCTTGGCAATCAGCTAATTTACCAGGTAAGCCCATGGTATCCATCACACCTTTACGGCGAGTAATCTCTCTGGCTTTACGTGCTGCTTCTCGAGCACGTGCCGCATCGACTATTTTGCCGCATATAATTTTTGCATCTGCTGGGTTTTCTGCTAAAAATTCTGCTAATTTTGCTGAAACCACTTCTGATACAACTGGCTGCACTTCACTTGAAACTAATTTATCTTTTGTTTGCGATGAAAATTTTGGATCTGGTACTTTTACCGACAGCACACAGCAAATACCCTCACGCATATCATCGCCTGTGGTTTCAACTTTAGCTTTTTTCGCCAGCTCGGTTTGTTCTATATACTGGTTTAAAGTACGTGTCATTGCGGTGCGTAAGCCTGTTAAATGCGTGCCACCATCGCGCTGAGGAATATTATTGGTAAAACATTGTACCGTTTCAGAATATGAATCATTCCATTGCATTGCCACTTCTATGGTCATGCCATCTTTTTCACCCATTGCATAAAATGTTTTGGGGTGAAGTACCGTTTTAGTGCGGTTCATGTATTCTACAAAGCCTTTAATACCGCCAGAGTAAGCAAAGTTTTCACTTTTGCCTGTACGTTGGTCTATCAGCTCAATTTTTACGCCATTATTTAGAAAAGATAACTCACGAATACGTTTAGCTAAAATTTCAAAATGGTATTCAACTAGTATAAAAGTTTCTACTGAGGCTAAAAAATGTACTTCGGTGCCGCGTTTTTCTGTTTTACCCGTCATCGCTAGTGGCGCCATTGCAACACCGCGTTGAAACTCCATTTGGTGCACTTCACCATTACGATAAATTTTTAAGCGCAACCAATCTGATAAGGCATTTACTACTGATACACCCACCCCATGTAAGCCCCCAGAAACTTTATAGGAGTTTTGATCAAACTTACCACCTGCATGTAACTCTGTCATTACAATTTCGGCAGCAGAGCGTTTTACCGCTTTTATATCGTCATATTTAATATCGGTTGGAATACCTCGACCATTATCTGTAACACTAATAGAGTTATCAAAATGTATGGTTACTTTAATTTCATTACAATGGCCTGCTAAAGCTTCATCTATGGCGTTATCTAGTACCTCAAAGACCATGTGATGCAAACCAGATCCATCCGAGGTGTCGCCAATATACATACCAGGACGTTTACGCACAGCGTCTAAGCCTTCAAGTATTTTAATGCTTGATGAATCGTAATCAGGTGTTACTGCTTTATTTTCAGCCATACTGGTTTTCTTTTTTAAATTTTAATTTTCTTACTGGTTTAAAGTGATTTATTGTTTCACGTGAAACGTTTAATTTTTGATTATTTATATACGCATAGGCATAACTACGTATTTATAATCAGTATTGTTGGGTAAAGTAATTAAACAACTGCTGTTTGCATCGGCAAATGAAAATGTGGCTTGCTCACTGTTGGTGTTATTTAATACATCTATTAAATACGTTACATTAAAACCGATGTCTAGTGTATCACCTATGTAGCTGACTTCTAATTCTTCTTCAGCCTCCTCTTGGTCACTATTGGTGCTAATTAATTTTAAGTTATTGTTAGTTAACACCATGCGTATGCCACGATATTTTTCATTAGATAAAATAGAAGCGCGCTGCATAGCTAATAATATATCTAGTCTGTTGGTAGTGAATGAGTTTTGATGCCCGGTAGGAATCACTCGGTTGTAGTCTGGGAATTTACCATCAATCACTTTAGAAATTAATTTATAGTTGCTAAAGCTGAAATTCACTTGGTTATTGGCTAATTCTATTTGTACATCTTCATCACTGTCATCTAATAATTTAATTAATTCAACTACAGTTTTTCTAGGCAAAATTACATCTTGTTTATCGTAACTTTTCTTTAATTCTGTGGCTGTAAAGCTTAATCTGTGGCCATCTGTACCCACTATATTTAATTTATTATTAGATAATTCAAATAACAATCCATTTAAATAATATCGAATATCTTGCTGTGCCATAGCAAATTCTACTTGTTTAAATAACTCTTTTAATTGGCGTTGACCTATGATTAATGTAGTACTTGATCCTGATGTTTTTGTCATGACAGGATAATCAGCTGCTGGCAATGTTTGCAGGTTAAAACGACTTTTCGCAGCTTTTAAAGTAATACGGCTTTCATTGGTAGCCATATTAATTTCTGAGTTTTCTGGTAATGACCTGCATATATCTAATAATTTTTTAGCTGAGATAGTGGTCGAAAAATCCGCTGTAGTTGCGCTATCAATAGAAAGAGAAATTTGCATTTCTAAATCAGTGGCAGTTGTAATGTTTCTGCATCATATGGTCTTCGAAAATCTCGTCCACACCTATAACTTTTCTGCATATTGGGCAGTAGCTGCGATTCTTATAATTTGCTGCTGTGGTTGTGTGCAATAAGTTTTCAAGTTTCTTAATGTATAGATAGTGTCCGTTATCATCCTCATCCTTTATCAATAATAGGTTTATGTTTCCGTTTTTTATGTATGGGATGTG
>CAIRBH010000015.1 GCA_903876765.1 uncultured Pseudomonadota bacterium | reverse complement strand
TGCCCGCTTTAGTAATGGCATTAAATAAGGTAGATTTTCCTACGTTAGGTAGGCCAACAATTCCACATTTCATCTTTTTTCCAGTTCATTTTTAACGCAATGGTTGCGTATATTCGTATTTGTTAATCGGCCTTAAATATGGCCTTTATTTTTTCGAGTGCAATTTTAACATTGCCTGCTCAAAATCACCGCTTAACAGTTGCGGTACTACATTCATGCTTTTATCCAAACATTCATTAATAGCGGTTTGCTCATCTTTAGTGGGTGCTTTTAATACAAAGTTAACTACTTCGTTTTTATCACCCGGGTGACCAATACCAAAGCGCAAGCGCCAAAAATCTGCCGTACCTAGCGCGGCCGTAATGTCTTTTAAGCCATTATGCCCACCATGCCCGCCGCCTTTTTTTAATTTAACCGTGCCTGCTGGTAAATCTAACTCGTCATGAATCACCAGTATTTGTTCGGGCAATATTTTGTAGTAGTTGGCTAGTGCCGCTACCGCTTTACCACTGGCATTCATAAAGGTATTGGGTTTAAGTAGCCAAGTATCATTAGTAGGGCTGAGCTTGCCCGCTATGGCAAAAAACTTTGCATCTAAGCTCAGCTGGCTTTTACTGGTTAATGCCAGTTGATCCACCCACCAAAAGCCTGCGTTATGCCGCGTGGCTTCATATTGCCCGCCAGGGTTACCTAGGCCTACAAAAAGTTTAATCCCAATCGACATTTTTTATTCGCGCCTTGCCTGATATAAAAATTTGAACTTTTAAAGACACACTCATCACGACATAGTATCAATAAAAAACGCGCACTTCATTAGAATGTGCGCGTTGTGCTGCATGCTTAAGCTTAAAACAGCTTTACAGTTAAGCGGCTGGTTTAGCTTCAGGAGTCGCTTCAGCTGTGTCAGTAGCCGCATCAGAAACACCACCACGCGTTTTAGCAATTGATACCACAGCAGCATCATCACCATGCGCTAATTGCACAAAGCTAACACCTTTAGGCAAATTGATTTGTGATAAGTGAATTGAGTGACCCATTTCAAGTGTTGCTACGTCAACTTCAACAAACTCTGGCAAATCTTTAGCTAGGCAGCTTACATCAGCTTCTGTGAAAATATGTGCAACGATACCGCCGCTCAATTTTACACCTGGGGCAATATCAGCATTGATAAAGTGGAAAGGCACTTTAACGTGGATTTTTTCGGTAGCGCTGACACGTTGAAAATCTACGTGTTGAATAGTGTTGCGTACTGGGTGCATTTGAAAGTCACGTAATAAAACGCTTTCTTTTTTGCCATCTAAGTTTAGGTTTAACACTGAAGCATGGAATGCCTCATGACGAAACTCTAAAAATAGTTCTTTTGCGTTTACTTCAATCGTAACCGCTTCTTTACCCGCACCATACACTACACCTGGCACAGAACCTGCGTGACGAAGACGGCGGCTCGCACCCGTACCTTTTGCATCACGTTTTACTGCATTGATTTCGATAGTCATTTTACTGCTCCTAAATTTACTGCTTGGCTTTCGACAGCCCTCTTACACAAAAAACTGCACACCGCGACCAGTATGCAGGGTTAAAAACTTTAAATTACTTAATCCATAAACAGTGAAGACACAGAGTCTTCACAGCTAATTCTACGTATCGTTTCAGCTAATAATTCTGCCGCACTTAATTGGCGAATCTTTTTGCAATTGGCTGATTCTTGATCAAGCGCAATGGTGTTCGTTACTACCAATTCATCTAACTCTGAGGCCAAAATACGTGCCGCCGCGCCGCCTGACAATACAGGGTGAGTGGCATAGGCGATTACTTTTTTAGCGCCATGTTTCTTTAATGCCGCTGCCGCTTCACATAGCGTGTTAGCGGTATCGACCATGTCATCCATAATTACGCAGGTACGGCCAGATACATCACCAATAATGTTCATTACTTTTGCAACATTTGGTTTTGGACGACGTTTATCAATAATCGCCAAATCAGAACTTAATTGCTTAGCCGCAGCACGGGCACGCACAACGCCGCCCACATCCGGTGAAACCACCATTAAATTTTCATGGTTTTGCAGTAATAAGTCGGCCAGTAAAATTGGCGTCGCGTAAATATTATCTACAGGAATATCAAAAAAACCTTGAATTTGATCTGAGTGCAAATCCATGGTTAGCAAACGATTTACCCCTACGCCGGTCAGCATATTAGCGACTACTTTGGCAGTAATCGCCACGCGGGCTGAGCGTGGACGGCGATCTTGCCGTGAATAACCAAAATAAGGGATAGCCGCAGTAATACGGCCAGCAGATGAGCGACGTAGCGCATCGACCATGACCATGACTTCCATCAAGCTATCATTGGTAGGGTGGCTGGTTGATTGCAGTACAAAAACATCGCGCCCGCGAACGTTTTCAAGCAGCTCAACGGTTGTTTCACCATCGCTAAATGTACCAACATGGGCGCGGCCAAGCTCAATGCCTAAGTGCCTTGCAACTTCTTGTGCGAGTACTGGGTTGGCCGAGCCTGTAAAGACCATCAAGTTGCCGTTAGACATTTGTTGATTCCCTATCGTGCCAGCGCTAAGCTGCTGGCATCAAACTATCAATAAAAACTTATAAAAAAACAAAAGCGCGTAAATCAAATAATCTACACGCTTTCTATTTCGACTAATGCAGACCCATGTCTAAATCATACGTCTACATCATAAATTTGGCTGAGGAGGAAGGACTCGAACCTTCGGATGCTGGGATCAAAACCCAGTGCCTTAACCAACTTGGCGACTCCCCAATATTTTAATCAGACTACTTAATCAGACGCATAGTCTATTAACGGGTGCTGATTTAACCCTTTTGCCACAAATCCCTGCACAGAAAAGCCCAGTACTTCTTTTGGTTTTTGCTGCCAGATTTCATTGGCTATTTTTTCGCTCGCTACTTCTAAAAACACAGAAGCACCTGAGCCACTCATCCTTGCATCACCAAATTGTTTAAGCCAGCTTAAACAAGATGAAACCGCTGGATAATCATTGCAAACTACTTTTTCAAGTTGGTTGCTAAACTCAGTGTTAGTATCATCATTCGCTGAATTAGGCGCTAGGCAGTTAGTCGCCCATGAAAAGTCCGACATTGTCTTAGGAATAGCATTTTTTGTCAATTGCTTATTGGCAAATATTTGTGCGGTAGAGACATGTACACTGGGGGTTAGTACGAGGTAATAGGCTGGTTTTAATGAAATTGTTTGTAGTTGTTCACCCACGCCTTCAGCCCAAGCATTTTTACCATAGATAAAAAATGGCACATCAGCCCCTAATTGCAGCCCTAACGATAACAATTGCGCGCGACTTAAATTAAGCTGCCATAGCCGATTGAGCGCCAGTAATACGGTGGCGGCATCTGAGCTGCCACCGCCTAAGCCGCCACCCATAGGAATGCGTTTTTGCACGATGATTTCAGCACCCAAGCGGCATTGGCTATGTTGTTGCAGCAATTTGGCGGCACGTACGCATAAATCTTGCTCGGCGGGCACCCCTGCAACTTGATTGATGCGTTTAATGCCAGCGTCTTGGGTGATTTTTAGCTGTATGGTGTCGTAAAAATCAAGCAGGCGAAAAACGGTTTGTAGCAGATGGTAGCCATCAGCACGTTGCCCTGTGATATGCAAAAACAGATTGATTTTTGCAGGCGCTAAAAATGATTGAAAATCATGCATAGCGTAATCTTAACTTATCTGACTGTGTCGGGTATCTTTAATACGTCACTGTTTAATTAAATTAGTCTAACTAAATTAGTTTTTATTCCACAATTATACGGCCGTTTAAGGCTTGTATAGGGCGGTTATTGTCGCTTTCAAACGCCTCACTAAACGCTTTGATTTGCTCTCTTGAGGCGGTCATGGTGTTTTTCATGACTAACCAGCGCACGCCTTCAGTACAGGGTGGGGTAGTCAGTGAGCCGCTGTATCGGTAATAGCCGAGGTTGTCGGGGATTAATTCTCTAGCCGTTAGCCGATTTTTTAATGGCACAGGCTCAGTGGGTGTTTTGCTTATTTGGCCTAATATTTTTGTTAAGCCTAGGTTGGCCTTGCCTTCTGCATACAAGACAGCAATCACTGTGAGGTTGCCTTTTGCATCGACATGAACAAAATGGGCTTCTAAGGGAAATATTTTGCCATGTATGGTATTTTCACTAGGGGTGTGAAAGTGCACCTGCTCCATTTGATAAGCAGCACTATCTAGCACCAGCATATTGCCTTCTTTAAAATTTACTTGTATGGCATGGCCATTATTGACTATATCTTTTGCGGGGAATTTTTGTATGCTCTTAAGCGGCTTTAGTGAGGCATGGGTGGTCCCGTCAATATTAATCGGCGACTGATTGCGTCCGCTGGCGCAAGTGGCAAATTCGGTAGCCAACTTGCCCCAATTGTCTGGGCCTGTTTTAGCTTGATAAGACCAGTGTAGTGAATGATTATCGCCTTTGGCTTTATCTAATTTGGCCGCATTGCTAGCTGGGTTCTTAGCCACAGCTTCGGCTTTTTTCTCTGCGACTGCTGCTGGTGCAGTTTTTTCTGTGCCTGATTTTTCTGTGTTTGGATTTGGCGTGTTTAGCTTTACTGTTTCTGGCTCAGCTTTAATTGCTTTGGCCGCCGTCACGGACTGATCTGCTTTGCAAACATAACGCATGGCAATATCGACATGAGATTCAGGCACAGGATCAATGAATTCAGCGCTTTTAGCCTCAATCGCTGCTGTATAAACCAGCTCATTATCTAGATATTGGAAGACTTGTGTAGTAGCGACTTTTTGTGCAGGACAATCAAAAAACCATAGTAATTTGGATAAATTGTAGGTTTTATCTATGGTCTCTGGGTTATTTTGGGGCGCCTTGTATTCAATTTTAACCCAAGCTCTTTTGAGCTTGTCTTTTTGCAAAATGGACTGCTTATCTAGCATGAGTTTTTCTGTATTTTGCTCATTGAGCTTGACCCATGCCGCTGCCTGGCTGCTGCCTATGATAGAAAAATACACTAGCCATGCCGTAATTAGCCGCCTCATCTCACCCTCAACATCATTCTAGCCATTTTGGCTTTAAGCCAAAACTCGAGCACAATTTTTAAAGCTAACTTTAAACTTGCATAGATTATGCACAAGCCTCGCTTGATTCTAATGGTTGAGCAATGCTAGATTTAGGCGTTAATTCTGTGGATGATCGCTAGGGACTAGGGATTAAGGGCTGGGGATTAGGGATTAGGGGTTAGCTTGTCCCACTGTTCAATGACTAGCTTTAGCGTAACTTTTTCATTTTTTAGTAAAATCTTGCTAGGTAAAATATAACCGTTATGCGCTGCATAGTTTTGATATTCAATTTGCCAATTATCTTGCTTCAAGCTCAGTAAATAGCCTTGCTCACTCCAGGTGCTTGCTTCAATTGGGCTACTAGCAGGCCGCCCCAGCGACCAATCTGCCAGACCAGCTAGTGGTAAGCGCCAGCCTAGGGTGTTCTGAGTGAGGGTTTCGGCGTCAATGGCAGATACGCTATTGCCCTTGGTATCTTCAAGGGTGACTTTCTCAGCATTTTTTTTGATATTAGCGGCTAGGCCACCAAGCGGCGAGTAAAGTGAAATATCATCATTGATATGATCATGCTGCCATGTGATGCCGCCAGAAAAACCTTTACCATCACTTTGCACGCCTATGCGGCCTTTGAGGCCGAATTTTTCGATGGCTGCAATTTTTTGTAAATGCAGTTGTTGTAAAATTTTTGCGGCATCTGCTTGAGCAGGTTTGTCGATAGGGGCGTTGGCACAAGCTTGCAGTAAGCCGACAACCCCTAATAGCATGCACAACCTGCCTAAATTGAGCATAGAGTTGCTTATGACTTAAACTTATTGGCAGTGGCGATCAGTAGTTCATTTTCTGGGTTGCTGCTGATGGCATCATTCCAGATTTTTCGCGCTTGGTCATGCTCACCTTTTTGCCACAATGCTTCACCTAAATGAGCGGCGATTTCTGGGTCTTGGCTGGCTTGGTAGGCTTGCTGTAAATAGCTAATGGCTTTATCTAAATTGCCTTTGCGAAAGTGCGCCCAGCCTAGGCTATCTAACATGTAATGGTCATTTGGCGTAATAGTTAGGGCTTTTTCAATCAAGCTAATCGCTTCATTGAGCTTGACGTTTCTATCGGCAAATGAATAACCTAAGGCGTTGTAGGCTGCGGCAAAATCAGGCTTTTGCGCTATGCTTTTGCGCAATTCGGCTTCCATCACATCGTACTTTTGCAGTCTTTCCGCAGCGAGAGCATAGTCATAAACCAACTCTGGGGTGTTAGGTAAATTTTTAACGGCCTTATCCAGTAAATCGAAAGCTTCTTGATTGCGCTTGGCTTTAGCGAGCATGGACGCCTCAGTCTGTATCACAATGATTTGCTGTTCAGCGTTTAACTCTTCAATGGCATCTAATTTTTCAATGGCTTTATCTACCGATTGCGTGCGGGCAATTAAATTAGCCCAAGTAATTTGGGCTTCAAGGTAATGTGGGCCAGCTTGCACCTTGCCATACCAAGCATTAGCCAGGTCATTATGATTGAGTTTTTCTGCTACTTGAGCCAGATAAATGTAAATTTGATCTAAGTCTTTAAAGCCTAGGCGCAGTGATTCTTTAAAATAAGTATCGGCGTCAGCGTAATCACCTGATTGAAATGACAGCAGGCCAACGACTGCGGTAATTTCAGCACTATTTTTTGCATCACCGTCTTTGGCATTTTTTATGATGAGTGGGTAATGTGTTTTGGCGGCTGCATATTGTTTTTCTGTCACCAAAAACTTAGCGAGATTTAAGCGAACCTCATTAGAGTCAGGGTGCAGATTGAGAAACGCTTGATAAAAATCTATCGCTTCTTGAGGGGATTTTG
Source organism: uncultured Pseudomonadota bacterium (assembly GCA_903876765.1). Lineage (GTDB taxonomy): Bacteria > Pseudomonadota > Gammaproteobacteria > Burkholderiales > Methylophilaceae > Methylotenera. Next base: position 105,524 of record CAIRBH010000015.1, on the reverse strand, counting down.
TGAACAGTACTTGGCCCTTAAGTAAGGCCACGATAGGCCAGTCAGGTTTGAGTGTTTCGGCCTGATTAAGCGCTTGTAGCGCCAGTGCATCTTGCTTAGCAGTCCAGGCCGCTTGCGCTATGGCAAATTGCGCTTCAGCTAAATTTGGGTAGGGTTTGGCAAGTGATTGCACTAGCGTGACTACGGCCGCCTTATCAGCATTTCTGCCTAATAGATTATTTAAGAATAAAAAGCCACCAGCTCTGGTGTCTTCTTTCGCCAATACTTTGGCTAAATACGGTTTGGCTTCATTTAATTTACCACTGACAATTAATATTTCTATCATGGCTTGTTGCGCTTCATTTGAGCTGGGGTCAAGCTCAGCCCAAAGCTTAACCGCGGGGGCAGTTAAGTTAGATACATTGCCATAGGCCGCCACTTTGGCGGCACGTTCAGCTAGGCTTGTGTCTCGGGTCGTTTTTGCAAGCTCATAAAAAATGGTGCTAGAAGTTGCTAAATCGCCGCGTTGCCCAGCGACTTCTGCCACTAGGTAGCGGTAGACAATTTCTGCGCTCAGCTGATTTTTGCTGCTAGTAGAGGCTAAGTTGGGCTTGCTGTCAGCCTTGATGCCAGAATGTGTTGCGCAACTCATTAGCCCTAGGCTAGCTATTAGCGTGACAGCGCCATATAACTTGCTATATTTAAAGGCAGTATTTTTAATCAGCGGTAAATTTTGGTTTGGGCGCATAAATTTTTTTGACAATATTATTAAAGTTAAAAGGACGTTATCTGACAATACCAGCTTATTTTTTTAATATCTTTTAATGTTAAAGGCGCGAATGAAATAATCAGTATCACTTGATATATTATAGGCGTCATTTCTTAGTCCGTGACAGTTGCTGCAAGTTCCTACATAATTATGAATTGACTATAATGCATGTCAACAAAACTTTGGTCATGTTTTTCTAAGAGCATAAGCAATCCCTATGCATAAATTGTTTTAGTAACAATTATTTTCTGTAATTGAGTATTTTGAATTGAGTGGCTATGAATAATTTTACAGTAGAAGCAATCGATCTTACCCGGCTTTATGGCGGCAGAGAAGCGGTCAGTAACGTCAGTTTTACCTTAAGTAAAGGCCAGGTACTCGGTTTTCTGGGGCCCAATGGGGCAGGTAAGTCAACCACCATGAAAATGCTCACAGGTAATCTTGCGCCTAGTAATGGTAGCGTAAAGATATGCGGCATAGACATGATGGAAAATCCAAAAGAGGCTAAGGCCTTGATTGGATATTTGCCTGAGATGCGTCCCTTGTATAAAGAGCTGACGGTAGATGAATACTTAACCATAGCAGCAAGATTACATAGAGTAAGTGCCAGCCATATTAAAAAAGCGGTAGAAATTGCCAAAGAGCGTTGTGGCTTAGGTCACATGAGTCAGCGCCTGATTGAGAATCTATCTAATGGCTATCAGCAGCGCGTGGGCATTGCTCAAGCAATTATTCATAATCCTATGGTGGTGATTTTGGATGAGCCAACCGTGGGTCTGGACCCAATACAAATTCGTGATATTCGCGCCTTGATAAGAGAAGTAGGCAGCGAGCGCAGTGTGATTATTTCTACTCATATTTTGCCGGAAGTTGAAATGGTTTGTGACCATGTGCAGATTATTGATAAAGGTAAGTTGGTGTTTAATGGCGCTATTGACGTGCTGAAAAAACAACGCATAGGCAATAAGTTGATGATTGCCATGCGTAACCCACCTAGTGCAGAAGAAATGTTGAAAGTAGCTGGCATACTTGAGGCGGAAAGCTTGGAGGGCAATTTGATGCGCGTGCGTTTTGCTGAAGATACTTCACCCGCAGAGGCTATTGTGCAAGCGGCAGTCGTCAATCATTGGGGGCTATACCAAATTGCCCCTGATCAAACCAGTTTAGAAGATGTCTTTGTGCAATTGACTTATCAAGAACCAGCCGTGTCAGAACCCATTGCCGCTTAAAGGATAAGACTTATGATTATTAATGTAGCAAGAAAAGAACTAAAGAGCATGTTTGCCTCGCCTATGGGTTGGGTAATTTTATCTTTATTGATGTTTGCCTTTGGCACTTATTATTTGAATGGGGTGAATGACTACTTTGCCGTAATGTCAGGCGCGATGCGGCCAGCAGAACGCACTGGGGTGACCCAGTTTGTTGGGCAAAACGTCTATGGCTTTGCCTCATTCATGGTGTTATTTGCCGTGCCATTGCTTTCTATGCGCTTAATTTCAGAAGAGCGCCGTAGCCAAACCTTACCGTTTTTATTCAGTGCGCCCATCTCATTGACAGAAATCGTCCTAGGTAAATTTTTAGGCTTGGTTGCGTTTTTAAGTATATTGGTGCTGTTTATTGGTGGAATGTTGTCTACCCTAAATATTTGGGCAGATATAGATTTTGGTTTTATTGTGGCAAACTCAATCGGATTACTGCTGATGGTGGCTAGTTTTTCAGCACTAGGCTTATATTTTTCAAGCATGACGCAGCAGCCTGTGGTAGCCGCTATTTTGACTTTTATCGCGCTGTTTGCTTTGATGTTTTTAGATCGCTTTTTTGCGGGTGACCCAAGCAATATATTGGCTAGCTTATCGCTAACACGCCATTTTCAATCATTTTCTGGTGGTTTGATTGATACAGCAGATATTGCCTATTTCGGCTTATTTATTGCAACATTTTTAACTTTAACCGTGCGCCGTTTAGATGCTGACCGCTTACGTGGTTAATTTAAGCTTTTCTAAATTGTTGGTACTTGTAGAATTTTAGGCCTGAACAAATGAATATTAATCGTAAATTACGCTTTCAACTTTTAGTACAAAACAGTTTTTTTGTAGTACTTTTTTTGATGTTGGTGGTCTTGCTGGGCTATTTGGCCAGTCAATATCATGTTGCAAAAGATATTACCCAAGCCAATCGCAATATCCTCACACAGGGTAGTGTTAACGTGCTCAAACAGATGAAAGAGCCCATCAATATTACGGTATTTGCTACCAAAGATGATGCTTCTGGCGGCGATAACTTTCGTAAGGGCATGATAGATTTTGTCGCCCGCTATCAGCGCGAAAAAAAGAATGTGAATTTAAAGTTTATTAATCCATCGATAGAGCCAAAATTAGCACAAGATGCTGGCGTTAAAGAAGATGGTGAAGTTGTAGTCGAATACAACAAACGCTCTGAACATATTATTCCGCCAATTGCTGAGCAAGAAATGACTAACTTATTGGTTAGGCTTTCTAGGACTAATCAACAGGCTGTGATGTATTTAGATGGTCACGGCGAGCGTAATTTACTGGGTATTAAAAATCATGATATTGGCGAATTTGGTAAGCAATTAGAGAAAAAAGGCTTTAAGTTTGCCAACCCAGATTTAACCATTGCTCAAGCTGTGCCTAGTAACGGTGCTATGTTGGTGATTGCCAGTCCGCAAGTCGATGTGACTGATGTAGAAGCCAAAAAAATTAAAGCCTATCTTGAAAGCGGTGGCAATTTACTTTGGTTGTTAGACGATGATAATTTGCGCGGTTTAAATATAGTCGCGGAATATTTAGGGATGCAGGTTTCGCCTGGCATTGCTATGGATTTGGCCTCTGCCCAATACGGAGCGGACGCGAGGGTCGCTTTCGCTAGTTTGTATGGCGAACATCCTATTACCAATAATTTTATGTTGCGCACTTTGTTTCCTGAGGCGCACCAGGTGACGGCGCAAGGTACCGATGAAAATGGCTGGAAAGTCAGCAACTTGGTTGAGGTGGCCCCTAACGGTTGGCTAATGTCTGAAAAATTAGCCAAAGACGCTAAGCCAGTATTCAATGAGAAAAAAGATAAAAAAGGCCCGATTAATATTGGCGTAGCGCTAGAGCGCATTTATGGTAAAAAAGGTCAACGTGTTGTCGTGATGGGTAATGGCAACTTTTTGTCCAATACATTTATTACCAATGGCGGTAATTTGGATTTGGGCGTCAATATTGTCAACTGGCTAGCTGGCGATGATAAACTCATTACCATACAGCCCATGCCGCTTAAAGATATTAACGTGACCATACCAGACACGGACACAGGGCGTTTAATCGCTTGGACAGTGTTCCATGCTTTTCAATACTTTATCCCTATCGGCATGATGATTGCTGGTTTCTACTTCTGGTGGAAGCGCAGAAAGGCTTAATTGCGTCTATGGCGCGTGAAATCAAAGCTGCACTGGCTTGGCCATTAGTAAGCGTGTTGCCAAGCCCCAATCACTATTAAGTTGTTTATTTAGAGGCGTACATGAAAAAACGTTGGTTACTTAATTTGCTGCTGCTCTGCCTAGTGGCAGGTTTAATGGCATTTTTATATCTGCGGCCCCAGCAAGTGGTCGAGCAAGCTCAAGGCTATGAGATTTCTAATTATAAACTCTCAGAATTTAACGCAATTAGTGTGGAGTACCCAACCAAAGCGGCAGTTTCTTTTGCTAAAGTCAATGGCAACTGGCGCTTAGTCGCTCCGATTAAAATGCGTGCTGACCGCGCCTCAGTACAACGCATTTTATCGATTATTGCCGCTAAATCTAAAGATAAAATTACCAGCAGCAATTTAGAGAAGTTTGGTTTAAGCAACCCTGAACTCAAACTTAAGCTCTTTAGAGATAACAACAATGTGGAAGAGTTTACCTTTGGCACGCATAATCCAGTGACTGATGAACAATACGTGGCGCATAGAGGCAATGTGTATTTGGTGGCGAATGCTTATGGCGAGGCAGCTGCAACGCAGCTGATAGAATTGATTGATAAGTCACCGTTAAAGCCAACTGAAAAGGTGGCGGGCTTTGATTTTAGTCATTTAGAGCAGTGGGAAGATTCAAAATTGAAGTTAGATTTGCTAGATGGCCAATGGAAAGTATCTATCGCCGCAGCTAAGCCGCAACAAAACGAGATGAATGAATGGCTAGATTTCTCATGGGTACAAAATTCAGCTAAATCAGTTGAAATTTATCGACCAGATCATAAAGTGACTTATCCGTCTTTTGAAATTAAATTGACCGACGGCAGTAAAGTACATTTTGATAAAATACAAGAATCGCCAGATTTGCAATTGGCGCGCCCAGATGAAGGGCTGATCTATAATTTTCCTGCGGACTCAGGCTTTACCATGCTTAATCCGCCGATTAACAACCCTAATTAAGTAAACATGCCAGAATTGCCAGAGGTAGAAATCACCCGTCGTGGACTTCTGCCGCTAGTGGGTAATGTGGCTAAGTCGGTCACCATACGCCATCCTAGGCTGCGCTGGCCTATTCCACAGCACTTGGTTGCTACATTACCCCACCAAACCTTAAAAAGCATCAGCCGTCGGGCAAAATATATATTGTGTGAATTTGCAGGTGAGCAGACGCAAGGCGTATTGCTGCTACACTTGGGTATGTCTGGCCGTATTCAATTATTAGACTGCAATTACCCAGCAGAAAAGCACGATCACTTTGATATAGAATTTATAGATGGCCAAGTGCTGCGCTTACGCGACCCGCGCCGATTTGGCGCCGTGTTATGGTTAGATAATGCCGAAAACAATCACCCTTTATTAAATAGCCTAGGCCCAGAACCCTTAGAAAACGCCTTTAACGCAAAATATTTACAAAAAGCCTTGGCCAACAAAACCTTGGCGATTAAAAATGCCATTATGGACGGCCACATCGTGGTTGGTGTTGGTAATATTTACGCGTCAGAGTCACTTTTTCGCAGTCGCATACATCCAGAAACCGCGGCTAATCGGCTCAGTTTAAAGCAATATGCGACACTGGTGGCTGAGATCAAAACTACCTTGCAAGATGCCCTCAGTGCAGGAGGCAGTAGCTTACGAGATTTTTTTGGCACAGATGGCAATCCTGGCTATTTTCAGCAAGAATATTTTGTTTATGCCCGTACAAATGAGCTATGTAAAGTATGCGCTAGGCCAATAAAAACCATGCGTTTAGGGCAGCGTTCTACGTTTTATTGCGAGCATTGCCAAAAAAGATAGTGCCAGTTTGCGGCACAAGTTGATGGCCTTAGTGTGGTGTAGGCCAAAATGTAGTCAATAACATGAATATTTCAAATAGCGCTATGACGGCGATGCTCAAGAATAAACGTTTTTGCCAAATAGCCTGTTGTTGCTGCGTTCTAATCAATCTTTCTATGGCATCGCGTATGGGGGCATCGGCTTCTGCCTGTTTGTGTTGGCGCAGAAAATCATGCACTAATCTAGGCATTTCTGGCAGATTTTTTGCCATGTATGGCAATTCTTTTTTCAGTGTTTTTGCTATGCTGCGCCAGCCAATTTGTTCACTCATCCAGCGCTTTAGAAAAGGCTTGGCCGTTTGCCACAGATCTATATTGGGGTCTAAGTCCCGGCCCAGCCCCTCAATATTCAACAAGGTTTTTTGTAGCATGACTAATTGCGGCTGTATGACCACGCCAAATTTACGTGACATTTGAAACAGACTCAATAGCGTGCGCCCAAAAGAAATGTCTTTCAAGGGCTTATTAAATATGGGCTCACAAATCGCGCGAATAGCGGTTTCTAGGGCGTCTACATTGGTGTTTTTTGGTACCCAGCCCGATTCAATATGAGCGACAGCGACATCGCGGTAATCCCGATTAAAAAAAGCTAAAAAATTACGTGCTAAGTAATATTTATCATTGTCTGTCAGTGTGCCCATAATGCCAAAATCTAGCGCTATGTACTTACCTTTATCTGGCCCTGTATCTGCTACTAGTATATTGCCTGGGTGCATATCGGCATGAAAGAAGCCATCTCTGAATACTTGCGTAAAAAATATTTCCACCCCATCATGGGCGAGTTTTTCTATATCTATGCCTTTGGCGCGCAGCAGCTCAATTTTACTGATAGGCGTACCAACCATACGCTGCATCACCATCACTTGCTGACGACACCAATCCCAATATACTTCAGGGATGAGCAATTTTTTATCGGGAAAGTTGGCTGCCAGTCTAGTGCAATTGGCTGCCTCTAAAGTGAGATCTAATTCGCTATGGGTATGCTCGGCAAACTCAGCGACGACTTCTCTGGGTTTTAGTCGCCTAATTTCCGATGATAACGACTGTAACAGCCAAGCTGCCGTATCGAGTAACTCCAAATCATGGTTAATTACTTTCGCAATGCCAGGACGTAGCACTTTGACGGCTACTGGTGTGCCGTTTAACAGGTGTGCAAAGTGAACTTGGGCAACGGATGCGCTGGCAACTGCTGTTTGTTCAAAATCAGTAAAGACTTGATTAAGTGGCAAATTGTAGGCGGCTTGTATGATTTTTTCGACTTCGTCATAGGCAAAGGGCGGTACTTGGTCTTGTAGTTTGGCTAATTCATCGGCGATATCTAGGGGAATTAAGTCACGGCGGGTAGAGAGCATTTGGCCAAATTTAACAAAAATAGGGCCTAAGGTTTCTAGCGCTAGTCTTAGCCTTTCGCTGCGCGGCTTGCTTTTATTACGGCCAAAAAATAAGAGATTAATCAGGCTTTGCAGTGGCTTCAATTTGCTGTGACTCAGCACAAAATCATCTAGGCCAAAGCGTAGTGCGATGTAAACAATGTAAAAAAGCCGAAAAATACGCATAAATTTAGTCTTTGCTATTGATAGCAGTGCCTTCTAAGTTAGGGTTTTGACCATGCGCAGCTTGCATAGATAGTGTGAGCTTGGCTAATTTTTTTTCTAATCTCGCCAGATCAGCACGTAAGGCATCGACATCGTTATTGAAGGCTTGCACATCATGCTTTTTGGCAATGAGTGGCATTTGTTCTTGCCAATATTCACTCAACATTTCTGCTAATCGAATACTGGTATCTTGCACAGATTTTGTAGTATTTCGCACGTAGCTGCCTATGCTATAGGCAGCCATTTCACCGATAATTTTGCTTAAGTCATCTTCATAATCCCACTGAATATTAGTGAGTACTTTGGCAAATTCACTAGCCAGATGCGTGTCACCAGTAATCGCCACTTGCAATTTTGCAGCCTCATCTTTAGCCATTAAGCGCAAGGCTAAGCTAGCTGGAATGGTAATACTGGCGTCGGCGATTTGCTGTGCTGGGGCAATGGCTAACTCGCCATTTTCTAAAATCACTAAGCTAGTCGAGATAAAGCCGATATTAAGCGCTACAGATTTAGTGGCAAATGGCTGCAACATGACGTTTGCCCAGCCATTTTGCGCCATGAGGTGTTGAATGATGTGAGTGGAAAAGGCTTTTAGCATAGGTCAAGATTCATTAGGTTTTATAAGCTTTATGTAAAGCCACCATCCCAGCAGCTAGATTGTAATAATCTACCTTGCTCAAGCCAGCATCTACCATCATTTGCTTGAGGGTTTCTTGATCAGGGTGCATGCGGATAGATTCGGCTAAATATTGGTAGCTTTCTGCATCTTTAGCCAAAATCTTGCCCATCAATGGCAATAGTTTGAATGAGTAAGCATCATAAATTTTAGACAGTGGCTGCCATATTTTTGAGAATTCTAAGACTAATAATCTGCCGCCTACTTTAAGTACCCGCTGCATTTCGGCTAAGGCGAGGTCTTTATGCGTCATATTGCGCAAGCCAAAAGCCACAATGACACAATCAAAGTGATGGTCAGGGAAGGGTAATTTTTCGGCATCACACTGTAAGGCGGGTACGTTTAAGCCCGCATCTAGCATACGGTCGCGGCCAACGGCAAGCATAGACGCATTAATATCGGTCAGAATCACTTGGCCATCAACGCCTACTTTTTTGGCGAATAATTTAGATAAATCGCCACTGCCACCTGCAATGTCTAACACGCTATCACCCAGTTTGACGCCGCTCACTTCAACTGCAAAGCGCTTCCAACCTCGATGTAGGCCCGCCGACATGACGTCATTCATCAGATCATAGTTGCTTGCCACCGAATGAAAAACTTCACCGACTTTTTTGGCTTTGTCAGCTTCGGCTACCGTTTTAAAACCAAAATGTGTATTGTGTTCAGTTGACATAAGATTCACTTCCCAATGACTTAATGATTGCGTTTAATGCCTGCTATACTTAATTTTCCTAAGTACTCTAACCAAAGCGCTTCGTAATTGCGCCCTAGTTCATACAAATAATCCCAAGAATATAAGCCGGTATCGTGGCCGTCAGAAAAGGTAAGCTTCACCGCATAATTACCTACTGGCGTGATGCTAGTGATATTGACTTCTTCTTTACCCAGCTGCAGCACTTCTTGGCCGTGACCATGACCTCGCACTTCAGCTGACGGTGAATAAACACGTAAAAATTCGCATGACAACATGCATTCGGTATGGTCATCAAACTTGATTTCTAACAGGCGCGATGCTTGGTGCAGGCGAATATCAGTCGGACGAGGAGAATTGTTGGTTAAGCCACTCATTTAGCAGTCATCTTTCTATAAAATAAGATGATAACAGAATGGCATAGCAAGAGGCGCTCAGTTCGTCAGATAGGGTTCAGTTGCTAAGATATATTGATGCCAATATAAATTGATTATAGAGACGCTAATAAAAAAGGCCGCTTTAATATGGCGATCTTTTTATTCACTTAGATTACATATTTAGATTAGATATTCACTTAGACTAGGCCAATATTAACTCAGCCCCCAGCCTACACCGCTAGATTAGTGATGCGCTAACATTTTGGTTTTAATTTTTTGCATGGCTTTTTGTTCAATTTGACGTATACGTTCAGCTGAAACGCCAAATTCAGCCGCCAGTTCATGCAATGTTTTGCCACCGTCATCTTGCAACCAGCGTGCCTCAACCACCCTGCGGCTGCGCTCATCTAAACTTTGTAGTGCATCGCTCAAACCTGTCGTTTGCGCGTATTCAGCTTGTTTTGCTTGCATTGCATCTAGCGGTTCTAGTCTTTCATCGCGCAAGTAAGCAATGGGGCTGTAATGTTCATCTGAATCATCATCTATGTTAGATTCTAGTGAAATTTCATGCCCATTTAGCCGTGCTTCCATCTCTAACACGTCTTCTGGCTTGACGTTGAGGGTTTTTGCAATCTGATTGACTTCACTACTTTGTAAAGTATTGAGGCCGGTTTTCATGCTACGTAAATTAAAAAATAATTTACGTTGCGCTTTAGTGGTGGCAATTTTTACCATGCGCCAGTTACGCACTATATATTCGTGCATTTCTGCTTTAATCCAATGCATGGCAAAAGAAACTAGGCGTACACCACGTTCTGGGTCAAACCGTTTTACCGCCTTCATTAATCCAATATTGCCTTCTTGAATGAGGTCTGATTGCGGTAGGCCATAGCCGTTAAAGCTGCGGGCAATACTAGCGACTAATCTTAAATGTGACACGATAAGTTGGCGCGCGGCGTCTAGATCATTTTCTTTTCTAAATTTGACGGCAAGTGCATATTCTTCTTCTGCACTCAGAATAGGGTATGCCTTAATCGCCCTAGAGTATTGTTCTAGGCTATCAGTTGCGGTTAATACTGGTAATGTTAATGCGTTAGTCATTAAATTTTATCCCCCCAATAGTCATAATTTTAGCACTCTATATAAGAGAGTGCTAGTGGCTAAATGGTTCCCTACAAATTTAAGTGGCTAGCTTAATCGATTTTGATAGCGGCAATAGCGCGGGTGACAGATAGGTAAGACCCCAGCCAGCCTATGACCACAGAGGTAAGCACAATCGCTAGGTAAAGCGAGCTGTTAAGCCAAGCTAGGCTAAAGTCACTATGGTATAGCTGTGAGAGTTGTGTGACGGATTGATTATAAAGTAACACAATTAGGCACAAGATAAGGATGGCGCCTAGACCGCCCAGCAGGCCATAGATCATGCCAGCATATAAAAAAGGGGTTCTAATAAAACTAGTAGTGGCACCTATGAGTTTACTGACGATAATTTCTTCTTTTTGCGTCAAAATTTGCATACGCACGGTGTTGCCAATAATCACCAATAAGGCTAGCGCTAGTAAGCTTGCAATAAATAATATAATTTTTGTGCCTAGGGCTAATAGGCTAGAGAGGCGTCTCGCCCATTCCGCATTTAATACCGCCTGGTCTACCCCAGACATGGCTTGCAGCTCATTTTTGAGTGCTTCTAGGCTAGCGGGCTCGGCAGATTTTGCTTGTATAAAAAAAGCATCGGGCAGGGGATTTTTTGTTAGCTGGCTGACTTCGGTATCAATTTTACTCGACTCGGCTTTAGCCTTTAATTCCCGCCATGCTTGCTCTTTGTTGACCAGATGATATTGTTTAATCGCCGTGTTTTTTGCTAAGTTTGCCGCAATTTCTGCGGCCACATTGGGGCTAGCATCTAGCTTAAGAAAAAGGCTGATTTCAGTTTCATCTTGCATGTGGTTGCTGAGTTTAGATAAATGATCTACCCCCATGTAAAACATGCCAGGGATACACATTGCCACAGCAATCACTAGGCTAATCATAAAGCTAGATAACTTATTATGCCCCATGCGATTGAGCACAAGTTTGATGGCTTGCACATGCTGATTGAGCCAGTTGATCATACGTTGGAATGTCCGTTTTGTATAAATTCAGTCGGTTTTAGCTGACCATGATCTAGATGCAAGACCCGATTGTGGTCAGTGCTCATGCCCAGCGCGTCATGGGTGGCAACAATCACCGTGACGCCCACTTGGTGAAACGCTTGGAATATCCCCATAATGTCTGCCGCATAGCTAGAATCTAGGTTGCCAGTGGGTTCATCTGCAATCAATATTGACGGCCTGCTGACAACCGCACGTGCAATCGCCAACCGTTGCTGCTCACCACCCGATAAAGTAATCGGCATGGCTTTTTCTTTATGCAATAGGCCAACTTTATCTAATGCGGCGCGTACCCGCTTTGCTGCATCTAGGCCAGTGATGTCATTAATGTGCAAAGGCAGGATAACATTTTCAAAACAATTGCGGTCGTAGAGCAATTTGTGATCTTGAAAAATTAAGCCAAATCTGCGGCGCATATAGGGGATAGCGTTAGGTCTAAGCTGGCTAATATTTTGATTGGCGATTAGCACCGTGCCGCTAGTTGGGCGTTCAATGGCGGCGATTAATTTGAGTAAAGTACTTTTGCCGGCACCAGAATGGCCGGTAACAAACACCAGTTCGCCCGCCTCAATCGTAAAACTGACCTGGCTTAAGGCTTCGTCGCTACCAGGGTAGCGTTTAGTGACATGGTCAAATTTAATCATGAGTTGGATTATATCGTTAAATGGCGTTAGCGTTTAAACAAGCAGAATAATTGATTCTTTTAAAAGGGCGGTAAGCAAAAGTGGCTTAATCTATCATGGCATCAATAAATTCGCTGGCATTAAATGGACGCAAATCATCAATCGCCTCGCCTATGCCTATATAGCGAATTGGAATAGGCCGCGCTTGGGCAATAGCTGCGATGACGCCACCTTTAGCCGTACCATCCAACTTGCTGAGCACCAAGCCCGTGACGCCTAACGCATCATCAAAGGTTTTGACTTGGCTTACGGCATTTTGCCCAGTATTGGCGTCTAATACCAATAACACTTCATGCGGTGCGCCTGGCAGCGCTTTGGCCATGACGCGTTTTACTTTGGCGATTTCTTCCATTAAATGCATTTGGGTGGGCAGGCGGCCTGCCGTATCGGCCAGTACAATATCTATATTTTTGGCAATGGCAGAATGAATGGCATCGAACATCACCGCCGCGGCATCCCCGCTGCTTTGCGATACCACATGTACATTATTGCGCTCACCCCATATTTGCAGCTGTTCGCGAGCTGCCGCCCTAAAAGTATCGCCAGCGGCAATTAAAACCGACTTGCCTTGGGCCTGAAACGCGTAAGCCAATTTGCCTATGCTGGTGGTTTTGCCTGCGCCATTGACCCCCGCCAGCATAATGACGAATGGCTTTTGACCGCTGGTATCTAAAGGTTTTTGTAGTGGGGTGAGTAAGTCTGACATCGCCTCTTTTAGGGCGGCTTTAAGTTGCACAGTATCGTCTAAACTTTGCGCTTTAACTCGATTTTTAATATCGGCAAGTAAGTTTTTGGTGGCGTTCACGCCTACGTCTGAAGTAATGAGGATGGTTTCTAATTCTTCATAAACTTCCGCATCAATTTTGCCACCACCAAACAGGCCAGCCAGTTGGTTGCCTAATTGTTTGCGTGTTTTGCTAAGACTATTTTTAAGGCGTTCGCTCCAAGATTGAGGTTGTTCTGCTGTTGCGGTGACGTCTATTTCAGACGTTTGCGCTGGGTCGGGTGATTTATTTTTTTTGAAAAAATCGAACATAGCTGGTTAAAAGTTTCACAGATTAGATAGACGCTATTTTAGCTTAATTTTTGTGGCGGCTTTCAAGCAATTCAAATAGGCCCATACCGACTAACATGGCGACTAAAAATACTATACCTTTTATGCTAGCTGCCCCTAACAAGACAAAAGCAGGCGCAGGACAAATGCCTGCTAAGCCCCAGCCAATACCGAAGATTAAGCTGCCCAAGACTAGGCGTTTATCGATAATGCGTGTAGTGGGGATATTCATTGGCAAGCCCAAAAAACTATTACTACGTTTACCCGCAATTCTATAGGCGATGAAGCTCATGGCAATTGCGCCGCCCATGACTAGGCCAAGTGACGGATCCCACAAGCCAGCTAAGTCAAGAAAAGCCAGTACTTTGGCAGGGTTGGCCATACCAGCTAAAATTAGCCCTAGGCCAAATATGAGCCCTGCAACTAAGGCGAAAATCAGCACGGCTAGATGAGCTAAAGGTTTTTTCATATTCATGCCCCCAGTATATGACGCATGATAAACACGGTTAAAAATCCTGTGGCCATAAATGCCAGTGTGGCAATCATAGAGCGTGGAGATAAGCGTGAAATGCCACATACACCATGACCGCTGGTACAGCCAGAGCCATAGCGAGCGCCAAAGCCTACGATTACGCCCGCGATGATAAGGAGCTTGTAACTCGCATCAATGTGAATATTAGGCAGCTCGCCAAATAATAACCAAACCATAGGCGCAATAATTAAGCCCAAGGTGAATGCAATACGCCAGCCACTATCGTGCATAACCGGTCTAAATAGGCCGCTTACTATGCCAGTAATGCCAGCAATGCGGCCATTAAATAATACAAATAGTGCTGCAGAAATGCCAATTAATGCGCCACCAGCCAGCGCCGTGTAAGGGGTGAAGTGATTCCAGTCTATGATCATATTAATGTGCTTGCGCTTATTGAAAAGAAGCCGCACACATAATGTGTGCGGCTTTGTGAGTAAAATTATAACTTAAGTTAAAGTTTCCAGCCGTAAGCAATCCCTAGCGAGTCTTCATACATTTTCAAGTTAACATTGCCGCTACCAAATCCAAGAGGTACTGAATTACTACCTTTTACGCTATTTTCAAAGGCATGCATATAGGCCAGTGAAATTTCCGATTTGTTTTCTAATACCCAAGTCGCACCTAAGGTCGCGTGGTCTTGTACTACGCCTGGGGCTAAGATATTAAATAAGGTTTCAGTATTACGAATAGGCTGTGTTGAGTGATTATACCCGGCACGCAATGTCAGTGCATCGTTATAGGCATAACTAGCCCCCAGTTTAACTGCTGTGACGTCTTTCCAGCCAAACCCGGCACCATTATCAGCACCTAGCCCATTACCTAGATTAGTTAATGAAGCATTACCTACTGAAGCCACTTTACTGTAATTGATGCGCTGTACATCAGCCGCTACCGTCAGAGTTGGAGTCGCTTTTATCGCTATACCAAGCCCATAGCTTGAGGGAATATCAAAATCACCCTGCTCAGCAAAAAGACCTTTGTATTTATCAAATTTGCTCATATAAGTTTTACTTTGGTAAGTTGCGCCTAAACTCACGGCATCATTGAGCTGACCTATCCAACCGAGATGCACACCAGCGCCGTAGGAATTGTCATAACCATTGTCTGATAGATTGGTCGATGAAGTTGAATAGCCAGTAAAGCTTTGCAATCCATTGGCTTTGAAGCGTTGGTAGGCTAAGTTAAGCGATAGGCCCACGGTATTTGCTGGCGTCACTTTCCAAGTGGCAGTAGGGGCCACAAACAGTTGAATTAAATCGATGCCTGTTTTGTTACTTGTTCCACCATTAAGCAATGGTATGCCATTTTTATAATCGGTGTTCATGCCGCCGTTGCCATAAACGCTAACGCCTAAGGTCACGTCTGAGTTAATTTGGCGGTTGTAGCCAAATTCAGGAATGAAGAAATTTTCTCTATCATTGGCTTTGTAGGTGTTTGCCGTTGGGTTTGGTGAAGTAATTTCACTTTGCCGTTGTGGCCTAAACCATGTCACACCAACGTCCACGCGATCACCAATTAAACCTAGTCCAGCAGGGTTGCTAGCTGCGGCTAATGCATCTTGTGGTAAGGCAATGCCAACGCCACCCATCCCTTGAGATTTTACGCCGTAACCGTGAGCAAAGTAGCCGTCGGTGGCGAAGCTGTTAGCTGATGCTAAGAGCACAACTAGTGGCAGGAGTTTTTTTGTGAGTTTCATTGGAATGCCTTTATTTTTCATTTTATTACGTGAGGTCCGCACTTTATCAAGATATCTAAATAAGTGAAAATACTTTATCAGTATATGCATATAATTATTTTTAATAATAAAAATTAGACATCTTTACTGCCAATCAATGAACTGAACTATGGCCTAGACAATCAGTCAGACAAGCGGATTGACAATGATGCCAACTCTAGGCAGTTAGCCGCGCTATAATTCAAGCTGTTTTAAAGTGACACTTACACAAGAATCTGGAGAAGTACAAAGTGCGTATCAAAAGCTTATTAATTCTAATATTGGCCATGCCAATCTCAGTGTTTGCCGCAGCCTCTATTCAGGAATTTAAGCTGAATAATGGCCTAAAACTGATAGTGCAAGAAGACCATCGTTCACCTGTAGTGGTATCGCAAGTCTGGTATCGCGCGGGTAGTATTGATGAAGTCAACGGCAAAACTGGCGCGGCGCATGTACTAGAACACATGATGTTTAAAGGCACGAAAAAAGTAAAGGCAGGACAGTTTTCACGGCTAATTGCCGCAGCAGGCGGTAAGGAAAATGCCTTTACCAGTAGCGATTACACTTGTTATTTTCAGCAACTGGAAAAATCTCAATTGCCTTTATCGTTTGAGCTAGAAGCTGACCGTATGGCTAATTTGCAATTAAGCAAAGAAGAGTTCGATAAAGAAATTAAAGTGGTGATGGAAGAGCGCCGTTGGCGCACCGATGACAAACCTCAATCTATGGTAAACGAGGCGTTTCAAGGCATGGCCTATCGTGCTCATCCTTATGCAAGGCCAGTGATTGGCTTTATGAATGATTTAGAGAATATGACCTATGAAGACGCACGTGAATGGTACAACCACTGGTATGCACCAAATAATGCGACTTTAGTGGTGGTGGGCGATGTGCAGGCCAACGAAGTGTATC
Source organism: uncultured Pseudomonadota bacterium (assembly GCA_903876765.1). Lineage (GTDB taxonomy): Bacteria > Pseudomonadota > Gammaproteobacteria > Burkholderiales > Methylophilaceae > Methylotenera. Next base: position 89,098 of record CAIRBH010000015.1, on the reverse strand, counting down.
AGTTAGCCCAACAATATTTTGGCAAGCTAGCTGCCAAACCGCTGCCAGTGCGCAAGCCCCAAGTAGAACCTGGGCAAATTGGCGAACGTCGGCTTGTAGTCAAAGCGCCAGCTAAACAAGCTTATTTATTGATGGGCTATCATGTGCCCGCCTTGGTTGACCCAGAACAAGATTGGGAGCCGTATGCGTTAGAAGTGTTGGCAGGGGTGCTCAGTGGCAACCCTGCGGCGCGGCTTAATCAAAAATTAGTACGTGAAACCCAGTTAGCTGTTGATGTGAGTGCCGGCTACGACATTATGTCGCGTGGGCGATTGAGCTTGTTTGAGTTAGATGGAACGCCCAGTGAAGGCAAAACTGTGCGTGAGCTTGAAGCCGCATTATTGCAGCAAATTGAAAAAGTCAAAGAATCAGGCGTGACTACGCAAGAGCTAGACCGCGTAAAAGCAGCGGTAATAGCAGCGGACGTTTATCAGCGCGATTCCATGTTTTATCAGGCAATGCAAATAGGCACGGTCGAAAGTATTGGATTTTCATGGAAGATTTTAGATGCTTATCCAGCTAAATTGCGCGCAGTGACCGCCGAACAAGTGCAAGCGGTGGCGAAAAAGTATTTGTTACAAGACAATTTAAGCATTGCAACACTAGACCCGCAGCCTATAGACCCCAATGCAAAACCCAAAGGCAAGCCGCATGTGCACTAGGCTTGAGCATTTTGCTAGCTCGACCAATGACAGGAATTTAATTGGCTAATTTGAAGGTGTTAAATAATGAATGTTAAATCTATAACTAAAATATTAGTGCTTAGCCTAGTGTTTTCTCTCTTTTCAGTAAACGCATTGGCCGCAGTCAACATTCAGCAATGGCAGACCAGTACAGGGGCAAAAGTGTATTTTGTAGAAAATCATGATTTGCCCATCGTTGATTTAAGTGTGAATTTTGCTGCTGGTAGCGTGCATGACACGGCAGAAAAATCTGGCTTAGCGGGCATCACCAGATACATGATGTCTCTGGGCGCAGCAGGTATGACAGACGAACAGATTGCGAACAGTATGGCCGATATAGGGGCTATTTTAGGCGGTGATTTTGATGGGGATCGTGCTGGCTTTAAATTGCGCACTTTAAGTAGCGCTAGAGAGCAGCAACAGGCGCTGGATATATTTGCCAAAATTTTACAAAAGCCAGACTTTCCTGAAGCGGTCTTGAGCCGTGAAAAAGCGCGCATTATTTCAGGGCTGCAAGAATCCGCAACCCAGCCCGAGAGTATTTCAAGCAAAGCTTTGATGTCTGCGCTGTATGGCACACATCCTTATAGCTTAGACGAGAGCGGTGAAGTCGACAGTGTGGCAAAAATTAAACGTCAAGATTTACAAGATTTTTATGCAAGATATTACAGCGCAAAAGGCGCGGTGATCGCCATGATGGGTGATTTGACAAGAGAGCAAGCTAAGGCAATTGCAGAAAATGTGGCCAGTGGCATGCCGCAAGCGACCGAGGTCGCAGTGATCCCTGCTGTCACTTATCCTACCCAAGCAATAGAAAAACGCATTGTGCATCCTGCCTCGCAATCCCATATTTTGCTAGGCTATCTAGGCATTAAGCGTGGCGACCCAGATTTATTTCCTCTTTATGTGGGCAATTACATTTTAGGCGGTGGCGGTTTTGTTTCTCGCTTGACCGAAGAAGTGCGTGAAAAGCGAGGCTTAGTCTACAGCGTTTATAGCTATTTTATGCCTATGGCTGATTTAGGACCTTTTCAAATTGGCCTGCAAACCAAAAAAGATCAAGCTGAAGACGCGCTTAAATTAGTACGTGAGACTTTAAATAAATTTCTCAAAGACGGCGTCACCGAAGCTGAATTAACCGCCGCCAAAGCCAATATTATTGGCGGTTTTCCTATGCGTATCGACAGCAACAGCAAGATTTTAGATTACTTGGCGATCATAGGCTTTTATCAATTGCCGCTTAGTTATTTAGACGATTACAATAAAAATGTAGCCAGCGTGACAGCAGCGCAAATTAAAGAAGCATTTAATCGTCGCCTTAAGCCAGAAAATTTTGTTACAGTGATAGTGGGTGAGCCGAGTGCTCAATAGCACACACTGAAAAATTAAGGCTTAGGTTGAATGTTGGCAAAAGTAACAGCAAAAAAGCTCAATACGGTTAGAATTAATGCGGGTGAGTGGCGTAGTCGGCTAATCAAGTTCCCTGACGCTGAAGGTTTGCGACCAACCCCAGAGCGCGTCAGGCAGACGGTCTTTAATTGGCTAGGGCAAGATTTAACTGGCCTGCATTGCTTAGATTTATTCGCTGGTACTGGGGTGATGGGTTTTGAGGCGTTATCTCGAGGTGCTGTTAGCGCAACCTTGGTCGAAAAATATTTGCCAGCCTACCATGCCTTAATCAGCAATAAACAACTGCTGCAGGCCAACAACGCAGAAATACTGCATCAAGATGCTTTACAATTTTTAAAGCAAAATACGTTAAAATTTAACCTTATTTTTTTAGACCCACCCTATAATCAAGCTTGGCTGCCTAAAATACTGCCTATTATCGCCAATCATTTACATGCAAAAGGCTTGGTTTACGTCGAGGCGGAATACGCATTAGATCAGGCCGAACTCAATGAAAATATAGGGTTGATGCAACATTGGAAAATTATCAAGCAAAGTAAAGCAGGTCATGTTTTTTATCATTTACTACAAGTTAAAAAAGAATAAATAGGGCATCAAAATGACTAAAAATCGTCTAGCAGTTTACCCTGGCACATTTGACCCCATTACCTTGGGGCATGAAGATATAGTGCGCCGTGCCGCTGATTTGTTTGATGAAGTGATTGTCGCTGTGGCAGATAGCACCAATAAAAACACACTGTTTAGTTTGGCTGAACGCGTCGCGCTGGCTAAGGCCGTGTTTGACCCAGCGAGTAATATTAAAGTCATGGGCTTTAGTGGTTTGCTCATGCAGTTTGTGCAAGACCAAGGAGCGAAAATGGTGGTGCGTGGCTTGCGTGCAGCGTCAGATTTTGAATATGAATTTCAGCTAGCTGGCATGAACCGCAAACTCTATCCGCAATTCGAGACTTTATTTTTAACGCCTTCTGAACAGTTTATGTTTATTTCGTCCAGCCTAGTGCGCGAAGTAGCGGTATTGGGCGGCGACGTGCAGGCGTTTGTATCGCCAACAGTCAATGATGCGATTAAACAAAAGCAGAGGCACTGATTTTGGCATTGATGATTACCGATGAATGCATTAATTGTGATGTGTGTGAGCCAGCTTGCCCGAATAATGCTATTTTTCAGGGTGAAACGATTTACCAAATTAACCCTGATTTATGTACAGAATGCGTAGGCCATTATGACAAACCACAGTGTCAGGAAGTTTGCCCGATAGATTGCATTCCATTTAACCCAGACGTAGTTGAAAATAAACAGCAGCTGCTCGAAAAATACCATCAATTAACCGCAACTTAATAATAGGGATTTAATATGCGTATGCTACACACCATGCTCCGTGTAGGTAATATGGAGCGTTCAATCAAGTTTTATACTGAAATCCTCGGCATGAAAGTGCTGCGCCAGCATGATTTTCCTGAAGGAAAATTTAGTCTAGCCTTTGTCGGCTATGGTGATGAAGCAACTCACACGGTGCTAGAACTCACCTACAATTATGGTGTAGAAAGTTATGATATGGGTAAGGCCTATGGCCATGTCGCATTGGAAATTGACGATGCGTATCAAGCCTGTGAGGCGGTAAGAAAGGCTGGCGGCAAGGTGGTACGTGAGGCTGGGCCTATGTTACATGGCAGTACGGTGATTGCATTTGTAGAAGACCCAGATGGCTATAAAGTAGAATTTATTCAAGCGGGGACGTATTAAAAAAGTTGAATCTTAAACCATGACTTGGTTTTTATACTTATTGGAATGTAACAACGGTGCTTATTACGCTGGCATTACCAATAATTTAGAATCTCGTTTTGCTGCCCATGTAACAGGCAAAGGTGCTCGTTATACGCGTGCGAATCCACCAATAAAAATCGTTGCTTCAAAATCCTATCAAGACCGATCTGACGCAAGCGTTGCTGAAGCTCAGTTAAAAAGTTTACCTAGACATAAGAAGTTACAGTATTTTGACGAATGAATTATTGATCGCTGTAGAAGCTGCGATGGCCGGTGATTGGCATGCGGCACATCAAATTGCGCAGAAATACCATGATTCCAGCGCCAATTGGCTACATGGGGTACTGCATAAAATTGAGGGTGACGAGTGGAATAGTAAGTACTGGTATGCCAAAACTAAAGGGGTGCACTATCAAACATTCAGTGATGCGGATGCAGAGTTAAGGGCAATTCAGGCGAGTTTACAAATGAATAAAGACTGACTCATTTTGGTTTGAGTCAGTCTTTATTCAATACGCAATTATTCAAAAAAATCTTTGACTTTATTCATCCAAGATTTATTGCGTGGGCTGTGTTTGCCAGAATCAGCTTGGGTGCTGGTTTCAAATTCACGTAATAAGTCTTTTTGTTTTTCGGTAAGCTTAACAGGTGTTTCAACGATAACATGCACCATTAAATCGCCATGTTCAGATTGGCGTAATGGTTTAATGCCTTTACCGCGCAATCTAAACACGCCGCCAGTTTGCGTTTCAGCAGGAATTTTCATTTTCGCTGAGCCGCCAAGCGTTGGCACTTCAATTTCGCCACCCAGGGCGGCGGTACTAAAGCTAATGGGCATCTCGCAATGTAAATTACCACCTTCACGTTGGAAAATCGCATGTTCCTTCAGGTGTATCACTACGTATAAATCACCAGTAGGTCCACCGTTAACACCCGCTTCACCTTCACCCGTCAGTCTGATTCTATCGCCTTCATCAACGCCAGCGGGTATTTTCACCGATAGGGTTTTGTTTTGCTTGGTTCGCCCAGCACCATTACAGCTCGGGCAAGGGTCTTTGACCATTTTGCCGTTACCATGACATTTTGGGCAGGTTTGCTGTACGGAGAAAAACCCTTGTTGCATACGCACTTGGCCGTGACCAGCACAAGTAGTACAGGTCACAGGTTGTGTACCTGGGCGTGCACCAGAGCCTTTGCAAGTCTCGCAAGTCGATTGCACAGGGATGCGAATCTTTGTTTCTGTGCCTTTGGCCGCGTCTTCTAAAGAGACCTCCATGTTGTAGCGCAAATCCGCGCCACGATAGACCTTATTGGCTTGTCCGCCAGCGCGACCACCCCCAAAAATATCACCAAAAATATCACCAAAAGCATCACCAAAACCTGCGCCACTAAAGCCACCTGCGCCGCCACCTTGCTCAACGCCAGCATGGCCGTATTGATCATAAGCTGCACGTTTTTGCTCATCACTTAACATTTCATAGGCTTCTTTCGCCTCTTTAAAATGTTCTTCCGCCTTAGGATTATCCGGATTGCGGTCAGGATGATGCTTCATCGCCAATTTGCGATAAGATTTTTTAATTTCTTCTTCGGTTGCGTCTTTATTGACGCCGAGTACTTCGTAATAATCTCTTTTGCTTGCCATAATTTAGTCGCTAGTATTTAGTCGTTAGTTGGTGGTTGTACTCTGCTATTTTGTAGTCATTAGTGTTTAGCGCAAAAGTCGCTAGCACCTGATTAGATGCTAACGACTAGTGACTACATGCTAACGACGATCTTTTAGTCTTTCTTTACTTCTTCAAACTCAGCATCAACGACATCGCCGTCCACCGTCTTTTCGCCTTCAGGTTGGGCTGATTCAGTATTCGCTTCTGCTTGTTGCTCTGCGTACACTTTCTCACCTAGTTTTTGTGAAGCTTCGGTTAAAGTAGCTGTTTTGGCTTCGATAGCGTCTTTATCATCAGATTGCAACACCTCCTCAACCCCTTTAATAGCGACTTCTATGGATTCTTTTTCCGCCGCATCTAATTTATCACCATGCTCAGCCAATGATTTTTTCACAGAGTGCACCATGCCATCAGCTGCGTTGCGCGCATCTACCAATTCGCGATATTTCTTGTCTTCATCTGCGTATTTAATCGCATCTTCTTCCATTTGCTGAATTTCAGCTTCGCTCAGGCCACTATTAGCCTTGATGGTAATTTTATTTTCTTTACCGGTGGCTTTGTCTTTTGCACTCACATGCAAAATACCGTTAGCATCAATATCAAAAGTGACTTCAATTTGCGGCATACCACGTGGCGCAGGTGGAATATCACTTAAATTAAATTGGCCAAGTGACTTATTGGCGGCGGCTTTTTCACGTTCGCCTTGCAATACTTGAATAGTGACGGCATTTTGGTTGTCATCAGCGGTAGAGAAAGTTTGCGACGCCTTAGTCGGAATGGTGGTATTTTTCTTAATTACCTTGGTCATCACGCCGCCTAGCGTTTCAATGCCTAGCGATAATGGCGTTACATCAAGCAATAGCACATCTTTGACGTCACCTTTTAGCACGCCACCTTGAATAGCGGCACCTACGGCCACCGCCTCATCTGGGTTGACGTCTTTACGCGGCTCTTTACCAAAAATCTCTTTTACTTTTTCTTGCACTTTAGGCATACGGCTTTGACCGCCGACTAAAATCACGTCCGTAATATCGTCAATAGAAACGCCCGCATCTTTAATTGCCACCCGGCAAGGCGCCATGGTGCGCTCGATTAAGTCTTCGACTAAAGATTCTAATTTTGTGCGGGTGATTTTTACCACCAAATGTTTAGGGCCAGTGGCATCTGCAGTAATGTAAGGCAAGTTCACTTCAGTTTGCGTTGCCCCAGATAACTCAATTTTGGCTTTTTCTGCCGCTTCTTTTAAGCGTTGTTTTGCTAATAAGTCGTTGCGTAAATCTAGGCCACCATTATCTTTTTTGAATTCATCTGCTAAAAAGTCAATTAAGCGATTATCAAAGTCTTCGCCGCCTAAGAAAGTGTCGCCATTAGTTGAAAGCACTTCAAATTGATGTTCGCCATCAATGCTAGAAATTTCAATTATAGACACGTCAAATGTACCGCCCCCTAGGTCGTATACGGCAATTTTACGGTCACCTTCTTGTTTATCTAAACCAAACGCCAGTGCGGCTGCGGTCGGCTCATTAATAATACGTTTAACATCCAAGCCAGCAATACGGCCAGCATCTTTAGTCGCTTGACGTTGACTATCGTTAAAGTAAGCAGGCACAGTAATGACAGCTTCTGTCACTTCTTCGCCCAAGTAGTCTTCTGCGGTTTTTTTCATCTTGCGTAATACTTCAGCCGAAATTTGTGGCGGCGCCATTTTAACGCCACGCACTTCTACCCATGCATCACCGTTGTCTGCTTTCGCAATGGTGTAAGGCATGAGGCCAATATCTTTTTGCACTTCTTTTTCATCAAAACGACGGCCGATTAAACGCTTAACTGCGTAAAGCGTATTTTTTGGGTTAGTCACTGCTTGGCGTTTTGCCGGAGCGCCCGCTAAAATTTCACCATCTTCTTGATAAGCAATAATAGAAGGCGTGGTGCGTGTACCTTCAGAGTTCTCAATTACGCGCGGTTTGCCGCCTTCCATCACGGCTACGCATGAGTTTGTAGTGCCTAAGTCAATACCAATAATTTTTCCCATAATTCCTATTCCTTTTTCTAAAATTTAGTGAGTCTCTAATGAATGTAAGTACAGCTTGCTCTGTTACATTCGGACTTATTTAAAATCCATGTATCGTTAATGGTGATAGTTCAGAATATTTCAAGTGCTCGCTGGTGATTGGCTAACAATTACTTAGCCACCATCACCAAAGCTGGGCGCAATACCCGCTCGTTGAGCGTATAACCTTTTTGCAAAACTACCGTGACGGTATTGGGTTCGCCGCTATTTTCTAACATGCTGATGGCTTGATGCTTATTAGGGTCAAACTTTTCGCCCACTGGGTTTATTTCTGCAATGTTAAATTTTTCAAATACTGCGCCTAATTGCTTGGCGGTAATATCCACGCCATCTTTGTAACTTTGTACATCGGTGGCTTCAATGAGTAGGGCAGCATCTAAACTATCTTTAACAGCTAATAGTTCATTAGAGAATTTTTCTAAGGCGAATTTGCGCGCTTTATCAATATCATCCATCGCCCGACGGCGGATATTTTCACCATCGGCTTTGACGTATAACACAGCCGCTTGTGCTTCAGCGAGTTGCGCTTCTAGCTCTGCAATGCGGATTGATGGGTCAATTGACTGGCCAGCAGCAGCTTCACCTGCGCTGTCCACTTGGGGTTCTTGATTGTATTCGGTCATGAAGCATCCTCAATTATTTTTAATCAGTGTTTAGTCAATGGGGGCTGCTTACAAAATCTCAAGCTGAAAATGCAAAAATAATGCATTAATTTTTTGGGGCTGGCAGGTGTTTTTCTGGCTATCTTGCCAGCGGGGCTTAGGTATTAGACTGGCTAGCTAGACAGCAAGTATTGACATTATTAGGTGAAAATCTATTAATCTCGAGCTTTATAGCGGTCATATCCCCATAAATACTGAGTAGGGCATTGTAATACAGTGTGCTCAATTTCGGCATTGAGTAAGGCGGCTGTGTTAATGCCACCCTCGACAATCGGCCTTATATGAATACTATAACCACGGCCGAAACTTAGGCGTTCACCAAATACCATGAGTACTTGCGCCCCAGTTTTTTTTGCTAATTTGGATGCCAGTGTCATGGTGTATGCGGGTCTGCCAAAAAACGGCGCCCATTCACCCTCACCCTCAAGCGGCGCTTGATCAGGCAATATGCCAATCGCCTCACCGCGCTTAATGGCTTGTAATAGCTGTTTTACCCCATGTGCGTTTGCTTGTGCTAGATGAATTTTGCCACGCTTTCTGCCCATATTCATTAAAGGGAGCATCCAAGCATGGCGGGGTGGTCGGAAAAGCACCGTAACTGGGTAGCGAGCTGCAACATACAGTGAAGTGATTTCAAAACAACCCATGTGTGGAGTTAGAAAAATAATGCCCTTGCCAGCAGCTAAACCAGCCTCTATATGGTGCCAGCCATCAAAGTTTTTTACCAGTGACAATTGCCGTTTGTCACTGCGAAACCAAATAGCCAAGGTTTCTAATAGTGCCTTGCCAGATTCACCAATATTTTGTCTAACAGCCCGCTTAAATGCTATGCCGTCTTGGTAAATGCCGCTAGATTGCAAGTTCTTTTCAGTTAGTCGCGCATGTTTCAGTGATAGAACCGAACCTAACCAGCCTAAGTACATGCCCAAACCATGCACTATCGGTAAGGGTAAAAGACTAAATGCAGCTAGCAGTAAACGTAGTAGGTTGAATTTAAAAGGGCTCATAAAGACTGATTATAGCGGACTATGCTATATTGCAATATGAGACTTGTGAGTTTTAACCAATGTTTGTTTTGTATCACAACGGCTGATTTAATTACCGACCACCTCGTAAAATTAAATGACTATATTTTTCAGAATCCCTGATGGATTTTTGCCTATATGGCATTTATCTGTATTACTTAAATTAAGTTAGACTAGGAAGAATTATGACTGAACGACCTATTGTTATTGGGATTATTGGCTTAGGCTATGTGGGTTTACCGCTTGCAGTTGAGTTCGGCAAATTTTATAAAACTATAGGCTTTGACATCAACCCTGCACGTGTTGCAGAGCTTATTAGGGGGCATGATTCAACCCTAGAAACGAGTGACGAAGAGTTATCTGATGCCACGAATCTTAGTTATTCATTAATACCTATAGATTTGGCAGAGTGCAATGTTTATATTATTACCGTGCCAACTCCCATAGACATCCATAAACGCCCTGACTTAATACCACTTAGAAAGTCTAGCGAGACCGTAGGTAAGTTATTGTCAGTGAACGATACAGTGATTTACGAATCGACCGTTTATCCAGGTACAACAGAAGAGGTTTGCGTACCTATTCTTGAAGAATTCTCACAGCTTAAATTTAATCAAGATTTTTTTGTCGGTTATAGTCCGGAACGTATTAACCCAGGAGATAAAACACATCGCTTGGCTACCATTCTAAAAGTCACCTCTGGGTCAAATGCAAAAACGGCAGACTTTGTAGATAATTTATATCAGAAAATTATTACAGCGGGCACTTACAAGGCGGAATCGATTAAAGTTGCTGAGGCAGCGAAAGTCATTGAAAACACTCAGCGTGATATTAATATTGCGCTTATTAATGAATTAGCACTTATTTTTAATAAGCTTAATATCAGCACCGAGGCAGTTCTGAATGCCGCAGGTACCAAGTGGAATTTTTTACCATTTCGCCCTGGCCTAGTCGGCGGGCATTGTATTGGTGTAGATCCCTATTACCTTACACATAAGGCGCAAGAAATTGGCTACCATCCCGATATGATTTTGGCTGGTCGTCGCCTGAATGATGGAATGGGCACTCATGTGGCTCAGCAGGTAATTCAACTAATGTTAAAAAATAAGCAGCATATTATTGACGCTAAAATTCTAGTGTTGGGGCTTACTTTCAAAGAGAATTGCCCAGATATTCGCAATACCCGTATTACCGATATTATTGATGAATTAACGGATTACAATGCAAAGGTTGATGTTTATGATCCTTGGGTTAAAAAAGAAGATGCACAGCATGAACTAGCCGTCAACCTTGTCGCAACGCCAGCGTCTAATTATTACGATGCTATTATTATCGGCGTTGCACATGACGCCTTTAAGGCAATGGGTATTGATAAAATTCGTGAAATGGGTAAAGCAAATGTGATTATTTATGATGTTAAATATTTGTTCAGAGCTGACCAAGTGGACGGTCGGTTGTAGTTACCACTGTTGTGACTAAAGCAACACATATTTGGGTGGTCAATGACGGTAAACCTGGCCATTTTAATCAGTCATTAGGTTTGCTGGAAGCGTTACAGCGCAAGATGCCAAATTTAACATGGCAGGTAGTGCCAATTATGCATGTCTGGCAGGCCTTTAGTTATGTATGGAAGCAAAAGCAAACAAAATCTTTGCCAAAATTCATAGTAAGTGCAGGGCATCATACGCATGTTACTTTATTAATTCTTGCCAAAATATTGCGGGTTCCTGCCATTGTTTTGATGAAGCCATCACTGCCACTTAGTTGGTTTGACCTATGCATTATCCCTGAACATGACGTCCCTCTAGCACGCCACAATATTATCGAATCAATTGGCCCTCTCAATAGAATGCAGCCAGCAAAAAAACTAGCGGATAGTAAGCTGATATTGATTGGTGGGCCATCTAAGCATTTTGCTTGGAATGACGAGCAGGTATTCACCCAAGTTGAAAACATCATCCAGCAAGACCATAGGCATTCGATCATTGCTACTTCAAGGCGAACGCCACTTAAGACAATTACCTTATTGAAGGTGCTGGCTAATGTGACGGTGGTACTTGCAACAGAAACGGATAGCAATTGGCTTCCCGATATGCTGGCAAAAACTAAAAATTGTTGGGTAACACAAGATAGTATGTCTATGATTTATGAGGCGCTTACTGCCGGCTGTTGCGTTAAGTTATTAGCGCTGCCTTACCATGATAAAAATCGCCTTATACTTGGGGTTGAAAAATTACAAGCAGCAGGCTATCTTGGGGCAGTAACAGCCTCAGTGGTAAAATTGGCTGAAGCTGATCGTTGTGCTGGCATTATTCAACAAAGGTTTTTGTGATGAAGGTGGTACAAGTTTTACCAGCACTTGATGGCGGCGGAGTAGAAAAAGGCACCTTAGAAATTGCGCAGGCGCTAGTGCAAACAGGCCATGAGTCTATCGTTGTTTCAGCTGGCGGCCGTATGGTAGAAAAGCTTATAGGGCAAGGTAGTCAGCACGTTAATTGGGATTTAGGTAAAAAGTCTTTATTTACCTTGTGTCACATTTGGGCTGTTCGGCGCTGGCTTAAACAGACTCGGCCAGACATTTTACACCTTCGCTCACGCATGCCAGCTTGGGTGATGTATTTGGCATGGCGAGGGCTTCCTGCGGATGACAGGCCACATTTAGTGACTACGGTGCATGGCTTATATTCTGTATCTAAATACAGCGAAATCATGTGTAAAGGTGAACGTGTCATTGCCGTTTCAGCTACGGTAGGTGACTATATTAAAAAAAACTACCCCAGTACCAATCCATCAAAAATTAAATTAATTTATCGAGGGGTTGATCCTATTGAATTTCCTCATGGTTATCGGCCAGCGATAGCGTGGATGAAGCAATGGCAGCAAGATTTTCCGCAGCTCGAAGGTAAGAAGATCTTAACCTTACCTGGCCGATTAACGCGCTTGAAAGGGCACCATGATTTTATTGAGCTCATTATTCAGCTCAAGCAAGCTGGACATAAAATACATGGATTGATTGTGGGGGGGGAGGATTCTAAACGGCGCAAGTATGCAGAAGAACTTCGTCATCGCATTCACCTAGAAGGCCTCGATGATGTGATTACCTTTACTGGCAATCGATCTGATATGCGAGAAATATATGCGATATCGAATGTAGTGCTGTCACTATCCACTAAACCAGAATCTTTTGGCCGCACCGTGCTAGAAGCACTGACTATGGGTGTGCCAGTCGTAGGCTATGATCATGGAGGGGTTGGTGAAATCTTATCTGCGCTTTATCCACAAGGCAAGGTTAGTCTTAATTCAATTGCTTTACTTCGCTCAGTAGTCATGTCCATCCTTTCATCCGATACTACTGAAAAATTCATGCATACACCCCACTCAATGACGTTATTGGCGATGTGTCAACAAACTATAGATATATACCATGAGATCAATAGCAGAGATTTATAACAGAACACTTTGAAGAATGAAGGCTAGATGTTGTTTTATAACTTCATTAGAAAAATACTGCTGGTAACTTTGAGTGACATTTTTTTGCGCTTGTGTCACTAAATCGGGTTGCTCGGCTAATTTCTTTACCATTTCAGCTAAAGCAAGTGCGTCGTTTGCAGGTACAAAGAAAATGCCAGATTCATTATTCTGCCTTAATAATAGCGGATAGACTTCAGAGCTACTTGTGATGACTGGTCTAGCGCAAGACATTGCTTGATATACCTTATTGGGGATTACCCTCTGTGTTTTTTCTGTGGCACCAAATACTCCTAAACAGATGTCTGCGCGTGAAATCCATTGAGGCAAATCAGTATAAGGCAACCAATCTGTGAAATATACATTGCCTAAACCTTTTAATTGATCCTGTATATTTTTACGCAAAGGACCATTACCTATAAGCTGCCACTCTACCTTGGGGCCCCGATAGAGCCTGATTGCCTGTGCAATTATTTCAGGCCCTTGTAAGGCGATATAGCTACCATAAAATAGAATTCGTAATGGGTTATTTGATAGGCCATAGTCCTGAGAGGTAAATAAAGATTCTTCGGCACCTACTGGCAGTATGAAGACTTTATTTGAGTTAATGTGCATGGTGGATGCATAAAATGCAGCATGTTGCTCAGTATCTGCTACAACATAGTCGGCGGATTGAAATAGAGTTTGCTCCCACTTCAAGAGTTTTTTTGCTTGATCGCTTTCTTTAGGAAATTTCTTTCGCTCGCAGATTTGTTTGTCATAAGCGCTGATGAGTGGGTCGAAAATTAAAGGGGTTTTAGTTCTCTTGGCCCAACGATGCGCCGCAATAAGATCGCGTTGCCGAAAACAAGGGACCCAAACTAAATCCACTGCTGGAATTTGCCTAATGTACGCCTCGATATCGCCCAGTGCAGCTATTTTTGGTAGAAAGTCTACGATTTCCCAATCCAGAGATAGAAATAGTTGCCTAAGAATACGATTTCTAGAATAGTCCGCATCAAAACGCCCCCACCATAAAACCTTTTTGGTCATGAGCTGCCAGCTTCAGTCAGGGTTTTTTTAGCTTCAATCTCGGCAAGATAATACAAGATAGTCATAGCAACGACTGGAAACCACCAAAATGAGAATAGGATTGGCATGGATTGAATTGGAAAAAATATCAGTATAAGTATTTGCAACCATGGAATTTTCCACATATTTTTGTTGAGGTTTTTTGCTCCCCATTGATAGATTAAGCAGATAAAAGTAAGTAAGCCTAACAGGCCGATAGAACCAGTCTCGGCAGCGATAGATATCATAGGATGATGCGCGTGTGAGATGGGATTGGTTTTCTGATTAAAAAAGTTGTCAGGGGTTTTGTATTCATCGTAAGCGGCAGTAAAAGCTTGCGTACCAACACCAATAATTGGATGGGCTGAATACATATTCCAAGCAGTTAGCCAAACATCTAGCCTGTAGGAAGAGGCCAGATTCCATTGACTATAACCATGTGGAACACCAGAAAAAGTTTTTAATTTACTTTCTGCAATACCTGAATAATGGCTGGCTAAGATTCCACCAATAAAAACGAGTGGCAATATCATTAATGTTAATTTCACGCGTTTTTGAATAACAATATAAAGGCCTAAAGCAATTAATGTGGTTAGCAGGTCAGTTCTGACCCCAGATAACATGATGATAAAGCTTACAAAGGCGACATATCCAAGCTGCCATGGCCATTTGAAGGACTCTAATTTGTTTAATATCAAGGGCAGGGTAATCGCTAGAAAAAGACTTAGTCTTAAATGATAAGCAAACGGCCCGACAATACGCTCGCCATCTCGCGGAGGGATGCCAAACAAATCATGCCCGATGATTAATTGAAATAAACCGTCAGCTATCCAAAAAAGACAAGCGACTAGTAGTGTATTTAACAGTAGTTTTTTGTCTATATGATTATCGACAAGGTAAAGTAAACCAGCCGCAAAAGGTATAAAAAAAGGTAATGCAATGATGAGTTTTAATGATGCTTGATGATCATAGCTACCTATTAAAGAGAACAAAGCAGGAAGCCAGAATAGAGCTAATAGGATAGTAAATTTTTTTAGTCTAAGGTCAGCTATTGGAAAGAGCTTTTTAGCCAGGACAAATAGACCTAATAGCATCAATATGGCTGTGGTTACTCGCGGACCACCAGCAAAGGGTTGAGCCCAAATGATGGAACTCACCAATGCCGTGGATAGGTATGTCTTTAGACTATTCATAGCTCTAACTCGTAGAGTTTAGCTTCTTTTAAAAAAGCATAAAAAGCATTAATCATGCTACCAATAAAGCCACGGCGGCCATTTAAAAAATTTCGACGCAAGAAGTAAGACTTTATAAACATGAGAGGAAATATAAATAGTAATTTAAGTAGCCCGCTCTGCTTATCATGTTCAAATTTATCAAGCGCTTTACCGCTAGAATATTTGTTAGATTTGTCTATTTTTATTTCAATCGTTTTCTCACCGTAATGATTAATAAAACCTGTTAAATTTTTTATTTTCCCAGATACTACGGCACTTTCATGAAAGCGCTCAGCGCCATAAGTGGCCATGCTTTTACGAAATAAACGAATATGACTATTCATTTTCGCAGACAGATGTCCAGGCAGCCCCATGAAAAACTCTTGAATAAAAATTTGAGCGCCACTGATGTCATTGTTTTGACTGACTAATTCTATAATTTGTTGTTTGAGTTCTGAGGTTAATTCTTCATCTGCATCTAAGTTGAGTACCCAATCATGTTTACACAGTGATTTGGCATACTCTTTTTGCTGGGCCATGCCTTGCCACTCATGGTGATATAGACGATTCGTGTATTTACTTGCTAAGGCCATAGTGTCGTCTATGCTACCGCTATCCACCACAACAATATCATCAAAGCCCTCAACACTTTTAAGTACGCGTTCTATATTAAGCGCTTCATTTTTAACTACTAAAAACACGCTGATATTATTCATACTCGGTACCTTCCTCGGGTCATGGCAATGTGAAATTGCACGATATTTGTTTTGCCTAACACTGAAATTCGCTTAACCATGTAGGCGTTAGTTAGAGCTTCTATGCCTTTCTTAACTGTTACTGCACATAAAAACCCTGCATTTTTAACAAAATTTACCGTGCGTTCATTTAATCTGCCATAGGGGTAAGCAAAAGACTGGCAAGCAACGCCAGTGATAGATTCGATATGTTGTTTTGATTGGATAATCTCTTGCTGTGCCAGCTCATCAGGGGCTTGCTCTAAATTAAGGTGCGTCATGGTATGCGCACCAAATTCAACTAGGCCAGATGCCTGCATTTCTTGGATTTGTTGTTTGCTTAGCTTGTTAATTTTTGGCATTTCTGGGCAAAGGAAAATAGTTGCTTTGGCATTAAATTCTTTAAGCAAGGGGTACATGTGTGTGTAATTATCTGCAAATCCATCATCAAAGGTCAGCGCTACTGGTGTTGAAGTGGCTTGTTGTCCAGCGATTAACTCGGACATGGTAAAAAACTGGTAATGATTGTTTTTTAAATATTGTAATTGCACTTTGAAATTAGCGGGGGTTACAACAAGGTCAGGATGACTAATCCCTGCATGGTGATTGATGCTGTGATACATCAAAATGCGAGGGTGTGCTTTAGATGCTTTTGAGCGCCAAAAATTATAATGCGCAGCGAGATAAATAAATCCAACTGTAGCGATAATCAGCCCTGTAGCTAAAATCATATTTAATGTCATTCATAAAAGTTTACAAGATTTGTCAGTAATTATGCCTTAATTTGCTTATGAGTATTAGGCTATTATCCATTTCAAGCCATCATTCGTTTGACGATAAGGCCTGCATTGGGGATAATTGAGGCAGTTCAATAATCCTGGTGGTCTTATATAAAATGAAGCAATCTCATATAGAAGTTACCGAGCGTATCATAGAAAAAAGTCGCCCAACACGGACAGCTTATTTGCATCGCGTAGATGAAATTATTAACCGTCAGCGTGGTGCTGATCGCTTAGGTTGCGCCAATGTGGCACACGCTTTTGCGGCCATGCCAGCTAATGATAAGTTGCGCGTAGTGGTTGAAAAAGCGCCCAATATCGGCATAGTGACTGCTTACAATGAGATGCTATCAGCGCATCAGCCTTACGTTAATTACCCTGAAATCATTCGCAATGAAGCGCATAAATATGGGGCAACCGTACAAGTTGCGGGTGGTGTGCCTGCCATGTGTGACGGCATTACCCAAGGCGAGCCTGGCATGGAGCTTTCGCTATTTAGTCGCGATACCATCGCCATGAGTACCGCCATTGCACTTTCTCATGATGTATTTGATGCAGCTTTGTTGTTAGGTGTGTGCGATAAAATAGTCCCTGGCCTTTTGATTGGTGCATTGCAGTTTGGCCATTTACCCTGTGTCTTTGTGCCCGCAGGGCCCATGAGCACCGGGATTGATAACACCACTAAATCTAAAGTACGTGAGCAATATGCGCAAGGTAAAGTGACCCGTCAAGAATTATTGGCCTCAGAATCTGCCGCCTATCATGGTGCTGGCACTTGTACTTTTTACGGTACGGCCAATAGCAACCAAATGCTGATGGAAGCCATGGGCTTGCATGTGCCTGGTTCAGCTTTTATTCATCCACATGATGGTATGCGTGAATTGTTAACGCGTGAAGCGGTAAAGATGGTGTTAGCAAAAACTAAGAAAGATCAATTTACGCCAATAGGTCGACTAGTTGATGAGCATGTGATTGTGAATGCTATGGTGGCTTTATTAGCCACTGGTGGGTCAACCAACCATTTGATTCACTGGGTGGCAGTAGCGCGTGCGGCTGGCATTATGATTGACTGGACGGATTTTTATCATCTGGCGAAAACTACACCTTTGTTAGCCAGTGTTTACCCTAACGGCAAGGCGGACGTGAATGAATTCCAAGATGCGGGTGGCCCGGCCTTTGTGATACGCGAGTTGATTGATGCTGGTTATATGTTCCCCGATGTATTGACGGTGGCGCATGGCGGCCTGCGAGATTATGCCAAAGTGCCTGCTAAAGAAAATGATACATTGGTTTGGAATGATTTGCCGAAAGAAAGTAGCGATGAAACCATCGTACGCCCTGCCTCAGCGCCGTTTGATGAATCTGGCGGCTTGCGCCTGCTTAAAGGTAATTTAGGCCGTAGCGTAATTAAGATTTCTGCGGTGCCGGCAGATCGCCATATTATTGAAGCGCCAGCCATAGTGTTTGATGCACAAGAAGAATTATTAGCCGCGTTTGACCGTGGTGAATTAGAAAAAGACTTTATAGCAGTGGTGCGTTTTCAAGGCCCAAAAGCCAACGGTATGCCAGAGTTACACAAGTTAACGCCGCCATTAGCGGTGTTGCAAAACAAAGGCTTTAGAGTGGCAATTGTCACTGATGGTCGCATGAGCGGCGCCTCTGGCAAAATTCCAGCGGCCATTCATTTGAGCCCAGAAGCCTATGCTGGTGGTCCGCTAGCCAAAGTGCGTGATGGCGATATTATTCGCTTGAACGCAACGGTGGGCATGGTCAACGTTTTGGTGGATGAAGATGAATGGGCCGAGCGTGATGTGGCTGAACTTTCAGACACCAAGCGTCACCACAACGCACATGGCTTTGGCCGTGAGTTATTTGGCGGTATGCGCAAAAACGTATTGTCTGCCGAAGAGGGCGCAATTACTTGGTTATAATTGTTTGAAAATATCATTCATGCGGCGTGAGTTTCGCTTGCCGTGCGCATTGTACTGTCTGTGCTCAAGTGTCTTGCCTGAATTAATTTTGAAACAGTCGGCAATTTTTTAAAGCTTTAAATCATTAGATTGCTGCAAGTGCAGCAGTTATATTTAAATATGAACACTATAGGTAAAAATATGAACACATTAGATTTAGCCAATTATGGTCCAGTGATCCCAGTAATTGTGATTAATCGGGTTGAAGATGCCGTGCCTATGGCCGCTGCATTGTTAGAGGGCGGCATACGCGTTTTAGAAATCACCCTGCGTACCTCATGTGCATTAGCTGGCATGGAAGCTATAGCCAAGGCCTTGCCAGAAGCGATTATGGGTTCAGGTACGGTGCGTAATCTTAAAGATGCGCAAGCCTCTAAAGATGCAGGCTGCCAATTTGCGGTGAGTCCTGGCTATACTAGCGAGCTGGGGCAAGCCGCCCGTAAAATGGGCTTGCCTTTGTTGCCTGGCGTTTCTACGGGTTCAGAAATTATGATGGCCAACGCCGATGACTATTACTTTTTAAAACTATTCCCAGCGGTAGCGGTGGGTGGCATCAATCTGCTTAAAGGTTTTTCAGGCCCGTTTGGGGATGTGAAATTTTGCCCGACAGGTGGCGTGACGGTAGACAGTGCCCCGCAATTTTTAGCCCTGCCTAACGTGGTGGTTTGTGGCGGTACTTGGTTAACGCCAGCCGATGCAGTAGCGCGTGGTGACTGGGCTCATATTACTAAACTAGCCAAAGAGGCGAGCGCCATTAAGGCCGCATAAACGCTAGATTATGCTTGATAGGGCTTTGCTTGCTAGAGGCTATCTAGCGCAAAGCCTTTTTTATTGGGTGTTTGAGCTTAGGGATAAGATTTGCAAATAGATATTCAACAATATAAAACCATAGTGTTTGATTGCGATGGTGTTGTGCTAGATTCTAACCTTGTGAAGACGCAGGCTTATTTTCGCACCGCTAAAAACTTAGGGGCTAGCGATGTCGATGCTCAGGCTTTGGTGGATTATCACGTGCGGCTGGGTGGTATTTCTCGCTACCATAAGTTTGACTATTATTTACGTGAGATTTTGCAGCAAGCAGCAACACCAGAGGCGATTCAAATTTTGCTTGATGAATTTTCACGCGAGTTGGAAGTCGGTTTGCTGCATTGTGAGATAGCGCAAGGCTTGCCAGCCTTGCGAGAGCTGACGCCCAATGCGAATTGGATGATACTCTCAGGTGGCGACCAGCAAGAAATTCGCACCCTATTTGCCAAGCGGAACTTGCAAGCGCTATTTAACGGCGGCTTGTTTGGCAGCCCAGATAATAAAGACACGGTACTCGCGCGTGAAAAAGCCAGTGGCAATTTGCAATTTCCAGCAGTGTTTATCGGTGATAGTCAATATGATTTTGAAGCGGCGACTCGCGCAGGGTTGGACTTTGTTTTTTTGAGTGATTGGACAGAACTGGCCAATTGGCAAAGCTATTGCGTGACTCATAAAATCTTAGTGCGGGCTAATATTGCGGCATTAGTTAGCTAAGCATTGTTAAATGAAATTAAGTTATACAATCAATATTAATCATCTAGTTAAGTGTGCTTAGCATGAAATATTTCTTTATTCTTTTGTACCTAATCGCGGTAGGATTTATCCACTTTCGCGGCAAAGTGCGCCACCCTTTTTTAAAGCAATTGTTCGACCACTCGGCCGTGGTGGCACCGATTAATTTGTTTATGTATATTTTTTCTAAAGTGCCAACCACACCTTATTTACCGGTAAGTGCTTTCCCCGAGATGCAAGTCATTACCGATTCATGGCAGATGATACGTGAAGAGGCGCTTAATATGCGTGAGCAAGAACGCATCGCCGCCTCAAAGAACAATAATGATGCGGGCTTTAATTCATTTTTCAAAACGGGCTGGAAGCGCTTTTATTTAAAGTGGTATGACGCACAACACCCATCAGCCGCCCTATACTGTCCTAAAACGGTGGCTTTGTTGAATAGCATCCCCAGTGTAAAAGCGGCCATGTTTGCCGAATTGCCGCCTGGTGCAAAATTGAACCCGCATCGCGACCCCTACGGCGGCTCATTGCGCTACCATTTGGGCTTGGTGACGCCAAATAGCGACGATTGTTTTATTAATGTCGATGGCACGGCATACAGCTGGCGCGATGGGCAATGCGTGATGTTTGATGAAACCTATATACACGAGGCCTATAACCGTACCGAGCAAGATCGCATTATTCTATTTTGTGATGTTGAGCGCCCCATGCGTTACCGTTGGGCACAGTCTGTCAATCGTTTCTTGGCCAAGCATATTGTGACCGCAGCCAGCTCGCCCAATGAAGAGGGCGACCAGCTTGGTGTTATTAATAAGTTATTTCATTATGCTTGGCTGGTCGGCAAATATCGCAGACGTTTTAAGGCTTGGAATAAAACCGTTTATAAAATCACTAAGCTGTCTTTAATCGCGCTCGTGGTTTTTTTAATCTGGAGAATGTAGCGGCTAGTTGTGAGTAATCTGGCTGATTGCTAGGGCGCGTAATTGAGTCATTTCCGCCTGTTTTTGTGCTCGCACTTCATCCCAATCGGCCGTCACCCAGCCTGATAGGTTTTCTAGGGTAATAGTGGCCATGGCCTCAATCCAAGCTTGATTTTCATTCAGTGCTGGGATGTAATAATACTCACCGCCACCATTGCTTTGGAAGATATGCTGACCTTCTATGGCGATTTCTTCTAGCGTTTCTAGGCAATCACTACTAAATCCTGGGCAAATCACATCAATACGTTTGGTTTTAGCTTGCCCCAATGCGGCTAAGGTGCTGGCTAAATAAGGTTTTAGCCATTCTTGCTTGCCAAAACGTGATTGAAAGGCAACCATGTATTCATCTTTAGCTAAATCGAGTGCCTCGGCTAATAAACGGCCAGTTTTATGGCATTGGCAGTGGTAGGGGTCACCGCTGGTTAAATGCACTTTAGGCACACCATGAAAACTAATCACTAATTTACTGGGTTTACCATGGCTTTGCCAATGATCGCGCACAGTAGCAGCTAATGCGGCGATATAAGCGGGATGGTCATGGTAATTGCGTATGCTGCGAATTGCAGGCTGGTTGCGTGTTTTAAGTAATACGCGGAACACGGCGTCCATGGCCGATGCGGTGCTGCTGGCCGCATATTGCGGATAAAGTGGCATGACTAAAATACGGTCACAATGTTGTGTCCTAAGTTTAGCAATAGCCGATTGCATACTGGGGTTGCCATAACTCATGCCTAATTCAACGGCGAATGGCGATTGAATTTTCTGGCCTAACAATTCGCACAATAACTGGCTTTGTTTTTGGGCGTGAGCCAATAAGGGTGAACCTTCCTTAGTCCATACTTGGGCGTATTTTTCTGCGGATTTTTTTGGGCGTATGACTAAGATAATGCCATTTAAAATAAACCACCATATCGCCTTGGGAATTTCTACCACGCGAGTATCGCTTAAAAATTGCCTGAGATAAGGCCGTAAAGCTTGTGCAGTTGGTGCGTCTGGCGTGCCCAAGTTGGCAAGTAAAATGCCTACTTTTAGCTGGTCGCCATGTTCATATTTGGGTTCTGGGTTGTAATAAGCCATGATTTAGTCTTAAGTGGGTAGTCGTTAGTGGGTAGTTAATTGCCAGCGTTAAGTGCATTCGATAGTAGTTTTGCCGTGACGTCGACAATTGGAATGACGCGTTCGTAAGCCATACGGGTAGGGCCAATCACGCCCAATGTACCGACAACTTGGCCGTCAGCATGGTAAGGCGCGGTAATCATGCTGCATTCATCTAGGGCTAAATAGCCACTTTCGCCCCCTATGAATATTTGTATGCCCTCAGCACGTTGGCTATTATCCAGTAATTGCATCAGTGAAGTGCGGCGCTCAAATATTTCAAACAGTTTGCGTAGACTAGCGACATTAGTGGACAGTTCATCGACTTGCAGCAAGTTGCGCTCGCCAGCGATAACGACCCCATCTTTATCGCTTTCAGTTTGTTTGTTACTGGCATCTAGCGCGGCTGACATCAGTCGATTCATATCGGTCTGCATTTGCTTAAGCTCTATGTGCAGTTTTTGTTGTACTTCTTCAAAGGTTTGGCCAGAAAAGTTGATATTAAAGTAGTTGCTAGCTTGGATTAACTCACCTGCTGAGTAGGGTTTATCGGCCAAGATAATGCGATTTTGTACATTGCCATCGCTGGTAACAATAATCACCAATATGCGTTTGTCAGACAGGGGTAAAAACTCTAAATGTTTAAAGGCAACACGTCTGCGCTTAGGGATCATCACCACGCCCGCAAACTGGGTGAGCTGAGATAGCATATCTGCGGCGCTGGTAATGAGTTCGTTAGTGTTAGGAGATGATAGGCCGCTTTTGAGTTGCTCAAATGCCTGACTTTCTAGTGGCTGAACCGTTAATAGCGAGTCTACAAATAGGCGATAGCCTTTTTGTGTAGGAACCCGACCAGCAGAGGTGTGAGGGCTGGCAATAAAGCCTAAATGTTCTAAATCGCTCATGACATTGCGTATAGTCGCGGGGCTAACATCCAAACCCGAGTGTTGCAATAGCGTGCGTGAACCAATAGGCTGACCATCACTAATGTAATGTTCCACCAAGGTTTTTAATAAAATTTGTGCACGCTTATCCATCATGGCGATATTTTGCCCGATTTATGGCAATCGTCATACTGTTAACTATCAAAGTTGCCAACATGTTACGCTTATACTTTGCGTAAAAAGCCATCTGTGATTTAATTCCGCCATGAACCAGTCTTTCAAATCCATCGCCATTATTGGCAAATACATGAACGAATCAGCATTGCAGCTCATGCAGGCAGATTTACATGAATTGGCGCAACATTTATCAGCAAAAAATATTCAAGTTTGGATAGAAGAAAATACCGCCCAATACGCGCAAATGACGGGTTATCAAACGGCCTCTTTAAAAAATATAGGCAGTGAAGTCGGCTTGGTAATCGTGATGGGTGGTGATGGCACTATGCTAAGTGTGGCGCGCAGTTTAATAGATTTTGATGTGCCGTTGCTGGGCATTAACCGTGGTCGATTCGGCTTTTTAACCGATTTGCGGGTAGAAGATATGCTAGGGCAAATCGACAAAATTTTAGCTGGTGACTTTATAAGAGAGCCACGCGTCATGCTAGAGGCGGCAGTAGTGCGGCAAGGGCAGGTATTGTATGCTGATTATGCGCTCAATGATGTGGTGATTAAAAGTGCCTTGCGTTTAATAGAACTGGAAGTGAGTGTGGGCGGTCAATTTGTGCATAAACAGCGCTCAGATGGCTTGATAGTAAGCACCCCAACTGGCACCACCGCCTATGCCTTATCTGCGGGCGGCCCCATTTTACATCCGAATTTACATGCAATTTCATTAGTGCCTATTTGCCCACATACCCTCAGTAATCGACCGATTGCAGTGCACAGTGATAGCCAAATTGAAATTACCTTAGTGCAGTTTGGCGACGCGCAATTAAGTTTTGACGGTCAATTGCAAGTGGTGTTGCAAGCGGGAGATAAAATCATGGTCAAGCGCGCAGCGCAAACGATTGCTTTGTTACACCCTAGTGATTACTGCTATTTTGATATGTTAAGAAAAAAGCTTAATTGGGGTTAATCTGTTGTTGATTAAAATAAAATAACACCATGCTACAAAGCCTATCAATTCGTGATTTTATCATCGTTAATCAGCTCGATTTAGAGTTTGAGCGTGGATTTACCGTGCTCACAGGCGAGACCGGCGCGGGTAAATCTATCCTTATCGACGCCTTATCATTAGCCTTAGGTGCACGTGGCGAAGGCGGCGTGACGAGGGTCGGCTGCGATAAAGCTGAAATAAGCGCCATATTTGGTATTGCGCATAACCTAGACGCGCAGCAATGGCTGCAAGAGGCTGAGCTGGCAAACGACACGACTGAGCTTTTGCTACGCCGCGTGATGTATGCCGATGGACGGTCTCGCGCTTTTATTAATGGGGCTACCGTTACCGTTGCGCAACTAAAAGAATTAGGCGAGTTATTGGTGGATATTTACAGCCAAAATGCCCATCACTCGTTGTTAAAAGCGGCGACTCAGCGACAGGTGCTCGATCATTTTGCAGAACTGTCAGCCTTAGCTATGCAAGTCGCCAATCAATTTGATGTTTGGCATCAGCTTAATCAGCAGCGCCTAGCAGCAGAAAAAAATGCCAGTCTATACGCTGATGAATTGGCTGATTTACGTGACCAAGTGCAAGAGTTATCAGCACTTGCAATGACGGCCAATGACTGGCAAGACTTGCAGCAAGAGCATTTACGCTTATCTAATGGCGCAGGCTTAATCACAGGCGGCGAGGCCTGCCGAGAGTTGCTCAGTGAAGGCGAATTGTCAGCCATGCGTTTACTCTCGCAAGTGCAGCACAAGCTAGAAAATTTGCGTGAATATGACGCTACATTGAGCGAAGCGACTGAGATTTTAGCCTCGGTGATGATACAACTAGAAGAAACCGATAGATTTTTAAATCGCTATCTGCAACGCGCAGATTTAGACCCCGCTAGTCTGGCGCAGCTAGAGTCTAAAATCGAAACTATTTACAATATCTCGCGCAAATATCGTGTGCAACCTGAGGAATTAGAGCAATTGCTGGCTAAATCGCAGCAACGTATGGCCGAGCTGGCGCTATTTGCAGATGATGCTGAACTTGCCAAACAAGAGGCGGCAGCGTTGGCTTTATACCGCCAAGTTGCTGAAAAACTCAGTGCTGGTCGCCAATTAGCCGCCAGTAAATTAAGTCAAAAAATCACTGCCGAAATGCAGCGCTTGTCATTAAGTGGCGGTAAGTTTGATGTGGCTTTAACGCCACAAGCGCCAGCTGCCAACGGTCTAGAACAAGTGGAATTTTTAGTCGCTGGCCATGCGGGGGTGGCTGCGCGGCCGCTCAATAAAGCCGCGTCAGGCGGCGAGCTGTCAAGGATAAGCTTAGCGATTCGTGTAGTTACGGCACAAAAACAAAATATTCCTACCATGATATTTGATGAAGTGGATGTGGGGATTGGTGGGGCGGTGGCGGAAGTGGTCGGCCAGTTGTTAAAGCAATTGGGGCAACTGCCAACAGGCGAAGTGGTGCATGGTGAGTTAGCCGCTAGCCGCCAAGTATTAGTGATTACTCATTTGCCGCAAGTGGCAGCCTTGGCTAAACATCACTTGCGTGTCAGTAAAATGCTGGTCAACGGGCAAACCTTAAGTAGCATTGCCAGTTTGCCTGTAGATGAGCGAGTTCAGGAGATTGCGCGTATGTTGGGGGGGGTGGATATAACTGAAACCACCCTACAACATGCCAAAGAGATGTTGAATAAGCCTTAAGCGGTTAATTTTTAACGCAGGTTGGCTTATCGCAGATGCCATAAATGGTCAGTGAATGATCTTGCATTTTAAAGCCAAGTTTTGCCGCCGCGTTTTCTTGTCTTTTTTCAATTTCTTCATCATAAAACTCTTCCACTCTGCCGCATTTTACGCAGACGATGTGGTCATGATGACCGCCAGTATTAAGTTCAAATACCGCCTTACCACTTTCAAAATGATGGCGTATCAGCAAGCCCGCTTGTTCAAATTGTGTAAGCACTCGATAGACAGTCGCTAGGCCGACATCTTCATCTGAGTTAATCATTATTTTGTAGATATCCTCAGCAGATAAGTGCCGCTCTCTACTATGCTCAAATAAACTCAATACCTTCAGTCTGGGCAGCGTGGCTTTTAGGCCTGCATTTTTTAAGTCTTTTTGATCTTGCATCGCTTATTATCCAAAATTATCAATGACAGTGTTTTTCGCTGGGCTGTCTACGTGTTATATTAGCGCTAATTCTAATTAAAGTCATAATATGCGTCATATATCTTTTTTGCGTTATCCCGTTATTTTGTTAGTCATGCTTTGCGCCTCATGTGGTACGGCCTTGCCCACCATTAAGCCGTATAAACTTGATGTGCAGCAGGGTAATGTCGTGACTTCTAAAATGCTATTGCAATTACGGCCAGGCATGACTCAGTCGCAGGTGCGCTTTATTATGGGCACGCCGCTGGTGCAAGATAGCTTTCATGGCAAGCGCTGGGATTATGTTTATCAGATGCGCGAAGGCGGCAAAATCATAGAGCAGCGTCGGGTGATTTTAGATTTTGAAAACGACCTGTTAAAGACCGTGCGTGGCGATGTGGTGGCTTCTGCAAGCGAAGCTGCTCAAGTACTAGGTGCCGCCGATAATAGCGGCAGCCGAGTGATTACCCCTAGCGCTAAAGTAGAAGACAAAAGTTTATTGAGTAAATTAAAGTTCTGGGAAAAAGACCCAGCGGTACAGGCTGAAGAATCAGCGAAGTCAAAAGTTCAGGCCGCCGATGAGGCAGCGAAAGCCTCAGAGCTAGATAAACAAAGCGCCAGCTCAGCGGCAAAAGAAGCCCCCAAAGCGGTACTGGAAAAGGTGGAAAGTGCACAGCCTAGCGCAGCGCCAGCACAGGCAAATCAGCTTGCCGCTGTGGTAAATGAGCCTAAAGTTGCTGAGCCTGTGCCAGTCACAGAGCCTCTGGTCGAACCAGCAAAACCAATGCTCGAACCAGCAAAACCAGTAGCTGAGCCAGAAAAAATACAGGCTGCACCAGCAGTAGCTGCCGTGGAAATCCCAGCAGCCAATCCACCCGCCGCTGCACTAGCCAATGAAGCAGCGCCTGCTGAGCCTATTGTCACTAGGGCGTACAACTCTTCGTCTGGCATGCAGTTTGATCGCACTCTTAGACTGGCGCCAGAGGATATGGAATCAGCAGCTATGCCAGAACAGACAACGCCGCGAGCTGGTAATAAAACCATCCCTAAGCCTAAAGATTTACCTGTTGATAATCCCCCTAGTTTTTTTGATCGCATGTTAGAAAAAATTGGCTTTTAAAGCTCGGTTTTTTCAAGTCTATAGTCAGTTTATTTAGGCACTAAAAGTTATGGCTAATCCATTAAAAATTGTAATCGCTGGCAGCTCTGGTCGCATGGGGCATGCCTTGTTGGCAACTGTATTTGCTGATGCTGAACTAGTGCTGCATGGCGCATTAGACAGGCAAGCTAGCCCGCAATTAGGCCGCGATGCGGGTGAGTTACTAGGTGTGGTTTCTGCTGTAAAAATTACCGACAGCATAGATGAGGCCTTAAAAAATGCCGATGTATTAGTGGATTTTACCCGCCCTGACGCCACTATGACTTATCTTGCGGCTTGCCAAAAATATCAGGTAAAAATGATTATTGGCACGACAGGCTTTTCGGCTGAGCAAAAATTGCTTATAGAAACAGCGGCTAAACATATTGCAATTGTGTTTGCGCCGAATATGAGTGTGGGTGTGACTTTGCTGATTAATTTAGTGCAATCTGCGGCTAAAGTGCTCAATGAAGGTTATGACATAGAGGTGCTAGAAATGCATCATCGCCACAAGGTAGATGCACCTTCAGGTACAGCGCTACGCTTGGGCGAAGCAGCAGCAAAAGGACTGGGCCAAGAGTTAAAAGACTGCGCCATTTATGCCCGTGAAGGCGTGACGGGGGAACGCGAGGCGGGCAAGATAGGTTTTGCTACACTAAGAGGTGGTGATGTGGTTGGCGATCACACGGTGGTGTTTGCTGGTATTGGCGAGCGGGTTGAATTAACCCATAAAGCCAGTAGTCGCGATACATTTGCCCGTGGTGCATTGCGGGCTGCCAAGTTTTTAGCTGATAAAAAATCAGGACTTTACGATATGCAGGATGTGCTAGACCTTAGATAACTAGACCTTTGTTATTCATTATTTATTTGAAAAGTTACATTGAACTGCAAGTCATTTTTCGCTATAATTCGTCAATTCTGAAACGGGAAGAGTATAAAAGCTCATCCCGTTTTACGTATCTGCCATCCGTTCATGATGGACCTAGATTATAAAAAATTATTTACACCTAGATGAAATTTTTTTCATTAGGTAAAACAAGGAGTTATCGTGTCACAAAACCTGCCCGCCATACTTGTACTTGCAGATGGAACTGTGTTTCGTGGTACATCCATTGGTGTTACTGGCCATGCCAGTGCTAGCCACACAGTCGGTGAGGTAGTGTTTAACACCGCCATGACTGGCTATCAAGAAATTCTGACCGATCCCTCATATACCAAGCAAATTGTTACACTGACCTACCCACACATTGGTAATTACGGTGTAAACCTTGAAGATGTTGAGTCTGAGCAAGTTTATGCAAGTGGTTTGATTATTCGTGATTTGCCGCTCAGTCATAGCAACTTTAGAAGCTCAGAATCCTTAAGTGAATATTTGGTGGCGAACAAGGTGGTGGCGATTGCCGATATAGACACGCGTAAATTAACCCGTATTTTGCGTGAAAAAGGCGCACAAACAGGCGCAATAGTGGCGGGTGAAGCCGATGAAGCGCAGGCGATTGCCTTGGCCATGAGTTTAATTGCAGGCTTTCCTGGCTTGTCTGGCCTAGATTTGGCTAAAGTGGTGACTTGTAAAGAGCCATATGAGTTTAGCCAAGGCGAGTGGGTGTTGGGCGAGGGTTTTGCTGCCGCACCTAGTCCAAAGTTTCATGTGGTGGCTTATGATTATGGCGTGAAGCGTAATATTTTACGCATGTTAGTGGCGCGTGGTTGCAAGGTGACGGTATTGCCAGCACAAACGACTGCGGCCCAAGCGCTGGCTTATGCGCCAGATGGCGTATTTTTATCAAACGGCCCGGGCGACCCCGCGCCTTGTGATTATGCAATTGAAGCGATTAAAACCATAGTCAATGCAGGCGTGCCAACATTTGGTATTTGTTTAGGTCATCAACTGCTGGCGTTGGCGAGTAATGCTAAAACACACAAGATGAAGTTTGGCCATCATGGCGCAAACCACCCAGTGCAAGATACAAAAACTAAGCGCGTCTATATTACTAGCCAAAATCATGGCTTTGCCGTGGATGCAGCAAGTCTGCCAGCTAACATCAAAACTACGCACATTTCATTATTTGATGGCAGCTTGCAAGGAATCGCCCGCACTGATAAACCTGCATTTAGTTTTCAGGGGCACCCTGAAGCTAGCCCAGGGCCAACTGAAATGAGTTATTTGTTTGATCAATTTATTGAATTAATGGAAAAAAGTAAATAGTCGCTAACCCTTGGTATTTGATTAAGCAGGGCGTAGTGAAGCCTGCTAACTCAAAGACTAAAGTCCAGTGCCTATCAACTAAAAAATTATGGCAAAACGTACAGACATTAAATCTATCCTTATTATTGGCGCAGGCCCTATCGTCATTGGTCAAGCCTGTGAGTTTGATTACTCTGGTGCACAAGCTTGTAAAGCGCTGCGCGAAGAAGGCTATCGAGTTATTTTGGTGAACTCTAACCCTGCTACCATTATGACCGACCCAGAAATGGCTGATGCGACTTACATTGAGCCGGTGACTTGGCAGGTGGTTGAAAAAATTATCGCTAAAGAACGCCCAGATGCGCTCCTGCCGACCATGGGTGGGCAAACAGCGCTCAATTGCGCATTAGATTTAGATAAACATGGCGTACTAGCCAAATACAAAGTGGAGCTTATCGGCGCGTCTAAAGAGGCCATTGACAAGGCGGAAGATAGGCAGAAATTTAAAGAAGCCATGACGAAAATTGGCTTGGGTTCTGCCCGTTCAGCCATCGCGCACAGCATGGAAGAAGCCTTGCAAGTGCAGCCCAGTATTGGTTATCCAGCGATTATTCGCCCTTCATTCACCATGGGCGGCAGTGGCGGCGGTATAGCTTATAACCGTGAAGAATTCATGACTATTTGTGAGCGTGGCTTAGACGCATCACCTACTAAAGAATTGTTGATTGAAGAATCGTTGTTAGGCTGGAAAGAGTTTGAGATGGAAGTGGTGCGTGATTCTGCCGATAACTGCATTATCATTTGCTCGATTGAGAATTTAGACCCCATGGGCGTGCATACTGGTGACTCCATTACCGTGGCGCCAGCCCAGACCTTGACGGATAAAGAATATCAAATCATGCGTAATGCCTCTTTGGCGGTATTGCGTGAAATTGGCGTAGACACGGGTGGCTCAAACGTTCAGTTTGCCATTAATCCTGAAGATGGTCGCATGATAGTCATAGAGATGAACCCGCGCGTTTCACGTTCATCAGCGCTCGCCTCAAAAGCCACTGGCTTCCCAATAGCCAAGGTGGCGGCAAAGCTGGCAGTAGGCTTTACTTTAGACGAACTGAGTAATGAAATTACTGGTGGCGCTACGCCAGCTTCATTTGAACCGTCAATTGACTATGTAGTCACGAAAATACCTAGATTTGCCTTTGAAAAGTTTCCTCAGGCAGACTCTCGTTTGACCACACAAATGAAATCAGTTGGTGAGGTGATGGCAATCGGTCGTACTTTTCAAGAATCATTTCAAAAAGCCTTGCGCGGTCTTGAAGTGGGGGTGGATGGGCTAGATGAGAAAACCACCGATTTAGACACCATTACTAAAGAAATGGGAGTGCCAGGCCCTGAGCGTATTTGGTATGTGGGCGACGCCTTTAGAATCGGCATGAGCATTGCCGAAGTCTATGATATATCCAAAATAGACCCTTGGTTTTTGGTGCAAATTAAAGATTTAATCGATAAGGAGCAAGCGCTTAATGGCAAGCAGATTGCTGATTTAGATAAATTAGCCATGCTTAAATTAAAACGCGCGGGCTTTTCTGATAGACGCTTAGCGACCCTGCTCAATACTGACCAACATGCAGTGCGTGCTTATAGACAAGCGCTACAAGTCCGTCCCGTTTATAAGCGTGTGGACACTTGTGCCGCCGAGTTCGCCACCAATACCGCTTATATGTATTCTACCTATGAAGAAGAATGCGAGTCAGCACCTAGCAATAATAAGAAAATTATGATTTTAGGCGGTGGCCCCAATAGAATTGGTCAAGGTATTGAGTTTGATTATTGCTGTGTGCATGCTGCCTTTGCCATGCGCGAAGACGGCTATGAAACGATTATGGTGAACTGTAATCCTGAAACCGTCTCTACCGACTATGACACTTCTGATCGCTTATATTTTGAGCCAGTCACATTAGAAGATGTGCTAGAAATTGTTGCCCTAGAAAAACCAGTGGGCGTGATTGTGCAATATGGCGGTCAAACGCCATTAAAACTGGCGCGTGCCCTAGAAAAAGCGGGGGTGCCCATCATAGGCACAACGCCAGACGCCATAGATAAAGCCGAAGACCGTGAGCGCTTTCAAAAAATGTTGCAAGAATTAGGCTTAAAACAGCCACCTAACCGCACCGCCAGAACGCCAGAAGAGGCGATACGCTTGGCGTTAGAGATAGGTTATCCGCTAGTTGTGCGCCCCAGTTACGTGTTGGGTGGCCGCGCCATGGAGATAGTGCAAGAACAGTCGCAACTAGAGCGCTATATGCGCGAAGCCGTTAAAGTATCTAATGAATCACCTGTGCTGCTAGATAGATTTTTAAACGATGCGCTAGAAGTCGATGTAGATGCGCTATGCGATGATACTGGCGATGTGATTATCGGCGGCATTATGGAGCACGTTGAGCAAGCAGGCGTGCATTCTGGCGATTCAGCCTGCTCATTGCCACCGTATAGCTTATCTTCTAGGTTGCAAGATGAATTGCGCGACCAAACCAAACAAATGGCGCGTGCCTTGGGTGTGGTGGGTTTAATGAATGTGCAGTTTGCTATTCAGGGCAAAACCGTATTCGTGTTAGAAGTGAATCCGCGTGCATCAAGAACGGTACCGTTTGTTTCTAAGGCTTGCGGCTTGCAGTTGGCTAAGGTGGCAGCACGTTGCATGATAGGCGTTAGCCTTAAAGCGCAAGGTGTGACGCGTGAGATTATCCCTCCATTCTACTCAGTCAAAGAAGCGGTATTCCCTTTTATTAAGTTCCCTGGGGTAGATACTATTTTGGGCCCTGAAATGAAATCTACTGGTGAAGTGATGGGCGTGGGCGCAACATTTGCTGAGGCTTTTCTTAAGTCACAACTTGGCGCATCGACAAAACTACCAGAAGGTGGTCGGGCATTTATTAGTGTGCGCAAAGAAGACTACAACAAAGTGGTTGAAATTGCCCATGCATTGCATGATCTGGGCTTTGACTTAGTCGCCACTAAAGGCACCGCCACGGCGCTAACTGCCAACGGCCTAAAAGTTGCCTCGGTGAATAAAGTCGCTGAAGGCCGTCCGCACATTGTCGATATGATTAAAAATGGCGATATCAGCTTTATTGTCAATGTCACTGAAGATAAACGAGCTGTGGCTGATTCATACCAAATCCGTCGCAGTGCCCTACAAAATAAAGTAACTTATTACACCACTTTAGCTGGGGCAAAAGCCGCTTGTGTAGGCATGGCACACATGCAAGAGCTGACGGTAGAGTCTTTACAAGACTTGCATAAAAAGCTCGCTTAAAATACACTTTCTTAAGACATTTCAAACAAGATTATTTAATTTTATACTTTATGAAGCCACACTCAGCTTGAGTGTGGTTTATTTTTTATTCTGAGGTTTTTCAAGATGGCAGTTATCCAAGTACCCGTTACCGTTAAAGGTATCGTGTTATTAAAAGAAGAGTTACTACGTTTGCGCAGTGTTGATCGCCCCGACGTTATACAAGCGATTGCTGAAGCACGTGCACAAGGTGATTTATCTGAAAATGCTGAGTATGAAGCAGCAAAAGAACGCCAAAGTTTTATTGAAGGCCGTATTTCAGAACTAGAAGCCAAGCTTTCGAATGCCATGATTATTGATCCGACCACCTTACATGCGGATGGTCGCTGTGTATTTGGCGCAACCGTCAGAATCGAAGAGTTGGAAACAGGCACGATTATCACCTATCAAATTGTTGGTGATGATGAAGCTGATATTAAAAATGGTAAGATTTCTATCAGTTCGCCGATTGCACGTGGCTTAATTGGCAAGTCTGAGGGTGATGTGGCCGAAGTCATGGCCCCAGGCGGTATTAAAGAGTATGAAATTCTGGATGTACAGTACATTTAATCTGGCTGATTTCTTGATTTTGAAAGGCAGTGCGATATGAAAAATAATTGGTCTGATAGTGCAAGTCTGATTTTGATCACCCTATGGATAGGGGCTTTGTGGACGACTGGCGCGATGGCTTACCTGCTATTTGCTACCTTGCAAGACGCTCAGTTAGCAGGTCAGCTGGCGGGCAAATTCTTTAATCAGGTGTCTTACTTGGGGCTATTTTCTGGCTTTTTCTTATTGGTGCAGCGCCTATTGCGTTTTGGCACGCTAGCACTCAAGCAATCGTATTTTTGGGCAGTATTGGTCATGCTGTTGCTAGTGCTGGCAGGCCACTTTGGCATACAGCCAATATTAGCGCAACTAAAGAGTGACGCCTTGCCTAGCGATGTGATGCAGAGTGTTTTTGCCGATAGATTTGCTACTTGGCACGGCGTAGCAAGCATCGCCTATGTGGTGCAATGCCTGCTGGGGCTAGTGGTGGTGCTTAAGAAATAAACATTAGAAATAAGCAATTATTTTTGTGGCACGACAATTTTAGGTTTAGTCGACTGGCGATAGATCACTAATTGTTTGCCGATTTGATGCACCGCTAGAGCATGAGTTTGTGTGCAAATATCAGCCAGCATTTGTGCACGCAATGCCTTATCATCCATCATGACTTTGATTTTGATGAGTTCATGGGCGTCTAAATTGACGTTAAT
Source organism: uncultured Pseudomonadota bacterium (assembly GCA_903876765.1). Taxonomy (GTDB): domain Bacteria; phylum Pseudomonadota; class Gammaproteobacteria; order Burkholderiales; family Methylophilaceae; genus Methylotenera. The sequence goes on along the minus strand of CAIRBH010000015.1, from coordinate 54,844 downwards.
TTCTTTCATCACGGCTTCTGACAAGCCTTTAGTGCTGATCATGACCACTGGATTTAAGCTGTGGGCAAGGCCACGTAAGTAGCTAATTTGTTTTGAATTCACGGTAGTTTCTTCCTTGGAGTTTCTGCTTTAGTGCTTTTTTGGAGTTTTTCTTGAGTATATTATTGATGTGGGCGAAGTTTAACAGATGAAGCTAAAACCTTCTAGCAAAGCTTGGATGCACGAGCATATCAACGACGAATTTGTCAAACGCGCACAAAAAGAAGGTTATCGAGCGCGCGCCGCTTATAAGCTGATTGAAATTGATGATAAAGATAAATTAATTAAACCAGGCATGACTATTGTAGACTTAGGCGCGACTCCAGGCAGCTGGTCACAAGTGGCTGTGCAGCGCTTAAAAGGCCAAGGTCGAATTATCGCCTTAGATTTGCTGGAAATGGAGCCCATCAAAGGTGTAGAGTTCATCAAAGGTGACTTTCGTGAAGATGCGGTACTAAAGCAATTAGAAAATAGTTTAAATGGCAAGCAAGTAGACCTTGTAATTGCAGACATGGCACCCAATATGTCAGGTATTACCATCGTTGACCAAGCAGGCGCGGCTTATTTAACCGAATTAGCGCTTGAGTTTAGTCGGGATAAATTGAAACCAACCGGTAATTTTTTAGTCAAGGTGTTTATCGGTGAAGGATTTGATGACATTTTACGCAGTATGCGTACCATGTTTGATAAAGTTGTTACCCGCAAGCCCAAGGCCTCACGTGGCAGAAGTAGTGAAGTGTATTTGCTGGGATTAGGTCGAAAATAAGCTTATCAGCACACAATAAGGCTGGTAAAAATAGCTTTATTTAATGACAGTAAGCGGTGTTTTAGGCATAAAATATAGATTGGTTTTGCCTTTTAAAAAGGAATAAGATTTTGAATAATATATTTAAGAATGTGGCGATTTGGTTAGCTATTGCCATGGTGCTGTTGGCCATATTTAATATATCTGGCGTTAAGAACGGCGCAGATAGCCAAGTTGTCTATTCTCAGTTCATTCAAGAAGTCAAAGATGGGCGAATTGCTAAAGTGCAAATCGATGGTCGCGTATTGCGTGGTACCACCCATGACGGCAAAAAGTTTAATACCTATGCGCCCACGGACCCTTGGTTAGTATCTGATTTACTCAAGAATGGGGTTACCGTAGAAGCTAAGCCAGAAGAAGAGCAGTCATTCTTGATGAGTATATTTGTGTCATGGTTCCCCATGATATTGCTAATTGGCGTGTGGGTATTTTTCATGCGTCAAATGCAAAGTGGCGGTAAGGGCGGTGGGCCGTTCTCATTTGGTAAAAGCAAAGCACGCCAGCTTGATGAAACCAATAATCAAACCACTTTTGCCGATGTTGCAGGTTGCGATGAAGCCAAAGAAGAAGTCACAGAAATCGTTGAATTTTTACGGGATCCCACTAAATTTCAAAAATTAGGCGGACGTATTCCGCGTGGCGTGCTTATGGTGGGGCCACCAGGCACAGGTAAAACTTTGTTAGCTAGAGCAATTGCTGGCGAGGCTAAGGTGCCATTTTTTACTATTTCTGGGTCTGACTTTGTTGAAATGTTTGTCGGTGTTGGAGCCTCACGTGTGCGTGATATGTTTGAACAGGCCAAGAAAAATTCACCTTGCATCATTTTTATTGATGAGATTGATGCGGTTGGCCGTAGCCGCGGATCTGGTACAGGTGGTGGCAACGACGAGCGCGAGCAAACACTTAACCAGTTGCTGGTAGAGATGGATGGCTTTGAAGGCAATTCTGGCGTGATAGTAATAGCAGCCACTAACCGTGCCGATGTGCTAGATAAGGCGCTGTTACGCCCAGGCCGCTTTGATAGGCAAGTCATGGTGTCATTGCCAGATATTAAAGGCCGTGAACAAATTTTAATGGTGCACATGCGTAAAGTGCCGATTGATGTAGATGTGCAAGCGGATATTTTAGCCCGTGGTACGCCAGGATTTTCAGGTGCTGATTTAGCTAACTTAGTCAATGAGGCGGCCTTATTTGCCGCGCGCCGTAATAAGCGCACCGTAGATATGCAAGATTTTGAAGACGCAAAAGATAAAATATTCATGGGACCAGAGCGTAAATCTATGGTGATGCGTGAAGAAGAGCGTCGCAATACGGCTTATCATGAGTCTGGCCATGCGGTTGTGGCTAAGTTGTTACCCAAGGCTGACCCTGTGCACAAAGTGACCATTATGCCGCGCGGTTGGGCGCTGGGGCTTACTTGGCAGTTGCCAGAGTTTGATCGCATTAGCAATTACAAAGACAAAATGTTGGAAGAAATTTCTATTTTGTTTGGTGGGCGTATTGCAGAAGAGATTTTTATGCATCAAATGTCTACAGGCGCTTCGAATGACTTTGAGCGCGCGACTAAGTTAGCCCGAGATATGGTGACGCGTTACGGCATGTCGGACGCGTTAGGCACTATGGTTTATGCGGGCAGTGAGCAAGATTCATTTTTTGGAAATATGAGTTCAAAAACGGTATCAGAGGCGACTCAGCAAAAAGTCGATGCAGAAATTCGTCGCATATTAGACGAGCAATACGGCTTAGCACGCAAGTTGTTAGAAGATAATCGCGACAAAGTAGAGGCGATGACAGCAGCCTTGATGGAGTATGAAACCATAGATGCTGATCAAATCAATGACATCATGGCGGGTATTGCCGTGCGACCACCCAAACCTACTCAAGGTAAGGCGGCGCCTTCTAAAGATAGCGGTGGCAGCGGTTTGGGGGCTAATGCTACGCCTCAGCCAACGGCTAAAACTTAATTCGCAGTTGCTAGATATTGTGCAAACTTAAAAAGGGCTAGTCAATCTAGCCCTTTTTAACAACTTTTTTTAAGTATAATCAGCCTATGAATTTACGTTGTGGCAAATACACTCTTAATCTGAACCGCCCTTATGTGATGGGTATAGTCAATGTCACACCAGATTCATTTTCTGACGGTGGGCAATGTGCTTCAACTCAACTTGCCGTTGCCCATGCGCTAAACTTAATCGCACAGGGTGCTGATATTTTAGATATAGGCGGTGAGTCGACTAGGCCAGGGGCGCAGCCAGTGAGTTTGGATGAGGAGCTAAAGCGCGTTATTCCTGTGATTGAAGTCTTGCATAACCTTTCATCGGTGCCGATTTCTATTGATACCTATAAGCCTGAAGTGATGCGTTTGGCGATTGCCGCAGGGGCAAATATGGTTAATGATGTGCGTGCCCTGCAAGAAGAGGGTGCGTTGCAAGTGCTGGTAAATAGCGATGTTGCCGTGTGTTTGATGCACATGCAGGGCACACCACAGACCATGCAACTATCACCCAGTTATCAGGATGTAGTCCATGAGGTAAAACAGTTTTTAACTGATAGATTGCATGCTAGTGTAGCTGCGGGTATCAGTGAAAATCGTATTTTGTTAGACCCTGGTTTTGGATTTGGTAAAACGCGGGCTCACAATATTGAGTTAATCAAGCAGTTGCATGATTTGACTGATATTGGCCCGCCATTATTGGTCGGATTGTCTCGTAAATCAGTGTTAGCGACCATAGCGGGGGATGATGCCAGTCAAAGATTACACGCGGGCATTGCAGCAAGCGTGATATCGGTGATGAAAGGCGCTAAAATACTGCGTGTACATGATGTAAAAGCCACAGTGGATGCACTAAAAGTAATAGCCGCCATACAATAATAGAGACGTAATGATGACAAAAAAATATTTCGGCACAGATGGTATACGCGGCAAAGTGGGGCAGTACCCAATTACCCCAGACTTTTTAATGCGCTTAGGCTATGCCGCTGGCAAAGTCCTCACTTCAGTCAGTAGTAATCTAGCCAAAGGCGCACACCCAGCAGTATTAATCGGTAAAGATACGCGTATTTCTGGCTATATGTTAGAGGCTGCCCTAGAAGCAGGTTTATCCGCCGCTGGGGTTGATGTACTTCTGACAGGCCCCATGCCAACGCCAGCAGTTGCTTATCTGACTAGGGCGTTGCGTGCGCAAGCGGGTATTGTTATTTCTGCCTCGCATAACCCTTATGATGATAACGGTATCAAGTTTTTTTCAAGCGAAGGGGCCAAGCTAGGCGATGACATTGAACATGCGATTGAGGCTGAGTTAGACCAGCCCATGCAAGTAATGGAATCGGCCATGCTGGGCAAGGCGCGCCGCATAGATGATGCTGCGGGACGTTATATTGAGTTTTGTAAAAGCACATTTCCTAATGATATGGATTTGCGCGGCTTAAAAATCGTTTTAGATTGCGCGCATGGGGCGACTTACCACGTTGCACCTAATGTATTTCATGAGTTGGGGGCTGAGATTGTTGCGATAGGCAACAAACCGAATGGCTTGAATATTAACGAACAAGTAGGTTCTACCCATCCACAAGCCTTGCAGCAAGCAGTTTTGCAGCATCAAGCGGATTTAGGTATAGCTTTTGATGGTGATGGTGACCGCGTGATGATGGTAGATGCTGAGGGCAATTTATTAGATGGTGACCAGTTACTTTATATTATTGCCATGGGTTTACACGCAAAAGGGGAGCTTAAAGGTGGCGTGGCGGGCACGCTGATGACCAACCTTGCTTTAGAGCATGGCTTGCAAAAAAATCACATTCCATTTGCCCGCGCTAAAGTGGGTGATCGCTATGTCCTAGAGTTGCTCAATCAGAAAAAATGGCTATTAGGCGGTGAAAACTCAGGGCACATTTTAACTCTAGACAAACACAGCAGTGGTGACGCTATTATTGCTGCCTTACAAGTATTGCATGCACTGATATTAAGCGGTAAGACATTGGCTGCGCTGCGCGGGCAATTAGTGTTGTATCCGCAAGTGCTGATAAATATTGTCACCAATAAAAAAATAGACTTAGATAGCCATGAGCAAATACAAGCGGCGGTAAAGGCAGCAGAACTAGTGCTGGCAGGCCGCGGCCGTGTGTTGCTGAGGGCTTCTGGCACTGAGCCTAAAATTCGCGTCATGGTAGAGGGTGAAGACGCAGTGCTAGTGCAAAGCTTGGCTGAAACCATTACACTTGCCGTAAAAATAGCCACAACCACGCATTAAAGTTTTGCCAACATAGCTACTTTTAGTGGCTAGGTCAAAAAACCTTCACATTACTTTCATCTATAGTTCACATATCAATGACATGCTGGCTTCCATGCTGAAGTTAAAAGTCATAGTAGAGAGATGGAAATAAGGGTGAGTGATGCCATATAAAATGCGTTTATATTTAAGCCATATACATCGCCTAGATAGCCATCTATGCCTTGCCGTCAATCACACCAGTCAATATCGTTGGATACGCGATTTTTTTAGAGTTATCAGTAGGTTAGGCGATGGCGTATTTTGGTATGGCTTAATGCTAATGATATTGGTCATTAAAGGCGCTGATGGCATAACCCCAGTCATACACATGGCCGTTGCAGGTTTAGTTGGCACCGTGCTTTATAAATGGTTAAAAGGCAAAACTTTGCGTCCGCGCCCTTATGAGGTGCATCAGGATATTTTCTTAACGGGTAAGCCGCTTGATAAGTTTAGCTTCCCTTCAGGTCATACCTTGCATGCGGTTGTGTTTGGCCTAGTTGCAGTTAATTATTACCCGCAATTAGCCTACATTATTCTACCTTTTACCAGTATGATTGGTTTATCGCGTGTTGTACTCGGATTACATTACCCTAGTGATGTTTTAGCAGGGGCCTTAATCGGTAGCCTAATAGCTGGTTTGTCTTTTTTAGTTGTTTAAAAAGACATGGTTGATCAAATGCTTAGCGTGTTGCAGGCACGCCTAATTTGCGTAAGATATTCTCCATCAAACACCAATCGGTCAACCCGCTTTGTAAAAGATTGAGGCCAATAAAAGCCGTGAAATACAGGTAGTGATGGCTTACATAAAGCGGACTTTCAGCGACCCCAAGTGCCAGAGATAATAAAATCAAGCAACCTGCAATAATACGAACCATTTTCCATGAAGTCATTTTAAAAATCTCCTAATTAAATTTATGTTGATAAGCAACAAAGTACAACAGCGGAATGACGATTAAGGTCAGCACTGTTGATACTAAAATACCAAATATCAACGAAATAGCTAAACCGTTAAAAATCGGGTCATCGAGTATAAAAAATGCCCCTAGCATGGCTGATAAAGCCGTGAGTAAAATAGGCTGGGCACGGGTGATGGCAGAGTTCACCACCGCCTCTTTAAATGACTGCCCTGCCGCCGTTTCTAGCTTGATAAAGTCAACCAGCAGTATAGAGTTCCTAACAATAATGCCCGCTAAGGCTATCATGCCTATCATGGAGGTCGCGGTAAATTGCGCACCTAGTAAGGCGTGCCCTGGCAACACCCCGATAATCGTCAGCGGTATAGGTGCCATAATAATTAGCGGTGTGAGATAAGAGCCAAATTGAGCAACAACCAACAAGTAGATTAAGATAAGCCCAACAGCATAAGCTAGCCCCATGTCGCGGAATGTTTCATAAGTGATTTGCCACTCACCATCCCATTTGACTGCATAGCTGCGTTGGTTATCTTCTGGTTGGCTGATAAAAGACTCGCCTAGCCTGCCACCACTAGACGTGACTATTTTACTGACAGCCTCGCGCATACTGAACATACCGTACAGTGGGCTATCTAGCTTGCCAGCCATATCGCCGACTACATAATTGACCGGTAGTAAATCTTTATGAAACATGACTTGTTCTCGCAAACTGTCTTTAATCGTCACCAATTCACTTATAGGTACTAATTTTCCAGTCGTGCTGGCCACTGATAACTTGAGTAGGCTTGCCAGATCGCCTTGAGCCGATGCGGGTAAGCGCAAACGGACCCCAGCAGGGTATTTAGTTGCGTCATGCAAATAAGTGACGTCTTCACCAGCTAAGCCTGTATGCAAGGTACTCACTATCATTAACTGTGAAATCCCCAGTAAAGTGGCTTTTTTCTTATCAACCACCAGTTCAATTTTTCTTGCATCGGCCATGCCACTGTTGTCGGTATCAACTATGCCAGCGGTATTGTTAAACACTCGTTCTATCTGCCTTGCCAACTTTAATCTACCAGCATCTTCAGGGCCGTAAATTTCAGCCACGATTGGCGAGATCACTGGCGGTCCTGGCGGCACTTCAACCACTTTAACTTTAGCGCCCATCGCTAGGGCAATCTTTTGTAAGGCAGGTCTAACTCGGCCTGCAATGGCGTGGCTATCTTGGTTGCGATGGTGTTTATCGACTAAATTTACTTGAATATCACCCATCTCGCCGCCTGACCTCAGGTAGTACTGGCGCATTAAGCCATTAAAATTGATGGGCGCAGCGATGCCTACATAAGCTTGATAATTAGTCACTTCAGGCACGCTAGATAGGTAAGCCGTCATGGCATGTAAGACGCTGGCGGTTGCTTCTGCTGGGGTGTTTGCTGGCATATCTACAATAACCTGAAACTCAGATTTATTATCAAATGGCAGCATTTTCATCACCACCAGTTTGCCAGCTGGCAGGGCGATAGACATGACAATCAGCACTATGATGGCCAAGCCTAATCGACGCCTATTTTTTTTACCATGAACATCATGTAAATAAGGCCTAAATAGCTGCGTGAATAAGGGCGCTATTTTTTTACTTAGGCTATCTTGATGCCCATCTTGGCGCAACCAAAGACCAGCCAGCCAAGGCGTAATGACGAAAGCCACCGCCAAAGAGATTAACATGCCCATGCTGGCATTGATGGGGATAGGGCTCATATACGGCCCCATTAATCCGCTAACAAAGGCCATAGGCAATAGCGCGGCGATGACCGCCAGCGTGGCTAAAATCGTCGGCCCACCGACTTCATCCACCGCCAACGGAATAATTTCACTAAGTTGGCGCGTTGGCTGAAGTTTCATGTGTCTATGGATATTTTCTACTACCACAATCGCATCATCGACTAATATGCCAATAGAAAAAATTAAGGCAAAAAGAGACACGCGATTTAGTGTAAAGCCCCAGGCCCATGAAGCAAATAAGGTGGCGCTTAAGGTTAATACCACTGCAGTGCCTACTATTGCCGCTTCGCGATGACCCAGTGCGAGCAATACCAACACCACCACGGCAGACGTTGCAAAGATTAACTTTTGTATGAGTTTTTTGGCTTTTTCATTAGCAGTCTCACCGTAGTTTCTGCTGATATTGACTTCAACATTGGCCGGAATCAGTACGTTTTTTAAGCTATCAATTTGTTTAATCACGGCATCAGCCACTGCGACTGCATTTTGCCCAGGTTTTTTGGTGACACTGATGGTAACAGCTGGATATTCAGTATTATGCTTACCCGCTTCACCATACCAAACATAGCGCTCTGCTGCGGGTGGGCCGTCATGAATTTGCGCTACTTCCGCCAGATATACTGGGTGGCCATCATGTAAACCAACAACTAATTCAGCAATATCTTGTGCGTCGGAAAAATAGTCACCTAGCTCGACGGCAATGGCTTGATTTGCCTGCGTGATTTCACCCAGAGGTCTGCCAAGATTGGCCGATTGCAGTGCGCGACGCATATCGGCTATGGTGATATTTGCTGCTGCCATGCGCGCTGGGTCAATATCAATATTCACCGCACGGCCTGGTCCGCCTAAAGTGGCTACCTCACGTGTCCCTGCAACATGTTTAATTTCAGCCTCTAAGGTGTGAGCCACGCGCTCTAGTTCATACGCACCTTGCTGATTATCTTTGCTATATAGGGTAGCGGTTAATATCGGCACATCGTCTATGCCTTTAGGTTTAACAATAGGTTCACCCACACCAAGATTTTTGGGTAGCCAATCTTGGTTGGATTGTATGGTGTTATAAAGACTAACTAAGGCCTCGGTGCGTGGAACGCCGACTTTAAACTGCACGGTAATTACCGCCATGCCAGGACGTGATATCGAAGTGACATGCTCGATATCAGCGATTTGCGCTAAGACCTGCTCCGCTGGCACGGCAACCATTTGCTCTACATTTTTGGCTGAGGCACCTGGGAATGGAATGAGTACGTTGGCCATAGTGACGTTTATTTGCGGCTCTTCTTCGCGCGGCGTGACGAGCACAGAAAATACCCCTAACAACAAGGCGGCTAAAGCGAGTAATGGTGTGATTTGTGCGCTTTGAAAGTATCTGGCAATACGTCCAGAAACGCCTAGCGGCTTAGTGCTAAGGTCAGTATCGTGCTGCTCTTGCTTGCGGCTATTCACGGCAATGCCTTATTTAGGTTTGCCGCAGCAATGGGGTCTAAGGCAACTAATTCGCCAGCTTGCAAGCCGGCAAATATTTCCATGTTTTCGCCCTGCTGACGCCCTAATCTTACTTGCCTTAATTGCGCACGACCCTGTTTATCCATCACATACACGGCGATTAACTCACTTCGCTTAATGATGGATTTTAGCGGTACCAAAATTTGGCTATTAGCTTTTATGCTATTGATAGGCAGTATGGCACGGGCAAACATGCCAGGATTAAGGCTTATTAAGTGCTGTGGCAAGCTGATGCGCACCTGTACCATATTACTCACGGGGTCTGTCAATGGCAGTATTACCAGATGATTGCTGATTAAATTTCTTGTGCTAGTTGCGGCGGCAGGTATTTGCACCGCAATGTTAGCTGGCAATATTAAAGTGGCTACTACACTTTGCGGCACATTGACTGTGACGCGAAACTCGCTGGGGTCATACATGGATAATATGGGCTGACCTGGCATGGCCATAGCGCCTAGTTCTGTCATTACTTCTGCAATGACGCCTGCATAAGGCGCATGAATGCTATGCAAGCCGGTTTCTACGCCAGAAATAGTGGTCTGCGCCAGCTGCGCCTTGGTTTGTGCCTCGGCTGTTTTGAAATCAGATTCAGCTCGCTCTAAGGCCGCTAGGCTGATGTATTTTTTTTCATACAGCTTGTTTTTGCGCTCAAACTCATTGCGTGCAGCACTTAACTGCGCCTTTGCGGCGGCCACTTGCGCTTGACTAGCTAGAGCTTGCTGATTGGCCATACGGGTGTCTATGCGAGCTAATAGCTGCCCCGCTTTTACTTGATCACCAGCTTTTACTGTTAATGCAGTAATGTTGCCCGATACTTGTGGCGCTATCAACGTGCTTTTAATAGCTTCAATCGCGCCTTCTGCGCTAAAGCTAGGTGCTTGACGAGTAGGCTGAACAATTATCGTCGCTAAACTGGCTGCGCTCGCAACTGGTAGCGCTGCTAGGCCTAAAAAAGCCCAGCCTGCAACTTGCAGAATGAAAAGCAAATACCAAGAATATTGTTTGATCAAAGCTATTTTTCCTATTTTTAAACATAGGCAAGACTGCTGCCAAAAATATATTACTTAATCACTATATAACTATGTTGTTATATAGTCAAATAATTGTCTTGGTGTATAATCAAAAAATAACTTAACAAAAAAGAGACTTAAACAATGAGTAAGCTTGATGATATTGCGCTACAGCATGTTGCTAAATATTTCAAAGCACTGGCTGAGCCTATGCGACTCAAAGTGCTAAATGCGCTGCAAGACGGCGAGAAAAATGTCAGTCAATTGACTGCAATATCAGGCGGAACACAAGCCAATGTTTCTAAGCACCTTTCTTTACTTGATCAATATGGCTTAGTTAAACGGGAGTCGCGCGGCAATTGTGTTTTTTATAGCATAGCCGACCCTAGCGTATTTGAGTTGTGTGAGTTGGTGTGTGGACAGATTAGTCATCGTCTTAGCGCACATGCCGATATAGGTAAATTGTTGAAGGCTAGAGAGTAAAATCAGTCAGCTTAATCAAGCATTCTACTTACCAACCAGTGTAGTTTTGCAGCGAATGTCAGGCTGTTGTCAGCTTAATTGCGCATGATGCAGATGAAGAAATAGTAATTTATTTCCCATCCTATTTATTAAGCGCTGAAAGTCACACATACCATGGCATACATAGTTGATACTCATAGACACCAATCTATTCCCCTTGCTGGGCTGCTAGAGTTGGGCAGAGATTATTGTAGCGAGCAGCTAGGTCGATTTTTCCAGAACAATTATTCCCTGCCTGTATTGGCTGAGAATAAGTTTGAAATCCCCGCTAAGCTTGCAACAAGAGGCGAGCAAGACTGCTTTGCCATTTGTGTGATGATGAATAATCATATCGTAGATTTAAAGTACTTCGATGACCTGTTGATAGATTGGGACAAGCGCCTTTATTTAGAAAATAAGTCAACAACCCAAGCTTCGGTTGATATCAATCAATGCATTAACGACCCAAGACTACTTAATGTCATCAAGCGTTTTAAGAAGATTAATGATGAAATTTTAATTGGCCGATGCCGAGGCCTAGTATTTACAGCGCGTTAGTAGCGTATAGACGAAAAAGCGAGCCAAATTGGCTCGCTTTTTTTATTTTGCATGACAGCGTATGATACTAGCCAATCAATGACTGGCCAGTATTGCGCAAGTTACATGTGTAATAGTGGCACTATCAGCAAGGCCACAATATTGATGATTTTAATCAACGGGTTGACTGCTGGGCCCGCTGTATCTTTGTAGGGGTCACCCACAGTGTCGCCAGTCACAGCCGCTTTGTGCGCTTCTGAGCCTTTACCACCATGATTGCCATCTTCAATGTACTTTTTAGCATTATCCCAAGCGCCGCCGCCAGTACACATAGAAATTGCCACGAATAAGCCCGTTACAATAGTGCCCATCAACATGCCGCCAAGTGCAACAGGGCCGAGTATTAAGCCCACCGCTACTGGCACTGCTACGGGTAATAATGATGGAATCATCATTTCTTTAATTGCAGCCGTGGTCAGCAAGTCAACAGCTTTGCCGTATTCTGGCTTGCCGCTACCATCCATAATGCCTTTAATATCGCGGAACTGGCGCCGTACTTCTTCCACTACTGCACCTGCGGCACGACCTACGGCCTCCATCGCCATCGCAGCAAATAGGAAAGGTATTAAGCCACCTATAAATAAGCCAATAATGACCATGGGATCACTCAAGTCAAATTTGGCGACTATGCCTGCACCCTCTAGTTTGTGCGTGTAATCGGCAAATAGCACTAGGGCTGCTAAACCAGCAGAACCAATAGCATAGCCTTTGGTTACAGCTTTGGTGGTGTTGCCTACCGCGTCAAGTGGGTCGGTCACGTCACGCACTTCTTTTGGTAAACCTGACATTTCTGCAATACCACCAGCGTTGTCGGTAATAGGGCCGTAAGCATCTAAAGCCACTACTATACCGGCCATGCTTAACATAGAGGTTGCTGCAATCGCTACACCGTATAAGCCACCCAAATGGAAAGCAGACCAAATAGCCAAACATACAGAAAGTACAGGCCATGCGGTTGATTTCATAGAAATGCCGATACCCGCAATAATGTTAGTGGCATGACCCGTGGTTGAAGCTTGTGCAATGTGTTTTACTGGCGCGTAATCTGTGCCTGTGTAGTATTCGGTAATCCACACCAATGCGGCGGTAAGCACCAAACCTACAGCACATGCACCAAATAGCTGATTGGCAGAAACGGCTAAACTACCAGCCATGATACCCTCAGGGAACATTTTGATGGTGACAAAGTAAAAAGCTATTAGTGATAATATGCCTGCAACTGCTAAGCCCTTGTAGAGTGCGGGCATTACGTTTTTCATGCCAGGTGAAGCTTTAACAAAGAAGCAGCCTACGATAGAAGCTACGATAGAAACTGCCGCTAACATCAGCGGATACAGTATGCCATTAGCCCCTACGCCAGTGAGTAACAGGCTGCCTAATACCATGGTAGCTATTAATGTGACGGCATAGGTTTCGAATAAATCTGCTGCCATCCCTGCACAATCGCCTACGTTATCGCCTACGTTATCGGCAATTACAGCTGGGTTGCGTGGGTCATCTTCTGGAATGCCAGCTTCGACTTTACCAACTAAGTCAGCCCCTACGTCAGCGCCCTTGGTAAAAATGCCGCCGCCTAGACGGGCAAAAATAGAAATAAGAGATGAACCAAACGCCAAGCCTATCAGTGGGTTTAAGTCAGTTGCAGCCTCTGCCCCTAGATACCAGTAAAAGCCAGCAACGCCAAGTAAGCCCAAGCCTACGACTAGCATGCCAGTTATCGCGCCGCCTTTAAAAGCGACATCCAGTGCGGGTGCAATGCCGCCAGTTGCCGCCTGTGCGGTGCGAACATTAGCTTTGACAGAAACGTTCATGCCGATAAAGCCACAAGCGCCTGAAAGCAGTGCACCAAGCACAAAGCCAATCGCAGTATTTGGGCCTAAAAAGATGCCGATTAAAATGGCTAGAATAATTCCAACGATGGTAATAGTTTTATATTGACGCGCTAAATAAGCTGCTGCCCCCTGTTGAATTGCGCCTGCAATTTCTTGCATTCGAGCGTTGCCAGCTGGCAAGCCTGAAATCCATTTACTCATTACTACGCCATACAATACCGCTAAAAAAGCAGCGCCTATAGCAATCATTAGTGCAACTGACATGACTTCTCCCTATCCAATTTTTATAAATTACCTGAGTTTTAAAGTATTTCTCAAACGTTAAAAATAAAACTAGTGCGAATTGAGGCAATAAAGCGTGAACTCAATTGACATAAACTAATGCAAGCATGCGAATAATCTGCTGTTACTTACCATCTGCTGAATGTTAATAATATGTAACAACGGCTCATTATTACACTAATAAGCTGGGCTAACAACCACTAGATTTTAGCATTTAGACATTATGTTTTAGTCAGCTGGTATTGGGCTTTAGTGCGCGTAATGCCAGTTATTTATTTTTCAATTCGCTTTTTTAGCTAATCTAGCCAGCGCCTCGCCAAGTGCGGTGCCAGATAATTTTTCAGCCAGTTGATTAAGCTCATTTCCAGCCTGATTGCTGAGTTGTTTAATCGCTTTTGACTTAGGCTGCGGGCTAGATTTTACTTGCACTTTCACCTGAATTGAAGTAACTTCACACCCTTGCTTTTCTAGCTCTATCAATAGGCTAGGTATGAAAAGCTTAATTTTTGCAGCAACGGCATTACTGTGGGCGTATAAATTTAATTGCTGGTTTTTAATACTGCTAGCGTGGCTAAATTGCGCCAAGTTATCAGGGGCAATCAGCGCCCAAATTTTTTGAGCTAGCTGTGCTTGCCTGGTATGCGCATTGAGCGCCATCAGTTCAGGCTGCTGTAGCAGCGCGTTAAACTGGCGCATGGTAAGTAGTAAATGCGCCAGTGGTAGTGAGGAATGCTATGAATATCATCTTTATCTCAAATAATATGGCAAAAGCGAAAACGCTATCTGTGCTGCAAGTAAGCATGATAGCCCTTGCGCTAACTATATTACCAGTGATGCTTACATTATTGCTGATTTTGCCGCAGGATAATGTGGTGCAGCAGGCGGTTAAATCTAGCATGCCAGCGAAACTTAGATTTTCGTTTAGTATGAACAACACCCAAAAAAATCTTGATGCTTATGCACTTCAGCTAGGTGAGTTGCAAGCACGTATGATGCGTTTGGATGCCCAAAGTGAGCGTTTAGCCAAACTGGCTGGCGATAAAAAGACTCCTACAGTGCAGCCTTCAACTACAAAAAAAGAGCTGAATTCAACCGCCAATAAGCTACCAATAGCCAATAGAGGTGGGCCTTTAGTGCTCAATAGCCCATTTTCAGAGCCAGATTTACAAAAAAGCATTGCAGAATTAACCGAAAAAGTAGAATTTAATACTGAATATTTAAGTGATTTAGAAGCACACTTACTACAAAAGAGCGTGCTTAAAGGCACTTTGCCAAATAGCAGCCCAGTCAATGTAGCATTTAATTCATCGAGTTATGGTTGGCGTATAGATCCATTCAACGGCAACAAAGCCTTTCATGAGGGCTTGGATTTTTCAGCAGAAGTTGGTACGCCGATATATGCCGCAGCGGGCGGAATAGTTACTAGCGCAGAAACCATGCCCGACTATGGTAAAATTGTTATTATTAGTCATGGCTCTGGTTTAGAAACACGCTATGCCCATACCTCTAAATTGTTAGTAAAAGTTGGGGAACGTGTTAAAAAAGGCCAGATAGTTGCCCTGGTTGGCAATACTGGGCGTTCTACAGGGTCACATTTGCATTATGAAATAAGGTTGAATGGCAATCCCTTGGATCCAAGAAAATATCTCAACGCTAGCAATTGAATTAATGAAAGTGAACCCCATTTATGACAGACAAACTCAACTGTAACTCAGTATAAAACGTCATAAGCCCATCATCTTTATAACGCACTAACTTACAAAGTTTTTATCCTAATTTTTATCCTAATAAGCGGAAAGCGCCTCATTTCATGATTTCAACGTTGTTCAAAAAAATATTCGGCAGTCGTAATGACAGGCTAGTCAAACAGTACGCGCTCAAGGTAGAAAATATCAATGCCTTAGAGCCTGTCATGCAGGCCTTGTCTGATGAGGCAATTAAAGCTAAGACGGATGAATTTAAACAGCGCTATGCCAATGGCGAAACCTTAGATCAGCTACTACCAGAAGCTTTTGCCTTGGTGCGTGAGGCGAGTCGGCGCATATTAGGTTTGCGTCATTTTGACGTGCAAATGATAGGCGGCATGGTACTTAATGCTGGCAAAATTGGTGAAATGCGCACCGGTGAAGGTAAAACCTTAGTTGCTACCCTGCCTGTTTATTTGAATGCGTTGACGGGCAAGGGCGTTCATGTGGTGACGGTGAATGACTATCTAGCCAACCGCGATGCCCAGTGGATGGGTAAGCTGTATAACTTCTTAGGCTTATCTGTGGGTATTAATCTTTCGCAAATGCCCAATGATGTGAAGCGTCAGGCATACGCCGCAGATATTACTTACGGCACTAATAATGAATATGGCTTCGACTATTTGCGTGACAACATGGTGCATAGCCGTGAAGAGCGGGTGCAGCGCGGTTTAAGCTACGCACTGATAGACGAAGTAGATTCCATTTTAATTGACGAGGCGCGCACCCCGTTGATTATTTCTGGCCAAGCCGATGACAGCATTGCGCTCTATGACCAAATTAACGCAGTTGCTGCTCAATTAGTCGCGCAAACCGAAGAAGAAGGCGCGGGCGATTTTTGGGTAGATGAAAAAGCGCAAAATGTCATCATGTCTGAACAAGGCCATGAGCATGCAGAAGGCTTGCTGACAGAATGTGGTTTGTTGCCCGAAGGCTCGAGTTTGTATGAAGCGGCCAATATTACATTGGTGCATCATTTGTATGCATCGCTACGCGCCCGCAACCTTTACCATAGAGATCAACACTATGTGGTGCGCGATGGCGAAGTGACCATCGTTGATGAAATTAATGGCCGTATGATGCCAGGCCGTCGTTGGTCTGATGGCTTGCACCAAGCGGTGGAAGCTAAAGAAGGCGTTGAGATTCAAAAAGAAAATCAAACGCTGGCATCGATTACCTTTCAAAATTACTTTCGAATGTATGCAAAGTTATCTGGCATGACAGGCACGGCAGACACCGAGGCCTATGAGTTTAATCAGATTTATAACCTAGAAACCGTGGTTATCCCAACGCACAGACCTATGCTGCGTAAGGACAATATGGATAAGGTCTATCGCACTGCACAAGAAAAATACGCCGCTGTTATTATTGATATTAAAGATTGCCAAAGTCGTGGCCAACCAGTGCTGGTTGGTACCACCTCGATAGAAAATTCTGAGCTTATTTCTAAGCTACTCCATGCAGAAAAATTAGAGCATCAAGTGCTTAATGCCAAGCAGCATGAGCGTGAAGCCCATGTCATTGCTCAAGCGGGTAGGCCAGGGGTGATTACCATTGCCACTAATATGGCAGGCCGCGGTACGGATATTGTATTAGGTGGCAACCCAGAGTCTGACATAGAGGCGGTAAAGCATGATGCAGCGCTTAGCGAGGCACAAAAAGAAGTACGCATTAATCTGCTTAAAACTGAATGGCAACAGCGCCACGACGCGGTATTAGCCGCTGGCGGCTTGCATATTGCTGGCACTGAGCGGCATGAATCAAGACGGGTGGATAACCAGTTGCGAGGCCGTTCTGGTCGTCAGGGCGATGCAGGTTCAAGTCGTTTTTATCTTTCATTAGAAGATCAGCTATTACGCATATTTGCTTCTGACCGTGTTTCAGCCATTATGGAAAAGCTCAATATGCCAGAGGGTGAGGCCATTGAGCACCCATGGGTGACCCGCGCAATAGAAAATGCCCAGCGTAAAGTAGAAGGGCGTAACTTTGATATTCGTAAGCAATTGCTTGAATACGATGATGTAGCCAATGACCAACGCAAAGTGATCTATGAGCAACGCAATGAATTGCTAGAGGCGCTAGATGTGGCCGATACCATACAAGCCATGCGTGAAGACGTGCTGGCCAGCATGATAGCAACTCACATCCCACCAAATAGTGTAGAAGAGCTATGGGATGTGCCTAGTTTAGAAAGAGAGCTTAAGACAGAAGCTGGCCTAGAGATTCCATTACAACAAATGTTGCAAGATAACCCAGATTTACATGAAGAAACGCTACGCGAGCGTATTGTTGAAGCGGCTAATGTTGCCTATGTGAATAAAGAGTCGCTAGCAAGTGCCGATGTGATGCGACAGTTTGAGCGCTCTGTAATGCTGCAAAGCTTAGATAATCATTGGCGTGAACACCTTGCTGCGCTTGACCATTTGCGCCAAGGCATACATTTACGCTCTTATGCGCAAAAAAACCCTAAGCAAGAATACAAGCGCGAAGCGTTTGAGTTATTTGAAGCTTTGTTGAATGCGGTCAAAAGTGAAGTCACCAAAGTGACTATGTTAGTACAAGTGAAAAATGAGGCTGATGTTGAAGCGGTTGAAAAACCTGTTGAGTTAGAAAATGTGCAATATCAACATGCAGACTATGATGAAGCGCTAGCCAACCCATCGGCAGATGAGCCAGCATTAAGCGCCCAGCCTATGGTGCGTGAAGGGGTAAAAGTCGGTCGCAATGACCCATGCCCATGCGGATCAGGCAAAAAATTCAAACAATGTCATGGTGTTTTAAGTTAAGTCACAAAGAAAGGTTAGACGATGTCTGAAAATACACAAAATGAAGTGGCATCGCCCTGCATAGGGGTGTGCACAGTGGACGATGCAACGGGCTTTTGTCTGGGTTGTTATCGCAGTTTGGATGAGATTAAAGGCTGGTGGGATATGAATCCAGCAGATCAAAAAAACTTACTGGCGGCATTAGAAGAACGTCAGGCGCAACAAGTGAGTTTTGACGATTAAACACTTTTAGGCCTTATGATAGAGCCCAAGCACCACGCCTTGCGTTTTCAATTCAGTAAGAATTTCTAGTCCAAATGCCATGACATTTTCTAGCAGCATATCCGCTAAATCATCAGCAATTATGGTGAGTGCTTCTTTGCCTGTCAGCGCTCTATTTTTCAGCAAGTCTATAAGCCTGTAGGTGATAGGGTTTAGCTCAATAAACTTTACCAAGTATTCTGCATTACGATACGCCAAAAGATAGGTCGCTACTTTTTCTTGAGGTTTGTAGCGGGGGGATATTTTGTTCACGGCAAACTGGTAATGGAGCAATTGCATGGTGGGGCTAAATGCTGGCTGGTTTGCCAATAAATCGTCAGCAGCATTGGTCATGGCATGGGTAGTGGTAGGCTCATGGCTATTATCTGGCATGGTTGATACGAGCAATTCAATCCATTCGTAGTGACACAGGCTGGTTAAATATACTGGCAAGGCGTCTGGGGCATGTTGTTCTAGGTTAGTTAGATAAGTGAGTAATTCTTCAGGAATTTTTCGAAAGATTGGCGTATTGGCAGCATGATTCCGAAAAAATTCACGGATTAAATTTAACCAAGCGCGTTTGCCCATGACTTTTTGCGCAACGGGAAAGCAGGCCGATAACGATTCAAAAAGGTTGTTAAAGACAATTTTTTTATAAACATCCATCCCTTTAGCCGCCACACGGTCTGGTTTAGCATGGGCTACTGGGTCACGAATATAGGCGGTGAAGGCGTTCTGATACTGCTGAAAGCTAGGTATTGCAATACTTGGGATGTCTTCGCTCATGCTGATCAGCTATTTTGCATATTTGCAATTTGATTGATTTCAGCCATAAGTACGGCTAGCGGCGGTATATTGTTGTCTCGTTCTAAGCAGGTAGGAAATGGCCCATACAAGGCATAGGCCTCGGCAAGTAAAGCCCATACTGGGCTAACTATCGCTTCGCCATGGGTGTCAATTAATAGATTTGGTGCTTGCTGATAGTGGCCTGCCATGTGAGCATAGACTAGGCGGTCGCTGGGTATGTCACGTAAAAATCTATGGGCATCAAAGCCAAAATTGATACTATTGACGTAAAGATTGTTGATGTCTAAGTGCAATAGGCAGTCGGCTTCTGTGATTACTGCTTTGATAAAGGTCAATTCATCCATAGTTGAGATAGGCGCAGCCACATAATAAGAGACATTTTCTATCGCAATGCGCTGACCTAAGATGTCTTGGGTTTGGCGTATGCGTTGTGCAACGTGGTGTATTGCTTCCTCAGTAAATGGAATAGGCAGTAAATCATATAAATAGCCTTGTTGGCCATTGTAACCATCTGTTGAATAGCTTAAATGCTCGGTATATAAGGGGATTTGATATTGCGCTATAAATTGTTTGACTTGTAGTAAAAAATCCGTGTTTAGCGGCGCTAAGCCACCTAAAGACAAGCATAGGCCGTGGCACACAATAGGGTAACGTTCTACCAGCCAATCTAACTGTTTGGCTGCTTTGCCGCCAAGGCCTATCCAGTTTTCTGGGGCTAATTCTAAAAAACTAATATTGGCAATCATCATATTGGCAATCATGGCATCGCCAAAAGCGGCTTGGATTTGTGGTATCAGCTCGCGCTTTAAGCCCAAACCCACTCCGCTAAGGTTGGGTTTTGCATGATTAATTGCTGGCATGTTAAAACCTAATCTAGACTAAAAATGACTAGATTAATGGGGCCTTATTTTTTTGTTTCAGTGTGGCTGGCGTCTTCTTTAGCTTGGCCTGTCGCCGTCTTGTCGGTTTTTTCTTTTTTTATTTCATCCGCATCTTCTTTAGTTTTTTTTGCAGTCGATTTGTGGCTAGCGCCACATTGACCTGTGGCACATTTGCCATCTTTCATTTTGCTGTCATTTTCAGCGACTTGGTAAGCGCTAGATAATGGTTTTGCTGAAAATGGATTTTCTGCGGCACTGGCAGAGCTAGCCGCGATTGATAATGCAAAAGCGCCTGTAATGGCAAGGGAGATGGCCTGCGCTGTGTTTTTCATGTGAAATCCTTATCAATAATAAAATGTTCGCTTGCTTAGCAATGTGAGGGCCTATGCTGCCTAATCTATCAAGCCTGCCCAGCTTTTAACTGGAGTAAGTTCAGATAGTGATCAGCGTTTAAAGGTTCATTATTGCGTTGTGCTTGCCAAATCGTCTCGGCTAGGCAGTCAATTAATTCATGATAAGCCAAGTGACTATCATCATGCTGTTGCCGTAATTTATCATAAATAGCGCTAATGCCTATGGGCTGATTGATGCTAATTTGCTCAATGACGGATAAATGTAGTGAGATATGCAAAAAGGGGTTGGTCTCGCCCATTTCTGGAAAGTAGGGTTGATCTCTATAACGTTCTGGCGAATTGAACACAATATGGTATTCAGGGTGCATTTGTATGACTTCTACGGCAATTTTTTCTAAATCGGTCAGCGCCAGTTTTTGCTGAAACTTAGCCCATGCGTCAAACAAGAACTGCCGTGCTTGGTCGCGGCTAGGGGTGTATAAACTCATTTAATTTTTACCTAATCGTAAGTTTTAGCGGGATATTCACATAGATATTCTATGCAACATTGGGCGCATTTGGGCTTACGCGCCATGCAGGTGTAGCGGCCATGTAAAATCAACAAATGATGTGCGTTTTGCATAAATGCTGCGGGTATGGCCTTAAGATATTTTTTTTCTACCTCTAGCACGGTTTTGCCCGTAGCCAGCTTAATGCGGTTGCCTAACCTAAATAAGTGGGTATCTACGGCAATGGTCGGTTCTCCAAATGCCGTGTTCAATATCACATTGGCAGTTTTACGTCCAACGCCTGGCAGGTTTTCTAAAGCCTCACGTGTATTTGGTACCTGAGATTGGTGATGTGTGATGAGCATTTGGCAAGTCGCTATTATGTTTTTAGCTTTGGCATGATACAGCCCTATGCGGTTAATGAATTGCTCTAAGCCTGATACGCCTAGTGCCAATATGCGCTCAGGGGTATTGGCTACAGCGTATAGTTTGTCGGTAACTAGGTTGACACTTTTATCGGTGGCCTGTGCCGACAAAATCACCGCAATCAATAGCTCAAAGGTACTGCTATGTTTGAGCTCTGTGCTTGGGTTGGGGATGGCAATGGTCAGGCGCCTAAATATTGCTAGGCGTTTTTCAGCATTCATGACTAACTTCTCAACTGCAAGCTAGGCTTGCCGATTAGTGACTAAGTATAGGTTTGAGCGCTGGCGTCGGCGTATTGTTTTTCGCTGTTTTTCTAATTTCTATCCAGTTGCGCAGCGCAATTAAACTGCCTAAGCCCAAAAATGCCCCAGGCGGCAAAACAGCTAGCAAGAAGCCATGGTAATCAGGAATAATCGTCAAGACAAATTGCTTGGCAGACGGCCCAAAAGCCAAATCTATGCCAGAAAACAGCGTGCCTTTACCAATAATTTCACGCATAGCCCCCAGTAAACCCAGCACCAAAGCCAGGCCTAAACCCATCATAAATCCATCTAGTATAGACGGCGCTGGGGAGTTTTTGACGGCAAAGGATTCCACTCTAGCCAGCACGATACAATTGACCACAATCAGTGGAATGAATATGCCCAGTACTTTATGCAGCGGGTGAGCAAAAGCATTAATGGATAAATCAATCACGGTCACTAAGACTGCAATGACTAAAATAAATACGGGCACCCTAATTTCATTTGGGATAAATTTTCTTACTGGTGATACTGAACCATTAGACGCCGCCATGACCAGCGCGGTTGCGATGCCTAAGCTTAGGCCATTGACCGCAGTAGTCGTGACAGCAAGCGTCGGGCATAAGCCCAATAGCTGAACTACGCCAGTATTTTGCTTCCAAAGACCGTTAAGTGTAATTTCTTTATAAAGGTTGCTCATAAAATTCCTAAGCTATTTTTAAGGGGTGACTGCAAAAAGTGCTTGTTTATTTAGTTCATAAAACTGCAAAGCTTTTAAAACGGCTTTAACCACGGCCCGAGGCGTAATGGTTGCACCGACCATATAATCAAATTTTCCGCCATCTTTTTTAACTTGCCAATGCGTTTCTGCTGTTTTACTGACAGATTCATCATCGAATAGTTTTATCCACTTGCTGTGGGCAATGTCAATGTAGTCGCCTAGCCCTGGCGTTTCTTTATGCGCTAAAACCCGCACGCCGCTAATCGAGCCATCGGCGCGGATAGCAATCAGCAGTTTAATGTCACCGCTATAACCATCGTGGGCAATGGCTTCTAGTACCACGCCTACCGTTTTGTTGTTGTATTTTGCAATGTTTGCCGTTGTGCTGGTGCGATTACCCAATAAATCATTCGGGCTAATTTCTACCGTTTCTTTGAGCAAATCATTGTTGTATAGCTTAAGCGGTAAAATTTCCTTAAATAGGGCTAAGCGTGCTTCTTTTTCACTGGCTTCTATGGGTGCGCGGGTGATGTCAAACACATAGGCGAGTAGCGATGTGCCAATAAAAGCAAACGCCAACATGGTGATAGCCGTTTTTATAGCATTTTTTATTAGGGGGCTATTGAATAAAGGGCTGGACATGCTATTTCTCGTAACCAAACACGCGAGGTTGGGTCAGTGCATCAATCAGTGGCACACACATATTCATTAGCAATACGGCAAATGCAACGCCGTCTGGATAGCCGCCATAGACACGGATTAAATAAGTGAGTATGCCAACGCCGGCGGCAAAATAGAGCTTGCCTTTGGCTGTGGTGGGGCCGCTGACTGGGTCGGTGATAATAAAAAATGCACACAGCATAGATGCACCACTCATTAAATGAAGCATGGGGTTAGCAAAGTGCGTGGGATCTATGGCATAAAAGGCCATAGAGATGATGGCTAATGCCGCTAAAAATGCGCTGGGTAAATGCCAGCTGATAATGCGTTGTTGCAATAAATACAAGCCACCTAGCAAGTAAGCACCCGTTACCAGTTCGCCGCCTTTAGCCCCAAACATGCCAAAGATAGGCGCTTGCGTGATATTGCCCACTTCATGTTTGAGCATTAATTGTGTTTTTAAGTAATCAAGCGGTGTGGCCGAGGTGATTGCATCAACTTTGACTTCTGCGGGCAGCATATTGCTAAAAATAAAATGAATTTGCTCTAACAAGCTAAGTGGGTGCTCTGCTAATAATAAGGGTGCTGGCCATTTAGTCATAATCAGCGGAAATGAAATAAGCAGCACCGCGTAGCCTACCATCGCAGGATTGAATGGGTTATAGCCCAGTCCGCCATAAAGTTGTTTGGCAATCACGATGGCGAAAAAAGTGCCAACGATGACTAACCACCAAGGCGCTAAAGGTGGTAATGCCAGGGCTAGCAACCAAGCGGTGACGACCGCGCTCAGGTCGATTAAATAAGGTTTAACTGGACGTTGACGAATTTTCAGTAAGGCCGCCTCACAAACTAAGGCGGTTATCGAGGCTAGGCTAAGCGATACTAAAATGCCGCCGCCATAAACCCATGTGTAAGCAATAATGCCGGGCAGCAGTGCTAGCAAGACTTTAAGCATGATGTTGGTAACGCTAGGGGCGTCAGTAATGTATGGTGAACGGTTCAAATGCTTATCCTATTTAATCTTTTAATCTGCTAATTTGCTTGTGTTGCTCATACTGACTTTTTCACGTATGGCGTCAGTTTTACTGATTTCAGATTCAATTGTAACACTTAGGTTCTCAGTATTTTTAGGGGCCATGCCGGCTTGCGCCGCGGCTAATTTTGCGGCTTTTGCACGCTCTATAGCGGCGGCAATCGCCGCTTGTTTATCAGTGGCTGGTGTCGTTGTTTGGACATCAGCGCCGCTAGCTTCTTTTGTTAAAGTGCGCTGGCTGGCATCGGTAGTCATGCCTGTATTTTCAGGCTGAATTTTATTTTCAGTCTTGCCAGCTAGTGCGCGTTCTGCATGTTTTTGTGCCCGCTCTAACTTCTCTCGTTCAATACGCGCTAATCTAAATTCATTGCGTTCACGCGCTAAATCAGCCGCTTCTTTGGCTTTATCGCTAGCGATAATCTCACTTTTTGCGTAGCGATAATATTGCACCAGTGGGATATCGCTGGGGCAGACATAAGAGCAACAACCGCATTCTATGCAGTCAAATAAATGATAGTCGCGTGCTTTTTCAAAGTTATCCGACTTTGAAAACCAATATAGTTCTTGTGGTTGTAAATTGACTGGGCAGGCGTCAGCACAGCGTGCACAGCGTATGCAAGGCATGGCTGGCGGTGGCGCAGGGAATAAATCGGCGGTGCTGGCGATAATGCAATTAGCCGCTTTAGTAATCGGCACTTGGCTGTTAGGCAAGTCAAAGCCCATCATAGGGCCGCCCATGATGAAATGACTGGTATTTTGCTTAGCCTCGCCCGCGGCAGCTATGAGCGATTGCAGTGGTGTGCCAAATAATACTTCAAAATTTTGTGGTTTTTCTATATTGCCAGTCACAGTGACGATGCGGCTAATAGACGGCTCGCCAAACACAAAATAGCGGTAAATCGCTAGCACAGTCGCTACGTTAAATACTTGTATGCCAACATCGGTTGAGCGTTTGTTATTAGGAATTTCTACATCTAATAGCAAGTGAATTAAACGACGCGCATCGCCGCTTGGGTATAAGGTGGGTACAACTTTCACTAATAAATTTTTATTCAGGCAGGCCGCAGTCATCGCGCTGACGGCTTCTGGTTTGTTATCCTCAATGCCTATCAGGCATTTATCTGCGCCTAATAAATACTGTACGATTTGTATGCCCTGAATGATTTCATCGGCGCGCTCTCGCATCAGCATGTCATCACAAGTAATATAGGGCTCGCATTCAGCGGCATTGATGACTAGGGTGTGCACGTTTGATTTGCCATTAGTGCGCAATTTAATATGGGTAGGGAAAGTTGCCCCGCCTAGACCGACAATACCAGATGAACGTAAACTATCCACCAGTAATTTTTTATCAGTGTTTTGCCAGTCCGTGCTATGTAACGGCCCCCAACTATCTTTGCCATCTGTGGTGATGGTAATGCAGCTGTCTGGCAAGCCAGATGGATGTGGAATAATTTGCTCATCTATAGCCGATATCGTGCCTGAAGAAGGCGCGTGTATAGCCGCTGATACCGTGCCTTCTGCCTCAGCCAGCAGTTGGCCTTTTAACACATAATCGCCAATGGCCACTTTCACTTTAGGCAGA
The DNA here is from genome assembly GCA_903876765.1 of uncultured Pseudomonadota bacterium. Classification (GTDB taxonomy): domain Bacteria; phylum Pseudomonadota; class Gammaproteobacteria; order Burkholderiales; family Methylophilaceae; genus Methylotenera. Next base: position 29,356 of record CAIRBH010000015.1, on the reverse strand, counting down.
TGCCCTACATGCTGACGTAACGGCAAGACTAGTTTTTCTGGGATAGCGATTTTACCAATAGGCAAGCTGGTGGACTCGGCTTTATGGTCAAAGGGGTGCACGCCACCATTAAAGGCGAACACGTCTTTATGGCTAGCTAGTTTGTTGCTAGTGAGGCCATTGATAAAATTACTGGCTAGGTCAATGAGTGTCGTCATGCTTGAGTATGATTAATATTTAAAGGCTTTGCCTCAATAGGCATAGCAAGAATTGGAATGACAGGATACTTCCACTTCCAGTTGTCTGGATGTTCGGCAATCACTTCCATGCTGATACAATCGACTGGACAAGGTGCAAGACATAGCTCGCAGCCCGTGCATTCAGAGGCGATAATGGTGTGCATGTGTTTGGCAGCACCTAAAATGGCATCGACTGGGCAGGCTTGTATACACAGTGTGCAGCCTATGCAAGTGGCCTCATCAATAAATGCGACAGATTTTGGTTTTGGTACGCCATGTTCAGCGTTGAGTGGCTTATATTCCACCCCCATTAAGTCAGCCAAAGCATGTGCCCCTGCGTCACCGCCTGGCGGACATTGGTTGATGTCTGCCTCTCCAGCCGCGATGGCTGTGGCGTATGGTTTGCAACCAGGATAACCGCATTGCCCGCATTGTGTTTGCGGCAAAATAGCATCAATGCGCGCTACTAAAGGGTCGCCCTCAACTTTAAATAGTACAGCGGAAATGCCCAGTAGTACCCCAAGCACTAATGCCAAGCCAAGCATAATATAAAGTGCGGTTAGCATGTTTTGATCACGGAGATATTGCGCTTAATATTTATCAAGACCCGCAAAGCCCATGAAGGCTAAGCTCATGAGTGCAGCGGTGACCATGGCAATGGCAGAGCCTTTGAGTACTAATGGAATGTCCGCCGCCTCTAGCCGTTCGCGCATGGATGCAAATAGAATCAATACCAGCGAAAAACCGATAGCGCCGCCTAAGCCGTAGAAAAGTGATTCTATGAAGCTATGACTGGCCTGTGCATTTAATAATGGAATCCCTAGCACTGAGCAATTGGTGGTGATAAGCGGCAAAAATATCCCTAAACCTTGGTAAAGTGGCGGGAAGTTTTTTTCTAAGATCATCTCCGTCAGCTGAACCACCCCAGCGATGATGACAATAAACGATAGGGTGCGAAGATATTGCAAACTATGGGGTTCTAGCAAATAGTGGTTGACGCCCCAGCTGGTCATAGAGCCTATGCTCAGCACGAATGCCGTAGCCCCAGCCATGCCGATAGAGGCTTCTAATTTTTTAGAAACGCCCATAAATGGGCATAAGCCTAAGATTTTAACTAGCACGATATTGTTCACCAGCACCGTGCCAATCAGAATCATGATGTAATGATGTAAATCAATAGCCATAATAATTTTTTGAAAATAATAGCCTAAATTATACCGTGTTTATGCTGTAGCGCGGGCCTATTAATCATGCAAAAAGCTGGGAAAGTTATTGATGGGCTTGGTTATGACTTGATGAAATGAGTCCTCGTTCAGACAAACTTTAACACGGATAAACTATATATTCGACTGGCTTTTAAGTTAAAATATAGCATTATGAATACTTTAGGTTTGCGTATGTTGCAAGGCAAATTAGTCGCTCAAGGTAGTTTAGTCGCTATCGTTACACCTATGTTTGAAGATGGCAGTTTAGATATTGCTGCTCTGCAGGCCTTGATAGAATTTCATATTGAGCAAGGCACAGATGGCATAGTGATCGTAGGGACTACGGGCGAGTCGCCTACAGTCGATTTTGACGAACATTGTTTATTAATAAAAACAGCGGTCAATCAAGTGCATGGTCGAGTGCCAGTAATCGCGGGTACTGGCGCTAATTCGACTAAAGAGGCCATTACACTTACGCAAAAAGCCAAACAACTAGGCGTAGATGCATGTTTATTAGTTGCACCTTATTACAATAAGCCTACGCAAGAGGGCTTGTATCAGCACTTTAAGGCAATTGCCGACGCGGTAGATATTCCACAAATTCTTTATAACGTACCTGGGCGTACATCCTGCGATATCAGTAACGATACTACCCTACGTCTAGCCGAACACAACAATATTATTGGCATTAAAGATGCCACAGGCGGCATAGAGCGTGGCACAGATTTGTTGTTGCGCGCACCTAAAGATTTTGCCGTATTCAGTGGCGATGATGCAACAGCCATGAGTTTGATGTTGCTAGGTGGCAAAGGCGTTATTTCAGTGACAGCCAATGTGGCACCTAAGCTGATGCACCAGATGTGTTTAGCCGCAATTGCAGGCGATGCCATAAGCGCCCGTGAGGTTAATGCAAAATTATTTCCCTTACACCAAAAACTGTTTGTTGAAGCCAACCCTATGCCAGTGAAATGGGTGTTAGCGCAAATGGGTTTAATTAAATCAGGCATTAGGTTGCCTATGGTGCAATTGTCAGCGCAATACCATGAGGTGTTGCGAAGTGCTTGCCAACCTGCCCAACTTTTATAGCTTCTAATTACATTACTCGTTACAACGATTTATCAAGTATTTTTACAGAGGTCTGCATGAAACAAATAAATATCAAACATAGCGTTATTTATCTACTGGTTATCGCAAGTTTGGTTGCTTGCGACTCTATTCCTTTCATCAATAACACTTCAGATTATAAAAGTGCGGGGCGTGCTCGTCCGTTAGAAGTGCCGCCAGACTTAACGGCAAGCCCAGTCAGCGATGCTTATTCCATTCCTGGCAGTACTAACTATTCAAGTTATAGCCAAGCGCAAGAAAGCCAAGAAGTGGGCGTTGAGAAGGTATTGGTCACTCCTGATGGCGTGAGATTAGAAAAAGCAGGGGCGCAACGCTGGTTAGTGGTGAATTCACCCGCTGAAAAAGTATGGCCTGTGATACTGGAGTTCTGGGCAGATCAAGGCTTTGCAGTACGTTCAGAAAATGCGCAATTGGGCGTAATGGAAACTGAATGGATTGATACTGAAGCCATTAAAAAAGATGAGACAGGCAATCTAGGTGATAGATTCGATAAGATGCTAGACAAGTTATCTGGTTATGCGGATAAGAAAAAGTTTCGTACCCGCATAGATCGTGGCAATGAAGCGAATACCACAGAAATTTATATGACGCATCGCTCAGTTTCAGGGGCGCCAGATGACGGTAAAAATAGAGTAAGAACAAATATCGGTGAAATTGAAACAGGGTACAAATTAGACGCAAAAACGGCTGTTGCAGAAGATGTTAGAGAAGCGGAGTTAGATGCTGAATTATTACGCCGTTTAATGGTGAAGCTAGGCGTAGCTGAGCAAAAATCAAAAGACATTATCGCGCAAGGGGTGATTTTGAAGCGTGCTGAAGTCATCAAAGAGGCTGATGGCAGCGCCACATTATTACTTAATGATGCGTTTGACCGCGCTTGGCGTCGCGTCGGCTTGGCCTTGGATAGAGTGGGCTTTGTTATAGAAGATAAAGATCGCTCTAACGGCATATTCTTTGTGCGTTATGCCGATGTGGATATCGACGACACCCCTAAGAAAAAGAAGGGCTTACTAGAAACCTTAAAGTTCTGGGGAGATGACGATAAAAAAGAAGCTGGCGCCGTAAGCAATAAAGACGAAAAAAGTATGGTTGAAAAGCTAAAATTCTGGGGTACAGACGATAAGCAAAAAGTAAACCCAGAAAAACAATATCGCATTAAAGTCGCTGATGGCGATAAAGATAATGCGACGGTGACGGTAGTCGATAAGGATGGCGCGCGTATTTCTACAACTACGGCCAACCGCATTGTAGCGCTCATGTATGAGCAACTAAAATAATTCATCGAAAATTAAGGTAGATTTTAACCGATGCGTTTTGCTTCACTAGGTAGTGGTAGTGCTGGCAATTCGCTAGTGGTAGAAGTGCAAGATACCAAACTGATGTTAGATTGTGGTTTTGGTATTAAAGAAACCTTGTCTAGGCTGCTGCGCTTGAACATAGAACCCACTAATTTGGCTGGGATAGTGATTACGCATGAGCACGATGACCATGCAGGAGGGGCGTTTAAGTTTGCCGCAAAGTATAAGATACCAATCTGGCTTAGCTACGGCACGCTCAAAATGGCCAGCCGCTATATGCCCAATCAACATGATATTCAGCTCAATGTGATTGATAGCCATCAGGCGTTTGCAATTGATGACATTGAAGTTCAGCCTTATCCAGTGCCGCATGACGCCCGTGAACCTATACAATGTGTTTTTTCAGACGGCAATCATAGGCTAGGAGTACTGACCGATGTTGGACGCAGCACCCCTCATATTGAATATCAATTAAGCGCATGTCATGCTTTGGTATTGGAATGTAATCATGATGCGAGCATGTTGAAATCTGGCCCATATAGCTGGGCACTAAAACAACGGGTTGGCGGAGATTTAGGTCATTTAGAAAACTCAGAAGCAGCCAATTTGCTAGCGAAATTAGATAATAGCCATTTGCAGCATATAGTGGCGGCACATTTAAGCGCAAAAAATAACACAGCAAAATTAGCTAAAAGCGCCTTGGCTGGTGTATTGAACTGCGAAGAAGATTGGATAGGTATTGCTGACCAGCTAGCAGGATTTGCTTGGAGAGAGATTAGCTAGACATCTTTAGTTTTAATATTGCTAGAGTTTTAGTATTTCTAGTCTTAACATATTAAGGATTAGAAAATAAAAAAAGCCGACTAAAAGTCGGCTTTTTAATTGCTACAAGCTAATTACTTAGCAGCTTCAGCAGGAGCAGCAGCTGGTGCAGCTTCAGCAGGAGCAGCTTCAGCAGCTGGTGCAGCTTCAGCAGGAGCAGCAGCAGGAGCAGCTTCAGCAGCAGGAGCAGCTTCAGTAGCAGGAGCTTCAGCAGCTTTTTCGCCACAAGCGGTAACAGCAAGAGCTAACAATGCAGCAAGTAAAAGTGAACGTGTCATTTTGATTCCTTAAGGTTTAGAACTGGTTAAAAAAACTTTTTCGATAACTGCTGAAAAGTTTTATCTAATAAGCATACCGAGTGGCTTAAATTTTACCAGTAATTTTAAAAAAAACTAGTCATTTTCATAATTGAGTTGACGATTTTTGTAAAAAAAGCTTATTTTTACAAAATATTAACAATTTTAGAGCCTGTAGCCAGCTTATAAGCCGTTATTCATAGTATTTATTAGCTTAGGATGATTGCTCTATCTATAACCAGCTTAATATCAGCTTGAATATAGAACAACCTATTGGCTGACATTTAATGTTTTTTATCATGTAGTCAGTAAATCTGCAGTTACCGGCTTATTTAGAGAAGGCTTAAAGCGAGATCGGTTTATATGAATATCGTTTGATATGCTGCCTATCAAGATGAGATTATATGTAAGTAGCCAGCACTATACCAATCATAAAGTAGTTCTAGTAGTGCGGTATTTATAGTTTTATAGATTTTAAAATCTTTTGCAGTAATACGACGATGATCTGCCAGTATTTTTAGTACTGCTGCTGATTCGCCAGTTAAATTTATCATCTCACCATTAATAAAGAAATTAGCGCCAGAAAATAGCATTAAGCTCTTTAGGTCAAGCTCGAGGCCCATAGCAGTTATTTTTTTAGAAAAAGTGGTAGTCGATATTTTTTTGTTACCATTAAAAACCACATCAGGCTTAGGATCAGAAAGGTAACGGCCTAAAAACTCTGCCACCATAGCCTCAGACCATGTAATTTTCTTTAGATTTTCACTCACCGTATTAATCATTTGCTGGCTAATTTCGCCAGGGTGTATTTGTAAAGATAGATCTGCATCTTGATAAATACCATCAAATACAAGCTGATCTTGGTTCAATTTATCCTGCATAAAACCCAAAAACTCAGTGGCAAGCTCTTGATTCTTTGGCGCTCGAAACCCAATGGAATAGGTCATGCAATCAATAGCGCCTTCTGATACTGCAATACCCCAATGCGCAAGATGAGGTGGTAAATAAAGCATGTCACCAGCCTCTAGCAGCCATTCTTGTGCGGTGTCAAAATGCTTTAAAATGCGCAGCGGCGCGCCTTCTATTAAAGTTAAGTCAGATTGTTCGCTAATACGCCATAGTCGTTTGCCTTGGCCTTGCAGTAAAAAAACATCATAGCTATCAAAATGCGGCCCAACACCGCCACCATCTGGCGCATAGCTCACCATCAAGTCGTCAAGTCGTGCATGTGGAATAAAGTTAAATTGCGCTAGCAGCTCTGCTGCTGCTGGTAAATGATGATTGACGCTTTGCACTAATAAGGTCCAGTGATGCTCTTGGCACGGCTGGTCTGGTAATTTGGCAAAATCATCATCAGCAAAAGGGCCCTGACGTGCATCCCATTTGCCTTTAATGTACTCAACAATCCGCGATTGCACCTCATCCTCGCATGCTAGGCCAGCTAATTCTTCAGCGCTCAGTAAGCCCTTAAAGTTAGGAATAGCATTTTTAATCAGTAGGGGTTTTTTTTGCCAATATTCTGCCAAAAATTGGCTGGGGGTTAAATTGTTTAACAAGGCTAGTGGTTTGTTCATAGCGTGATTTTAATCGTATTTTCTAAATAAGTATCCATAATAAAATCCACATGAATTGCCTTGCCATATATCTGTGTATATAGTGATGCCTAGCCATACTGATTTTTATTTTAATCATTTGAGGAGATTCTTAAAATGAATAAGCCCGCTGATGTTCAAACTTTTCATGGTGGTTGTCCACATGACTGCCCAGATACCTGTTCTATGGTCTATATGGTCAAGGACAACAAGCTCATATCAGTCACTGGTAATACTGAGCACCCCATGACGCGCGGCGGCTTATGCGTCAAATTAAAAGATTACGAAAAACGCCATTACCACCCTGACCGCCTGCTCTACCCCCTCAAAAGAACTGGGCCTAAGGGCAGCCAGCAATTCAAACGCATCAGCTGGCAAGAAGCGCTAGAGGAAATTACCAGTAAGTGGAAAGCAATTATTGCGACAGATGGCCCACATGCCATTATGCCTAATAGTTATTTGGGCAACCAAGGCTTGGTGCATGGTTTGAATGGTGGGGATGCTTTTTTTAATCGCATGGGTGCTACTGTCTGTGAGCGTACATTTTGTGGTGAAGGCTCATGTACCGCATGGTTGCTAACCGTAGGCCCTACAGCTGGTGTTGACCCAGAAAGTTTTAGTCACGCTAAGTATATTGTTATTTGGGCGTGTAATTCTGTCAGTACTAATTTACACCATTGGCATATTATTCATGAGGCACAAAAAAGGGGTGCAAAAGTAGTCGTGGTGGATTCTTATGCCTCAAAAACTGCCAAGGAAGCGGATTGGCATCTCGCCCCCAAGCCAGGCACGGATGGTGCTTTAGCCATGGCTATGATACATGTCATTATCAATGAAGGCTTAGTTGATCAAGACTATGTAGACAATTACACGCTAGGTTATGCAGAACTAGCTGACCGCGCCAGAGATAGAACCCCTGAGTGGGCAGAAAAGATAACAGGCATTTCAGCCGATGACATACGCAAATTTGCCAGAGAATATGCCAGCACCCCGCCAGCTGCCATACGCTTAGGCGTGGCCTTAGAGCGCAGCTATGGCGGCAGCCAAGCCATACGCGCGGTGACTTGTTTGCCTGCTTTAATCGGCGCTTGGCGTCATGTTGGGGGTGGCGCTTTGCAATTCCCAGTGTGGGAGCACCCGTATAAATTTGATGTGATTTCGCGTCCAGATTTAATCCCTGAAGGTACGCCAGTAGTCAATAATTTGCAATTAGGCCGTGCGCTGACTGGTGAACTTAAGCTGAAGACGCCGATTAAATCTATGATGGTGTGGAATACTAATCCGCTAACGCAAGCGCCAGAAACCGATAAAATAGCCAAAGGCCTAGCCAATGAAGATTTGTTCTTGGTTGTGGCTGAGCATTTTATGTCTGATACTGCTGCTTATGCTGACATTATCCTGCCAGCCGCGATGGGAGCAGAAATGGAAGACATGGTGCTGTCTTGGGGTCATCTCTATCTTACTTACAATGAAAAATGCATAGAGCCGCCGGGTGAAGCTATCCCTAATAATGAAATTTTTAGACGGCTAGCTAAATTAATGGGCTACACCGAAGATAACTTTCAGTGGAATGATACCCAATGCCTAGAAAATTACGTGGATTGGGCTTCACCAACTTGTGAAGGCATAGACTTAGATTATTTACGCAAACATGGTTTTGCGCGCCTAAAAGCATTTGGCGATAAAGATACACGTGCGCGGCATGCCAAGGGCGATTTTCCTACGCCTACTGGCAAGTGTCAGTTTTTGGTAGAAGGCGCTAAAAACTTCGTCGCTGGGCCTTTTAGGCAAATGTATGAAGGCTTTCAACCCTTGGAAGATTTAGACCCATTGCCAGACTACCTGGCCTCGCGTGAAACGCCAGATACTAACCCCGCATTAGCAGCCAAGTATCCGCTGAATATTATTTCGCCTAAGAGCCATGGCTTTTTAAACTCTTGCTATGCCAATGTGGCCGAAAAAATTAAAGGCCAGGGCGAACAGTTCGTCATGATTAACCAATTAGACGCTACAGCACGCCATATTAAGGCCGGTGATGTGGTGAGAGTGTTTAATGATCGCGGTGAATTTAATGGGCTGGCTAAAATCTCGGACGATGTGAATGCGGGAATAGTGGTGGCGACTTTAGGTTATTGGCGACAACTCAATAATGGCACAGTCAATTGCATTAGTTCAGCGGAGTTTGGCGATATGGGGCACTCGACCACATTCAGTGACAATTTGGTTGAGGTGGCGCTGGCTTAGGGCTTAACTTGAAGCGATACTTCAGGCGCGAAATATAGTTTGAGTTTTGGCTAAGGGCTAGAATGCAGTAAAATCGCCTTATGAACATTTACTCACTCGCTCGCCCTTTATTATTTCAGTTTGATGCTGAAGCTATTCATGATATTACTTTAAAAAGCTTAAATGCGTCTCTGTGGTCTGGGGCGTTAAGGCTTTATCCAGCGCCGCCTGTATGCCGTCCTCGGCAGGTGATGGGAATGACGTTTCCCAGCCCTGTCGGTTTAGCCGCGGGCTTAGATAAAAACGCCGCCGTGATAGATGCCATGGCCGCCCTAGGCTTTGGCTTTATTGAGGTGGGGACCGTTACGCCTAGGCCGCAGCCTGGCAATCCTAAGCCGCGCTTATTCCGCCTGCCAGCAGCGCAAGCGATTATTAACCGTTTTGGCTTTAATAACTTAGGTGTAGATCATTTAATTGAAAATGTGAAAGCCGCCAAATATCAAGGTGTGCTGGGCATTAATATAGGCAAAAACTTTGATACGCCTATGGAGAATGCGGTTGAAGATTATTTAATTTGCATGCAAAAAGTCTATGCCTATGCGAGCTATATTACGGTGAATATTTCATCGCCCAACACTAAAAATCTACGGGCTTTGCAAGAAAAAGCCGCTTTATCCGATTTGCTAGGCACACTTAAATTAGCGCAAGCCAAGTTAGCAGACCAACATGGTAAATATGTCCCTATAGCCTTAAAAATAGCGCCAGACTTGCAGTTTGAACAAATCAATGAAATTGCCGATTTATTGATGACACATCAGATTGACGGTGTGATTGCCACTAATACTACCCTGGCACGTGACAAAGTACAGGGCATGGCGCACGCCCAAGAAGCAGGTGGATTGTCTGGTGCGCCTGTGCGTGAACAATCCACTTTAGTGATTGGGCAACTAGCACAGCGCCTACAGGGCGCGTTACCTATTATTGGCGTAGGTGGTATTTTAAGTGGTGCAGACGCAGCAGAAAAAATTGCGGCTGGGGCAGCGCTTGTGCAGTTGTACAGCGGCTTGATTTATCAAGGGCCTAAGCTGGTCCGTGATGTTTGCGCTGCACTAGGCTAATGACCTTAGCCATATTATATTCTTATCGCCGTTGTCCTTATGCCATACGCGCCCGCATGGCGCTAAAACTGGCAAAAATTGATGTAGAAATAAGAGAAATTTCTTTGCGGGATAAACCAACACACCTATTACAAGTTTCGCCTAAAGCGACCGTGCCAGTACTTGTGCTGACAGATGGCAAAGTGCTAGAGCAAAGCTTAGATATTATGTATTGGGCATTAAGAGAACATGGCCAGATTGGCCATAATAGTGAGGGGGCGCAGGCGCTTATTGCGCAGAACGACCAATTTTTTAAGCGCGCTTTGGATGCCTACAAATACCCTGAGCGCCAGCCTGATTTAACGCAACAACAGCACAGAGCGCAAGGCGAGATTTTTTTGCAAAAGTTAGAAAGTTTATTGCATGAAAATCCATATTTGTATGGTGCCACGCTTGGTTTTGCCGATATTGCGATATTCCCATTTGTTAGGCAGTTTGCCGCCATCGATGCTGATTGGTTTGCAACTGCGCCTTATGCAAAATTGCAGCTTTGGTTGCAAGCGCTCGCAGAATCTGCGCTATTTATTAGCGTGATGCAAAAACAGCCTGCTTATATTTAATAAGCAAGTATTGAATAAGCGGGCTGTTTTTTATAATCAATCAATTTGCAAAAGCGATAGTTGCAAAAATTATCGTCCCTCAAGCTACATTGCTGTCAATGTACTTTCTGACTCTATAGGATGATCAGAAAAAATGAGTTTCACTTCATTATTTTCATCAATATCTACCTGCACACTGCCACCATTAGCTAGTTTGCCAAATAGTAATTCATCCGCTAGCGCCTTGCGTATGGTGTCTTGTATCAGTCTTGCCATCGGTCTTGCGCCCATCAGCGGATCAAAACCTTTTTTACCTAAGTAGGCTTTTAACGCATTGCTGAAAGTGGCTTCGACTTTTTTATCATGCAGTTGATCTTCAAGTTGAATTAAAAATTTATCGACCACACGCATGATAATGTCTTGTGATAGCGGCGCAAATGAAACCGTAGCGTCTAATCTATTGCGGAATTCAGGGGTGAATAGACGTTTGATATCGGCTTCTTCATCGCCAATTTGCTTGCTATTGGTAAAGCCCATATTGGCCTTAGATAGCTGCTCTGCGCCGGCATTGGTGGTCATAATGATAGTGACGTTTCTAAAATCTGCCTTGCGACCGTTGTTATCCGTCAGTGTACCGTGATCCATCACTTGCAAGAGAATATTGAAAATATCAGGATGTGCTTTTTCAATCTCGTCTAACAACAATACGCAGTAAGGGTGTTTGCTGATAGCTTCAGTCATTAAGCCACCTTGCTCAAAACCGATATAGCCAGGGGGTGCACCAATCAAGCGTGATACGGCATGGCGCTCCATGTACTCGCTCATATCAAAGCGAATTAATTCTATGCCCATGATATAAGCCAATTGTTTAGCTACTTCAGTTTTACCCACGCCAGTCGGGCCGCTAAATAAGAAATTGCCTATGGGTTTATTGCTTTGGCCTAAGCCACTGCGCGCCATTTTAACGGCTGAGGTCAGTACTTCTATGGCTTTATCTTGGCCAAAGACCACGGCCTTTAAGTCGCGCTCTAATGTTTTGAGTGTGCTTCTATCATCGCTAGAAATATTTTTAGGCGGAATGCGCGCAATTTTAGCAATAATGTCTTCAATCTCTTTATTACCTATGACTTTCTTTTGTTTGGATTTTGGCAATATGCGTTGGGCAGCGCCTGCTTCATCAATCACATCAATCGCTTTATCTGGCAAATGACGGTCATTAATATATTTAGCCGATAATTCTGCTGCGGTGGTCAGTGCGCTTGCCGCGTATTTAACATTGTGATGCGATTCAAAACGTGATTTCAAGCCTTTTAAAATTTCTATGGTTTCTGCCACGCTAGGCTCAGCCACATCAATTTTTTGGAAGCGACGGGCTAAGGCGTGGTCTTTTTCAAACACACCGCGATACTCTTGGTAAGTGGTGGCGCCTATGCATTTAAGCGTGCCATTTGATAGGGCTGGTTTGAGCAAATTACTTGCATCTAGTGTGCCGCCGCTGGCCGAGCCTGCCCCAATTAGCGTATGAATTTCATCAATAAATAAAATCGCCTCAGGTTTATCAGCGAGCTGTTTCATGATCGCTTTTAGGCGTTGTTCAAAGTCACCGCGGTACTTGGTACCTGCCAGCAATGCGCCCATGTCTAGCGAATAAACGGTCGCATTGGCTAATACTTCTGGGATGTCTTTTTCAACGATGCGGCGCGCTAAACCTTCAGCAATTGCTGTTTTGCCTACGCCAGCTTCACCCACTAATAAAGGGTTATTTTTGCGGCGACGGCATAGGGTTTGTACCACACGTTCTAATTCAGGGCCACGGCCAATCAGCGGGTCTATTTTTCCTGCGGCCACTTGTGCATTTAAATTCAGTGTGTAGTTTTCAAGTGCGCCATTGGGCGCAGCATCGGCTTCTAGCTCTTGATCTGCATTGACGGACTTAGCGGTCTCGGCAACTTTTGACACACCATGCGAGATAAAATTGACAACATCTAAGCGCGTCACCCCTTGCTGATGCAAGAAAAACACGGCGTGCGAGTCTTTTTCACCAAAAATGGCTACCAGCACATTAGCGCCAGTTACTTCTTTTTTGCCAGAGGATTGTACATGCAGCATGGCGCGCTGAATGACGCGTTGAAAGCCCAGTGTAGGTTGGGTGTCAACGTCATCATGGCCATTGACCGTAGGGGTATGTTCTTCAATATATTGATTGAGTTCAGTGCGTAATGTTTCTAATTTTGCGCCGCATGCACGCATTACTTCAGCCGCAGTTGGATTGTCTATCATGGCCAGTAGCAAATGCTCAACTGTAATGAGTTCATGACGCTTTTGTCTTGCGTCCATAAAGGCCATGTGTAGGCTAACTTCTAACTCTTGAGCAATCATTTCAAATCCTTAGGTTCTATATTAATGACTAATCCAAATGGCACCTGCAAGCTAAGCGGGCTTTACTTCACACTGCAATGGGTGCTGTTGCTCTTTTGCATATTTTACTACTTGATTCTTTTTTGTTTCTGCGATGTCTTGTGGATAGATACCACATATTGCTGCGCCCTCAGTATGTACTTGGAGCATAATTGTGGTCGCTTGTTCACGACTTTTATTAAAAAACCTGACTATACATTCCACGACAAATTCCATGGGAGTGTAATCATCATTTAACAATAACACCTTAAACATGGGGGGTAGTTTTGTTTTTGCTTTTTCAGGTTTAAGTATTGTGCTGCTATCGTTAGTTGAGTGCGTCATATAGAGGTATTTTGAGCTAAGTTGCAAAAAATTCAAGTCTAATTTGAATGTCTAGCGGTTAAATGATGAATTAAAGTTTTGAGCTATTGCATCAGCCCGAACAAGAGCAGCAGAATAGGTCAGCAGATTAGGGGAATATTTTAACGCTTTTGACGATGCGATCTTGGGTTTGCACAATTTCGAGAACGTGTTTGCCAACTTTAAAGCTGGTGTTAGATTCTGGAATATCTTCAAAATGCTCGATGATTAAGCCGTTGAGTGTGCGCGGCCCGTCTAATGGAAAATTCAGGTGTAACTTTTTGTTGAGGTCGCGCAGAGTGCTACTGCCATCTACCAGCCAGCTGCCATCGGTCTCTTTTCTATAGCTGCCTAAGCGCGAGGGTGATTGGGTGGTGAAGTCGCCTATCATCTCTTCTAAAATATCTTCTAAGGTGACTAAGCCCTTAAATTCGCCATATTCATCTACCACCAATGCGACGCGTTGCTTGTTTTCTTGAAACTGCTGTATTTGCGTGTAAAGTGGGGTGCCAGAGGGGATAAAATAAGGCTCGGCGATCACTTCACGTAACATGGCTTTATCTAAGGCATTTGTTTGATTATTTACGCGTAATTGCGAGATAATTTTGCGCAGATGCAATATACCTATAATTTCCTCTTGCTCGCCTTGCCGCACTGGTAGCCGCGTGTGTTGGCTATTGGCAATCTGCTGCAAAATATCATCCAGTGGCGCATCAAAGTCTATCGCTTCCACTTGCGTATGAGCGGTCATTACATCATCGACGGTAATTTTTTCTAGCTCAAACAAATTTAATAAAATAGACCGGTGTTTTTTTGGAATAAAATGACCAGCATCGGTGACGATACTGCGTAATTCATCAGTAGTAACAGCGTGCTGAGAGTCGGCGAAGTTAGCTTTTATGCCGAGTAATAGCATAAACCCTTTCACAAACAAGTTTACAAATGACACGATAGGGTTAAATAGCCAAAGCAGAGGGTAGAGCAAATAACTACAAGCGAAGGCGAATTTTTCTGGATGAGCGGCCGCGATCACTTTGGGAGAAATCTCGCTAAACACTAAAATGATAAAAGTCAGTATCAGTGAACCCAATCCCAGTACATATTTACCTTCACCAAATAGCTGGTGGCTAATTAGCACTTCTATGGCCGATGATGCGACTATGCACAAGGTGTTGCCGAGCAAAATAACGCCTAATAATTTGTCGGTTTTAGATAATAAAATACTGGCTAGACGTGCGCCTCTATGGCCTTGCTTGGCCAAGTGTTTCATCCGATAACGGTTGAGCGACATGAGGCTGGTTTCTGAAATAGAGAAAAAAGCCGTGCACAGTAGCAGTAACACCAGAATGCCAAACTGCCAACTTAAGGGAATGTTATCCAAGGGAGTCTAATTGATGTGGTGAATGATGTTGTGAGTGTAACCGTGAGCGGCATGACAAATCAAGTGCACTTGGCTAACTCGCGCACTTGAAGGGAGTCGGTGAGGTATTAGCGGTTTAAGAGGCAAAGTCTGAGGGATGGGGCTCAGCAAATACTTCTTTTTTGCCAGCGTCTTTTGCATTGCCTTCTTTTTTATCCAGGTCACCAATTAAGTTTGCCCGACTGACCCCAAGCCACATGGCGATAGGGCAGGCGACTAATACTGAAGAATAAATACCAAATAAAATACCTATGGTGAGCGCCAGTGCAAAGTTATGTAAGACTTCGCCGCCAAATAGCAGCATAGAACCGACCATGGTTTGCGTCATGGTATGGGTAATAATAGTCCGCGACATGGTGCGAGTAATGGCATTGTCAATGACTTGTACCACGTTGGCTTTACGCATTTTGCGGAAATTCTCACGCACTCGGTCAAATACCACGACAGATTCATTCACCGAATAACCTAGCACAGCCAAAATTGCCGCAAGCACGGTGAGGTTGAATTCCCATTGAAAGAAGGCGAAAAAACCTAAAATAATCACTACGTCATGCATATTGGCGATAATCGCCGCCACCGCAAATCGCCATTCAAAGCGCAGCCATAGATAAAGGACTATGCCTAGGCTAACAAAAAATAGCGCTAAGCCGCCATTTTCATACAGTTCGTCACCCACTTGAGCGCCAACAGCCTCTACGCGACGCACTTCTGCTTTAGGGTCTGCCGCTACTAGGGCGGTTTTCACTTGCTCAGAGAGTTGAGAGACCGATAAGCCAGTCTTAATCGGTAAACGTATCAGCACATCATGGCTGGAGCCAAAATTTTGTACAGTGGCTTCTTTTAAGCCTATGCTATCTACCGCTTTACGCACACCTTCTAGGTTGGCTGCTTGTGGATAGTTGACCTCCATCACCGTGCCGCCAGTAAAATCGACGCCAAAATTTAAGCCGCGGGTGGCTAAAAATATAATGGCCAAGATAAATGTCACCAATGAGATTGCGGTAGTGAGGCGACCGTAACTCATAAAGGGGATATCATTTTTTATTCTAAATAATTCCATAATGTGTACTCTAAATAATAGGTTTTTGAGCTTAAGCTTTGAAAATTTGGCCTATCGACAACTTGCTGACTTTACGACGATAGCCGTAGATGAAATTGACCATGGCGCGCGATACCAGCACCGCACTGAACATGGACGTTAAAATGCCCAATACATGCACTACCGCAAAGCCTTTAATCGGCCCAGTACCAAACATGAATAGCGCTAAACCAGCAATTAAGGTCGTGACGTTTGAATCTAAAATAGTATCCCATGCCCGTTCATAACCCGCATGAATACTAGCTTGTGGTGTGTTGCCATTGCGCAGTTCTTCACGTACACGCTCATTAATCAGCACGTTAGCGTCAATCGCCATACCAAGCGCCAAAGCAATCGCCGCCAGGCCCGGTAAAGTCAGGGTTGCTTGTAGCATAGATAAAATAGCCACCAGCAATAGCAAGTTAATCGCCAATGCGGCTACTGAAACCACGCCAAAAGCCATATAGTAAATCATCATCATGATGGCGATGGCAAGAAAGCCCCACAAGGTTGAATGTATGCCACGATTGATATTGTCTTGCCCCATGCTAGGCCCTACAGTGCGTTCTTCAATGATATCCATAGGGGCGGCAAGTGCGCCAGCACGCAACAGCAGTGCGATGTCGGTGGCTTCTTGGGTATTGGCCATGCCAGAAATTTGTACTCGTCCACCACCAATTTCTTCGTTAATGACGGGGGCAGTAATCACTTCGGTGCTACCTTTTTCAATCAGCAAGATGGCCAAACGCTTGCCCACATTTTCACGCGTCACTTGCTGAAAAATTCTTGCGCCACGCGCATCTAGTGTGACGTTGACAGTGTTTCTGCCAGATTGACTGTCAACGCCAGGGCCTGCGTCAGTAATGTAATCGCCGGTGAGTGCTACATTCTTTTTCACTAAAATAGTCCGACCGTCACGATTTTTAAAGACGTCGTCACCCAAGGGCGCTTGACCTTTTTCTGCTTTTTCTAGTGTTGCTGCGTCATTTTTTTCTTCATCGACTAAGCGAATTTCTAAAGTTGCGGTGCGACCCAAAATATCTTTTGCTTTGGCGGTATCTTGCACCCCAGGTAGCTGCACAACCACGCGATCAGCCCCTTGTTGCTGAATAATAGGCTCTGCCACGCCCAGCTCATTAATACGATTGTGCAGGGTTTGAATATTTTGTTTGATAGCAAAATCTTGTATGCGTTTTTGCTCGACTAAATTAAGCGATGCTTTTAAAACCTTTTCTTCGCCGTTAGTCGATTCAGTCAGTGTTAAATTAGGATATTCTTTGCTAATAATCGTTTTAGCTTTGATTAACTCAGCCTCATTGTTGAAGTTAATCTGTACGGTTTCACCTTCACGGCTAACCCCAACGTAGGAGATGCGTTCTTTGCGTAAGGCAATTCTAAAGTCGCCGACAAAGCGTTCTGCCGCCTTACTTAATGCCGCTTTCATGTCCACTTGCATTAAAAAATGTACGCCACCACGCAAATCTAAACCTAAGTACATGGGTTTAGCGCCTAGGTTGCGCAGCCAGTTAGGCGAGCGTGATAGCAAGTTAAGTGCCACGGTGTAATCTTTGCCAAGACTAGCCTGCAATACGTCTTTGGCTTTAATTTGTGTGTCGGTGTTGGCGAAGCGAGCTTTTACGCCACGCGCATCAAGATACACGCCATCGTAGGCAATTTTTTCTTGTTGAAAAATGGCCTCGACTTGGCCCAGCAGCGCTGCGTCAAGTTTAGTCGTGCTTTTCGCTGGGGTAATTTGCACCGCTGGTGATTCTCCAAAGAAATTTGGAATGGTATAAATTAGCCCAATCAAAATCATGATTGCAACGAGGATGTTTTTCCACATCGGATAGCGGTTCATAGTCTGGCTCTAGTCAAAAATAGGTAAGGGGTGAAGCGTGTTGCGGCTTTAAATTACAAGCCTTTAATTGTGCCTTTAGGCAGTGCGCTTTGTACTGCGTGTTTTTGCACGGTAATTTCTGTGTTGGCAGCAATTTCAACGCTGACAAAGGCATCAGTTACTTTAGTAACTTTACCTACTATGCCACCACTGGTAATCACTTCATCACCTTTTTGTAAGGCGGCGATCATAGTGCGCTGTTCTTTAGCGGCCTTCATTTGCGGGCGAATGATCATAAAGAAAAATAATACAAAAATGACCACGAGTGGCAAACTCATTAAATCGCTACCTGGTGCAGCGCCTGCTGCGTATGCATTTGAAATAAACACGATGATGACCTCTTAAATAATGACTTAGGTTAGAAAAAAATTAGCTTCGGATTTTAGCACAGACTGCCAGTTGTTGCAGACTAGTCGCATTAGGATAAACTTGCCCGCTTGGCGGCAAAGGCCTGCTTGAAGGCATCAAATTCGCCCGCTGCAATAGCGCTGCGCATACCAGCCATCAGCACTTGGTAATAGTGTAAATTGTGTATGGTATTTAAGCGCGAGCCTAAAATTTCACCTACCTTGTGCAAATGATGCAAATAGGCGCGGCTAAAGTGTTGGCAGGTGTAGCAATTGCAGTCGGCATCTAGCGGCTGAGTATCGGTTTTATAGCCAGCGTTTTTAATTTTAATATCGCCATATTGCGTAAATAGCCAGCCATTGCGGGCATTGCGCGTCGGCATCACGCAGTCAAACATATCTATCCCTTGGCTGACGGCGGCTACTAAATCTTCTGGGGTGCCTACGCCCATGAGGTAGCGAGGTTTGTTTTGCGGCATGTTAGGCGCGGTGTGCGCCAAAATACGTAACATATCTTCTTTGGGTTCGCCTACAGACAAACCGCCAATTGCATAGCCATCAAAGTCAATATCGGTCAAACCTGCCAGTGACACATCACGTAATTCCTCATACATACCGCCTTGAATAATGCCAAACAAGGCGTTTGCATTACCTTGGTGGGCTTCTTTGCTACGTTTGGCCCAGCGTAATGAAAGCTGCATAGAATCATTCGCCTCTTTTAGGGTGGCGGGGTAAGGCGTGCATTCATCAAAAATCATCACTATGTCAGCATTCAACACCTTTTGAATACGCATAGATTCTTCTGGGGTTAAAAAGCAGCTATCGCCATTGATGGGTGAGCGAAACTTTACTCCTTCTTCAGAAATTTTACGCAGTGCGCCAAGGCTCCAGACTTGGAAACCGCCTGAATCTGTCAGGATTGGGCCATCCCAGCCCATGAATTTGTGCAAGCCACCATGCGCGGCTATTACTTCTAGGCCAGGGCGTAACCACAAATGAAAGGTGTTGCCCAGTACAATATGCGCGTCAATTTGTTTAAGCTCAAGCGGCGACATGGCTTTTACCGTGCCATAAGTGCCCACTGGCATAAAGGCGGGCGTTTGTACCTCGCCGTGGCTCAGTGTGAATGTGCCACGCCGCGCAAGACCGTCTTGTTGATGTAGGGTAAATTGCATGATATGAATTCTATAGCGTAACTTTTATTGATAGGTCGCGATATTATCACAAGGCTTTGTTATACTTAGTCAACTTATTCATAAATGGTTTAAACGCATGGCAGAATTGAACGAAAAAGTGACTCCTAGCGAAAAAGTCAAACGCAGACCAGTGGATAATGCAGGCCTACGCGCTCGAGGTATTTATCTATTGCCGAATTTATTCACCTCAGCGGCACTGTTTTCTGGGTTTTTTGCTATCGTGCAAGCCATGAATGGGCATTTTGAACTGGCCGCGATTGCGATTTTTATTGCCATGGTGCTCGATGGATTAGATGGTCGCGTAGCTCGCATGACCAATACCCAAAGCGCGTTTGGGGCAGAGTACGACAGTTTGTCTGATATGGTTTCTTTTGGGGTAGCGCCTGCACTTATTTTGTATGTATGGGCATTAAAGCCGCTAGGTAAATTGGGTTGGCTGGCAGCTTTTATGTATTGCGCTTGCGCTGCACTGCGTTTGGCTAGATTTAACACTAAATTAGAAGACGAGCATCAAGATAAACGTTATTTTCAAGGCCTACCCAGCCCAGGGGCTGCGGCCTTATTAGCGGGCTTTGTTTGGGTCTCATACGAATATGGCGTGAGTGGTCGAGATGTATTCTTTGGCATTTTGCAATGGAAGTGGATGGCTTGGGGGATTACTGTTTTTGCTGGCGCCTCTATGGTGACGGATTTACGCTATTACAGTGGTAAAGACATTAACTTAAAACACAGCGTGCCATTTTTTGTTATTTTAGGCATCACTTTGCTGATGGTACTGGTTTCTTATAGCCCGCCTGAGGTGTTATTTTTTGTCATGGCGGTTTATGCGCTGTCTGGCTATGTGCTATGGGCACGCGATAAACTCAATAAACGGCAAATTAAATAAGCTAGTCGCGGCTAGCCTTGCTAAATTTAGCTAGATGGCTGGCAAATTAAATACTTGCAGAACCTATTAAAAAACACTATATTTCTATCACTATGTTGAATTTATCTATTACTAGTATGTTGTTGACGCTTAGCTTATTGGCTAGCGCCTTATGGTTACGCAAATTATTTGCCGTGCGTGCGGCTTTAGCTCGCACTCAACCACTGCGCTAGCGCGCAAATTACATCCCCCACCCCCCCTGTATTTAAGCGACGCTGCATAATAAAAATTGCAGCGAAATGCTGTATATTTGAGCCAAATGAGTGATAGCCAACATATACTAGCGATTAATTAAAGATTAAATTGAAGTGAAAGTTAGGAAGCCTTTATGAAATCAGATCAAATTATTATTTTTGATACCACCTTGCGCGATGGCGAACAAAGTCCAGGCGCATCCATGACCAAAGAAGAGAAAATTCGCATTGCTCGCCAACTTGAAAAATTGGGTGTTAACGTCATTGAAGCGGGTTTTGCCGCGGCTAGCCCAGGTGATTTTGATGCGATATCTGAAATTGCCAAAATTATTAAAACCTCAACCGTCTGTTCTCTTGCGCGTGCCAGTGAAAATGATGTACGACGGGCAGGAGAGGCAATTAAACATGCCGCCAGTGGCCGTATTCATACCTTTATTGCCACCAGCAAAATTCATATGGAAAACAAACTCCGCATGACGGAAGACCAAGTGGTTGAACGTGCCGTGCAAGCGGTAAAATGGGCGTTGGAATACACCAAGGATGTTGAATTTTCTGCCGAAGATGCGGTGCGCTCTGAGATGGATTTTTTGGTGCGGGTATTTGATGCGGTCATACAAGCGGGCGCTACCACGATTAATGTGCCTGATACGGTAGGCTATTCTATCCCAGCCCCTTGGGGGGAACGTATGCGTGAACTCATCAAACGTGTGCCCAATAGCGATAAAGTGGTTTGGTCCACACATTGCCATAATGATTTAGGGATGGCGGTTGCCAATTCATTGGCGGCGGTCATGGGCGGCGCACGTCAAGTAGAGTGCACGATTAATGGTTTGGGTGAGCGTGCAGGCAATGCCAGCTTAGAAGAAGTGGTCATGGCGCTACGCACCCGTAAAGATATTTTTCATCTTGAAACCACGATAGATACCACGCAAATTGTGCCGACTTCAAGATTGGTCTCAACGATTACCGGTTACCCAGTTCAGCCGAATAAGGCTATTGTTGGGGCAAATGCCTTTGCACATGAATCTGGCATACACCAAGATGGCGTGCTAAAACATCGTGAAACTTACGAAATTATGCGCGCCGAGGACGTAGGCTGGGGGGCTAATAAATTGAGTTTGGGCAAGTTGTCTGGTCGTAATGCCTTTAGAACGCGTCTTAAAGATTTAGGTATAGAGCTTGAAACTGAAGATTTATTGAACGCGGCATTTTCCCGTTTTAAAGATTTGGCCGATAAAAAATCAGAGATTTTTGATGAAGACTTGCATGCTTTAGTCAGTGATGAATTTTTGTCGGTAGCAACCGAGCATTTTAAGTTGGTGTATTTGCAAGTGGCGTCCATTACGGGTGAAATACCTCATGCGACTATTACCTTGTCAGAAAATGGCATAGAAAGACGCGCAGAGGCGACCGGCGGCGGTCCTGTAGATGCCGCTTTTAAGGCCATAGAGAGTATTGCTAACAGCGCGGTGGAGTTGCAGCTTTATTCTGTCAACAATATTACCAGTGGCACAGATGCGCAGGGTGAAGTGACTGTGCGCCTGTCTAAAGGTGGCCGTATAGTCAATGGTCAAGGCGCAGATACTGATATTGTGGTGGCTTCGGTCAAGGCGTATTTGAATGGGCTAAATAAAATTCAGTCTAAATCTGAGCGTGCTCATCCGCAAATTTAAACGTCACAATATTGCCTAATCGCCTGTTGTTATCTATTAGCTTAAAGCAATCAGCTAGCTGAAGCTCACCACTTCAGCTAGCACTCATGAAAGCCTAATCCATCAGTAATGAAAAATAAAAGCCCAACCTTGCTACTTGTTTTAGCGCTGTTTTGTACCTATTTTATTTGGGGCTCAACCTATCTGGCCATTCGTTTTGGCTTAGAGAGTTTTCCGCCATTTCTAATGGCAGGCCTGCGCTATAGTATTGCTGGTTTTATTTTATACATTGTCATGCGTTTTTTAGGCGCAGCCAATCCTAGCAAACAGCAGTGGCTGGGAGCCACAGCAATAGGCATTTTACTGCCCGCTTTTGGCAATGGTACGGTGTGTTATGTGCAACAAACCATATCCTCAAGTGTGGCAGCGCTTTCTATTGCCACCGCACCTATTTGGATGGCGATCTTTTCATCTATCTGGGGGCGTAAAATCAGCCTTAGAGAATGGCTGGGCGTTGGCATTGGCTTTATCGGTATTGCCTTATTAAACCTTGGGGGCAGCTTGCATGGTCAATTAGCCAGTGCGCTTTTGCTTATCTTTGCGGCGGCAAGCTGGTCATTTGGCTCAGTGTGGGGTAAGCGCTTAGATATGCCAGTGGGGCTAATGGCTAGCGCTACGCAAATGCTGACGGGCGGGGTGGTGCTATTGTTGGTAAGTGCTATGCAAGGCGAAGCTTGGCCGCAGCAGATTAGCCCGCGCTCTTGGGCGGCCATGTTGTTTTTAGTGGTGTTGGGATCATTAGTGGCTTACAGTGCTTACCAATATTTGCTTAAAACTGTCCGGCCATTGGTCGCTAGCAGCAATACCTTTGTTAATCCAATAGTTGCCTTTATCGTGGGTATCTGGTTTGCCCATGAGCAGGTAACTAGCATAGAGTTTGTCGCGCTGGTAGTGATATTACTAGGCGTATTTTTAGTACTATCAGCTTATAACAAAGACATTTGAATTTAAAAATAGACCAATAAAGACCTTAAATAATGAAACAAAACCTTGCCTTATTTGACTTAGATAACACGCTGCTAGCGGGCGATAGTGACTACAACTGGAGCCTATTTTTGATTAAGCAAGGCCTGCTAGATGAGAAAACCCACCAAGCGCGTAATGAGCAGTTTTATTTAGATTATAAAAATGGCAACTTGGATATTGATCAGTTTTTAGCGTTTCAATTAAAACCATTGTCAGAGCACCCATTAGCATTTTTAGACGCGCTGCATGTTCAGTTTATGCAGCAAGTGATACGTCCCATGATGACGCAAAAAGCGCAAAACTTAGTCAATCAACACAAGGCGCAAGGCGATTTATGCCTCATTATTACGGCGACTAACAGTTTTGTCACCAGGCCAATTGCCAGCGCTTATGGCATTGAACATTTAATAGGCACAGACCCAGAAATGAAGGACGGTCGGTATACAGGCGGGGTAACCGGCGTGCCTAGCTTTAAAGAGGGAAAAGTGACGCGCATTAACCAATGGCTGGCCGCACGCGGACAAACATTAGCCAGCTTTGCCACCAGTTATTTTTATAGTGATTCTCACAACGACTTGCCTTTAATGAAGCTAGTGAGTCACCCTGTGGCGGTGGATGCCGATACGATTTTAAGCGAATATGCCAAGCAACAAGGCTGGCCGCAGATTAGCTTGCGCGACTAGCTAAGCCGTTAGCGCCCCAAAATCACCTGCAAAATAAGCTTGCTGCCTAAGTAGGCCAGTAGCAGTAAGACAAAGCCAGCCAGCGTCCAGCGTATGGCTTTAATGCCACGCCATCCGTATTGATGCCGTCCGAATAGCAACGCGGCATAAATCAGCCAGCTGGCGATAGAAAACACCGATTTGTGATTGAACTGTAGCGGTTTGCCAAAAATTTCTTCTGAAAACCACATCCCGCTAATAAGCGTAATGGTCAGCAAAATAAAGCCTAAGCTAATGATTTGGAACAATAAGTTTTCCATCACCATCAAAGGTGGAAAGCTGGGCAATTTGATTAATGTGGTTTTGTTATGCAGGCTACGTTCGGCAAAAATCATCAATAGCGCGTGCAGGGTGGCAAAGGTAAATAAACTATAAGCCACTAGCGCAATAGCGATGTGCGCTAAAAATAAAGGCGATTCAGAATTAGGCAGCGTGTGATTTGCCACCATGTAGGCGGGTAATATGGCAAAAATCGCTGATTGCGGCAAAATGAAAGCTTGTAAACCAGCCAAATTATGTTTTAAATCCGCCAGGCCGTAAATCAGCACGGTGAGCCATGCAATGACAGATAGCACATTAAAAAAGCCTAAATTAAAGCCATGGGCAAAGGTCACTTGGTATATCAACCAAGCATGAATAATCAGCCCCAGCGCCAGCATGGCGGTAGGCAATGTTGAAATCTGCGGTTTATCCGAGATATTTGCCCCACGCCAAAAATTGGTTGCAACGGCCAAATAGATAAACACAACAGCCAAGTAGGGGAGTAATTTTTGTATTGAATCAGTCATGGCGTAATTATGGCGCAAATATGCGTTAAATATAATAGCTTGATGTAAAATCGTGGTCTAAATTACTTGTAAGAGTTTAAAAATGCTAGAAAATCTAACCGACCGCCTACAAGGCGTGATTAAAACCCTACGCGGTCAAGCCAGACTGACCGAAGACAACATCGCCGACGCGATGCGTGAAGTGCGTATGGCGCTATTAGAAGCCGACGTTGCCTTGCCTGTGGTTAAAGACTTTATTACGCAAGTCAAACAGCGCGCACAGGGCCAAGAAGTGTTGCAAAGCCTAACGCCAGGTCAGGCGGTCATTCAAGTGGTTCACGACGAGCTGACCGCCTTAATGGGAAAAGCTAACGTGGCATTGAATTTAGCGGTGGTCGCCCCTGCTATTATTTTAATGGCAGGCTTGCAAGGCTCAGGTAAAACCACCACTTCAGCCAAGTTGGCTAAATTATTAAAAGAACAAAAAAAGAAAGTGCTACTTGCCAGTGCCGATGTTTACCGCCCAGCGGCGATAGAGCAACTTAAAACGCTGGCCAAGCAATTAGACGTAGATTGCTTTGATAGTAACGCCAGTCAAAAACCAGCAGACATAGCCAAGGCCGCATTAGACTTTGCTAAGCGCGGTTATTATGACGTGATTATTTTTGATACTGCGGGTCGCCTAGGCATAGATGAAGCGATGATGGCAGAAATTAAAGCCCTGCATAGCCTACTTAACCCGATAGAAACCTTGTTTGTGGTAGATGCCATGCAAGGCCAAGATGCGGTCAATACCGCAAAAGCCTTTGGCGATACATTGCCGCTGACGGGCGTTATTCTGACCAAGCTAGATGGTGATTCGCGTGGTGGTGCGGCATTATCTGTGCGGCATGTGACGGGCAAACCGATTAAATTTATCGGGGTGAGTGAAAAAGTAGATGGCCTAGAGCCATTCCACCCAGAGCGCATGGCTTCAAGAGTGCTAGGCATGGGTGATGTACTGAGTTTGATCGAGCAAGCACATAAAAACGTCGACATGGCCGAAGCGCAAAAGCTCGCCGATAAAGTTAAATCGGGTAAAAACTTTGATTTAGATGACTTTAAAATGCAAATGTCACAAATGCGCAAAATGGGTGGCATGGGCGCCCTCATGGAAAAAATGCCATCACAAATCGCTGGCATGGCCGCCAAAGTCAACCCAGAAGATGCCGATAAAAGCATACGTCGCATAGAAGGCATCATCAACAGCATGACAGCGCTAGAACGCCGCAAGCCAGAGCTGATTAAAGCCACGCGCAAAAAACGCATAGCTGATGGCAGTGGCGTGCAAGTGCAAGAGGTGAATCGTTTATTGAAGCAATTTGAAGAAACGCAAAAAATGATGAAAATGTTCGCCAAAGGCGGCATGGCAAAAATGATGCGCAGCATGGGCAATTTGATGGGCGGCAAAATGCCAGGCATGCGCTAAAAATTAACAATATAAAAACTTAAGTGAATTTGTCAGTTATTCGTTGACCAAACCTAGAGTTTCTAGCATAATTGCGCCCTTTCGTGAGTGATGCAAATCGCTAATTGAAATAAAGCAGTAAAGAAATACCCATTTACTACAATGGGGCGTTAGCTCAGCTGGTAGAGCAGCGGACTTTTAATCCGTTTGTCGTGGGTTCGATCCCCGCACGCCCTACCATATATAAGGCTTTGCAAGGAGCCGTGTTAAAAAACCACTAAAGTTTAGACTTTAGTGGTTTTTTGCTTTCTAGCTTATTAATTAACCTCTATTTAAATTTAATATCGCTCTAACGCTCATAAACGTCATCTCTACGCCTTTATTCTTTTCAAGCCACGTCGCTATATAACGGTAGCTCTTTCCACGTGTCCTAAGCCTCCTCATTTCGCTAATGACCTTTTGCTGGTCTTTATTGGCTACCTTTACGCCATCTATTACTTCATAGCCAAAGCCAGCTTTACCACCAGTAAATTTACCTTGTGATTTCTTGATCTGTTTTACTTCACGAATTCTTGTGGCGATGCGTTCCTTTTCAAAAGTGGCGAAGGCTGAAAGAATGGTAAAGATAATCGCCCCGATCCCGTTTCCAGTTACGTCACCGCCCAAGTCGATAAAGTGAACGTGAACCTTTTTTTCTTTCATTTCGTGAAGTACGTTTAAGGCGTTGCGTGTGTTACGAAAAGCTCGATCGAGCTTTGGGAAAATAATTATGTCGCCTTCAGTAATTAGCTCGGTGAGTTTTGCGCCTTCAGGTCGGCTACCGAATTCAACGCCACCACTAACGCCAGCTTCGATGAATATGCTTTCTTCACCGAGTTCTAGCCCTTTAGAAATAGCGTAACTGAGGATTTGTCTTTTCTGCGCTTCGAGGCTTTCGCCTTCACGTGCTTGCGTTACCGTTGAAACTCGAGCATAACCATAGACAGCCATTTTAATCCTAACCTTATGAAAGTATTAGGATTATTATCGTTTTAAGACGAATTAAAGTAAACATATCAATGCTAATGATTACTTTAAGTAAAGTGCGCTAGAACGAAGTTTACTTAAATATTTAGTATTCTAGTGAAAAGGATTACGCGAAAACCTAGCTTTTTTCGTTCAAAATTAAATTTGGTTTGCTAATATAAGTTTCAAGATCATTAGCACCCCAACCTTTTTCGTATTCATTGACAATGTTTTCAATCCCTATTAAAGTTGGTGTTACTTTGGTAACACCTTGAGGAACTTGTCATGAGTACTACTTCACTAAAATTATCAGATGAAATTAAATTAAAAGCTGCGAATGCTGCAAAAGAGCTAGGTATTTCGGCACACGCTTTTATGGTTGAAGCAATTAGACAGGCATCAGTAAACACAGAATACCGTAGTGCATTTATTGCTGAAGCGAAAGCTGCTAGAGAAGCTGCGTTTAAAGTTAACGAAGTTTACGAATCTAAAGATGTGTTTGACCATTTGCGATCACGTATTACTGGTAAACAAGTTACATCACTAAAAGCTAACTCTTGGTAAAAATCGTTTATTCTCAAAATGCTGTTAACGACCTTGTTCGATTAACAGACTTTCTCATTGAGGCAGACGTCAAGGCCGCTTCAGAGACTGTAGATCTTATCGAGGAAGCTGTCAGCATTCTCGATCGTCATCCGCTTATTGGCCGAAGTGTTGATGAGGAAATCAGAGAGCTTGTGATCTCAAGGGGTGCTACTGGATACGTTGCACTATATAGTTTTGAAGATAATAAGAATGCCATTTTGATTTTGGCTATTAGGCATCAACGAGAAGCAGGCTATTACTTTAAATAGCGTAGAAGCCTCCTAGATAAGGTTCCGATCCCCGCACAGCCCACCAAGTATTACAAAAGGGTTACGTGAAAACGTAGCTTTTTTTCGTCCAAATTTCAATGCAGACCTGATGTGTGGTTTTTTGTCATAATTCAGTAATATATTTTTATTATTATCGAAATATGGAAAATAAAATCGCAGTTAAAGCATTCTTAGCATTAGGTCAGGAAAGCCGCCTTAATGTATTTCGTTTAATCGTTCAAAAAGGTGATGTTGGGCTTACGCCTAAAGACATAGTCGAGGTTCTTGGTATTCCGAATGCGACTTTGAGCTTTCATCTCAAAGAGCTACTGCAAGCAGATTTGATCGTAGTTGAGCGTGTAAGCCGAAATCTCTTTTATCGTCCAAATCCCTCAATCATCAGTGAGCTAAGTGACTTTCTAATGGAAAACTGCTGTGGTGGTAAAAGCTGTGCTCCAGTTGTAATTAACCAGTTAGGCAAATAATGAAGCAATACAACATTCTCTTTCTTTGTACTCATAACTCATCTCGTTCGATTTTAGGTGAAGCGCTTGCGTCAACGCATACTAGTGGATGCTTTGTGGGTTACTCAGCAGGTTCAGCACCCGGCAAATCGATTAACCCAATTGCAGAAGAATTGGCCTTGGAGATGGGGTATCCAAAAACAAAAATGTATTCAAAAAGCTGGGATGAATTTGCTAAGCCAGATGCACCTCAAATGGACTTTATTATTACTGTCTGTGATAGCGCGGCAAGCGAAGCATGTCCAGTTTGGATAGGGCACCCAGCTTCAGCACACTGGGGATTTCCAGATCCATCTAGAGTGGAAGGCAGTTATGCCGATAAAAGAAAAGCCTTCGTTAATGTAATGAATGGGCTTAAACAAAGGCTAGATGCTTTTGCCTCACTTCCATTAGAAAAACTAGACCAATCAATCATCGAAAACGAATTAAGAAAGTTAGCCAGCATATGAGTCAAATCACACAGAAACTATCATTTCTAGACCGCTATTTAACAGTATGGATATTTGCTGCGATGGCAATCGGGATTGGCCTAGGTTACCTCATTCCTGGTGTAGAGACTTTCATCAATCAATTTCAAAGCGGCACTACCAATATTCCCATAGCGATTGGTTTGATACTCATGATGTATCCGCCATTCGCAAAAGTAAAATATGAAGAGTTGCCCGATGTGTTCAAAGACAAGCGAGTGTTCGGCTTAGCAATTATTCTTAACTGGATAGTTGCACCAACGCTCATGTTCTTGCTGGCCATCACATTTGTTCCTAATCAACCTGAGTATATGGCCGGGCTCATCTTGATTGGCATAGCCCCTTGTATTGCAATGGTGATTGTGTGGAATGATATTGCTAAAGGTTCAACAGAGTATGCCGCAGGTTTGGTGGCGTTTAATGCTGTATTCCAAGTCTTATTCTTTAGTGTCTATGCTTACTTCTTCTTAACTGTATTACCACCTTATTTCGGTTTTACAGGTTCAGTCGTCAATATCACGATTGGAGAAATTGCCAAAGACGTATTTAGCAGATTTTCTCACTGCGAAGAGGCCGATCTCAGACAGACTCACTTTGGAC